>CALWMN010000013.1 GCA_944381935.1 uncultured Mediterraneibacter sp. | reverse complement strand
ATCTGCAATTCTTCATAAGTACTCATAGACATCCCCTCCTGTGCAAGACTCAGGCGGAGAACCACAGCCGCTCTACCAGCTGCCTTGGTAAGTATATTACTGTCAATGTGCGGACTCTGATCCGAGCTATTCTTCTTTGCGGTATTCAGGATTTCCAGCCAGATCTTTTGCATATTCTATTATTTTGCGCTGCCCTTCTGGTGAAATGCTCCAAAAATAATAGAGTAAATCTTCTTCTGGTATATTTGTAAAGATATTTGCATCATCGTTTTCTGCAATGATTTCCTTAATCATATCAAGTAACTTTCTGAAAATCTCAGCCGAGCCCCTTTGCCATCTTTTTAAACCTCCAATAATATTAAAACACGAAAAAAAGTATTTGCAAATACGAAAAATAGTATTGACAATCAACACGAAACAAAGTAATGCGTGTGGAAGTAATAGAGGGAGAGGTGAATATGATATTTCAGTAGCGAATGCAGAACTGTGTGCCATAACGGTCAACGGGGTGCAGCATATTGTACCGTATCCGATAGCAAAGCTGATCTCGGATCTGGCGGAACAGATCGGAAAAGAGCAGGAAGATGCGGGACGGGAAAAAGTCCGAAAATACGCTGTTTTTGGTCTGCGGCAATTTGCAGTTTTTTGAGAGATCCCTCGTTTATTAAGAATTTCCTAAGTTTTTCTCTCATCCCTTTTAAAATATTTTCCGTATCATGTATACTGTAAGGGAGGTGATTGTGATGTATAACATATTAGTCTGTGATGATGAGAAAGAGATCGTAGAAGCGATTGAGATATATCTGACGCAGGAGGGATACCGTGTCCTGAAGGCATATGACGGCATAGAGGCCATCAGCATCCTGGAGAAGGAGGAGGTGAACCTCCTGATACTGGATGTTATGATGCCCAGGCTTGACGGGATCCGTGCCACCCTTAAGATACGTGAGAACAACAGCATCCCGATTATTATTCTGTCGGCAAAGTCTGAGGATGCGGACAAGATCCTGGGGCTCAACGTGGGGGCGGATGATTATGTGACAAAACCATTTAACCCCTTAGAGCTTGTGGCGAGGGTAAAGTCGCAGCTGCGCAGGTACACGCAGCTTGGCGGGACGGTCCGGGAACACGAGGAAAAGATATACGAAGTCGGCGGACTTAAGATCAATGACGACCTTAAGGAAGTGACGGTGGACGGGGAGCAGGTGAAGCTGACCCCCATAGAGTACAATATCCTTCTTCTGCTCATGAAGAATCAGGGAAGGGTATTTTCCATCAATCAGATTTATGAATCGATCTGGAACGAAGAGGCGATAGGGGCGGACAACACAGTTGCCGTGCATATCCGCCACATCAGAGAGAAAATAGAGATCAATCCGAAGGACCCCCGGTATCTGAAGGTGGTCTGGGGCGTGGGATATAAGATAGAAAAAATGTGACGCCTGACAGGAGGATGAGAAAGGAAATTTATGAAGAAATGGTATAGAAAAAAGGCGGCAAAAGCGATTGTCCTTGCGGTTGCCATTTTAAGCGGGGCAGCCTTTGCCGCTTCCGTCCTAAGCGGAGCAATTCTTTCCGCTGTCCTGCGGGGAGGCGTGGGGATAACGGAGGCGGTGAATCCGGTAGAGGTATGGAATATGACAGGCGATTCGTTTGCGGAATCGAATACGTTCAATTCACAGGTTCAGAACTCCATAGGCGAGATTATGAACCAGCTCAGGCTTGAGAACCTTTTTGAGACAGACGGCGCCTATAATTCAAACAAGATCGTGGATATTATGGAATATTCCAAAACCGGCATGATCAGTGGGGAGAATGTCTCCGGTATTGCCTACACGCTGGAAGAACTGGAAAGCTGGAGCGAGGATTATGCCAGAGGGGAAGAGACGCTGTATGACACCAATGATGTTATTGTCTGTGAGAAGCCGGACGGCGCCTATTATTACTACTATCAGAATGAGTTTTTTGACCTCATTGATTCCGGGCAGCTTGTCCTGGATATGGAAGAGGCAGATCCGGCGGATTTTCTGGAGGGACTTGAGAGCGGGGACTATACGTCATCAGGGTATTATACATTCAGTATCCGAAACAGTGAGGGCGATGTTGCCTATACAGACTGCTGGAACTTCGGGCAGTCTCTCAAAGAGAAATATGCTCCGGCGGACGGGGAGAATCTTCTCCAGGTCGTAAATGACAATCCGCAGTTAAACGGGAAGCTTACGGTCGTTTATGATGAGATTGCATCGGTGCTCAGCAGCCTGTACTCGGATATGCAGATCTATCAGAACGGTTGGGATTATCTGGCGGAGGGGAATACGAACCTTACGTATCTCTATGTGAATGAAGACACGAAGAAGGTTGTGACAAACAGAAGTGATTATCAGAATCCGGCAGATGTGGAAAAAAATATTGAGGCGATGAAAGAGGAACCCGGAGTGAAATATATGATCGTAAACCCGAAGCTCCGGGACTTTGAGACGAATATGAATATCTCTGAGACAAATGAGTGGGATACGGTGAGATCTTACGAGAACTCCAGGAGGTTCAACAGCACGCTTGCGGTTGCCGTTGATACTTCTTTTCCGATCAGGGATCAGTTTTACGAGGCGGCTCAGAGCTATGAACAGAGTATACCGTTCTTAAGGGCAATGGCAGTGACAGGAGTTGTGGCAGTAGCTCTGCTTCTTATTTCGACAGTCTGGATTACTGTCGTGGCAGGAAGAAGCGACAGGGATGAGGAGCTGCATCTGACGGCATTTGACCATTGGAAGACAGAGCTTGCGGCAGGGATCATAATTGCCGTATGGGTGGCAGTCACCGGGTTTCTTGCCATACAGTGGAGCCTTGCGCAGTGGGACGGGATACAGATGACATGGGAGTCGACAGAAGGTTTGCCCTCCTATGTGGAAACCTATCAATATTATCAATATGCAGAACCGGTCTATGATCCCTATGCCCTTCTTAACCTGTACAATACGCGCGACCTGGTGCTTGTGTTTCTGTATGGACTCTTTTCATTCGGCTGCTTTTTTGCCGGATATAACAGCCTTGTCCGCCGTATTAAAGCCAAAAGGCTTTGGAAAGACAGCATTTGCTGCATGGTTGTCCGGTTCATCGGCACTGTGGCCAGAGAGGGCCCTGTAACAGCGAAGGCGGCTATTGTGATTGTTGTATTTTTCATCCTTCAGTGGCTTGTGATTGCATCTGCAGTCCCGCTCTTTATCATCCTGATGCTGCTGATGGATCTTGCGGTTGCCTATATCGTTTTGAGCAGTGCGATCGCAAGAAACAGGATGCGCAAAGGGATTGATGAGATCGCATCAGGCAATATGAGTTATCAGATCCCCCTGGGAGGATTAAGGGGTTCAAGCAGGGATGTCGCGGAAAAGCTGAACGATATCGGAAGCGGGCTGAACAAAGCGGTGGAAGAGGCGATGAGGAACGAAAGGCTTAAGACAGACCTGATTACGAATGTGTCACATGATATTAAGACTCCTCTCACATCGATTATCAATTATGTGGATATCTTAAAACGTTCTGACATCCAGGACCCGAAGATACAGGGGTATCTTGACATCCTGGAGTCAAAGGCGCAGAGGCTGAAAACACTGACCGAGGATGTGGTCGAGGCTTCCAAGGTCAGCAGCGGCAATATTACGCTGGAATATATGGATGTGAACCTGACGGAGATGATCCAGCAGACGGAAGGCGAATTTGCAGAGAAATTTGCCGCAAGGCACCTGTCCATCGTGGTAAATCTCCCGGAGGAACCGGCGGTGATCCACGTAGACGGGCGGAGAATGTGGAGAGTGCTTGAAAATATTTTCGGAAATGCCGCCAAATATGCCATGCCCGGGACAAGGGTATATGCGGACCTGAGGGCCGATGAGGACAAAGTCAGGTTCTCCCTGAAAAATATTTCGGAGCAGCAGCTTAACATCTCGGCCGATGAGCTGACAGAGCGCTTTATCCGGGGAGACTTATCGAGAAGCACCGAGGGGAGCGGACTGGGACTGTCCATTGCAAAAAGCCTGACCACGATGCAGGGCGGCGAGTTCGGCCTGTACCTGGACGGGGATCTGTTTAAGGTGGATATCTGTTTCCCGAGGGTGAAACAGTCTGAAGAAAAATCTTGAATTTCATAAAATAGTATGGTACGATACCCAATGTATGGAAACAGGTATTTGGAAAGTTCTCCATGCAAATATTTTACGCGGCGCAAAAGCTGCATTATTGATTGAGTTAAAAGCTCAAATTTTATAAGTTGGTTACTTTATAACCGGTGTGCATGATACGCATACGCAACTTGTGAAACGGTCAATAAGAGTAGTAAAAGTAAAAATATTTGCTATATAGACTCTAACCCCAATATCTGTCTTATCCGAAAGCATAACGAAATCAGTTCGCTTATTAAAGATATAACGAGACAAGAACACAGGCTGTGCATGTATGCACAGCCTGTTACTTTTTGGAGGTGCACGATGGATAGATCATTACAGACCAGAGCGCCTATATATGAGGCGCTTGAGCGCTTCAGGCGCAACCGGGTCGTCCCCTTTGACGTGCCCGGACATAAGCATGGGAGAGGAAATCCTGAACTGGTGCAGCTTTTAGGGGAACGCTGTGTCGGCATTGACGTAAATTCTATGAAACCTCTGGATAATCTGTGCCATCCCGTTTCTGTCATAAAGGAAGCGGAGGAACTGGCAGCGGACGCCTTTGGGGCGGACCACGCATTTCTTATGGTAGGGGGGACGACGTCGGCAGTGCAGTCCATGATTCTTTCCTGCTGTAAAAAGGGGGATAAGATCATACTGCCCCGAAATGTACACCGCAGCGCGATCAATGCGATGGTGCTCTGCGGAGCCAGACCGATCTACGTAAATCCAGATGTGGACCAGAAGCTGGGGATCTCACTGGGAATGAAGCGGGAAGACGTGTTTGACGCCATTGAGCAGAATCCAGACGCAGTGGCAGTGTTCGTCAACAATCCGACTTATTACGGCATCTGTTCGGATCTGAAAGCGATCGTAAAGGCGGCACATGAAAAGGGGATGCTTGTCCTGGCGGATGAGGCTCACGGAACCCATTTCTATTTTGGGCGGGAACTGCCGGTCTCCGCGATGGAGGCGGGAGCGGACGTCGCATCAGTGAGTATGCATAAGTCGGGAGGAAGCCTGACACAGAGCTCCTTCCTTCTGACGGGGCAAGGAGTGCATCCCGGATATATCCGGCAGATCATCAATCTGACACAGACCACCAGCGGTTCTTACCTGCTGCTTTCAAGCCTCGATATATCCAGGAGGAACCTGGCGCTGCGGGGAGAAGAGTCATTCCGGCAGGTGACGGCCCTTGCGGAGTATGGGAGGGAGGAGATCAACAAGATCGGGGACTATTATGCGTTTGGCAGGGAGATGATAAACGGGGACAGCATCTTTGACTTTGACCCGACAAAACTCTCTATACATACGCTGGATATCGGGCTGGCAGGAATCGAGGTCTATGATATCCTTCGGGATGAATATGACATTCAGATTGAGTTCGGAGACCTGGGAAATATTCTGGCATATCTGTCCATAGGCGACAGGATGCGGGAGCTGGAGCGTCTAGTGACGGCGCTGGCGGATTTAAAGCGCCGTCATAAGAAAGACAAGACCGGCATGCTGACCCAGGAGTACATTTCGCCGAAGGTGGTCATGACGCCGCAGGACTCCTTCTATGCCGAGAAAGAGTCCATTCCGCTTAGGGAGACAAAGGGAAGGGTGTGCAGTGAGTTCGTCATGTGTTATCCGCCGGGCATCCCGGTCCTTGCGCCGGGGGAAGAGGTGACGGACGAGATTATTGACTACATTGCCTATGCAAAGGAGAAAGGATGCTCGATGACAGGACCGGAGGACGAGGCGATCGAACGACTGAATGTCCTGCGCGGACCGGTGAAGAATCCGATGTCATGAGTGACGGAGAGAAAGAGGTGAAGGAAGATGGAAATGTGGTTTTCCGATATCCATACGGACGGCGTGAAGCTGTCTATCCGCATTGAGGAACAGCTTTTCAGCTCCCAGAGCGAGGTGCAGAGGATCGACGTTCTGGAATCGAAAGACTTCGGGAAGATTCTTGTGGTGGACGGGGATCTGATGCTGACGGAGCGGGATGAGTTCATCTACCATGAGATGATCACCCATGTCCCGATGGCAGTGCACCCGGACGTAAAGCGGGTGCTGGTCATGGGCGGAGGCGACGGGGGAGTCGTCCGGGAGCTTATCAAATATGACACCGTCGAGCAGATCGACGTGGTCGAGCCGGACCCGCTGCTTGTGGAAGTATGCCGGAAGTATATCCCGGAGATCGCGAACAGCCTGACAGACCCGAGGGTCTCCATCTTCAATGAAGACGGGCTGCGGTTCATCCGCTCCAAGGGGGATGCATACGACTTGATCATCATCGATTCCCCCAACCCATTCGGGGCAGGCGAGGGTCTGTTCACCAAGGAATTTTACGGAAACTGTTATAATGCCCTCCATGAGGACGGCATCATGATCAATCAGAATGAAAGTCCGTTTTATACGGAAGAGGCGTTCCAGTGCCAGAGGATGCACAAGAGGATCGTGGAGACCTTTCCGATCTGCCGGGTCTACCAGGCGCATATCCCGTCATATCCGTCGGGGCACTGGCTGTTCGGCTTTGCATCGAAGAAGTACCATCCGTTGGACGACCTTGACAAGGTGAGCTGGAAGCTCAAGGGGATCCGGACGAAATACTATGAGCCGAGGCTGCATGCCGGTGTGTTCGCCCTTCCGGTATATGTGGAAGAGCTTCTGGAAGATGTGGAGAAGTAGTAAGATGGCAGAGAAGATGTGGAAAAATATAGTGAATTATATCGGCTGCGGCGCGGAATATGACGAGGCGAAAGTCGTGCTGTTCGGAGCGCCGTATGACTCGACGACATCCTTCCGCCCGGGGGCGCGTTTTGCCGGCCAGGCGATCCGCAATGACTCCTACGGACTGGAGGTGTACAGTCCCTACCAGGATAAAGAGCTGACGGAAGGGACGGTCTATGACTGCGGGGACCTGGAGCTGGCGATCGGCAGTTCGCAGACCGTGCTTGAACAGATCGGGGAGTGCACCCGGAAGATCTTAGAGGACGGGAAGCTCCCGTTCATGATCGGCGGAGAGCATCTTGTGACGCTGGGTAGCGTCCGAGCGGCGGCAGAGAAATACCCGGGACTTCATATCATCCATTTTGATGCACATACGGATCTGCGGACGGACTATCTGCAGGTAGAGCTGTCCCATGCATGTGTGATGCGCAGGTGTTGGGAGATCCTGGGAGATGGGCGGATCCATCAGTTTGGGATCCGGTCCGGGGAGAAGGCGGAATTTGACTGGGCGAGAAGCGGGCACACGGACTTCCATCCGTTTGGCCTGGACGGGCTGGAGGAGTCGATGGAGATGATCGGCGACGAGCCGGTGTACGTTACGGTTGACTTGGATGTGCTGGACCCGTCTGTATTCCCGGGGACAGGGACGCCGGAGCCGGGAGGGGTGGACTTCACCTCCCTGATGTGCGGGGTGACAGAGGTGTGCGAAAGGATGAACCTGATCGGCTGCGACGTAAATGAGCTGTGCCCGCCGTGTGATCCTACGGGGGCTTCCACAGCAGTGGCATGCAAGATTATCAGGGAAATGATAATCGCAATTGTGAACCGCCTGTAAAGAGGCGGACGAGATAAAACGGAAGATAAATTTACAGGGAAAAGGAGAGATGGAAGATGGGAAAAGTAATGGTGATCGGCTGCGGAGGCGTGGCGAGTGTGGCAATTCATAAGATCTGCCAGAACAGTGATGTGTTTTCAGAACTGGTGATTGCAAGCAGGACGGTATCCAAGTGCGATGCGCTCAAAGAGAAGCTGCAGGGAACGACAAAGACAAAGATTACGACTGCCCAGGTGGATGCGGATGACACGGCAGTCCTCACCGCGCTGATCAGGAAAGAAAAGCCGGAGGTAGTGCTGAACCTGGCGCTTCCGTACCAGGACCTCCTCATCATGGAGTGCTGTCTTGCGGCAGGGGTCCACTATATTGACACGGCAAATTATGAGCCGGAGGACACCGCGAAATTCGAGTACAAATGGCAGTGGGAATACCGGGAGAGATTTGAGAAGGCAGGACTTATGGCCCTGCTTGGCAGCGGGTTCGATCCCGGCGTGACAAGCGTATTTTCCGCCTATGCCCTGAAGCATTACTTTGACGAGATCAACTATATCGATATTCTTGACTGCAATGCCGGCGACCACGGATATCCGTTTGCCACAAACTTTAACCCTGAGATCAATATCCGTGAGGTGTCAGCCAACGGCTCTTACTGGGAGGATGGACACTGGGTCGAGACCAAGCCGATGGAGATCAAGAGAGTCTACAATTTCCCGGAGATCGGAAAGCGGGATATGTATCTGCTCCACCACGAGGAGATAGAATCTCTTGCGGTTCACATCCCGGGGATCAAGAGGATCCGCTTCTTCATGACCTTTGGGGAAAGTTACCTGAACCACCTTAAATGCCTGGAGGATGTGGGGATGACGTCCATCGAGCCGGTCACGTTCAACGGTCAGGAGATCGTGCCGCTCCAGTTCTTAAAGGCAGTGCTTCCAGACCCCTCGTCCCTCGGGCCCAGGACAAAGGGGAAAACAAATATCGGCTGTATCTTTATCGGGAAGAAAGACGGCAGGGAAAAGAAACTCTATATCTATAATGTATGCGACCATCAGGAGTGCTACCGCGAGGTCGGCTCCCAGGCAGTGGCATACACAACCGGCGTTCCTGCCATGATCGGAGCCATGATGCTGATGACCGGCACCTGGATGAAGCCGGGCGTGTATAACCTGGAAGAGCTTGACCCGGACCCGTTCATGGACGCCCTGAACAAATGGGGGCTTCCGTGGAAGATCAGCGAAGACCCGGAACTGGTGGAGTAGGGACCGGTGCGGAGGCAGAGTATGAGAAGGGAAGAGCTGCGGACGCCATGTTTTGTGGTACAGGAAAACAGGATTCGGGAGAATCTGGAAATCTTAAAGGAGATCGCGGATGAGACGGGATGCCGCATCCTTCTGGCGCAGAAGGCGTTCTCCATGTACTCGCTTTACCCGATGATCGGGACATATCTTGCCGGGGCGACGGCGAGCGGGCTTTTTGAAGCGCGCCTGGGGCACGAAGAGATGGGGAAGGAGAACCATATCTTTTCCCCGGCGTACAGGGAAGACGAAATGGGTGAGATCTTAAGCCTCTGTGACCATATTGTGTTCAACTCGCCTTCCCAGCTTAAGAGATACGGGGAACGGGCGAAGGCGGCAGGATGCAGCGCGGGACTGCGGGTTAATCCCGAGTGCTCCACCCAGGAGGGGCACCAGGTCTATGACCCGTGCGCCCCATATTCCCGTCTGGGCACAACCCTTGAAACATTTCAGCGGGAGATGTCAGAAGAGGCGATCAGGAGCCTGGACGGACTGCATTTCCATACGCTCTGTGAGCAGGACTCGGATGACCTGGCGGTGACATTAGAGAGCGTGGAAGAGAAGTTCGGAGCCTGGATGCATCACATGAAATGGGTGAATTTCGGCGGAGGACACCACATCACCCGGCAGGATTATGACCGGGAACTGCTAAAGAGATGCATCCGCCATGTACAGGAGACTTACGGTGTGGAGGTCTACCTGGAGCCGGGAGAGGCGGTGGCGCTAAATGCAGGGATTCTTCTTACGGAAGTACTGGATATCGTGGACAATGGGATGAAGATTGCCATACTGGACGCCTCGGCGGCGTGCCATATGCCGGATGTGCTGGAGATGCCCTACCTGCCACCGCTTAAAGGAGCGCGGCAGGCGTCAGATACCCGGGCGGTCGGCAAAGAGAGCGGATCGTATGTATACCGCCTGGCAGGCCCTACATGCCTGGCAGGGGATGTGATCGGAGACTATGCTTTTCAGGAGCCGTTAGAGTGCGGGGACAGGCTGGAGTTTCAGGACATGGCGATCTATACGATGGTAAAGACCAACACCTTCAACGGCATGAAGCTGCCGGACATTCTCCTTGAGAGGGAGGATGGGACGTACGAGACGGTGAGGAGGTTTGGATACGAGGACTTTAAAATGAGATTGTAAAATAGAAAAAAGGCGGGCACGCAGGTTATATAAAATCTGCGTGCCCGCCTTTTTGTGTTTCGGTTTTGAACTTGAGTACTTTTAATCCGAAACTGACGGGGGTACCCGGTAGACAATCTGGGGCGTCTCGGGGGCGGTGCTGTCCAGACCGAAGGAAATCTCCAGACGGAAATAGTCGGCGCGGATATAGCTTTCCACAAATTCCGCAGGCGTCTTGTCCTCCAGGTATCCCATTCGCTCGGAATAGCAGACATAATCTGTTTCACTGCAGTTTAAGAGCTTTGCAGTGTGGGGGGAAATGTTGACGAAGCTGTAGCTGTCTCTTGCCTTTGTCGGGGCATACCCGAATTTGCTGCGCAGAGCGTCATACAGGGAGATATGGATGTCTGATGCCTGAAGCCCTTTGTAAATATGTGGGTTCAGATAACTGATGACAACAGCGGCGGGACGGTAATTGTCTGAGACCAGCCTTTTGTAACGGATCGCATTTTCATCGTCCCCCAGAGAAAAGAATTTCCTTGCCCTGGGAGCAGGTGCAGCCTGTGAAAAGCTGAGCAGCTTGCTGGTCGATACATGCCCTGCTTTTTTTATATCATCGGTAAAGGAGGGAAGCTGGTCATATACACGGGGGACGCGTCCGGCTATGAAAGTCCCCTTTCCCTGCTTCCGGTATAAAAGTCCCTCATAAACCAGGTCCATGATTGCCTGTTTGGCAGTGCCGCGGCTTACGTCAAAGCGCTTTGCAAGCTCAAATTCGCTGGGAACCTTCTCACCAGGCTGTGCACTGGCGATAAATTGGCGCAAATACTGCTTGATTTTTACATAATATGGTAAGTAGTTATCCTGTTCTTGCATATATAGTCCTCTCAATACCTCATAATTGGTAAAATTACCTGTTTCAATAATAGCATTGGCAGGCTGATTGGTCAATGAATTAGTTTCCCGGCTTGAGTATACAACTATGGAGAAAAACTATTGTCAAAAAGTATAATTATCAAACAATAATAACAATTACTATTTAAAAGAGCAATAATAATTGATTATTTCAACAATTTGTACTTGACTAGTCAACTATACAATGATATGATTCAGATAGAACTCAACACTATACAAAATTTACAAAGGAGGACAAAAATGAAAAAGAAAAGAATTTTCGGTTTGTTGCTGGCATGTGTGATGCTCCTGTCCCTGGCAGGATGTTCGTCCGGGGGCGGAGAAGACGCGTCTTCTTCGGACTCATCAGCGGGCAGTGGCGAGAAGATCAAGATAGGGTACGACATCTACTATCTCGGAAATTCATGGTCTGTACAGCTCTATCAGGAATTTAAGTGGAACGTGGAGAACAACTATGCGGACCAGGTAGATGTGACCTATGTAGAGTCGGACAATGACATCACAAAGCAGATCGCGAATATCGAGGACCTGATCGCCCAGGGAGTGGATGTCATCATCACGACCCCGTGTGACACGACCGCGCTGAACGCCACACTTCAGGAAGCGATGGATGAGGGGATCAAGGTAATCCTTCTCGCGGCGACGATCGACGGAGACGCATATGATTCTCTGATCACAGTGGACGAGACGGACTTCGGGGCGACCGGCGCCCAGTGGCTGGCAGAGCAGCTTGGCGGAGAGGGCAAGATCGTCATGCTCAATGGAATTTCCGGCGTTTCCAGCAATACATTGCGAAGAGAAGGAGCGATGAGCGTATTCGAGCAGTATCCAGACATTGAGATCCTCGCAGAAGAGGATGCCGACTGGGATTACGCCACAGCGAGAACCGTCATGTCGGACCTTCTGGCGACATACCCGGAGATCGACGGCGTATGGTCACAGGGCGGTGCCATGACGCTTGGCGCGATCGAAGCTTTCCAGGCGGCAGGAAGAGACCTTGTCCCGATGACGGGAGAGGACAACAATGGATATCTGAAAGCCTGTGTAGACAATAATATGGAAGGAATCGCCGTTGCGAAGCCGACCTGGCTGACGCGGATTGCTCTCGATACAGCGATCTCTCTGATGAATGGAGAAGAGGTCGAGAAGGATAATATCTATCCGGTTGAGACGATGGCAGGCCTCACGGAGATGAAAGAGGCATACTTCCCGGATCTTTCAGATGATGTGTGGTGCGGAACAGAGCTTCCGGAGGACGTGCTGGCGGAAATATTTGAATAAGAGCGAAAAGGTTATCTGGTGCCGGTGCATATGGGGCGGTATCCTTTGTGCACCGGCACCGGTTCTGTTTCATGATCGGAGGGAGAACATGTGAAGGACACGAAAACGATATTACTGGGGAAGAATTTATCAAAGGAATTTAATGGGAACGTCGTCCTGGAAGATGTGTCAATTGAGTGCCGGGAGGGGAGCGCGATTGCGATCGTCGGGGAGAACGGGGCAGGGAAGTCCACGCTGATGAACCTTATAAGCGGAGGGTTGTCCCCGAGCAAGGGGTCCATAGAGATGGACGGGAAAGAGATCAGATTCAAAAGCCCGGTAGAGGCGGGAGAGAAGGGGATTGCTTTCGTGCATCAGGAACTGAGCCTCATGGAAGAGATGACGGTCGGAGAGAACATCATGCTCGGCAGGGAGCCGAAGAAGGGGCCGTTCCTTGACCAGAAGAAACTGCACAGGCAGGCGGAAAAGGTCCTGGCAGACATAGGGTACGAGATCGACGTCAACAGGATGGTATGCGAGCTGTCTCCTGCCCAGTGCCAGATCACAGAGATTGCGAAAGCGTGGTCCTCCCATCCGAGGATCGTGATCTTTGATGAGCCGACCTCAAGGCTTAACAAGGCGGAGTCCCGGATCTTATTTGACTTCATCCGCCGGATACTGGAAGAAAAAGTATCCGTCATTATGATCAGCCACCGTATGGATGATATCTACCAGACATGCAATGAGGTCCTGATCCTGAAGGACGGAAGATTTGTATTTCACTCCCCCCTGGACCAGACGAATGAAGAGATGCTGATCAGCAAGATGGTAGGGCGCGACTTTAAAAATGTCTATCCCGAACGCAGAAAAACGAAGGATGATAAGATCAAGATTTCCCTCAGGAACGCAAGCGTCGGCTCAACTGTAACGGACGTAAGCATCGATGTGCCGGAGGGGACTGTCGTGGGAATCGGCGGCCTGGAAGGACAGGGGCAGAGAGAGTTAAGCAGGGCGCTGTTCGGCCTGACGCCCTTTACAGCAGGAGATTATATGATCGACGGGAAAAAGGTGGCGATACACTCGCCGGCAGATGCCCTGAAGCATAAGATCGCCTTTGTGCCGGAGGACAGGAAATCCGAGGGGCTCTGCCTGGATCTTTCTGTCCGGGAAAATATTTTATCTATGGTTCTCAAAGACAATTCAAAAGCCGGGTTTGTGGAGAAAAAGAAAGAAGAGAAAGCGGTTGAAGAAGGGATCCGGGAACTGAATATTAAGGTAAGCAATCCAAAGATGAAGGTGTCCAACCTCTCGGGAGGGAATCAGCAGAAGATTGTTTTTTCCAAATGGATTAAGACAAAGCCGGAAATCCTGTATCTGAACGAGCCGACCCGGGGAGTTGATGTGCAGAGCAAGCTGGAGATCTATTCCCTGATCAGGGAATTGACAAAGACAGGCGTCAGCGTCGTGATCTTTACCAGTGACATGCTTGAATTGATCGGGCTTTCAGATGAGATATACGTGATGTATGAGGGACAGATATCCGGGCATATTGCCGGAGCTGAGGCTACGGAGGAAAAGATCATGCAGTTCAGCGCAAAAAGTCCCCGGTCTGAGGCGGAAAGGAGAAAAGAGGCATGACAGGATCAGTAAAAAAGCAGGTGAAACAGGCGGTTCCGTCTATGGTCGTGCTGATCGCGATGATACTGATAGCTTCCCTTGTATCACCAACGTTCAGAAATGCATACAACATACGCAACATCGCCGCCCAGGCTGCCGTGCTGGCAGTAGTGGCAGTGGCACAGTGCAAGGTCCTGCTCATCGGCGGGATCGACATGTCTGTCAGCAGTATTATTTCTTTTGGCACCATCATGGTCGCCATGTTCAGCCAGGATACGGCAGGACAGGTTATATTCAGCATCCTTCTGGCAGTGGGGGCAGGGGCTCTGACTGGTCTTGTGAACGGGATCGGCGTGGTGAAGTTCGGGATCCCTGCGATGATCATCACGATCTCCACGCAGGCGTTTCTCAAGGGGATATGCCTGATCCTGATGCCAAGCGGCGGAGGAAGCGTGAATACGGGATTTTCCTCCTTTATGAGAAGCAGGATCGGAGTGCTCAACGTATCGATCATTCTGGCAATCCTGATCTATGTTATCGTCTTTGCGGTCCTCCATTATACCCGTTTCGGACGGAATATCTATGCGATCGGGAACGGAGAGGTCTATGCAGAGCAGTCCGGGATCAAGACGAAGAAAAACATTGTCCTGATCTATGTGCTTTCCGGGGCGATCGCAGGAATTGCGGGAGTTTTCCTCTCTGTGCGCATCTCGACGGGAAATCCGCTTGTGGGAGACAGCTATGCGATGGACTCCGTGGCGGCAGCAGTCGTGGGAGGCATCTCGATGAACGGAGGAGTCGGGAGCGTAATCGGGGCGTTTTTCGGGGCGTTCATCCTGACCCTGATCAACAATATCATGAACAATATGGGGATTTCTCCTTACTATCAGTACATAGCAAAGGGAATTATACTGGTGGCATCCCTTATGATCTTCCAGATCAAGAGAAAGGAGATGAAATAATATGCAGAGTATAAAAGAAAAGATCAGATATACGAATTTCCCGTTTGGAGTCTATGTGCTTTTCCTGGTGATGATACTGGCATTTCTCTTTTCAACGAACGGTACGGTCTCGCCGTCCCATCTGCTGAACATCGCAAGATCAGCGGCTCCCCTCGGAATCGTGGCGATGGGGCAGACGATCGCGCTTCTGGTGGGCGGACTGGATCTGTCCGTCGGGACTACAATGTCTATGGTCAACCTCGTGTGCGCGTCGATCATAAGCGGAGATCCGGGAAATATCCCGCTTGGCGTGGCAGCCTCGCTGGGCCTCTGCGTGCTGATCGGGCTTGTAAACGGTGTGATTATCACAAAATTTAAAATGCAGCCGTTTCTTGTCACAATGGCAATGTCTATTGTCATTGAAGGAGGATATTACATCTATACGCAGGGGATACCCAGCGGCAATCTTCCAGAATCCTTCCGGTTTATCGCCGAAGGCTGGTGGGGAATCCTGCCTGTGGCGGTCGTCATCTGGGTCTGTCTGTGGGCGCTGCTCTCAGTCGTGCTGAGAAAGACGGTCTACGGACGGAAGCTTTATTTTACGGGCGCAAGCGCTAAGGTGGCAAAGATGTCCGGGTATCATGCGGACGGGATCGTGATCTCGGCGTATGTCCTGGCTTCCGTGCTCGCCGGAGTGGCAGGTCTGATGCTCAGTGCTTACGTGGGTGTGGCATCTATGGGAGTCGGGACGGAATACACGCTGAACTCGATTGCGGCGGCTGTAATCGGGGGCACCGCCTTTGTAGGAGGGATCGGGACGCTGGAAGGGACATTCCCGGGCGTCATGATCATTGTCGTTCTGCAGAGCCTGATGACGATCCTTGGAATATCCAATGCGGGGCAGTATTTAAGCCAGGGACTGATCATCGCCGTCATGGTTGCGCTGAACCAGTATCAGATGAAGAAACGCAGATAATCTGCAGGAAAGGAGGAAAACAATGTCATATGTTAGACTGATGACAGGAGACATTCGTCCCGAGGAGCTGGGGTTTACATATTCTCATGAGCATATCATATGCCGTCCGGCACACTGGGAGGAAAGAAACGAAACAGATCTTCTGCTGGATGATCCGCAGAAAAGTGAGCAGGAGGTAGCGGATGCAAAGGCATGCGGCGTAAAGACTATCGTGGACGCCACTGCCATAGACTACGGGAGAGACCCCCAGGCGGTGTGTGATATTTCTGTCCGCACAGGGATGCAGATCATCGGGACAGCGGGGTTTAACAAAGGGTTCTTATGGGACGCGAAAATGCCCGGTGAAGACCGTACCTATGAGGAGTGGATCGACAAAAGCAGTGTGGAAGAGCTGACAGAATTTGTCATAAAGGAAGTGACCGAAGGGATGCAGGGGACGTCCGTCAGGGGCGGACAGGTCAAGTTCGGAACGGGATACAACAGTATCAGCCCGCTGGAGATTAAGACGATCCGGGCGGTGTGCAGGGCGCACCTTGCAACGGGAGCGCCGGTACATGCGCACACAGAGGCAGGGACAATGGCGCTGGAGCAGATGAAATATTTAAGGGAGGAAGGCGTGGACCTTCACAATATCAGCTTCGGGCATATGGACCGCAACCCGGATCCCTATATGCATCTCAAGATCGCGGATACCGGGGCGTTCCTCTGCTTTGACGGGATCGCGAAGGTGAAATATAATCCGGAGTCTGTCAGGATCGGCTGTATCCTGGAACTTGTCAGGCACGGATACCAGAAGCAGATCCTGGTAAGCGGCGATACGGCGAGAAAAAGCTATTATCACAGCTATGGAAATGCGCTCGGGCTCCCGTACATCAGGCAGAAGTGGGTACCGAGGCTGATTGAGGAAGCGGAGGCAGCAGGGATAAACGGAGAGAAACTTGCAGAAGATATCTTTATTAATAACCCGAGAGAGTGCTTTTCATTTAAGAAGGTGTAGAGAATGAAGTATAATGATCTGAATCAGGAGAGGGCGCAGAAATATCTGCAGTCGGACGGCATGACGGTGCTCCTTCCGACAGGAGCCATTGAAGTGCACGGGAACCATCTGCCCCTGGACACGGACTGCTGTCTTGCGGATGCGCTGGCAGCGAAAGTAGAAGAAAAGCTGGGAGTAGACCGATGCGCGGTCCTTCCCTGTGTCCCGTACGGACAGGTGTGGTCGCTGGGAGACGTGCCGGGCAGCATCCATGTGGACGGGCAGGTGCTCGCAGAGTACCTGTATGAGATCGCAAAAAGCCTGGACCGCTCCGGCGTCAGCAGGCTTGCGGTGATCAATACGCATGTGGGAAACTCAGCCGCTGCCAAGACCATGATGCGCAAAGCCGCCGGCGTCCTCGGGATGAAAATTTATCAATTCACATATCCGGGAGCAAATGAGATGATTGAGAAGGTCTGCACGTCAGAACGCCCCCATAATGTATATTTCCATGCGGACGAAATCGAGACGTCATATATGTTGTATCTCTGCCCGGACAGGGTGGATATGCAAAAGGCGGTTTCCCGGAAAGTGACATTTCCAAAGGATTATGAATACAGCGCGGTGAGATGGAGCGAGTTTATGGATACGGCAGTGCTGGGGGATGCGACGGCAGCCACAGCAGAAAAGGGCAGAAGGATCATAGACGCTGTTGTAGAAACGATTGTATCGATATTAAAGGACGGGGATTGAGATGGCATATATACTGGCGATAGACCTGGGTTCTTCGCAGATGAAACTGATGGTCATGGATGAGCGGGCAAATGCGGTCCTGACGGTAAGCCGGCAGTATCCGACCACGGCAGGGAAAAACGGCTGGCTGGAACAGGCTCCCGGGGACTGGGAGGCTGCCCTTAAGAGCGGGATCGCAGAGCTGAAAGAGCGGGTCAGCCTTGATAAGATTGAGGTGATCTCCCTCTCCGGGCATATGAGCGCGGTGGTGCTCCTGGACGGGGAAGGAGAAGTCCTCTGCCCCTGTATCATGCTCTCAGATGCAAGGAGCCAGAAACAAAGCGAAAAATTGTCGGCACAGATGGGGGATTCGATCAGACAGTACACGGGAAATCCCGTCAACAATGCGTTTTCCCTTCCAAAGCTCGTATGGCTGAAGGAACAGGAGCCGGGGATCTTCAGACGGACGAAGGTGTGGCTCTCGCCGAAGGATTATCTCCGGTTCCGGTTGACAGATGAAATCTGGACGGATTATACAGATGCGTACAACTCGCTATGCCTGGATGCCTCTATGGAGTGGAGGGAAGAAATCATAGAAGGAGCCGGGCTGCGCCGGGAGATATTCCCGGAGATCGTCGGTCCCGCTGACCTTGCCGGCACTGTCTCAGAGGAGGGCGCCAGAAGATTCGGATTAAAGGAAGGGACGCCTGTTGCGGCAGGAGCGGCGGATATGGCATGTGCGGCGCTGGGCCTGGGCATGGCAGAGCCAGGCGATACCGGACTGACGCTTGGGACATGCGCCACATTTTTGTCGGTTGTCCCCGAGAGAAAAGAATCCTGTTACGGGCAAGTAACCTTCCATCCCCATGTGACCCGGGGAAAGTTCTATGCCTTGGGGTCCCATTTCAATGGCGGGGCGGCGGTAAACTGGATATCCGAAATCCTGTCTGAGGAAGGCAGGATCGATTATGCCATGATCGGCAGGCTTTCAAAAGAAGCGGAGGGCATACCGGCGGGAAGCAGAGGACTGCTTACGATTCCCTTCCTGGTCGGCAGCGGATCTCCGTATTTCTGCCCGTCGGACAGGGCACATATGATCGGCCTTAGGGCCGGCACGTCGCGGGGGGAAATATTCCGAAGCCAGCTGGAGGGAATCACATATAATATGCGCCAGACATTACGGCTGTTTCAGGAGACGGGACAGATACAGGAGCTGATACTGGCAGGAGGCGGGATCCATGTGGCCGTCTGGCCGAAGATCATCACAGACGTCTTTGGGATCCCGGTGTGTATTACGGAAAACCCTGACGTCTCCACCGTGGGAGCGGCGCTGATCGGAGGAGCGGCGGCAGGAATATTTGAAAATCTGGAAGAGACGGCGGCCAGGAGACTGGAGATCACGGAAAGAAGAGAGACGGACCAAAGGAATTTTCAGAGATACCGGAAGATTTATGAGAGATACCTCAGATATTACGAAATGATGCACAGCATAGACGCAGGGGAACAAAAGGATGAAAGGGATTGTCTTTGATATACTGGAAAACCTGATCGCGATTGATACGAGCAATCCTCCCGGAAATGAGAGACAGGCAGCGGAGTATCTCTGCCGCCTGTTTGACACGGCAGGCATCGATGCAAGGCTTCAGGATCTGGGAGAAAACCGTGCGAACCTCATCGCTGCTTATGGGGAAGGAGAGAGAGAACTCCTGTTCTGCGGCCATCTCGACGTTGTGCCTGCCGCAGAAGGGTGGACATACCCTCCGTTTCAGATGACGGAAAAGGGGAACCGACTGTATGGAAGAGGGACATCGGATATGAAAGGGGCGGTGGCGGCAATGTCTGCCGTCATGCTGAAGCTGGCAAAAACCGGGGCAAAGCTTCAGGGAAAGCTTACCCTCGTCTTTGTCGCGGATGAAGAGTGCAGCAATAAGGGGATGCAGGAATGGATCAAGAGAAAAAAGACGCCGGATTTTGCCGTGATCGGGGAGCCGACAAAGCTGAACGTTGCGGTTGCACACCGGGGTGTCCTGCGGGAATATATTGACATTACCGCCCCTGCCTTCCATGCGGCTCTCCCGGGAAAAGGCAGTGATGCCGTACAGGAGGCTGCTGCGGCTGTGAGCGCCCTGTACGGGATGAACGACAGGCTGAAGGCGTACTGTCATGAGGTCCTGCCGCCTCCGAGTATTGCGGTGACTATGATAGAAGGTTATGAGAAGGACAACATTGTGCCGGGACATGTCAGGCTGCTGACGGATTTCCGCATTTTGCCCGGCATGACATATGACGCATGCAGGCGCCTGATGGAGGGGGCGCTTGAGCACATAAAAAACTGCAGGCTGACCCCGCATTTCTTTATGCCGGGAGCGGAGACGCCTGCGGACAGCAGATACGTCAGGGACTGCTGCACAATCGCAGGGGAAATCCTGGGAGTGGAGCAGCATCCGGCCGCGTTCGGAGCATCCTGTGAACAGTACTTCCTTGTCAGAAGGGGAATCCCGACGGTCATATGCGGCCCGGGGAGCCTCGGGCAGGCGCACACGAGAGATGAATATGTGGAAACAGGGCAGATCCGGGATGCGGAAGCCATATATCGGAATCTGGTGAGAGAATTTTTGGGAGGAGATACGCTATGAAGGAAGAATGGAAAAGCCTTCCGACGCCAGCCGTCGTGATCGACCTGGATATTGTTGAGAAAAATATAGACGAGATGTTAAAGGGTGCGGAAAAGGCGCACATCCGCCACCGCCCTCATATTAAGACACACCGGTCCGGGTACCTGGCAGAGATGCAGGTGCGGGCAGGCTGTATCGGGATCACTGCAGCGAAACTGGGAGAGGCGGAGGCAATGGCGAAAGCCGGAATCAAAGATATCTTTGTCGCATACCCCATCATCGGAGAAGATAAGCTTGAGAGACTTTTCAGGCTGTCGGGGCAGATTCGGATTTCGTCCGCTGTAAACAGCTATATCGGAGCGGAAGCGCTCAGCAGTTATTTTGAAAAAGCGGGGGCAAAAGCGGACGTGCTCATCGAGGTGGACGGGGGATTGAACCGGGGCGGGATAAAACCGGGAAAGGACACTCTGGGATTTGCCCGCAGGATCCGGGACCTGAAAGGGATCCGCATCAGGGGACTGATGTACTATGGAGGCCTTGCCTACAACAGCCATAATACAGAAGAGATCCGTACATATGCAAGGCAGGAGCGGGATATCCTGGTAGAGACCGCGCAGATGCTTGAGAAGGGCGGGATACCGATAGAGACTTTAAGCGCGGGGTCCAGCTTTACCGGGAAGGTTCCAGAGGAAATGGAAGGGATCACGGAGATCAGAAGCGGACACTATATCTTTAACGACTGCGGACAGATCGATGTGGGACTGGCAGAAGAGGGCCAGTGTGCCCTGAGAGTAGTATCCACTGTGGTAAGCAAACCGGATGCGCATGTGGTGATTGCGGACGTGGGGACAAAATCCCTGACAAGTGATATGTGTCACTACAGAAAAGGGTACGGACAGATCGTCGGGCATCCAGGACTTGAGATTTACGCCCTCAATGAAGAGCATGCCTTTATCAGGTGCGAAGCAGAGAACCCGCTCCAGATCGGGGAAAAGATCGAGATTATACCGAACCACGCCTGTGTGGTGACGAACCTTGTAGATGAGGCGTACGGCTTCCGGGGCGGAACATTTGACAGAATGATCCCCATTGACGCGCGGGGAAAGAGCGTCTAGGAGTGCAGACATGCAGATACATGAGAGAATACATATTGTGGGTTCCGGGATTTCGGGATTTGGAATCTCAAATGAGACAGACTGTACGGTCTATCTGATAGACGGGGCAGGGGAATATGCCCTGATCGACGCCGGGGCGGGCATACAGCCGGAGCGGATACTGAAAAATATTGAGAAAACAGGGATTGACCGGATGAAGATCAGCAGCATCTTCCTGACCCACGGCCACGGCGATCATTCGGGCGGCGCCGCAGCGTTAAGCCATGCCTGCCAGGCAAAGGTATGTGCGCTCAGAGAAACCGCGGAATATGTCTCCACCGGCAACCTTGAGGCGCTGTCCATAAGGGAAGCGATACGGGCGGGAATGTATGCGAAAGATTATGCATTTGACGCCTGCCCGGTCCTGCCGCTTGAGGACGGCGAGAAAATAAAGGTCGGGGATCTGTGCCTGAAGGTGCTCCGCACGGAAGGGCACTGCAGCGGACATGCCTGCTATGAAATGAAATTTGACAAAAAGAAAATACTGTTTTCCGGCGATGCGGTGTTCAATTACGGGAAAATATCCCTGCAGGCGATATGGGACTGCGATCTGCAGAAGTATATCAGGACCTGCAGGGTATTAGAACAGATCCGCCCGGATATCCTCCTCCCCTCACACGGAGCATTTCTGATGGAGAAAGGCTACACTTATATTGAGAAAGCAATGGAGGAGATCAGGCGTCTGCGTATTCCAGAAAGTTAGGCTGCCCCAAAAGCGCTGTATACCTTATCCCGGTCAATATATTCCGTCCGGATCAGACCGGCGCTCCACGGAGAATCGGCAACCCGTTCCCGGTTATGGTCGATCTTTGCGTCCAGTGCATCCAGGAATTTATCGATGAACGGTTCAAAGGAAGCCTTTAACAGATTCGCCAGCCTGTCACTGATCCCGGCGCTGTCGATCTCGCTGGAAAGTGCGTTGTACTCTTTGGCAAGGTATCTGCCTATGGCGCTGTCATCTCCTCTGACATCAGATGATTTCCAGCCTGTCAGCGCTGCAAGAGAACTGTCTTCGATATCCTTTATCTGCTGTGAGAGCTCTTTTGCGTACATACCGGCATAGACAAGATCCTTCTCGCTGTAAGGAGCCTGCCTGTCGGCAACCGGCATCTGCTCTGATGCTGCCGAAGCGCTTTCCCGCAATTTTGCCGCCATGTATCCGTCGTCCTGTTTCAGCCACTGCCGGTCCGGCTCAGTTATGTCTGCGTAAATATCGTTCTGCGCAAGGTAAGCGGCATATGCATCCGCTTTCCCATCAATCATAGCCAGGACGCTTTCCCGCGTATCGTCGGCTGCCCCGGACTGTCCGAGACTCTCATAAAATCCGCCGATGTTTTTGGCATAAGTATCTGCCATTTCCTCTTTCACTTCTGTATAGAGCTGTTCTAACTTCTGAAGTTCCGCTTCCTGTTTCTCCCCGGTAAACTGGTTCTGGATGCGGTCTTTTAAAACAGCGTACCGGGACGCGAGATAGTCTGCCTTTTGTCCGAAGCGTTCGGCATTTTCCAGTCTGATATTCATTGACACCATGTCGCTTCTCACGCCATACCAGTCAATTTCGGTCCCGAGGCCGTTTTCGATCAGTTCCTTTCTGAAATTTTCAAGCTGCTCTTCTGAGACGTCGCCCATCAGCCTTACGGGACCTTCAGAAGTAAGGATAAATTCATCCCCTTCAAAATATCCCTCAATCCGAAACTGTTTGCTGTACTGGTTGAGCAGGGCGTCTTCCTCTGTATATTCCTCCCGTTCAGATGGCGGCAGGAGTGTGGGAACATCTGTAATGTCAAGTCCCCTTTCGTCATCCGGTGAAGCCCAGGAGAAAGAAACGGGCTCAAGAGATTTCATCTGATTGGAAGATGGTCTGTAAATGCCGGAAGAAGAATCCTCCTGGGAAAGAGTTCCGATCTCCGCCCGGTCTGTGCGAAACGCAGCCGTCTGGAACGGAATCTGCGCTGCAGCCGTCTGTTTCTGGCCTGCAATTACGGTATTGAAAAATGAGTTTCTGCCTATTTGTCCGATAAACATGCGTATCCCTCCTCGTGAGTAAAGTAGAAAGCAATCCCTTTATTCTATATATCGGTATCATACATAAAGATATAAGAGGGATTTCCACACTCAGGACTGCTTTTCCAGTTCCATGCGGGAGAGGAAAAGGATAGCCAGAACGCCTGCAGCAAAGGCTGCGCAGCAGATGAAGAGATCCGCCCCTGTGGGGATTCCGGGAAAGATCTCAGCAACAGAGCCGAGCAGGAATCCAAGTATGATAAAATAGGACGGGTGGGGGTGCGTGGACAGCGCCCGCTCCAATGCCCTTGTGATCAGCAGGATTCCCAGGATCAGCCCGATTCCCAGCGGGAGCAGAAAGGGAAGGTGGAGACTGCCGATCGCGCTCATGGTCTTGTCATATAATCCCAATAGGAGAAGCAGGTAGGATACGCTGACGCCGGGCAGTACAAGGGCAGCGGCGGTGATGAAGCCTGCGAGAAAAAGCATCAGGATTCCTACAGGGCCCGAAGTTCCTCCTGTCTGAAACAGATCCGCAGGAAGAAAGGAAAGGGCCAGGACAAAAATGAGCCCGAGGCATACATAGCCTGCAATGCGCCAGGTTAATCTTCTGGCTCCCGACTGCCGGATGATCAGGGGGATTCCCCCGACGACCGCCCCGATGAAGAAATAGAGCATCGGCATGGTATAGCGCTCAATGAGCTGCAGGAGAGGATTGGCAAACAGGAGGATGCCCAGGATCCCTCCCATTGAAAAGATTACGAGGAAGACCAGGTTTTTCTTCTTGTCTTTCATAAAAGAGCTCACAGAAGAGATCAGACGGTCGTAAATTCCAAGTATCATTGCCATAGAACCTCCGCTCACGCCCGGAACTAGCATGGTGCCGCCTATGATCAGGCCTTTGAGGGCGGTGAGAATATTGTTGTCGCTGCTGCTTTTTCCTTCCATAATGAAAACTCCCTTCATTCTTCTTTCTACATTATAGGTATGGTCTGTTTTATTTATTCAGAATCTGTCTATATACGAGTAGAGGGAATTATACGGAAAACCCTGAGAAAATACAAGATCTGCCAATGCGTTTTAGCAAAAATTTAACTCTTGGAAAGGATGAAAATTTTCATGGTAAGTAAAATTTTATGTCTTTGCGGGAGGAAAATGATATAATAAATCCATCGATGGATAAAACTTTTTCGGTCCTTGTACTGTCTTAGCTGTGAAAGAGAGGTGGTAAGGCTGAAGAAATTAAGTTTTATCCAATGGTTCATTTGCCTGGTCAGAAGAGATATGAAGGAATTTGAAAGGGAGGCCAGAGAAGACCCGGAAATCTACAGAAGTGTAAAGGATAAGCTGCAGGACGAACATGTGGGCCTGCACAAAGGAGGAAAAGAATGAATTATACAGAAGCGGTCGAGCTTGCAAAGGCAGGCGATGAAAGGGGATTTGGTTTTTTATACCAAAAGACTTACAAAAGTAAATATTATTTGGCTCTCCAGTATATGAAAAACGAGGAGTCGGCGCAGGATGTGATGCAGGAGGCATATCTCAGAGCGTTTTCAAAGCTGGATACGCTGGAAAATCCGGAGACATTTCCCTCCTGGCTTGGAAAGATCGTGGCGAATACCGCAAAAAATATGCTGGCGAAGAAGAACCCTATGCTCTTTTCCGACGTGGCGAAAGATGATGAGGGGGAAGAGTTTGAATATCAGATTGAGGATGACAGCCTGGAAACGCAGCCTGAAAATGCATACACAAGGCAGGAAACGCGCGAGCTTGTCCATGAACTGCTCGATTCCCTTTCCGAGGAACAGAGGCTGTGCATGCTGATGTTCCATATTGAGGGGGCGTCGATACGGGAGATTGCGCGCGCACTGAACTGCTCGGAGAATACCGTGAAGTCCCGGCTGAATTACGGGAGAAAGAATCTGAAGATCAAGGCAGAGGCATTGCAGAAGAAAGGATACAAGCTGTACAGTGTCGCTCCGGTCCCGATGCTGCTGTTCCTGCTTCGCGCAGATGCAGGATATCTGGCGGCAGACAAGGCATTTATCCAGGCGGGAAGGGCGATGGCGGACAGGATCTTTTCCTCTCTTCCCTCAGCGCTTGCCCAGGCGCACAGCTTATCCGGCGGCTCTGCGACTGGGGATAGCACTCTGGCTGCTAACGGGACGGCATCAAAAGGAGCGGCGTCAAAAGCGGCGGCAGCGAAAAGCGCGCATGCGGCAGCGGGGGCAGCCAAAACCGGATTCCTCCACACAGCGGCAGGAAAGGCGGCAGTGATTATCCTGGGAGTCTGCGTGGCAGGAGCGGGGGCTGCAATTGGCATAACGCAGTTTTTGAACCGGTCTGACTCTGATACGGCTGTCGTTGGGGATGAAGCAGAAAATCAACCGGCACAGACACAGGAGTCAGAAGGCCCCAGAGAGATGCAGGAAGAAGAGTATCCTGAGTTGATAGAAGGGAACCTGACAAAGGAAGAACTCGAGTTTGTGTTTGCCTACGGTCCGGATGAGAAGACGGAGGCGGGTATTCCGGAAGATGAGTATGACATTATTTTGAATACACTGTGCGAGGGTGCGCTGTATACGGAAGAGTACAGCGGCCGGGAAAGCCCGATCGAGGACTATGGGGCAACTGAAAACTGGCAGGCACAGTATTCGCTTGCGGATGTAAACCGGCTGTTCCTGTCTTTCACAACCTTCCAGTATTCAGAGGACAATGACAGTGATACGGAGTATGGGGTCAATGTGGAAGGAGACAGGATAATATTTTCGGGAGCTTCACTCAGCTATACTGCGTCTGCGGAGATCACATCCGCAGAATATACGGAGGAAGAGATGGTGATTTCCTATACTTATAAGCGCACTACTTTCGAGCCGACAGATGTAGGAGAAGACCCGACAACTACGACAGAGAGGCGGGCAGTGCTCAGACCGACCGGAAGTGGCCTGTACCGCATAGAGAGTATCACGGACGTGGAACAGGGACCTGCGGATGAGGAAGGCTGGGGCTCCTCCATACAGGATATCTATGAGGGGGTACTCCAGTCCATACAGGATCAGGAACCCGGATATGACTTTCCGGCGGCAGGCGGATTTGCGGAATCCTATGGATATTTTGTGAGCGACCTGGACGGAGATGGGATAGAAGAGCTGATCGTGGGGGCAGAGTTTGAGGACGGAACATTTATTGCCCGGGACTGCCGCGTATTTACCTGTACAAAAGTCGGTCTGGGATACGAGCTGAAACAGATCGTAGGAGATATTCCGGTATTGTCGCTATACATTGCGGGAGATGGGACGGGAATGTATGACCTGCAGTTCAGCCGCGGAACCGGTCAGTGTTACATTTACAGGCTTGTAATCGAGGACGGCACGCTCCTGTCGGAAGAGACAGATTACGACTTTATATTCGGAAGTTCTGAGATGGACGAGTTCGCACAGGCAAATCCGCAGGTTGAGTGGAAAAGCATTTATGACAGGGATATTTTCTCATAGGATCAGGTGATCCCAATGGGTGATCGCAAAGGGCGTACAGATGAAGCGCAGGTCTTGACATCATCGCCTCCGTGTGCTAATCTTTTTACAGATTTAAGCAATTTAATCAAGCTTTTACAAAGAAAACGCAATGACGAAGAAAGTAGTTTGCTGGATATTTTACAGAGAAGTCCCGGAGGGGCCGCGGGCAGGGGCAAGGTGCAGATGTGCGGACCTGATGCTGAGAGGGACAGATAGAAAGCAGATGAAAATGGCTTCCGAGCAGCGCACTGAACTGTGAAAGATACCGCACTAAGTTTGTAAAGGCCTCACGAAGTGCCCGGGTGTGCGTTTGCACTAAGTTCGTAAGAACCTTACTAAGTGCTCACAGCAAGGCTGCGATGGGTCCGCCCATTATAGCGGGAGGGTGCTGACCGGCACCTGCAGAGGTGCTTTCCGTGAGGAGAGCATAAAGAGAAGTGGTAACACGGAATAGTCCGTCTTCTTAAATAAGCAATTATTTAGGAAGACGGTTTTTTTATCCGTTATCTGCCAATCCGGGACACAGTAAAGTGCAAAAAGGGACAGGGTAAACTTCAATTTGGGACACAGTGAATTTCAATTTGGGACACAGTAAACTTCAATTTGGGACGTAGTAAAATTGAAGTTTGCTACGTCCCGAAATGAGGAGGAGGTAATTATGTCAGAGAAACCAAAGTATTACATTACAACTGCGATTGCCTACACATCGGGCAAGCCGCACATTGGAAACACGTATGAGATTGTGCTTGCGGACGCAATCGCACGCTATAAGAGGAGTCAGGGATATGATGTCTTTTTCCAGACCGGAACAGACGAGCATGGACAGAAGATTGAACTGAAAGCGGAAGAAGCGGGAGTTTCTCCCAAGGAGTTTGTAGATGATGTTTCCAGGGAAATCAGGAGAATCTGGGATCTGATGGATACATCCTATGATAAATTTATCCGTACAACGGACAAGGACCATGAGAAGCAGGTGCAGAAAATATTTAAAAAATTGTATGAGCAGGGTGACATTTACAAAGGATATTATGAAGGAATGTACTGTACGCCGTGTGAGTCGTTCTTTACAGAGTCGCAGCTCGTGGACGGCAAGTGCCCGGACTGCGGCAGGGAGGTCCAGCCGGCGAGGGAAGAGGCATACTTCTTTAAAATGAGCAAATATGCGGACCGGCTGATTGAGCACATTAACACGCATCCTGAATTTATTCAGCCAGTGTCGCGCAAAAACGAGATGATGAACAATTTCCTCCTGCCGGGACTTCAGGACCTGTGTGTGTCGCGGACCTCTTTTAAATGGGGAATCCCGGTGGACTTTGATGACAGGCATGTCGTCTATGTGTGGCTGGATGCACTCACCAACTATATCACGGGAATCGGATATGACTGTGAGGGCAGCAGCACGGAACAATTCAAGAAATACTGGCCTGCGGACCTTCACCTGATCGGGAAGGATATTATCCGGTTCCATACGATCTACTGGCCGATTTTCCTTATGGCGCTGGGACTTCCGCTGCCGAAGCAGATCTTCGGGCATCCGTGGCTGCTTCAGGGGGACGGCAAGATGAGCAAGTCCAAGGGCAATGTGCTTTATGCCGATGAGCTGGTGGATTTCTTTGGGGTAGATGCGGTGCGCTATTTTGTCCTCCATGAAATGCCGTTTGAAAACGATGGGGTGATCACATGGGAGCTGATGGTGGAACGCCTCAATTCTGATCTTGCAAACACACTGGGAAATCTGGTCAACCGCACTGTTTCTATGACAAATAAATATTTTGGCGGTACAGTTGCGGACAAAGGGGCAGAGGAAGAAGTTGATGCAGACCTGAAAGCAGTCATCGCAAACACACCGAAAGCGGTCGATGATAAAATGGACGGTCTGAGGGTCGCAGATGCAATCACAGAGATTTTCAACCTGTTCAAACGCTGTAACAAATATATCGATGAGACCATGCCGTGGGTGCTGGCGAAGGACGAGGCGAAAAAAGACCGTCTGGAGACCGTTTTATGGAACCTGATCCAGGGAATTTCCGCAGGAGCAAATCTTCTGGAATCCTTCATGCCATCTACGAGCAGAAAGATTCTGGATCAGCTCGGCGGCGGGCATGTGACAGACAAGCCGGAAATCCTTTTCCAGAGACTTGACATAGAAGAAGTGATGAAAAAGGTAGAAGAGCTTCATCCCCCAGTAGAAGAGGAGGAGAAGGGGGAGGAAAATGTGATTGATATCGAGGCAAAGCCTGAGATCACATTTGACCAGTTTGGGGCAATGCAGTTCCAGGTTGGAGAAATCATTTCCTGTGAGGAAGTAAAAAAATCAAAGAAACTCCTCTGTTCACAGGTCAGGATCGGAAGCCAGGTAAAACAGATCGTATCCGGCATCAAAGCCTATTATAAACCAGAAGAAATGGTGGGCAAGAAAGTGATGGTTCTTGTGAATCTCAAGCCGGCGAAACTTGCCGGAGTCCTCTCCGAGGGCATGCTGCTCTGCGCGGAAGATTCGGAAGGGAAACTTTCGCTGGTCGTGCCGGAGAAAGATATGCCGTCAGGGGCGGAAATCTGCTGAAAAAGTGAAAATTCTGTCTCAAAAACAGTCAAAAAGGGACAGGGCAAAATTCAATTTGGGACACAGTGAACTTCAATCGGGGACGTAGTGAAATTGCATTTCACTACGTCCCCGATTTACAACTTTAACAGGGAATTTATCTGTGATATAATGATGCAAAACTGACATAGAGAGTCAAGTAATGGAGGAAAAGGGAAAATGAAGAAAAAGTGCTTTAAATTATGCACAGCTGTATGCATGGCGGCAGCGCTTACGGCATCATCTCTGTCTGGCTGCGGCATTGTAATGCCCCGCAGAGGGGTTGGGGGAAGCGGGCGGCAGGAGGAAAAAGCCACTGAGGCCACTCTGGATGGGGATTATGAGGAGTCAGCTTTTACGCAGGCGGATGTAAACAGCGACACGGTCCAGTGGATGTGCAGTGCATACGCCATATACACCCAGTATAACCACAAGGCGCTCGGCTACATTGGCGGACTCACCCAGGAGGACCGGGAGTATGACGTCCCGGCAGTCAAAGTGGCTCTGGAGGACGGATGGGGCATCCGCGGCCGGGAGGATGTGGAAGGGACCATTGCGGACCTGATGCAGAAGGGACACCGCCAGACTTACCGCGAACTGATTGCACAGATGGAAAAGGAAGGCATCTTGGAGCTTTCAGAGGAGGAAGCGGCAGCACGTTACCCCGAAGAGGAGGAAGGGCGCTACGAGGCGGCATATCAGGCGTATCATCATTTTGGGGAAAGCGGGATTGACGGGTGGGATTACTCGCGGGCGCTCCAGATCCTTGGAGACTGTTATCAGTGCGGGTATATCAGCCTGGAAGAATGTCTTGACCTGTCGCTGCCCATTGCGCAGCAGTATCAGTCTACATACGCTGACTGGGATGAGGCTGCCATGAGCTATCTTTTCGGATATCAGTTCTGGCAGGGGGCAGGCAGCGGGTACGATACAGTTGAGGTGAAATCCCGCTGGGATATCTTTGAAGAGTTAAAGAGTATGGAAAACGGCCCGTACACGGTGCCTTATGACACCGAGCTCACAAGCAGCTGGGACGATGTGATGGAAAGGAAGCAGCAGGAGCAGGAGGAAGACGCAGAAGAAGGATACAGTATTCTGCAAAACGGGGAACTCATGACGGTGAAGGTCAAGGCTCCGGAAGGTTTCGAGGAGAGCAGCTATTCGGACGAGGAGACAAGGGTCTATTCCAAAATGCGGACGGACGACACTTACGGCAGTCTGAGTTTGACATACCGGCTGAAGGAGAACACGCAGGAAACGATTGAACTGGAAGAGAGCAGAATCCAGGTCGCGCTCCAGGTGTTTGAGGACAATTCCGAATATACAGACGTGGAAATAAGCGGATTGGAACAGAGGCAGGTCGGGGATCTGACCGTATATTACTATACGCGTTCTTTCAAATACAGGACACTTGAGGAAAGGGATTATGATGCCTGGGCAGCGATTGACGGGCAACGCCTTCTCGTGTGCAAGATAGAAGAGTCTGTGGGCGAAGACGGTGAACTGGAATACGGAGGCGACGGTTCTGTACTGGACCTGGCATTTTCCAACATCAAAGAATAAGTGAGCGTGGCGGAGGCGGCATATGAGACCTGACTGGGAATCCTATTTTGTGAGAGCAGAGAAGGAGAGGCTCCTTGAGGCAGAGAAGAAAAAGAAAAAGCGAAGGCTGCGTCTGGCTTTTGCGGGAGTCTGCCTGTGCTGTGTGCTTGGAGCAGCCCTTTTCTCTCTGGTCCGCTATGAAATGAGCGAATACGCCGAAATCGAGCGGGCGTCGAGGGAAGCAGATTACCGTCTGCCGGCAGTGCGGATGTCGGACTACCTTAATGAAAAATACGGAGAGGGGACGTGCAGTGCAGATGACCTTGAGGTGGGACAGTGGTCTGCGCTGAATACAAATCCATATCTGTGTTTTCGCGGGCAGTACATGGACAATTACACCAAAGTGGCAAAGAAAGAGGTTTACATGATCTTTCTCTCACCCTGGGAAGCGGTCTTTCTTGATACATTTCAGTGGGATAAGATATCGGAGGATCTGGAAGCGGAGGCTGCCGCAATGACGGGACTGAGGGACGTTTGTATGGACAAGGCGGCGTTGTCCCGGACAGAGTTCGGAGAAATCTATTACGACTGCCCGTGGCTGCACAGCGGCGGCTATATTACGAAGTATGAGGGGGACCTGGAAGGGTTCTTCCGCCAGGAGAAAGAAGCGCGGGAGGCGTTAAGCGGAAGCGGAATCATGGAAGAATACGGGGGGATCAACGGCGCGGCAGCGCTCTATTTTGCGGATCCGGTGACAGAGGATCTGAGAACCAGGCTGGAGAACCCGGAAGCAGACTATGAAAAGCAGTATGAGAACGCGCTGCGGGAGCTGGAGAAGAAATATGGCCTTACGATCCTGTCCTGTGTCATGATACGGGAACACTACGAGGGTATAGTCCGGGCGGTTGAGGCAGAAGAGAACGGAGTGTGGCCCACAGAGTATAAAGACTATGGACCGGGACAAGTTTTTTACAACCCGGCATACACGCTTCTTAGCTACTCCTACGGGGAAATGATACGCCCCGAGGCGGAAAAAGCGGCAGAAGGAATCTATGTAGTCTCATCGGAGGGCAGAGAATGGCTGGCAGATTATGCATACAGTGAAAGAGAGACACCGGAAGAGGTTCTCAGCCTGATCCAGGCACAGGCGCCCGGATGGAAAGCGGCGCAGTCTTTTCGTTTTGAACGGAGAGAAGATGTGGAACGGATAACGGGTATCCAATGTACGGTTATAATCGATGCGGAGACACTTTATCCGGGAGCGGAGAACGGCGCTGCCCACGATGATTACAATGGCTGGGAACTTATGCAGGAGACCCAGGCTTGTCCTGCCGGGACATTCAGCAGCGGCGTATTCTCCCGCTGGGACGGCTTCCTCGTCCTGAATATAACCGGCGCCTATCCAGATTATACCATCCTGACAAGATGAGAGGCGGTGAGACAGTGAAGAGAGACAGACAGAGACAGCCGGGACAATACAGTGCAGCGCCGCCGGGCATGGTATCGGGACCGGTATTCGTTCTGCTGGGCGGCGTGGGTGCGCTGTATGAAGGGATCGGCTTTGCCTCGGCGGTTTCCATGATCCGGGATAATATGGACAGACAAGGAAGCTCAGTGGCGGACATGATGCTGGTCTACGCCCTGGTTTCGGCTGCGGCGTGCATCCTGCTATTTCTGCTGGCTGCCGCAGGAGCGCGGCGGCTTTTCCTGCTCTGGAGGTTTTGCCGGATCAAAAAGGTGATGGGTGACAGGGAGATGATATCCCTGGAGGAGCTTTCCCGGGGCATCCACTGCAAAACGGACGGGCTGAAAAGGCTGCTCACCCGGATGGTCCGCGACAATTATTTCCCTCAGGGGCACATGAATCAGGAGTTTACCTGTTTCATTACATCCGATGAGAGATACGGGGAATACCTTGAGATATTGGAGGAGTGGAGCATCAGGGAAAGCGCGTGGCAGGCGCTCGGGTTTGGCGCGGGCCAGCGCCGGGATCTGGACCGGGCGGAAAAATGCCTGGAGGCCATCCGGGAGACGCTGGGCATGCTGGGCCCCGAGGCGGACAGGGCGCTTCTTCTTGAGATGGAGGGTCTTGTGGAGAGGCTCCTGGATGTGTGCAGAGGGAATCCATCGAACATGCTGTCACTGAGAACGTTCCTGAACTATTATCTCCCGCTTTCGGAGAAATTTTGCGAAGAGTACCGCAAGGTCGGCGAATTTGCAGACCGAAAAGGAGAAAACTTAGACAGCCTGCGCCGGGAACTTCCCCGGGGACTCGCGGCGCTTACGGAGGCGTTTGACCGGATTGCAGCGGGCCTGTGCGATGAGAAAGAGATAGACCTGGTCCGGGACATCGATATGATGACGGCACTGATTGAGCAGAAGAAATGGATGAAAGGCTGAGCGTATGAGCAGGAAAATCTGGATTCGGGATATGGCGGGACTTATCCTGGGAATCATACTGGTTCTGGCGATGTTTCAGAATATATGGTCATACAGGATAATCCGCACATTGGGACAGACATATCTTCCTGTATACCAGAGTGTGGATGGCAGGATGCTGTCATATCTGCTGGTGTTTGCGGCAGGTGTGCTCCTGATTTTTGTGAGCGCGTCGGATATGCGCCGGCAGCGCTGCTATCGGCTCTTTGAGAGCGTTGCCGCCGGAAGAGAATGGGTGGAAATCAGGGAACTGGCAAAAGAAGGGCATTGCGGCAGTGCAAGGGCCAGGAAATATGTAAGGGAGATGATCCGCAAAAAACGGTTCCACCCGGCAGCCATGGACCGCCAGGAGGGAATGGTGCTGTTTGGCACGGAGATGATTGAAGCCTACACAAAAGCATGGGAGCGGTGGCAGGACAAATGCAGGGCATGCCGCAGCTTCAAAGTGACGCTTAAAGAGCAGGAGCGCGCGCTTATGGAGCGCCAGAAGGCTGCGGCGCTGGAAAGATATGCGGAACAGATCCGTGACCATAAGATCCGCAAACTGCTGTCAAAGCTTTCGCGGCAGTATTGCGGGGAACTGAACAACCCTGAACAGATCCATGAGGCGCTTGCGCGCCTGGAGAGGGCAGGAGATGACTGCCTGTATCACGTGGGGAGGACGGCAAGGCAGTACATTGAGATGGAAAGGCTGGACGACAACGCGGCAGAGACACAGGCTGCGCAAAAATTCCGGGATTTTCTGGAAAACCTGCTGCAGGAATGAAAAATGTACGTCAAAAAAGGCATCCGGTTCATGAAACGGATGCCTTTTCCTTAGTTCGATTTAAACCAGACTGACACTTCGTAAGGACGCAGCTTCCACACGCCATTCTCCGGTGTGCTGCTGTCTTTATAATTCCCGATCACCTGACGGTACCCGGCTGTGTCGGGGGCAGTTTTCCATTCGCAGTCTTTTCCGTAGAAGTTTGCGGCGACGAGGAGCTCCTCCCCTTTATAGCTTCTGCGGTAAGCAAAGACGGAAGGATGCTTTACCGCCAGCGGCTCGATGCTGCCGAATGCAATGACATCAAGTTCTTTCCTGAGGGCGATCAGCCTCTGGTAGTAACGGAAGACGGAATCTTCATCCTCCAGCTGGGCCGCTGCATTGATCCTGGTATGATTCCCGTTTACTCCGATCCAGGGGGCAACCCCGTCTTTGTCAGTAAAGCCTGCATACAGGGAAGCATCCCACTGCATCGGCGTGCGTCCGTTATCCCGGGAGTGGACCTGTACGATACGGAGCGCATCGGACGGGGAGAGTCCCTTGTCCTGAAGGATCTGGTAGTGGTTCAGGCTCTCAACATCCCGAAACTGTGAGATCTCCGTGAAATCCGTGTCCGTCATGCCAAGCTCTTCTCCCTGATAGACATACGGCGTGCCGCGAAGGCAGTGGATAACGGTTCCGAGCATTTTTGCCGATTCCTTCCAGTACCTGCCCTCATCCCCGAAGCGGGAGACGACACGCGGCTGATCGTGGTTGCACCAGAAAACCGCGTTCCAGGCATTGTGCTGCTCCATCTTTGTCTGCCATTCAAATATAATGTCCTTTAATTTCTGGAAATCCGCAGGAACCAGAACCCATTTTTCATTGCCCATGAAATCGACTTTCAGATGATGGAAGCTGAACACCATAGAAAGTTCCCCGGTGTCATGCCCGGCATACTGATAGCAGTTCTCGATGGAAGTGCTGGACATCTCCCCTACCGTGATGATTTCCGCGTCAGTGCCGAAAGTCGTGTCATGCAGTTCTTTCAGATATCTGTGGATATTCGGACCGTCGGTATAGTACTTTCTGCCGTCGCCGCAATCGTCGTCCTCGAAGGCTCTTTTGCTGATCAGGTTTATGACGTCGAAGCGGAAGCCTTTTACTCCCTTCTCCATCCAGAATTTCACGATCTTCTGGATTTCTCTGCGGACATTTTCGTTATCCCAGTTTAAATCCGCCTGGCTCACATCGAACAGATGGAGATAATATTCATCAAATTTCTCTACATATTCCCATGCATTTCCGCCAAACTTACTCTCCCAGTTGGTCGGGGGTGTTCCGTCTGCCCTGCCTTTGCGGAAGAAGAAGAAATCCTTGTAGTACGGGTCGCCTTCCATCGCCTTTTGAAACCATTCGTGGCTGGTGGACACGTGGTTGAATACCATGTCGAACATAAGTCCGATGCCGCGTTTCGCGCTCTCCCCGATCAGCTCTTCCACATCCTCCATCGTCCCGTAAGCCGGGTCGATCCGATAGTAATCTGCCACGTCATAGCCGTTATCGTTCTGGGGGGACACGAAAAACGGAGTGAGCCATATATAGTCAGCCCCAAGCTCTTTGATATAATCCAGCTTTTCGATCACGCCCCGGAGATCCCCCAGTCCGTCTTTGTTTGTATCGCGGAAGGATTTTGGATAAATCTGGTAAACTGTGCTCTTTCTGAAATCTTTCTTCATAACCTGTGGTTCTGTCCTTTCATTTATTCTTTTATTTTGCGCAGGTGCCGGGATTAATCCCAGGAAATGACTGTGGTCTCGCCTGCTTTGGCGTCCATGCCAAAGTGAAGCTTCAGGTTAGCTGCATTTCCCTCTCCGGTCACGATCAGCATAGTCGTGCATGGATGCCCGGCAGCCTTGATCTTTTCGGGATCAAATTCGATCAGCGGCTGTCCCGCTTTCACATGTTCGCCCTCGCTTACGAGAAGCTTGAATCCGTCTCCGCCCATATCTACTGTATCGACGCCTACATGGATCAGGAGTTCCACGCCGTTTGGCAGTGTCAGTCCGCATGCATGCCCGGTGTCGGCCATGACGACGCTTACATCGCAGTCTGCCGGTGCTGTGACAACTGTATTGGAAGGCTCAATGGCAAGGCCGTCGCCCATGATTTTCTGGGAGAAGACATCGTCCGGAGCTTCCTCTATCGGCATGACTTTCCCATCCAGGATAGATTTCAGTTCCTTTACATCGGATGCTGCATTGTCTGCAGGCTGTTCTGCCGGGGCGGAAACGGCCGGTGCAGCTTCTTTTCCGAATCTGTCTTCCCGTGAGAGTTTGATTTTCCCTACGATAAAGGTCAGTGTGAACGGAATGACAACTGCGACCGCCATTGCCAGAAGGAAGATGAGGTAATATTCCGGTTTGATGGAAAGGATGCCGGGGAGCCCGCCGACGCCGATGCTGAGCGCCTCCACGCCGAATCCCACGGAGATCATTGCCGCGCAGCAGGAGCCGATCATGCCGCACACAAGCGGGAATACATATTTCAGGTTGACGCCGAAGAGCGCAGGCTCCGTCACGCCTAGGTAACAGGAGATGCATGCCGGCACGTTGACCTGCTGTGCCCGCTCGTTCTTCTTCTGGAGAACGCTCATTGCGAGCACGCTGGAACCCTGCGCAATGTTGGAAAGGGCGATCATGGGCCATAAGATCGTACTCTTAGCCGGAGAGGCAAGAAGCTGCGAATCAATGGCGTTTGTCATATGGTGCAGCCCGGTCATGACAAGCGGTGCATACAACAGACCGAACAGTGCGGCGAACAGGAATCTGACATTCGATGTAAGTCCTGCGTAAACAACAGTTCCGATGGCATCTCCGATCGCCCATCCGATCGGCCCTACGATTGTGTGCGCGATGATGACTGCCGGGACAAGGGAACAGAAGGGGACAACGATCATGCTGATGACTTCCGGACAGATCTTCTTAAAGAATTTTTCCAGATATACAAGGACGAATCCTGCCATCATTGCCGCGATGACCTGTCCCTGATATCCAATCATCTCCACCCTGGCAAAGCCGAAGTCCCATACCGGGATCTGATCGGCAGGCGTAGAGGATACGTCAAAACCGTTCAGGAGCTGGGAAGACACAAGAGTCAGCCCGAGGATGATACCGAGAATCTGTGTCGTGCCCATCTTTTTTGTGATCGACCACACGATGCCGACGGGCAGCAGGTGGAACACTGCTTCACCGATCAGCCACAGAAAGTCGTAGGTGCCGGACCAGAACTGGGAAATATCTGCAAGGCTCTGGGTCCCGTTGTTGAAGAAATTGATCTCACCGATCACATTGCGGAATCCGAGTACCAGACCGCCGCAGATCAGGGCGGGGATCAGCGGGGCGAAGATCTCGCCAAGAGTTCCCATGATCCTCTGGAGAAGATTCTGGTTGGTTTTCGCTGCAGCTTTTACCGCATCTTTGCTCACGCCTTCAATTCCCGCATAAGCGGTAAACTCGTTATAAAATACAGACACATCATTTCCGATGATGACCTGATACTGACCTGCCTGGGTAAAAGTGCCTTTCACGCTCGGCAGATCCTCGATCTCCTTCTCATCTGCTTTTTTCGGATCGACAAGGACGAAGCGCATTCTTGTCATACAGTGGGACACTGCCTGAATATTTTCCTTTCCCCCGATGAGGTCTAATAAACGTTTTACGTCATTATCATATTTACCCATCGTTTTACTTCCTTTCCTTCTAAAATACATTCTAGTGTTCCCCAAAATAAAAAATATCATCAGCGGAGAACTTGTTTGAACAACTAGAATATAGCATACTTGTTTAAACGTGTCAACGGAAAAGCAAAAGAAATACCTTGATTTTCCAGGAGGCTGTTTTATAATAAAGATGTTTAAACAAGAAGGGGGCGGATGAGATGCCAAGAGCAAAGTATGACCGGATATATCGGGATTTAAAAGAGAAGATAGAGACGGAGTTTTACGCATATCAGGAGATGCTTCCTTCTGAAAATATGCTGGCGGCGGAGTATGGTTGTTCCAGGAATACGGTGCGCCGCGCTCTTGCCGAGCTTACGGCGGGAGGATATGTCCAGCCGATGCATGGAAAAGGGGTGAGGAATATTTTCCAGCCGATTGAGCAGACGGCATTTACCGTGGGGGGAATCGAATCGTTCAAGGAATCCGCCCAGAGGAATAAGAAGCAGCCCTTTACAAAAGTCCTTCAGTTTGCCGAGATCACGGCAGACGATAAGATAGAGAAGAAAACGGGATTTAAGAGGGGGACGGCGCTTTACTACATACAGAGGCTCCGGTCGCTGGATGGGAGACCGTTGATTCTTGACCACAACTATTTCCTGAAAGATCTGACCCGCGGACTGACGCCTGAGATCGCGTCTGCTTCGGTCTATGACTTTCTGGAAGAAGAGCTGGGACTGACCATTACCACAAGCAAACGGACACTGACAGTAGAGCGAGTCACGCAGATTGATGAGAAATATATAGATCTGAAAGACTACAACTGCATGGCAGTTATAACAAGCCAGACCTATGACGACAATGGAATACAGTTTGAATATACGCAGTCGAGACACCGTCCCGATTATTTCCGGTTCCAGGATGTCGCTACAAGGCGCAGGGGAGGGACCGGCGCATAGCATTCGGGCGTAGCAGGGAACATGAAATTGACTGTAATTTGAAGGATATATAATTGAATATGATAAGCGTTTCCTCTATGATAAAAGAGGCAGTCAATTTTAGGAAGATTCAGGGGAAAAAGACCGATAAATGACAGAAAGGGGATTGCGTTGAAAATGGTGAGGACGGTTGTGCTGATCAGGGAAGAACTTGAGAAGAGGAAAAGATATTTCCATGATGCAAAAAAGGAGATAGCTTCTAACAATCTGCGGCTTTTGCTGCCTGCGAATGTAGTGACAGTGGCGCTGCTTAGTTTTTTTCTCCTTATCACGCCGTATATTATCAACGGATGGCAAGCCACAGTCTGGCATATCGGATTTCTGCCTGCAAGCGTGTTTTGCTGCGCCATCACATTTTTTTATGAATTACGGGGGAAGAACAGAGGGAATTTCAGAGATGTCACAGGGTTGTGTATTCTGCTGGAAATCATTCTTTTCGGGTTCAGCACGCTGATAGATACTGCGGGGACACCGCAGGGTTCGTCTGTTTTCGTTCCGCTTCTCTATGTCGTGATGCCGGTGCTTTTTACGCTTCCGTTCTATATTTCTTACAGTGTAATCGGAGCGGCAGAGATCGTTTATATTGTTGAGATCTTAACGTTCAAGGATGAACGGATCGGTCAGTATGATATATTCGGTTCTATGTTCGCCCTGCTGTGTTCCGTGGTAGTTGCGAATATGATACTCGTCCTGAGGGTGAGGGATTATGAGATCCGAATAAAATATAAGCAGCTTAGCACAAAAGATTCCCTGACGGACATTCTGAACAAACAGAGCAGCCAGGAGGCATTCAGCCTGTATTTTCAGCTGCACAATCCTCATGTGACCTGTATGATGATGATTGTAGACCTGGATAATTTCAAAGAGGTGAACGATACGAAAGGACATGCGGCGGGCGATCAGGTCCTGCGCAGAACAGGACAGATTCTGCTGGATACATTTCAATCCACGGATATAGTCGGGAGGTTCGGGGGAGATGAATTTGTCGTTCTTATAAAAGGCATCGCATCTGAAAAATTGATTCGGGCAAAGTGTGAGAAAATTCAGGGCAGGCTCAGCCATGAGACGATGAGAGATGTCGGCTGCAAGGTGACAAGCAGCATGGGAGTCGTGCTGGCACACAGACAGAACGTCGAATATTCCAGGCTTTTTGAGCAGGCAGATAAGGCGCTGTATGAGGCAAAGCAGCAGGGCAAGGCAGGATATAGGATCCGGGAATATGATTTGTCTGAATAATCTGTAAATACTTTTTCTGCCACATATATATGGTATGGGGCAGCAGAGGAAGATCAAAGAAAAACATATTTATCAGAAAATTCGATCAAAATTATACAATTATAAAAATTTATTTAAAATAAAAGAAAAATGTGTTGACAAATATTTGCGGCAGTGATATTATAGAACCATCCAAAAGAGATACAAAAAGTTCTCAAAAGGTATTTATCTAAAAGTTCAGTTATACATATCCTGTTCTTTTAGATTAAAAATATAAGGCAACGGGAGGTAAGTCCAATGGACAGTATAGCGACAGTTAATAATCAATATGTCAGTGGTACGGCAAATGGAAGTTCCTGTGAAGTAAGAGACCTTTGCTGTAGATAAGTTAAGAATCCAGAAAAAGATCAGAATGAAAAGGAAGGATCGGAGAGTACAGAATCTGGATGAAAATCAACAGATTTAACATTTGCAGACGTATTGAATATAGATACCACATATAGCAGAGTTTTGAAAGATGTGTAAAGAAACATCGAGTAGACTATCATTTTATAGTAAGAAGTTCATAGTTATAGAAGTAATAATTTATTAAGCCGTTGGAATATTGAATAACAATACTGCTTCGGGTGAACAATTATAGGAAGAATAACTTGGGAGATTTCTTAAAAAATATAAGAATGGTACCGGAATCGAAAAAGAAGGAGAGATAAGGATTTTGCTATGAACCTCACTTGATTATTCCAGGTGATAGAGGAGGTTAAGACCTCAATATTGCGGAATAACAGATGGCAGAGGTCTCACAGGAACGTAATCAGGCAAGCGCCTCCGATTTAATTATAAAGTAAAAGTAATGAAAAAATTAAATAAAAAATAAAATGCATCATCAATGTCAATTGAGGATGCATTTTTTTGACATTACGGATGTCATATGATAAACTAGGGAAAGAGTATCGGCTTATATAGACAGGGATAAAATAAAGATATGTGACCGATGGCAATGAAACATTTTTTTATGAGGTGACTGCGGTGGATAAGTATGAATATAAGTTAAAGACAGAACAGATGCTTGAACTTATGGAAGACGGCTCATACAGGAAAGCGGCCGGGATTGCGGATGAGATTGACTGGAAGAGAGTCCGCAATGTTACGATGCTGACGAATGTCAGCGATATCTATGAAAAGAATAAAGAATATCAGAAGAGCTATGATGTTCTCAGGATCGCTTATCACCGCGCTGAAGGCAGCCGGAAGGTGATCTACCGTCTGTGTACCCTGGCGCTTAAAACCGGTAATGTAGATGAAGCGATAGACTATTATGATGATTTCATGCAGATCGCGCCCAAAGACCCGAACCAGCATATTCTCCGGTACCAGATTCTGCGGGCTCAGCGTGCGCCGGTAGAGCAGCAGATCGAGGCTCTGGAAGAGTTTAAAAAGGCTGAGTATATTGAGGAGTGGGCGTACGAGCTTGCAAAGTTATATCAGGAAGCGGGGATGACGGCTGAGTGCCTGGAAGAATGTGACGACCTGATCCTCTGGTTCAGCGAGGGGCAGTATGTTTATAAGGCTATGGAACTGAAGATGCAGTATAAGCCTCTGACACCCTCACAGCAGGAGAAATATGATCACAGATATGAGAAGCCGTCTTCGGAGACAGAAGAGATGCCGGATCTGGAGACATACGTTGCGTCCGGGAAGGCTGAACCGGCAGAGGCAGTGGGAAGCAGGGCAGAAGAGATAGAGGATGTGGCTGCAGAACCTGCCACTGAAGAGGAAGGACTTAGCTCCGAACCTGAGTTTGACGGAAACAAAAAAATAGGCAGCACGATGCGCCTGGATGAAGCTCTAAAAAAGCTGTTGCACAAGGACGAAGAGGGAGCCGGAAACCGGCAGGATGACCAAGAGGATGAGGATATAAGTGATCTGGCAGAAGAGATAGAGGATATTGAGGCTGTTGCAGATCTCGGGATGGCTGAGCGTGTATCGAAGGAAGAGACCGAGAAAAGGGACTTTCCGGCTTCGGGCGGAATAAAGGAGCTTATAGCTGACGAAGCTGACGAAGATATTGAAGAGATGGAGATCGATGCGGAGGGTCTCGATATATCGGGGGCAGAAGAGTTCCTGGCAGAAGCAGAGGGAGCGGGACAAGAGGAACTTTCGGAAGATGACGGACAGATAGAAGGGCAGATGAGCCTGGAGGATATCATGTCCGGCTGGGAGAGCCGGGACGAGGAGAAAGAAGAGTATGGGGAAGAAGAACTGAAGCAACCAGAGCCGGAAGTGGAACTTGAGATAGAAGAGCCTGGGGAACCAGAGCCGGAAGTGGAGCTTGAGATAGAAGAGCCTGGGGAACCAGAGCCGGAACCGGAAGTGGAACCCGAGACAGAAGATCCTAAGGAAGCAGCGGCAGAAGCAGCTGGGGAAGCGGAGCCGAAAGAGGAACCAGTAGCAGCTGGGGAAGCGGAGGCAGAAGAAGGTGCGGCAGTGGAAGCAGAACCGGCGGAAGAAGAGAATGTACTTGACGGGGAAGAAGCCGAAGATTTGACGGAAGGGGAAACAACAGGGGAGACTATGGCAGAAAAGAAAAAGACGGAACCGATCCTCCCGCCGGATATTCAACGGATGATCGATGAGATCGAGGGCGTAATCCCGCCGGAAGAATCTGATCCTTTGCAGGAGCGCAAAGAGGGAAAGCCAGAGGAACCGCGTGAGAATATGGAGGAAGTTGCGGAGGATCTCCGAATAGATGACGAGATCGATCTGGAAGATGAAGACTCTGAGGATTTCTGGGGAGACGACCTGGAGGATGATGCGGCGGAGGAATTTGTTGAAGAGGAATTCCCTGGGGACTATGAAGAGCAGATCGAAGATGATTTCGGGGAAGAGTACGAAGAAGAGTATGAAGAAGATCCGGAATATGACGGTTTTGCATACGGGGAAGCAGAGGAGATTTTGGAAGACGATGCGGAAGAACTGACAGATGAGACAGAGATTCCGGACTTTGACGAGGAATTTCGGGTGGGACCGGAATATGGAAGTGAACCTGACGACCGTGAGGTCCCGGATGATGATGCAGATGAAATGGATATTCTTTCTGCGACGACGCCTCTTAGCAGGAAAGAAACGGCAAAGATGATTGCAACCGGGAAAACGGCGCCGCTTCCGCTGGATGAAATATCGGACGCACTTTCCATGTCTGATACAGGATTTATTGTGCATGGGCGTTATGACCTTCAGATGCAGAGCGGCATCGGAACCAGAGCCGGACTGACGGAGGAGCAGAAGAAACTGTTCTCCTATTTCGTGCCGGTCCGCGGTATGAGTGAACAGCTGGTGGACGTCCTTGAACAGGATAAAAACTGTACGAACAGGGAGGGGACATCGAGAACAGGAAACTTGCTGATTATCGGAAACAAAGGAAACGGAAAGACGGTACTTGCAGTGGATGTTGTAAAGGCCATCCAGAAACAGCGTAATATCCGCCAGGGAAAAGTGGCAATTGTTACCGGGGAATCTTTGAATAAGAAGAAGATCGGGGATATTTTCAGCAAACTCTACGGAGGCGCCCTGATTATTGAAAAGGCAGGCAAGCTCCATGAGAAAACGGTCGCACGCCTCAATAAGGCAATGGAAAAAGACACCGGGGAGATGCTGATCGTTCTGGAAGAACAGAGGAAGCCGCTTGACAGGCTTCTGTCTTCCAACCGTGAGTTCAGGAGGAAATTCACATCGCGTCTTGAGGTGCCGATCTTTATCAACGATGAACTTGTGACTTTCGGGCAGACCTACGCCCAGGAAAACGGATACCGCATCGATGAAATGGGGATTCTGGCCCTTTACAGCCGTATAGACTCTCTGCAGAGAGAGGATCATGCGGTTACGGTGGCAGAAGTCAAAGAAGTGATGGATAAAGCGATCCAACATTCGCAGAAGGCTTCGGCAAAGAAACTGGTCAAGCGGGTATTCGGAAAGAATACGGATGAGGCGGACAGGATTTTACTTTCAGAGAAAGATTTTAATAATTAAAAGGAGTACAAAAGGCAGTCCAAAAAGGCTGCCTTTTCTCTTTCTTTTTCGGATGCTTTCAAGTATAATGTTACTATATATAAAAAAGGTAACTGTCCGGGGTACAGTTACGAAAATCAGAGCGGCGAGGTGGGTTTTATGGTAAAGAAAAACAGCACAAAGAAAAATGTGCAGCCTTATGAAATCGGGGAACTTGATCAGTATCTTTTCGGGCAGGGCAACCATTATGAGATCTATCAGAAGATGGGCGCCCATAAAGTGACGGTAAACGGAAAGCCAGGCGTATATTTTGCAGTGTGGGCGCCGCATGCGCGCAGAGTGGCGGTTGTGGGTGATTTCAATGACTGGGATTTTGAAGCGAATTATATGGAGCGTCAGGATCCTGTCGGAATTTATACCTGCTTTGTGCCGGGTGTGGAAGAGGGGGATCTGTACAAGTTCTGTATTGAGACACAGCAGGGAAAACGCATTTTTAAAGCAGACCCATTTGCCAATTATGCAGAACTAAGACCGGGGACGGCGTCTGTCGTGACGGACATTTCCCATCTGAAGTGGACGGACGACGCATGGATGGAGAACAGGAAAACATGGAACCACAAAGAGAATCCGATGTCCATCTATGAGGTTCACCTCGGCTCCTGGATGAGGCATCCGGGGAGGGAAGACGAAGGCTTTTACACCTACAGAGAATTTGCAGAGGCACTTGCAAAATATGTGAAAAATATGGGATATACGCATGTCGAACTTATGGGAATGGCAGAATATCCCTTTGACGGTTCCTGGGGATACCAGGTGACCGGGTACTATGCGCCTACATCGCGGTACGGGACACCGGAGGATTTCGCCTACATGGTCAATTATCTTCACCGCAATAAGATCGGCGTGATTCTCGACTGGGTTCCGGCGCATTTTCCGAGAGATGCACATGGACTGGCTGATTTTGACGGAACGCCTACATTCGAGTATGCGGATCCGAGGAAGGGCGAGCATCCCGACTGGGGAACCAAGATATTCGATTACGGGAAACCGGAAGTCAGAAATTTCCTGATTGCCAACGCCCTGTTCTGGATCGAGCATTACCATGTGGACGGGCTCCGTGTTGACGCAGTTGCGTCCATGCTGTACCTGGATTATGGAAAGCAGGATGGTCAGTGGGTTGCGAATAAATATGGCGGCAACGAGAATCTTGAGGCGATCGAATTTTTCAAGCATCTTAATTCCGTTGTACTGGGCAGGAACAAGGGCGCTGTCATGATCGCGGAGGAATCGACGGCGTGGCCCAAAGTGACGGGAGCGCCGGAAGATGACGGGCTTGGCTTCAGCCTGAAGTGGAATATGGGATGGATGCATGATTTTACAGAATATATGAAGCTAGACCCGTATTTCAGGAAAAATGCGCACAATATGATGACCTTTGCCAGTTCGTATGCTTACAGCGAGAATTATATTCTTGTGCTTTCTCATGACGAGGTTGTACATCTGAAATGTTCGATGATTAATAAAATGCCGGGACTTGGTTTTGACAAATATGCGAATCTGAAGGTGGGGTATGCGTTTATGACCGGGCATCCCGGGAAGAAGCTCCTCTTTATGGGGCAGGATTTCGCCCAGCTCCGTGAGTGGAGTGAGGAGAGGGAGCTTGACTGGTATCTTCTGGAAGAGCCGGAGCACCAGGCGATCCAGAACTGGTACAGGGATCTGCTCCACCTCTATAAGAGAAATAAGGCGATGTATGAGACGGACTCAGAACCGGCAGGCTTTGAGTGGATCAATGCGGACGACTGTTTCCGCAGCATTTACAGCTTTATGAGACATTCCAGGGATAATAAGAAAAACCTGCTGTTTGTATGTAACTTTACACCGGTGGAGCGCCCGGACTACAGGGTTGGAGTGCCGAGGAGAAAGCAGATGAAGCTGATTTTAAACAGTGATGATGTACAATATGGCGGAAAAGGGGAGGCGAGGCCGCTTCTGTATAAGCCTGTAAAACAGGAATGTGACGGACAGAAATATTCATTCGCGTATCCGCTGCCGGCGTACGGGGTGGCAGTATTTGAATTTTGATGAGAAAAGGAAACATGTACCGGGAATCCAAACGGTTCCCGGTACATTTTTGTGTACAAAAGGCAGAAAGATTACTTCTGTTTGATAAATATACTGGATTCTGCATAAAGATTTCGCTAAATTGCAAAAACAATTGAGAAATATATACTAAAAAATCTGTAAAGGTGTTATAATAGATTGCGTATACATAAAATTCTAAAATGGAATGGAGGAAGAACGAAATGGATAATTTATTGGCACTACTGACACTATGCGGCTCCATCATTGCCCTTCTGTTTGTTGCGAGCAGAGCACAGAAGGTTCTTCGTTTCCCACAGGGAAATGAGACGATGAAAAAGATTTCAGGTTCCATCCATCAGGGGGCAATGGCGTATCTGAGACGTCAGTACAAAATCCTCATCGGGTTTTTTGCGGTTATGTTTGTGATTCTGCTGGTTATGGCGATCGGCGGCTTCCTGACACCGTATGTTCCGTTTGCTTTTGTGACAGGAGGATTTTTCTCAGGCCTCTCAGGCTTTGTGGGGATGCAGATTGCGACCCGTGCAAATGCCAGGACGGCAGCAGCCTGCCAGAACAGTCTCAACAAGGGACTGAACGTGGCATTCTCAGCCGGATCAGTTATGGGATTCACCGTGGTAGGACTGGGGCTTTTGGATATTTCAATCTGGTATCTCCTGCTGAAACTGGTATTTGGTCTTTCTATTGAAGATATCACGAGCACAATGCTTACATTTGGAATGGGCGCTTCATCGATGGCATTGTTTGCCCGTGTCGGCGGCGGTATCTATACAAAGGCAGCCGATGTGGGGGCAGACCTTGTCGGAAAGGTTGAGGCGGGTATTCCGGAGGATGACCCCAGAAACCCGGCTGTTATCGCGGATAATGTAGGCGATAATGTAGGCGATGTTGCCGGAATGGGCGCTGACCTCTACGAATCTTATGTAGGTTCGATCCTTTCTGCATGCTCACTCGGAGTTATTGCATTTAACCAGATTGAAGCGGTTGACCGTGTCAATGCGGTCGTGATCCCGATGATCCTGGCGGCTGTCGGTGTGCTTGCATCTATCATCGGTTCTCTTCTGGTAAAGACCGGCGAGAGCACAGACCAGAGCACGCTTTTAAAAGCGCTCAGGCGCGGCACCAACACAAGTGCGATTATCATCGCAGTGGTAGCGTTCCCGATCGTATGGTTTATTCTTGGAAGCGACTTTATCGGATTCTATTTTGCGATCCTTGGCGGACTTCTCGCAGGAGTGCTGATCGGATTCTTTACCGAATATTTTACATCAGATACATATAAACCGACGCAGAATCTGGCGGCAAAATCAGAGACCGGTTCTGCAACGATTATTATCGGGGGCCTCAGCCTCGGTATGCTTTCCACAGCGGTTCCGATCGTGATTATCGCGATCTGTGTTATGGCGGCATATGCTTTTTCAGGCGGATTTATCGAGACAACAAGGGGACTGTACGGTATTGCCCTGGCAGCGGTAGGTATGCTTTCTACTCTTGGTATCACACTGGCGACGGACGCGTACGGGCCAATCGCGGATAACGCGGGCGGTATCGCTGAGATGGCAGGGCTCGAGGAAGACGTGCGGAAACGTACGGACGCCCTGGATTCCCTGGGGAATACAACGGCTGCAACAGGAAAAGGTTTTGCGATCGGCTCCGCAGCTCTTACAGCACTTGCGCTGATTGCGTCATATGTTGAGAAAGTACAGGAAGTCGGCGGAGACTCTGTTGTGCTTAATATGGATGTTATGAACCCGACGGTTCTGGTCGGAATCTTTATCGGTTCCTGCCTGCCGTTTGTGTTTGCGGCATTGACGATGGATTCTGTGGGCCGTGCAGCCCAGAGTATTGTCATGGAAGTGCGCCGCCAGTTTAAGGAGATCACCGGGCTGATGGAAGGCAAGGCGGATGCGGATTATGAGAGATGTGTTGACATCTGTACAAAGGCGAGCCTTCATGAGATGATCCTGCCGACCCTGCTGGCGATCGTGACCCCGGTCGTGACAGGGCTTATCCTCGGGTATAACGGCGTGATCGGTCTGCTGACCGGATCTACGGCAACCGGTTTCCTGATGGCTGTGTTTATGGCAAATGCAGGCGGGGCATGGGATAATGCCAAGAAATATATTGAGGGCGGCGCTCACGGCGGAAAAGGAAGCGAGTGCCATAAAGCGGCAGTTGTAGGCGATACGGTAGGCGATCCGTTCAAGGATACGTCAGGTCCGTCCATCAATATCCTGATCAAGCTGCTTTCTATGGTTTCTATCGTATTTGCAGCGCTGGTTGTAAATTATCATCTGTTCTAAGAACTTCAGGCAGACCTGTCAGGAGGGTTCTGTTCTGTGATAAGGATCCCACAGACACAATACAGGGAATACCTGGTGTGTCTGTGGGATTTTGCATAGGTGGTTTACGGGTGATTCTGTACAGATGGGAGATCAGACAGGACAGGTATGCAGGGGAATCAAAATTGACAGCGGGTACGATTATGACCGGTATATGGGATCTGTGCGGAATATGAAAAATGTGGGCTGCGATGCAGTCCTTCCGGGACACTATGGGCCATGTCTTGGCAAAGAAAACGATCTGTTCCAGATGGCGTACCGGGAGCTCCTGGCAAACAGGGACAGGTATCGGTGATGGAAATTCGGAGATCTCTATGGGGCAGGAGGTGAGGAAGATATTTATAAAAGACGCAGGTGAGTGGGAATGACTTCAAAAACCCCCGCATACATTGTAAAAACAGTGTTTGCAGGGGGATTTTTTTGAAAGATTATATTGAAGAGAGAGCCGTGGAGATTGCTGATTATATTATAGAAAATAACGCGACTGTGAGGCAGACGGCCAAACAGTTTAAGATCAGTAAGAGTACGGTACATATGGTTGTAACAAAATAGAACGGCTATGGTTTGAGATAATATAGATGAGTTCTTATACGATACCCCTTAAGAATATCCTCTTAGAATCCTATAGCAAAAAGGGCAGGTAATTATTCACCAGCCCTTTTCTTATGTTTACTTTTGAAAATTATTTACAATAGAATCTCAGCCTTTTTTATATCCACATTTCGGGCATACACCGTTTTCGTCCAGTGCAATACCACACAGTGGACAGCGATCCACGTTCAAGTTTGGTTTATATTCCTCGGAAGCTGCGTTAACACCGCTGGTAAAGGTCAGCTTGACAATGTTCAGCTTATCTTTCAGAAGGTCATAAACAATCTTAATCATGCCTTCAACAGTCATCGTTTCTTTTGTAACCACCAGGCGACATTCTGGATAAGCAGTAGCCAGTTCTGTCTTGAAAGCAGGTCCTTTCATTACATTATTTGGCGCGCCGTTTCTGATACCCTGTTTTTCGTAAACGTCAAGAATAGCCGGCAACAGCGGATCATCTTCCCGCAGAACCAATGCATGGTCGAAGTTTTTCAAAACTTCCCAGGCAGTTTTTTGGATTTCATTACATGGGAAAACCATATTTACTCCAGAATTAACGGAATCTTCAACCTCAATGGTCAAAACTCCTGTGTGACCGTGTAAATACTGGGCTTCTCCTTTAAACCCATAAAACCGGTGTGCATACTGCAGATCAAGTGTTGTGATACTTCTCATTGATAAATCTCCTTTTATATATTATTTACGGGAATTTGCGCCCGTATTCGCACGTGTTTGATCTGACATGGAGCAATCAGGACAGATACCCTTGAACGTAAGATCATACCCGCTTAGTTCAAATCCATGAGTATTCTTTATCGATTTCTCCAAATCTGGAATATAATCCATATCTACATCAAAAACTCTGCTACATTTTAAACATCTGACATGATAGTGATCATGACAGAGATGATCAAAGTGATCAGCACCGGACGGGATTTCCATTTTGCGGATTTCTCCGTTGGCGGCAAGCTGATTTAAGTTTCTATAAACTGTTCCTCTGCTGATAGTAGGGTGCTCGGAAGCGACAAAGTCATATACTTCCTCAGCAGTCGGATGACATTTTAGTTTTTGTACTGCATCTAATGTCAAAGAACGTTGAATGGTATTACGTTTCATTCAAAAAAACTCCTTTTGTTAACGTGTTCTTAATAGTAATATATATTATTAAGGAACATATGTCAATATTAAACAGATAATTATGTAAAAATTTGTCAAAGCTGGGATAGAAAGATAAGCAGGTGAAAAATCCAGACGCAACGAAAAATATGAAAGTGATGTTTTGTTATTGGCTGCAAAGTCATAAAAAACAGTTTGCATACATAGGATGGAACAACATGAGGAGAAAGAGGTGGTTATGCTGAAAAGAAAGTTAAAATTCCGGTTTCATAACCCCAATTCCCCGGAAGTGACTGCGAAATACATAGCAGATGTTATGATCCAGGCGAATTTGAAAAAGGTAGACAGGATCGTACAGGACTACATAACGGAAAATACAATTCAGGGAAAGCAGGAAAAGGAAAGCCGCATTGCCGGATAGCGGCTTTCCTTTCAAAAGGAGCGGGAGATAATGAGGAAATTATCTATATTTAGCAGGAGGAATATGGTATACTACATAATAAACAAATTTAAAAATGCAGATTTTTAGAAATGCTCTATGGAATAAAGGGTGATAAAGATGATAAAGAGTTTTATATTTGAAAATTTTAAAAGCTTTGAAAAGGCAGAACTGTCTTTAGAAAGTGTTACCAGCTTGATTGGTTCTAACTCGTCTGGAAAAAGTAATGCGGTTGAGGGAATACAGATACTTGCTGAATTAGCCACAGGGGTAGATTTAAGTATTGTTTTGGACGGAACAAGGAATAATGATAGCCATATAAGAGGCGGCAGTGGAGCGTGTTGTCGTTTTAAAACAACATCGTTTAAGTTGGGGTGTCTGATTGATCTGGACGACCAGTGCGATTTGCTTTATTATATTCGGATCAGCACCAGTAAGAGGGTGTGGGTAGAAGAAGAAGGACTGTATAAAGTTGAAAATGGAAAAACCACTATTGCCGGTGGAGAAAAAATATTTAAAACGAAAGCCGTTTCTTCTAAAGACAGTGGGGATATACGGGCAGAATATAATGATAAGAAAACAGGAAGAAATCCCGATATTATCTGTATGCGTGTATCCTCTGTTTTGGCACAGTTAAGAAGCAAACTTCCACAAAATACAAGGCGTGATGAAGAGTGCCTCGGTTACGTTAATTTAGTCTTGGAAAATTTAAAAGGGATTTTTGTATTAAATCCTGTGCCTAAAGATATGCGTGACTATGTAAGGCTTACTGATACAGCGCTAAAGGAAAACGCAGAAAATATTTCTTCGGTATTGTATCAATTATGCCAGACGGAAGAACAAAAAAAGGAGATTCTAGAAATTATATGCAGTCTGCCGGAAAATGAAGTTAAGGGCATTGAATTTATTAAGACAAAGTTGGATGACGTTATCTTTGCATTGAAAGAACGTTATATGACAGCCTCAGAAGTAGTGGATGCTAAGAAACTGTCAGATGGAACATTACGCTGTATTGCCATTGTAGCAGCCATACTTTCCATCCCCGAAGGAGGAATTTTGGTTGTAGAGGAAATTGATAATGGTATTCATCCAAGCAGAGTAAGCACGCTAATCAATAAGCTGAGTGAAATTGGAAAGAAAAGAAATGTGGATATTATTATTACAACGCATAACCCGATTTTACTGAATAAATATGATAAAGAGAAGTTATTAGGTGTTTCTGTTGTATATAGAGACAGAGAAAAAGGAACGAGCAATTTTATTTCGCTTGTTGACATTGAACAGTATCCGAAATTACTTGCTAAAGGTGGATTGGGAGATGCCATGCTCGATGATTCGATTATCAATATGATAAAAAATCCACTTCAGCAAGCAAATTATGAATGGTTGGGGGTGTGAATATGAATGTTAGATTTATGGACACCTCTATCGTGATGAATCTCCTTGAAGTACCACATATGTGTGCAGACGCAGAAAGTGTAAAATTGGAATTTGCTAAAGCGGTTGCAGAAAAAGAGACACTGATTCTTCCTATGTCTACAATTATAGAAAGTGGAAATCATATTGCGCATATAGCTAATGGGACGATACGAAGAGAGAAGGCACTGAAATTTCAGGAGTTCCTTAAAAAGACTGCAAGAGAAGAAACACCGTGGACTTTTTATGGTGTAGAACTTACAAAGGAAGATTTAGAGTTTCTGGCTGATGAATTTCCAAACCGGGCTTTACACATGGGAATGGGAATTGGAGATATGAGTATTATCCGGTTTTATGAAAAATACAAAGAGACTACACCGGGAATCGGACGAATTATGATATGGAGTACGGACGCACATTTAGCCGGATACAGAGAAATGATGACTATGAAGAGGCGAAAAAATAGATAGTTTTGGAAAGCATGGAGAGTGAAAAACTCTCCATTTTCTTGTTTTTTATTATAGTCAGTTATATAATTGACATGTAACAGAACGAATAAAAATAAAAGGAAAGGTTGAACGGTATGAACATAGCGGCATATTGTCGAGTATCAACCGATAAGACAGACCAGCTCAATAGTCTGGATGCACAAAAGAAATTTTTTTCGGAGTATACAGAAAAAAATGGACATAATCTTGTTAAATTATATGCGGATGAGGGGATATCCGGAACTAAAATCAAAAACAGGAAAGAGTTTTTACAGCTTATGAAAGATGCAGGACAAGGTTTGTTTGACATGGTGGTTGTAAAAGACATTTCTAGGTTTGCCCGGAATACAGTAGATCTTTTACAGAGTATCAGGACCTTGAAAGCATTAGGCATAGAAACAACTTTCCTGACTTCTAATATGACGGTTCTTGGACAGTCAGAGTTTGTGCTTACCATTTTCGGAGCATTGGCACAAGAAGAGAGTGCCAACACATCTAAGAGAGTGAAATTTGGTAAAAGAATGAACGCAGAGAAAGGAAGAGTTCCCAATATTGTGTATGGATATGATAAGATTATAGGGGACTATTTCAATCTGCAAATCAATCAAAAAGAAGCTGAAACGGTCCGGCAAATCTTTAACTGGTATACAAAAGAGGGATATGGAGCAGCAAAGATTGCAAATCTGCTTAATGAAAAGGGGCATAGGACAAAGAGAAACTGTAAATGGAGTCAAAATGCTATTTGCCGGATACTGACGAATGAGATTTATACAGGTAAAATTATTAATGGGAAACAGGAAGTTACAGACTTTTTAACGGGTGTCAGAGTTAAGAAAGATAAGGAAGAGTGGTTGGTTACAGAAAGATCGGAATTAAAGCTGATTGAGCAGGAGCAATTTGAAAAGGCACAAAAAATTTTGAAAAATCGTCACGGAGCATTTAATATGAACAGAGAAAGACAAAGTAACAAATATCTTTTTAGTACATTGATAAAGTGTAAAGAGTGTGGCTGGTCGTTTAGAAGAACGGTACGGACATATAAAAATACTTATGTCCGCTGGGTGTGTTCAGGTCATAACGGCAAAGGGGCGGATAGCTGTCCTAATGCAGTTACTTTGGATGAGAATGAGTTGATACAGGCATTAGAAGATTATTTTACAGAGGTTTTAAAAAATAAAACCGATATCATAAATCATGTAGTAAAAGAGTTTGTGAAAATATATAAGGCAAAGGACGAAAATCAAGACTACGAAAAAGAACTGAATGACAGCTTGGCAAAGCTGAAAAGAACACGACAAAAATACATGGATATGTATACGGATGACCTGATTAGCCGCGAAGAGTTGAACGAGAAAATCGGCGGCATGAAAGAAGAAGTTGAAAAGCTGGAAAATAATCTGAAACTGGTACAGTTTAATTTGAATAAAAGCGACCAGTTGGAAGATGTGATTAAAATGACTTTCCGAAATATTGAAGATATAACGTCAGTACGCGATATGACGAATGAACAGCTAAAGCAGATTATCCAGAAGATTGAAGTGGACAAGGACGGAAACGTGGATATTTACCTCAGATTATTCGGCGATTTAGGGCTGGATGAAACCGTTTTGATTAGCGATAACCATACATAAAGATGTCACAGAACGGCTCCTTCAAATCAATCCATCCCTTGCCCGTGAAGCCCGAAAGGTTCTGGATACCAACAAATCCGAGCGTCACATCCGGGGCGGGATGGCTACGAGAGAAAAATACCTTCATCAGTACTGAGAATTGCTGGAAGTGGCTAAAGGCACATTCCGGGATTATAAGCGGCTGCCAAAGTCTAGGGCAAGTCCGGGCTTTGGCTTGCTGCACCCGTAAAAACAATTCCCGGCAGGGTAGAACATGCCGGGAATTTTACGTTTATCACAAAATTTTTACAGATTGTAATTATCCTTTTAATAACTGTTAAATCTTTATATTTTCGGAAATAGTTCTTATACTTTTAATGGGTAGACAAAATATTAAGAATATAGTTATTATAAAAATGACCATGTTTTTTAGTATGAAAAGGAAAGGAGCGGCATCCATATGAATGAAGTGCTTCGCCAGGAGAAAAAGTTCCTTATATCTTTGGCCCAATATTATGAGCTGAGTGACCGGATGAAAGAGGCAGTAAAGGAGGATCCGAATAACCGGGGCGAGGGATATACGATCCGCTCTTTGTATTTTGACAGCATCGGCAACCGGGATTATAAGGAAAAAGAAGACGGTGTAGAGCTGAGGCGGAAGATCCGGCTGAGAAATTACGGGGCGGCGTCTCCTTATGCAAAACTTGAAATGAAACAGAAGCAGGGAGCCATGCAGAAGAAGCGTTCCCTGAAGATGAGCCGGGAGGATGCACAGGCGCTGATCCGCCGGGACTACAGTGTGCTCCTGAAATACGAAGATCCTTTTGCGGCAGAGTGCTTCTGGATGATGAACCAGTTCTGCTATTTGCCTAAGACAGTGATCGAATATAAGAGAAAAGCATTTATGGCAAAGGAGAATTCTATCAGGATCACATTTGACCATCACATTACGGGAACAGAAAGCAATATGGATATTTTTTCAGGAGAGCTTCTGCAGAATCCTCTGATGAATGCATATCTGGTTGTTTTGGAGGTAAAGTTCAACGGGTTCCTGCTGGAATATATTAAAGACATACTGAGAAACGCCGGCACAGGAGAGCAGGCGGTGAGCAAGTACTGTCTTGGAAGGGCTGTAAGTATGCATTATCATTTTTAAATATACCTGCAGGGTATGGAAAGAAAGGGAGAAGGATACGAATGAGAGAATATTTATACCAAATACTTGATGGGAGCGGAACTCTGACAACAGAAGATATCATCCTGCGTATTGCGGCATCCGCAGTGTTTGGCATTCTTGTGTATATTTCATATTGGTACACCCATGCGGGGACTACATACAGCAAGAAGTTTAATGTGTCATTGCTAACTTTAGCGATATTGACAGGGGCTGTGATGACCGTAATCGGCAATAACGTGGCATTGTCGCTCGGTATGGTAGGTGCGCTGTCCATTGTACGTTTTCGTACGGCGGTCAAGGATACAAGAGATACAACATACATTTTCTGGGCGATTATGATCGGAATCTGCTGCGGTGTAGGAGACTATCAGGTGGCGGGTATCGGTTCAGGGATTGTATTTGTGATCCTGTTGATATTGGGACGTGTACGCAATGAGAACCGGATGCTGCTCGTGATCCGTGCAGCAAATGAGAAGGAACTGGATCTGGAGGGAATTATCTCGAGATATTATAACCAGAAAGCTGTGCTGAAAGTGAAGAACACCACGCCTTCCCACGTAGAGCTTATCTATGAAATGACCCGGAAGGTTTATATGGACAGCTATAAGAACGAAAAGGAAATTACAGAGTATCTCTACAGTCAGGGAAATGTGGAATATGTGAACCTGGTCGCACAGAGTGATGAAATCAGTGGGTGATCGCAGTGAAAAGAAACAGATTGATATACGCGGGCGTGACGGTGTGCGTTCTGTGTGCGGCTGTTCTCTTCACTGTTCTTGACAGAGGAGAGGATACAGTGAGGTATCATCAGCATCTGGAACAGCCAGATGAATCAGAATTAGGGGAAAAGCCGGAGTCAGACGGACTGGTTACCCATCTGCCAATCATAGAGATCGATACAACGAAAGCAGGAGTATATCAGAAGATACCGGGCAAGGCGATAATGGATGAGCAGCAGAATGCGGTTATCGGGGAGGAAACCGGGGAAAATGGAGAGACCGAGATTCAGGCAAGGCTCAGGACGATAGAAGCGGAAAGCGAATGGCATGATTCGGAAGACGAGGCGGATAATGAGAGTGATATCCTCATCCACATCAGAGGAAATTCTTCCAGAGCATTTGACAAGTCTAATTACAGGATCAAGCTGACTGAGGATAATAATCCGCTTCAGAAAAAAAGCCTGCCATTGCTTGGGATGGAGGAGTCGGCGGACTGGGTTCTCCACGGTCCGTTTTTAGACAAGACTCTGATACGGAATTACATGTGGATGAATATTTCAGCAGAGATTATGGGCTATGCGCCAAATGTTCGTTTCTGCGAGCTTATCCTGGATGAAGAGTACATGGGCGTGTATGTGCTGATGGAAACGGTCGAGGTGTCTGAATCACGGGTAGATCTGACGCAGTATGAAGCGGGGGACCCGGTAATGAGCTATATGCTCCATATTGAGCCCAAAGCAGAGCTGGACAGATCAGTGGCAACGTTTTCTTTTTATGCAAAAAAACTGGAACCGGAAAGACAGATTGAGATTGCGTATCCGGGAAGACAGGATCTGACCCGGGAAGTAAAAGAATATATACAGGCAGATTTCAGTGAGATCGAGAAAGCAATCTATTCGGACGAAGCGGGGAGTGATCCCGATTTCTACTTAGAATATCTGGATGAGAGGTCTTTTGTTGATTATTATATCCTGCAGGAATTTGTCGGAAACAACGATATGTTCCAGGCATCTACTTATTTTTATAAAGATGTCAGAGGAAAGCTGCATATAGGGCCGGTGTGGGACTATAACAATGTACTGGATAATTATACGACAGTAATGCCGGCGGAAGGATTCCTGCTTTCGCAGAACGGGTTCTACAGCCAGCTGATGAAGAGCGAACGCTTTGTCAACAGAGTGATATCCAGATACAGGGAACTGCGCAGCGGCCTTTTGTCGGAAGAATATCTGCGTACATATATACAGCAGACAGAGAGCTGGCTTGGGTCAGCGGTGGAAAGAAATTATACTGTGTGGGGGTATACGTGGGACTGGAAGCAGATTCCGATGTATGAACGAAGGCGCCCGGAAACAGGGAGCGGGGAGACATTTGCGGATGTAAATCCGGCAAGTTATGGGGAAGCTACGGAGGATATGATCAGTTATATGGTGAGGCGGGGAGACTGGCTGGATGATCATATTGAAAGCCTCAGACAGTACTGCCAGACGTCGAAAAATGCGGCAACGGTGTTTGATTGAGGTGAGAGTAAGAAGGAAAGGAACGGATGAAGAAATTTATGATCGCAGTGCTGGCAGCAGGGGTGCTGGCACTGGCAGCTTTTTATGCTGTGTGGAACTATGGGTTTTATATTGATATGGACCCGGATGCTCCGGTGGAAGCCGGGTTTACGACTGACGGGACAAGGATCCTTATGAATGGGAGCAGCGGAACAGAAGTATTTCAGATCAAGGGCGTGGAAATATCCGCCAGCATACCGGGACATGCTGCATCGGATTTTGCGCCGGAAAAGGAAGATTATTTGCGTTGGTTTTCTCAGATTCAGGAGATGGGAGCAAATACGATCAAAGCAGCGGGAATCATGGATGATACGTTCTATGATGCTTTCTTTGAATTCAATACATACGGGGAAGAGCCGCTTTATCTCCTTCAGGGCATACTGATCCAGGACGCCGTGAATTATGGAGCTGGTGATGCATTTGAATCTGATTATATGGGACAGCTCCAGGAAGACGGCAGACAGATGATAGATGTTATTCATGGAAAACGTCTTATCATGAGAAACGTACCTGGTAAGGGGAGCGGATGGTACACAAAGGATATATCGGAGTGGGTCATCGGGTTTCTTGTCGGATCCGAGTGGGGCGGGGATACAGTCACATATACAGACCATGAGACAACACATAAAGGAATGTATAATGGAACGTATTTTACTGCCGGCAGTGAGGCGGGGGCGTTTGAAGGGATGCTGGCACGTGTAATGGATGAGATCACGGAGTATGAGAGCAGCAAATACAAAGAACAGCACCTGATCGGATTTGCAAACAGCCCGGCAACTGATCCGCTGGAATACAGGGATGACTATGGAGAACTTCGGGGAAAGTATGCGTATTCCGGAACAGCAGGTGTTACATATGCCAGGCAGCTCGATAAAATCTGCCAGATAGATGCGGAACATATCAGGGCCACTGAAAAAATGAAAGCAGGGTATTTTGCCGCATACAGCCTGTACGATTTTTGTGAAGACTTTTACCGGTATCTCTCGGAAGAACAGACGACAGAGCTGGCTGACATTCTGGAAGAAATAGACAAGGAAGGCAGTTATGACGGTTATCCTGAGCTCCTTGGGAAATACCATACAGTGCCTGTGGTCTGTACCAGTTATGGCTTTACCACGGCGCGGGGCGCAGTATCGGAAAAAGGTTTCCCTCTTACCGAAGCGGAACAGGGAGAACGGCTTGTGGAAATCTATCAGGACCTTTGCAGTACAGGATGGAGCGGAGCGGTGATCAATGCATGGCAGGACCGGTGGGAGCTGCGGAGCTGGAATACAGCATACGCACAGGAATTTACAAACAATGCGCTGTGGCATGATATACAGACAGAAGCTCAGGGATATGGCCTGATGGAATTTTCGGCCGAAAGCCGTATGATAGACGGGGATTCCTCAGAGTGGGAAGAAAAGGATATAGTCTATGAAAATAATGGCCTTTCGTTGTCTGCATATGCTGATGCTGAAGGACTCGTACTTCTGGCAGAGGGGGATGGCGTCTCCCCCGAACATACACTGTATATCCCCATAGATACGACAGATAAAAGCGGCAGCATCACATCCCGGACTCCAGGACTTTCGTTTTCCAGGGCGGCGGATTTCCTGATTTGTATTGACGGCAAAGAAGACAGCAGGATTATGGTCCAGGAACGGTATGAGTCTGTCCGCGCCAATTTTCTGCAGGAGATAAATGGGGAGGATGCCTATATTTCTTTTCCGGAAATTGATTCGGATGTGTTTCTTCCGATAAGTATGGCCATGAAGAACACTACAATAGTGGATTATGTGGACTATACGAACCGTGAACTGAAATATCTGCCTGTATATGAGACTGGAAAGCTGCGTCATGGAAATGGAAATCCTGAAGCCGGAGATTATGACTCACTGGCAGATTTCTGCTATGGGGACAGCTGTGTGGAGATCAGAGTCCCGTGGGCGCTCCTGAATGTGGCGAACCCGGCAGATATGCTCATCCATGATGATTATTATGAGAATTACGGAGTGGATTTTATCCGGGCAGACAGCTTTTGGCTGGGAATTGCAGCGGATGCAGGCGGAGAGATAGGGATGAATGAATTTCCACTGACATGGGAAGAAAAGACATACACAGAAAGGGTAAAGCAGTCGTACGATATCGTTCGGGCGTCATGGAGGTGACAGATGCAGCAGAGTGTTGTCAGCATGATCATATTTTTGTATATTTTCATCAGTGCTGCTCTTCTATTTTTTAATATTATTTATATGATGAGCAGTGGTACAAAAAGCAGGGTCATGGAATACAGGATCCACAGGGAAATGGATGAACAGCGCAGTGTCATGGAGAATGTTCCGGTCAGGGTGAGTCAGCATTACAGGAGAAGCCTGTACAAAAAGATAAAAAATGAAGACGGACTGCTGATCTGTGTAGAGGCGCTCGAAAGAAATTATGGGAGGATGGAAGAGGATGATATTACAGAGTATATGATCGCCTGCCGGAATGCCCTATTTGACGCAGCTGAAGTCTATAGGAAGAAAGAGGCGATGGAGCGGGCGCTTTTTGCATACTTTATTTCTCTGCTGCCGGAGAAGGCTGTGCCGGAATATTACAGAATGGGAGAAATCCTTCTGTCCTATCTGGATCATTCCACGGTATACTGCCGGGAGAATGTACTTCAGGCATTGTACAGCCTGGGAAATGAAGATGCGCTTATACGGGCGCTTCAGACCTTTCAGGAAAACGGATGGTTCCATGATCCCAAACTGTTGTCCGACGGTATGCTTCATTTCCGGGGAGACAAGAATAGCCTTGCAAGGAGGCTGTGGAACCAGAAGTGGGATGAACAGATGAAGGCAGTATTGATCCGATTTATGACCAGGCTGAAGGAAGACATGTCTGATCTGGTCCTGCCTGAGCTTGCGGCCGGGCACTATGAGCTGTGCTTTGCTGCGATCCGGTATTTTGCAGCGCATATTAACAGAGAGGCGGAGCCTCTACTGCTTAAGATCCTGAGGGAAGACGGGGACACGGCGGTGGCGGCAGCTCAGACTCTGGGCAACTATCCGGACGAAGCAGTGAAAGAGGCACTGAAGGAGGCGCTTCGCAGCAGGCAGTGGGATGTGCGGCGAAATTCAGCGGAGTCTTTGATGAAGATGGATCTTTCAAAGGAAGAGATTGGGCAGCTGTGTACAGGAGAGGACAGATACGCAAGAGAAATGTTTATTTATGTACTGGAAAGCAGAGGGAAGACGGGATGCTAGGAGCATTAGAGTATATACTAAAATTTGTTAATTGGTTCTTTTTATTTTATCTGATGGTCTATGCCACCTATCTTTTGCTGTCGGTGAGCGTAGGTGCATGGGATCTTTATTATGCAAATAAAATGCGGCGCATCAAAAATGAGATCAAACATGATTTTTATTTTCCGGTATCTATAGTTGTCCCAGCATACAATGAAGAGGTTACGATCGTGGACAGTATTGAATCTCTCCTTCAACTGGAATACCGCCTTTATGAGATTATCATCGTAGACGACGGTTCATCAGATGACACAGTCAAAGTGCTGGTGGAGCATTTTAAAATGAGGATGGTGCACCGGCCCATACGCAAGCGCCTGATATGTGAGCAAGAGAAGGCGGTGTACAAGGCTGAAGGCCTTAGAGTTCCCGTCATCCTTATCAGCAAGCATAACGGAGGCAAAGGAGATGCCCTGAATATGGGGATCAATGCTTCTTCCTATCCGTATTTTCTCTGCATTGATGCAGATTCTATGCTTCAGGCTGACTCACTGGAGAAGATTGTACAGCCGGTCATGGAAGAGGATAATGTAGTGGCAGTGGGAGGACTGGTGCGTGCTGCCCAAAGTCTAAAGATAAAGGATGGAAAGCGCGTAGGATACCGTATGCCGTGGAATCTTGTGACGAGTATGCAGATCATGGAGTATGACCGCTCATTTCTGGCAGCAAGGATACTGATGGACCGCTTTAACGGCAATATGATCATTTCGGGAGCCTTCGGCCTGTTCAAAAAGGATATGGTGATCGCGGCAGGAGGATATGACAGAGAGACGTTAGGAGAGGATATGGAGCTTGTAGTAAGGTTGCATGTATTCTGCCGAAATAATAAGATTCCCTATTCTGTGCGGTATGAACCGGATGCGGTCTGCTGGAGTCAGGTGCCGGAATCTCTGGGAGATCTGAGAAAGCAGAGGAGAAGATGGCATATGGGGTTGTTCCAGAGCCTGATGAAGCACCGGAAAGTGTTTATGAATCCGGTATACGGCTGGCTGGGAATGGTATCTTATCTGTATTATCTTTTGTATGAACTGCTTTCCCCGATGTTTCAGGTTATCGGCTGGGCCGCCATGGCTGCATCAGCGGTAACGGGTATACTGAATTGGGATTTTATGATACGATTCTATTTAATGTATACGATGTATAATGCGGTACTGACAATAACGATATTCTTTCAGCGCATCTATACGCTGAACCTGAAGATGAGCGCATTAGACTCGGTGAAAGCCGTTGTCGTATGCGTACTGGAAAATGTATTCTTCCGTCTGTTCCTTGATGTAGTACGCGCGACGGCATTCATTGGATATGGGAAGCGGAAAAAACAATGGGGGGAAATTAAGCGTGTAAAGCAGGATGGGGTATGAAAAAAAGATACATTTGAATATGGTAAGATGGTACAGATGATGGTGGATGGCAAGTGCGGAACTTTTAATTCGGAAATGCCGTAATATTTTGTTGATGTGGAACTTGAATTGCGGAAGTTCCATGAAGACAGATCGGATGGAAAGGAGACCAATGGAAACCAGGAACGAAATACGCAGGGGGAAACCTATCGCAGTAACGATAGCCCTGATTGTTTTGATCATATCAGTTTCTTATGGCGGGATCCTATGGATTAACCATATGGAGGAAGCAGAGAGCTTTGAAAGGCTTCATGAGGAGACTGAGAAGATCGAAAACTATATTGGGGCACATATAGCCAGCGACAGAGAAGAACTTGAGATGATCGCCGTTGTAATCTCACAGTATGACGAACTGGATTCCGGAGATCTGTGGACCTTCCTGGATTCCTATGATTCAGTCGGCATGATGTCCAAGATCGAGCTGCTCCTGCCCGGGGATATGGTGCTCACAGAAGGCGGGCAACATGTAGATGCAAGAGGGCTCTTATCTTTTGAAAAAGAGGCGGCTCTCGGAGCCCATATTACTGACCGCGAAACTGATCTGACAGGTGATAACTATGTTGTGCGTCATTATGTTCCTGTGCGCCGGGACGGCGAGACGGTTGCTATGCTGTACGGTGTCATCAGCCTGGAAGAGCTGCCTGAAGTGTTGTCAGGATTCGACAGAAATGTATCAATATACATTATAGACGGGACGACCGGGGATTTTCTGATGGATACGTGGCATCCCGGCGAAGCCGGAAATATATGGGCTCTCGGTGAGAGGAAGATGGCGCCTGGATATGATCATGAACAATTAAAACAGGGCTTGATCGATGGAGAAAAAGGATATGTCGTATTCGTTTCTGAAACAGTCGGGGAATACCTGTATTTCTATTATGAGCCTCTGGAGGTCAACGAGTGGAGACTCGCGCTTTCGGTGCCAGAGAGCATTGTTTTTGAAACGGCCAGCGAGATCAGGGAGGCATTGAATATTATCCTGATTTTTGAGATAATATGCTTTATCCTTTATTTCTTATGGATGCTTCGTTATACGAGGCATGTGACAAGTGAAAAGCAGCATAAACTGGAAACGATCAACTATATGTATGATGTAGAGAAACTTCTGTTTAATGCCCATGAAAAACAGGGGAATGTTTCGACCGCGCTGGGAAAGATTGCATATATACTGTCCGCGGAAAGAGTCGGATTCTGGATGATAGGAAAGTCACGCGATGACACCCCGTTTTTATGGAAAAGAGATGAGCAGGCAAAGGATCAGGAGGAAGAGGTACAGAAAAAGAATATTTATGCACTGCTGAAATATTTTGGCCAGGGGAACAGTATATTTGAGGCAGATAATATCGCAATACTCAGGGAAAAACTTCCGAATAATGAACACGATATGATACAGAATATCGCGGCCGTGCCGGTTGAAGATCTGGATGGAAATATCTGTGGTATCCTGGTAAGCTGCAATATGAGGACAAAGAAAGCAGATGCGTCTCTGCTACAAAATGTGAAATACAGTTTCAGTATGTTCTGTCAGAATCTGTCGACATTCAACGCCGTCAAAGAGAAGGGAGAGAAGGATACCTTGACGGGAATGCATAATCGTAACAAGTATGAGTCAGATCTTCCGACAATTCGCACAAAATATGAGGATTCTCTTGCCTGTATTTATATCGATGTAAACGGTCTGCATGAGCTGAACAACACAAAAGGGCACAGCAGCGGGGATGCCATGCTGAAAACTGTGGCTCGGCAGATCTGCAGCAGGTTTGGAACTGAATTTACATACAGGATCGGAGGAGACGAATTTCTTATATTTGTGCCGGACATGCCGGAGGAGAAAGTGGAGGATCTGTGCCGTCAGCTTGCAGAAGCACTGGCGGAGGACAAATATCACATTTCTGCCGGCATTAAATGGGGAGCGGATATTGATTCGATCACAGGGATGGTGAAGGCGGCTGAAAAGAAAATGTATGCCGCTAAGAGAGCATATTATGAACAGGATGGGAATGACAGGAGGAAGGACGTGAGGATATAGTACGGATCTGATAAAAGGTATTGGGCGAAAGATGGAAATGGGGAGTAAGATCAGCAAGAACCAGAAAGATAACGCAAAACAAGGCATCGGCGATGCTGTATGAAGCAAAAATGCCGGCGCCTTTGTGGCTGCAGCGGTATAACGGGGCAGAATAACCGTGATGAAATTCATTGACAGAATTTTTGAAGACAGCTAAAATAGCTGATAAGAAATATTTAGACAGAGAGGTTCTGGCATATTATGAAGCTTACGGAAATTGATGCAAAGATACTGAAATCGTACGATACTGTCCTGGATGGCCTTGCAGATTATCTGGGAGAAGCATGTGAGATTGTGCTCCACAGCCTGGAGGATCTGGATTCTTCCGTGATTAAGATTGTGAACGGACATCACACAGGTCGGGCAGTGGGAGCGCCGATCACAAATCTGGCACTGGAAATGTTGGATGAGATTGAGAAAGACCGTTCCAGAACAAGCGTTTCGTATTTTGCAAATAATAAGAAGGGGGAGCCGCTTAAATCAACTACGATAGCCATACGGGGAGAAAATGACAGAATTATCGGTCTTCTTTGCATTAACTACTATCTGAATATTCCGTTTTCACAGTTTTTGACCACCTTTATAGCTCCGCCAACGCTGAACAGCGCTGGGGTCAGTTATCAGACGGAGGCTTTTTTGGACAACAGTACAGAACTTCTTGAGGATGCAGTTGCAAAGGCGAAGCAGACGGTTGCGGCGGATGAGTCGATCATGCCGTCGCTGAAAAACCGGTACATAATACGCATCCTCTATAAGAGGGGGATCTTCAACATGAAGAATGCGGTTGAGCGCGTAGCGGAGTATTTGAATATTTCAAAAAATACGGTGTATATGCACTTGAGATATGTGAAAGAGGAACCGAATAACTGACGAGACAGGACAAAGGAGAAACTGCCGGAGAGGCAGTTTTTTTGTTTCACCGTTTTATCCTTGAGAGAAAATAGAAATTTAGTAAAACTGACCAAAATAAATGAAATAAATTTTACTAATTGCTGAATTGACTAAACAAAAGTTTATCGGTATAATGAAAAAAACGGATATATTTTATATATTTTCGCCGAAAATATATAAAAGCAGCAAAGGAGGAATTTTCATGAAAAAAATTCAGACAGACAAGGCACCGGCAGCTATTGGCCCCTATTCTCAGGCCATTGAGACAGGCACTTTTTTATATGTTTCAGGGCAGCTTCCTGTTGACCCTGAGAAGGGGACGGCACCGGAGGGAATCGAAGCACAGGCAGAACAGAGCTGCAAAAATGTAGGGGAAATTCTGAAGGAAGCGGGATTAACTTTTGAAAACGTTGTAAAAACGACCTGCTTTTTGGCTGATATAGATGATTTTCAAAAGTTTAATGAAGTCTACACGAAATATTTTGTCTCGAAACCTGCAAGGAGCTGCGTTGCGGTAAAGGATATTCCGAAAGGCGCACTTTGTGAAATCGAGGTAATCGCAGCGAAGGAGTGATCCCGGACGTAAGGGATGGAGAAAAGGAGGAAGCAAAATGACGGAATTTACTAACAAGGAAGTCAAATTAGACGTACTGAAAGAACGGGCTTACAACATGCGATGGGCTGAGCAGGAGGAAGGGGTCATCCCATTGACTGCAGCGGACCCGGATTTCCCGGCTCCCAGGCAGATTGCTGATGCCCTGGTCGAGTATATCCAGGGAGGCTATTTCTCCTATACTCCTAAGAGAGGTTTCCCTCAGTTCAAGGAAAGCCTGGTACGGGCATTAAAACAGCGTAAGAATGAAGAAATCGATCCGGATCTGGTGCTGCCCATTGACAGCGCGGCGCGCGGAATGCACGCGATCGCACAGGCAGTCCTGAAACCGGGTGATGAGGCTCTCGTATTTGACCCTGTGGATTTCCTGTTTAAAACAAGTATGGAGGCAGCAGGGGCAAAGGTTAATCTGTTTCCGATGAAATTCAGGGAAGACGGAACGATAGATTTTGACGATATTGAGGATTATATCACCCCGAATACGAAAATGCTCGGATTGTGTAACCCGCACAATCCGCTTGGAAAGGTCTATCCGGTGAAAGACCTGGAGTATCTTCTGGATTTATCTGAGAAATATGGATTTTACATTATGAATGATGAAATCTGGTCGGATATCGTGTATTCAGATGCAAAATTTAACAGTATCTGCTCGCTTGGCAGGGAAAGGAATAAGAGAACGCTTTCGGTTTTCGGTTTTTCTAAGAGCTTTGGAATTGCGGGGCTTAGAGTGGGATGCGTTTATTGCCAGGACAAAGAAATTTTTGAAAAGATCGTGGACGCTTCCCTGGTAGAGACAACGATCGGAGGGATATCCTCCCTTTCCCAGATTGCGGGCATTGCATGTCTGGATCAGTGCTACGGCTGGCTGGACAGCTTCGTGGCACATCTCGAAGGCAACCGCGATTATGCATGGGAAAGGCTGAATCGGATGCCAGGAGTAAAATGTGGGAAACCACAGGCAACATTTGTCATGTTCCCGGATGTATCAGGTATTCCAATGAGTGCGGAGGAGCTGGTGGAGTATCTGAAGAAAGAAGAAAAGGTGGCAATTGTGCCGGGAGGAAAACAGTTCTTTGGCCCCGGGTCAGAAGGACATGTAAGAATCTGTCTTGCAACCAGCAGAGAAATACTGAAAGAGGGACTTGACCGGGTGGAAAGAGGAATCTCTAAGCTTATGAAGGAGGCATAGATATGGCGAAAATATTTATTGCACTTGTATATCTGGCAGCGATTTTGATCATAGGCTTTGTCAGTGCCAGGAAGGTGAAGACGGCAGATGATTTTGCCACGGCAGGCAAAAAAATACCTTTCTGGACGAATGTATATTCTATGGCGTCAGCTCAGATCGGGGCAGGAGCAACGATGGGCGTGGCAAGTATGACATACCAGTACGGATTTTCGGGAATGGTTCTCGGACTGGGGGCAGCTACAGGGGCGATCCTCTCAGGACTTATATTTGCAAAGAAAATAAGGGAAGCAGACGTCACAACGATCCCTGAGCTCATCCGGAACAAGCTTGGCACACGGGTGGCAAATATGATCTGTATTCTGACGATCATCCAGGTGTTCGGGATTCTGGCAAGCCAGGTCCGATCACTGGGGACGATCCTGCAGATTTTTATTCCGTCTTTAAGCCTGCTCAACGCAATTATCATTATGGCTGTCGTTATGATGGTATATTCGGTCATTGGGGGAATGGTGGCTGCTACGAATACTGACAAGCTGAATGTAAGTATTATGATTCTGTCCGTTATGGTAATCACGCCGCTGATCGCCATGATCAAGATAGGAGGAACAGAAGGCATTGCCACGAATCTTTCGGCTGACCAGCTCAGCCTTACTACGATGGGACTCCCGTCCATGCTGTCAACATTCCTCTATTTTGGACTTGTGGGAATGATTAATAATGAGAATTTCCTGAGAATCTGCGGGGCTAAAAATGCAAAAGAGGCGCGTGGGGCTACTCTGACTGCTGCGCTTCTCGTCTATCTTCCGTATATGATCTTTGCAGGGCTGATCGGCATTATGGGAATTATCCTTATACCGGAACTGGGGACATCGGATTCTATTATCCCGGCAATGATCGATTCCATGACGAACGACCTTGTGGGAGCGCTTCTTCTCGCCGGGCTGCTTGCAGCCGTTATGGGTACGGCCGCATCCGTTGCGATGGCGGTGAGCGTTACCTTTACGCGTGACGTTGCCGGGAGAGTGAAGAAAGAAATGAGCGGAAAAGAAACACTTAGTATCCAGAGGATCGCGCTCGTGATTTTCACAATTCTGGCGATTATTGTGGGATACCAAGGAACATCTATCGTGACAATTATGGAAGACCTGGGAGCCCCGTGCGTCGCAGCGCTGATCCCGATCTTCATGGGGATGTTCTTCTGGAAAAAGACCAATGCAAAAGGAGCCGGCATTACGGTAATCGTAGCGGTAGTAGCGACAGTCGTCTACTGGCTCATGGGTTCTCCGCTGGGAATCAGCCATTTCCTTTTCGGACTGGCATGCTCGACGGTGACGCTCATTATTGCATGTAATGTTACATATCACCCGGAAAACAGCAGGGAGGTGGCGTAATGCTGTATATGATCTTAAATGTTATTATTATAGGCGGCGGATGTGCGATCACAATTTATCTGTTGTATAATATGTTCAGAGAAATGTTTAAAAAGGATAAGGATGAGGAATCCTGACTATCAGTAAAAATAAGTAAAAATAAAACAGGCCGGGTAAGCCGTGGCGCAATGCCGCGGCTTATTTTGCTGAAAAAGCTTTACCAAAGCATCAGAGGAAGATATACTGAAAGACAGAAAGCGTACGGGGAGCAGGACAGATGAAAGTCATAATTGTACAGAAACAGAGAGAAGATCAGAAACGGACTGAGAAAATGCTCCAGTCCCTGCAGTCATCGGGAAAATGTGGATATGATCTCATCGGGACAGCAGCAAATGGGAGGAAGGGATATGAAATGATCAGAGATGCCTGTCCGGATCTCGTCATAATGGAGACAGAGCTTCCCGGCATGAATGGCCTTTCTGTGTTAAAAAAGCTTCGCAGGGATCAAAGGGATATCAATGTGATCATGATTGCCGAGGGGGAAGATTTCCGGCAGGTAAAGCAGGCGATCGATCTCGGGGCGGACAGCTACTTGATAAAACCAGTCAGTGCAGCACAGCTTAGGCAGTCGGTTCTGAAGTCGGCAGAGAGGATCAGAAACAGGCGGGCAGTATGGTCTGTGTTTTCTGTGGAAAATATTTTCATGGGATGTATGAACGGGCAGGTGAGAGCGGATGAAACATTCAATGAGCTGATGCTGAGGAGACATGGTTTCACACTGGAAGATGCCGGGGCAGTATTTGCCGTGTGGCTGGGATCGGGATATGGAGAGCAAAAGGAAGCGGCAAAAAAGCTGATGGAACAGGCAAAGAATATAGAAATGGGACATGCGTCCCATGTACTTGAAGCGGACGCCTGGAATCTGCTGCTGGTTGTTCTGTACCGTCTGACAGACGCACAGGCAGAATATACATACTTTCAGGAAGAGATGGTGCCAAAACTCTGCGGCAATCTGACAGGGGAGGTGGTCTGCATCTGGGCGGAGACACAGAAAATGGGAACGCTCCGTGAAGTGATGAAGCGGATGTATGCCATACGTGACTGGAACCTTTTATATGACAGAGGGCACCTGATCCGTCAGGAAGAAGCGGAAACGGCGGAAATATTACCGCTGAAATATCCTGTGGATATAGAAAGCCAGGTGAAGAAAGCAGTGCTGGAAAAGGACGGAGAAGGGATCAAAAAGAGTTATTACAGACTGTATGACCATCTTCGCCGTGAGCCGCATACACCGACGGACATGAAAGAATGTCTGATCCGGTTTAATGTGTCTCTTTTAAATGCATATAAGATGCAGCGCGAAATAGAATCTGAGATAGAGGTGCAGCGCTGTATGCAGATGATCTCATCTGCCATGAGCTGGAGGGAAATCAGAGAAGCGATGGGAAGATTTCTGGATCTTTTGAATTACAGCGCTTTCGAGGACAGCGCTGACGAACGTCTAAGTCCGCTTGTGAGAAAAACGCTCCAGCTCATAAGGAAATATTATGACCAGGGAATCACACTGGAAGAAATTGCGGAGCGCCTTTTTGTATCGGAGGAATATCTGAGCACTCAGTTCAAGAAAGAGACCGGCACTGGCTTTACAGAGACGGTAAGGAGATATCGGATTAACAGAATCAAGGAGCTCCTTGTCGGCACAAAGCTGAAAATAAACCAGATAGCGGAGCTCACCGGATATGCGGATGCCAAGTATATGAGCAAAGTATTTAAAGAAGAAACCGGTATGCTGCCGACAGAATTTAGACAGTCAGCTCATTAAAAAATTCTACCTTTTTTAGAAATTTCTGCCTTTTCATGTCGAAAAATTGTGGTATGATACCCGTAGCCTGAATCCAGGCGGGCGATTTCGGACCTTACAAAGGCGAAGAGAGGTGAGATAAATCATGAGCGAAATGAAGATCACATTTAAGCATCCGGAAGAAATCCGGGAATTTGTGAATACGGTTTCCAAGTATGAGTTTGATGTAGATATACGGAGAGGACGCGTGGTGGTAGATGCAAAGTCCATACTGGGGATCATGCATCTTGGGCTGAATCACATAATGGAGATTGACATTCACTCAGATGACTGTGGAGAACTCCAGAGGAAAATCGCAAAGTACGCAGCGTAGAAACTGCATGAAAACGAATAACCAATATGAATTTTCATTCCCGGCAGCCTTTGCAGCGCCGGGAAATTTGCTGTCAGAGGAAAGTTTGTTTTTTAATTGTTGTAAAAGAGGAAAAGCTTTACTATAATGGAAGAAATAAAAGTAAGCGGTTTCTAAAAACCGCATTTTACAGGAGGACAGCCTTGAAGAACGAATTAGTGATCGTCCTTGATTTTGGCGGACAGTATAATCAGCTTGTGGCACGCCGGGTCAGGGAATGTAATGTGTATTGCGAGATCTATTCTTACAGGACAGATATTGAGAAGATTAAAGAAATGAACCCGAAGGGGATCATCCTGACGGGAGGACCAAACAGCTGCTATCTGCCAGATTCCCCGACCTATTCGGACGAGCTGTTTAAGCTGGGGATTCCGGTGCTGGGACTTTGCTATGGCGCGCAGCTTATGATGCATGTCCTCGGGGGAGAGGTGAAAAAAGCCGAAGTGCGGGAATATGGGAAGACGGAAGTCCTGATTGACAAGACCGAGTCAAAAGTATTCCGGAACGTGCCGACGCCGACGATCTGCTGGATGAGTCACTTTGACTATATTGCAAAAGCGGCGCCCGGGTTTGAGGTTTCGGCCCATACCGCAGACTGCCCGGTGGCAGCGGCAGAAAATGAGGCTGAGAAGCTGTATGCAATCCAGTTCCACCCGGAGGTGCTCCATACCGCGGAGGGAACGAAGATGATCAACAATTTCGTGAAAAATGTGTGCGGATGCAGAGGCGACTGGAAGATGGATGCCTTTGTGGAAAATACGATCCAGTCCCTCCGCGAGAAGGTCGGGGAGGGAAAAGTGCTCTGTGCGTTGTCCGGCGGTGTTGACTCATCAGTTGCGGCAGTGCTTTTGTCAAAGGCTATCGGGAAACAGCTTACCTGCGTGTTTGTTGACCACGGTCTTCTGAGAAAAAATGAAGGCGATGAGGTGGAAGCGGTATTTGGTCCCGAAGGACCGTACGACCTTAACTTTATCCGTGTAAATGCACAGGAGCGGTTTTACGGCAGGCTCAAAGGCGTGGAAGAGCCGGAGAACAAGAGGAAGATTATCGGCGAAGAATTTATCCGTGTATTTGAGGAAGAAGCTAAGAAGATCGGTGCTGTTGATTTCCTTGTACAAGGGACGATCTACCCGGATGTCGTAGAGAGCGGCCTGGGCGGTGAATCCGCAGTGATCAAGTCCCACCACAATGTGGGAGGACTGCCGGACTATGTAGACTTTAAAGAAATTATCGAACCACTCCGTGACCTGTTCAAAGATGAGGTCCGCAAAGCGGGACTGGAGCTGGGCATACCGGAATATCTGGTGTTCCGCCAACCGTTCCCGGGACCGGGACTTGGAATCCGTATCATCGGCGAGGTGACAGCGGAGAAGGTAAAGATCGTGCAGGACGCGGATGCGATCTACAGGGAAGAGATTGCAAATGCCGGACTGGACCGGAGCATCGGGCAGTATTTTGCAGGGCTCACGAATATGAGAAGCGTCGGAGTCATGGGCGATGAGAGGACTTATGATTATGCTGTGGCCCTGAGAGCTGTAAATACTGTGGACTTTATGACCGCAGAGGCGGCAGAGGTCCCCTTTGAGGTATTACAGAAAGTGATGGGCAGGATTATCAACGAAGTGAAAGGGGTTAATCGGGTGATGTATGACCTGACCAGTAAACCGCCGGGGACGATTGAGCTTGAATAGTAGACAGAACCCCGGAAATGCTGATAAAATGGGCATTTCCGGGGTTATTTTATGCCGTTTGGCTCTAAAATGGCTCTAA
>CALWMN010000012.1 GCA_944381935.1 uncultured Mediterraneibacter sp. | reverse complement strand
AAATACTGGGATGATATCAGCCCGTTCATCAAGTTCGGATGCCTCAAGGACGAGAAGTTCGGCGAGAAGATGAAAGACTCTATGATCTATAAGAATCTGGACCACAAATACCTGACACTGGAGGAAGTGATCAAAGAAAGCAAAGGCGAAACCGAAGAAAAAGCCGAAGAAAAAGCCGAAGGGGATACAGCCGATGCAGAAGCTGCCAAGAAAGAAGCGGCCTCCACAGAGACAGAAGGCGGAGAGGATTCGGACAAAGAGGAGAAGAAGACCAGCGTCTATTATGTGACGGATGAGGTGCAGCAGAGCCAGTACATCAATATGTTCAAGGCACAGGGGCAGGATGCGATTATCCTTACCCACAATATTGATTCTGCATTCGTGACCTATCTGGAACAGAAACATCCAGACGTACAGTTCCTGCGGATTGACGCGGATGTCCATGATTCCCTGAAAGACGATGTCGCAGAGGACGAGAAGGAATCCTTCCAGAAGACGGCGGACAGCCTTGTGGAGATTTTCAGGAAAGAGCTTGGTAATGACAAGCTCGATGTTAAGGTGGAAAAACTCAAGGATGAGAAGGTTGCTTCTATGGCAGTCCTCTCAGAGCAGGACAGGCGCATGGCAGAGATGATGAAAATGTACGGCATGAACGGAATGGATCCGTCTATGTTCGGCACGCAGGCGACGCTTGTGCTTAACATCAACCATCCCCTTGTCAAATTCCTTGTGGAGCACAAGAGAAGCAAGAATGTCCCCATTATCTGCAGGCAGCTCTATGACCTGGCAATGCTTGCGCACAAGCCGTTAAGCCCGAAAGAAATGACGGATTTCGTACAGAGAAGCAATGAGATCATGCTTCTTCTGACAAAATAAAACAGAGTTTGATTTGATTTTATAAACAGCCAGGGTACCGTTCCAGGAAGAACTTACGGTACCCTGGCTGCTTTCTTCAGGTTATTCTTAATCCATTAAAAAAGTGATTTCCTTCTGCCGGAAGAACTTTTCTGCCGTCTCATCCCATGCATGCTCCAGGGACTTATCCATGCTGAATGTTTTGGACGATGTGCCGGTCACACAGGTGAGCGATTTGCCGTCAAAATGGATATTAAGATAGAGGCCCTGTACATCGTCCGGCAGAACGGAGAGACCGTTCTGCCGGATGAGGCGTATTATATTTTTCCGGGAAAGGCTGAGCACAAGCCGGAAACTAAGAGGAGTGCGTTTTCCACGGATCAGGGACAGGCAGTATTCCCGGACATTTTTCCAGTAGGAATATTCAGGGAGCTCTGCCCCGGTATCAAAGAAGTCTTTCTGGATATATCCGTCTATCTGAAATGTATTGAATGTCACAAATTCCCCCTCAATAAAATAGAAACCGTCGAAGGTATCTTTGAGAAACAGGTGAGAGGTGAAGTCTTTTATATCAGGCAGTGAGAGTGCTTTCATAAGCTATGCCTCCGCGAGTGTATGGTTGTGATGGTTTTATCTCATCATACCACAGAAAGACCAGATCGTGTAGCACAAAATGGAGTTAGTTGTGGAATCCTTTTCCGTAATGATGTATAATAAAACTTAAATGAGATTTTGAGGGGTTGTCTCACAGAAATATTCTCCAACGGTCTTTGACCGGGAAACCACAGGAATTTGCTATGAAAAGAAGAAAGAAAAAATCAAACAGGATTTTTATCATCAGCATCGGTGTGATCCTTCTGCTCATACTCGTAATGCTTGCCATACAGGGAGTGCGCAGGATTGCCTCGCCCGGGGCGGATACGGAGGAAGGGCTTGCGTATATCAAGGCGGCGGAGTCAGATGACATCGCAACGATCGAGCAGAAGATCAGCCAGCTTGAAGGAGAGGACAGTTCAGGCGGAGACAGCAGGAGCAATAAAGAGAAATTTTCCAGCTCCGTTGTGATGGGAGATTCCATTGCAGCGGGATTTGCGGAATATGATGTTCTCAACAGCACCAGCGTTGAGGCGAAGATCGGGGCACAGCTTGCAGACATGGATGCCCAGATCGAACAGGTGAAAGAGCGGGCTCCCAGAATTGTTTTCCTCGCAATAGGAATGAATGATGTAGTCTCTGCGTCTGAGGATGCCGACCAGTTCAGGACTGCATACATGGAATTTGTGCGTAAGGTAAGGGAAGCTGTCCCGAACGCCCGCATTTTTGTCAATTCGATCTTTCCCGTACAGGAGAGTGCCATACAGGAAGAACCGGCGCTTGCGGATATTGAAGAATATAATGCGGTGCTCAAAGAGATATGCGGTGATATGCAGATCGGCTTCATAGATAATACAGAGATTGTCTCAGACGGGTATTACGAGGATGATGGGATTCATTTCAATTCATCGTTCTATGAGGTCTGGGCGAACCATATGGCGGAGGTGGCTGCGTTATGACAGGAGACATGCCGGGAATCCCCCAGGTCATGAAATATATCGTGCTCGCGCTGATCGTTGCCTATATTGTGGTGCTTATGCTTTTTACGAGCGGAAGCAACCGGCCGTTTGAAGAGGTGGAGGCAGAGATTGGGAATGTGATTGATACATCTGCTCTTACGAAGGTGGATGCGCAGAGGCTTAAAAGAAATTTCGGATTGAACAGTGCAGACTATGCAGGGGTGATGTATTATACATCCGAGTCCAGTATGTCTGTCGACGAGGTCCTTCTGATCCGGGTAAGGAGAGAGGACCAGATCCAGGAGATTACAGATGCGCTTGATGAACGCATCTCATCAAGAAGCAGCGCATTTGAAGAATATGCGCCTGAGGCGGTACAGCTTCTTAAAGAGGCGCAGAGGAGCGTAAGGGGAAAGTACATCTTTTTTGCTGTGTCGCCGGATGCTGGAGAATACCGGGCGGTATTTGACAGGAGTCTGTAAAATGGGGAGAGAAGAAAATGCTATTTAGCAGTATAACATTTTTATTTCTGTTTCTGCCGATCGTCCTGGCAGTATATTATATGGTTCCGGCAAAAGCAAAAAATATCGTGCTTCTTGCTGCCAGTATCGTGTTTTATGCATGGGGAGAACCGATATACATTTTTCTGATGCTTCTGTCGATACTTCTGAACTATTTTTGCGGGCGGGATATTTACAGGAAGTGGGAAGATCCGGTAAAGGGAAAGCGCAGTGTGGTCTTTGCAGTTGCCGCCAATGTCCTGATACTGGCGTTTTTCAAATATTATGGCTTCCTGATAGAGAATCTGAACGGGATACTTCCGACGGACATCCCTTACAGGGAACTGGAGCTTCCGATCGGTCTTTCCTTCTACACATTTCAGGGACTGTCGTATATCATTGACATTTACCGGCAGAAGGTAAAACCACAGAAAAACATCCTGAATTATGCGCTCTATATCTGTATGTTCCCGCAGCTCATAGCGGGACCGATCATAAGGTATATCGATATAGAAAGCCAGCTTACAGAGAGGCGGATATCAGCGGTGAGGCTGGGGCAGGGAAGCATGATGTTTATCCGGGGGCTTGCCAAGAAGGTGATACTGGCCAACATGACGGGAGAAGTCTTTGAACAGATTGCGGATATCCCGGCAGGTCGGCTCAGCGTCATGATGGCATGGATGGGATGCATCTCCTATGCCTTCCAGATATACTTTGATTTCAGCGGGTATTCGGACATGGCGACCGGATTGGGGCGCATGTTCGGGTTTGAATTTCGTAAGAACTTTGATTATCCCTATATCTCTCAAAGCATCACGGAATTTTGGAGAAGATGGCACATTTCCCTCAGTACATGGTTTCGGGAATACGTCTATATACCTCTGGGGGGAAACCGGTGTTCAGCTGTCAGGAATATGGTCAATCTCATGATTGTCTGGACACTGACCGGCATGTGGCATGGGGCAGCCTGGAATTTCATCGTTTGGGGCGTTTACTACGGCGTTATCATTGTGATGGAAAAATATGTATGGGGACTGTCTCTGGAACAGCTTCCAAAAGCTGTGCGCCACATTTATTCCATCATCCTGATCCTTGTAGGGTGGGTGTTTTTCTTCAGCCCGAGCATCGGTTATGCCCTCCGGTATCTTGCGGCGATGATCGGTCTTGGAGGCGGCATTGCAGATATGGAGGCGTGGTTTATCTTGCTTACGCACTGGCTCTTATACCTGCTTGCCGTATTGGGATCGACGGCAATGGGATATTCCGTAATCAGAAAGCTGGCAGGGGGGACTTCCCGGGCAAGGACTGTGTCGGCGGTGGTGGTCTATTTCGGAATGTTTTTTGTTTCTGTGGCATTTCTTGTGACAGGTACATTCAATCCGTTTTTATATTTTAGGTTTTAGGTGGGATTATGGACAGCAGAAAAAAGCAAAGAGGCCGGATTGAAGGCCTGATCGGAAAAATATTCATACTGGTCCTGCTCGTTGTGATGATTGTGAATCTGCTCATTCCGGACCGGGAGATATCAGAAGAAGAGAACAGGGCGCTGGCTTCAAGCCCGAAGCTGAACTGGTCAACCATTATGACCGGGGATTTTATGGAGCAGTTTGAGAACCATATCAGTGACCAGTTCATCGGCAGGAATATGTGGCGCGGCGTGAAGGTGGCGCTTTCCAGGCTGGGAGGCAGCACCCTGGAAAATGGAGTGTACATTGGAAAGAGGGGGCAGCTCCTGGAAGATATCTATCTTCCAGATGAGGGGCATTTGTCGGCAAATCTGTCGGCGATCAAAAGCTTTGCAGATACCTACAGTGATCTTGAGGTGAATATGCTCCTTGTTCCGGATGCAGCGTGCATCCTGAACGATTCTCTTCCTGCCCTGGCGTCCGTGGAGGACCAGAATCAGATGATCAGCATGGCCAGAAATGGGCTGGGGGATTCAGTGGGATGGATCGATGCGGTATCCGTATTAAACCGCCATAAAAGTGAGAAGCTATACTACAAGACGGACCCTCACTGGACTGCGCTTGGGGCTTTTTATGTGTTCCAGGAGGCTGCCCCGTCTCTGGGAATTGAGGGGGACATGGCGGGGAAATATGTCTCGTACACAGTGTCCGACAGCTTTAACGGCACGCTTGCGGCGAAGAGCGGAGTGGAATTGGGAGAGAAGGAAGAGATCGACATCTATGTCCCAACCGGCATTGATGACGATGTGATTGTCAACTATGTGGATGAGGGGAAGAGGACGACGTCCCTGTATGATTCTTCCAGGCTGGAGACCAGGGACCAGATCAGCGTTTATCTGGGCGGCAACACGTCAGTTATCGATATCCGCACTGTCTCGACAAGTGAGAAAAGGCTTCTTGTCGTGAAGGACTCTTTTGCCAATTGTTTTGTGCCGTTCCTGACCCCGTATTACCGGGAGGTCGTTGTAGTGGATCCCCGATACTACAGCGGGACGATAGATGACATCATGGACGCCTACCGCGTGACGGATGTTTTGTTCCTGTACAGCGGGAACACCTTTTTTACCGATAACAGTATAAGTGGAGTGTTTGGGAGTGAGTAACAGGATCAGCAGGGATTTTCTGGAGAAAAAGGAGCCGGTCAGGCTGAATAAATATTTAAGCGAAGCCGGAGTCTGTTCCCGCCGTGAGGCGGACCGCCTGATTGAGAGCGGAAGGGTGACGGTCGACGGACAAAGGGCCCAGACCGGGATGCGCATCTGCCCGGGACAGGTCGTAAGGGTAGGGAAAAGGGTGGTTTCCAGGGCGGATGAGATGATCGTCCTGGCGGTGAACAAGCCGAAGGGCATCGTGTGCACCGCGCAGCGGCGGGAGAGAAACAGCATCGTCCGTTTTCTGAACTACCCCGTCCGGATCACATACATCGGCAGGCTGGATAAGGATTCCCGGGGGTTGCTTCTTATGACGAACAACGGGGATATCGTCAATAAGATGATGCGTGCGGCAAACTGCCACGAGAAGGAATATAGGGTCACAGTTGACCGCGAGATTACGGCGGGTTTTATCAGGCGGATGTCGGCAGGGGTTCCGATCCTTGATACGGTCACAAGGCCGTGTACAGTCAGGAAAATCGGGAAGTATACCTTTTCGGTCATCCTGACTCAGGGACTGAACCGGCAGATACGCCGGATGTGTGAAGCGCTGGGCTATAAGGTGCAGGATCTGCTCCGGGTGCGGGTGATGAACATCCGGCTTGGAAATCTGAAGGAAGGGCAGTATAGAAAGGTGACGGATGAAGAACTGGAGGAACTCTACAGCCTGATACAGGATTCATCTGGCGAGCCGGCAGGAGGATATGATGGAAGATAAGATGAAACGGATGCGGGAGCTTGTAGAGCTTCTGAACAGGGCGCGGCGTGCCTATGAGCAGGAAGACAAAGAGATCATGAGCAACTATGAATATGACAGGTTATATGATGAGCTTCAGGGACTGGAACGGGAGCTGAATACAACTCTTGCCTCCAGCCCTACTGTCAACGTGGGATACGAGGTGCTCAGCGAACTTCCCAAAGAGCGCCATGAGCGCCCTATGCTCTCCCTGGATAAGACGAAAGACGTGGAACGTTTAAAGGAGTTCCTGGGCAGCCAGAAAGCGATGATCTCCTGGAAGCTGGACGGTCTGACCATCGTGCTGACCTATCGCGGGGGAGGTCTGGAGAAGGCGGTCACGCGCGGCAATGGGGAAGTGGGGGAAGTCATCACGAACAATGCAAAGGTATTCCGCAATATCCCGCTGCATATTCCTTATGAGGGAGAGCTTGTCCTCAGGGGGGAGGCAGTGATCGGGTACAGGGATTTTGAGAGGATCAACGCACAGATCGGGGATGTGGATGCAAAATACAAGAATCCGAGAAATCTCTGCAGCGGGTCGGTCAGGCAGCTCAACAACGAGATCACTGCAAAGAGAAACGTAAGATTTTATGCCTTTACCCTGGTGAGGGCACAGGGAGTGGACTTTCACAACTCCAGGCTGTACCAGATGGAATGGCTTAAAGACCAGGGTTTCGATGTGGTAGAACACCATCCTGTCACTAAGGAGAACATCGAGAATGAGGTAGAATGGTTCGCCGGGCATATCGGGGAAAATGATGTGCCGTCAGACGGTCTTGTCCTTGTCTATGACGATATCGAGTATGGCGAATCACTGGGAACCACGGCAAAATTCCCCCGGGATTCTTTTGCGTTTAAGTGGGCGGACGAGGTCAGGGAGACAACGCTCCTTGAGATTGAGTGGAGCCCGTCCAGGACGGGACTGATCAATCCTGTGGCGATCTTTGAGCCTGTTGAGCTGGAAGGCACGACAGTAAGCCGCGCCAGTGTGCATAATATCAGCATTATGGAAGAACTGGAGCTGGGAGTGGGCGACCGGATCCAGGTGTATAAGGCCAATATGATCATCCCGCAGATCGCAGAGAATCTTACGAGAAGCGGGGTGAAGGATATTCCGGAAAGCTGCCCGGTCTGCGGAGGGGAAACCCGCATTGAGATGGAGAATGAGACGAAGACTCTCTATTGTACCAATCCTGGGTGCCAGGCAAAGCATGTTAAGGCTTTTGCGCTTTTTGCAAGCCGGGATGCGATGAATATCGAGGGACTCTCTGAGGCGACCCTGGAAAAGTTCATCATGCACGGGTTTGTGAAAGATTTTACCGATATTTTCCATCTGGGCCGCTATGCGGACCAGATCAAAGAGATGGATGGATTCGGGGAAAAGTCTTATGTGAACCTCCAGAACAGTATCCAAAATGCGAGAACCACGACACTGCCCCGGCTGGTGTACAGCCTGGGCATCCCGAACATCGGGATCGCCAATGCCAGGATGATCTGCCGGGCGCTCGGGAACCAGCCGGAGCGGATCATGGATGCTACGGTTGAGGAACTGAGCGCGATATCCGGCGTGGGTGAAGTGATCGCCTGTACGTTCGTGGATTATTTTGCCGGGGAAGACCACAGGGATCTTTTTCGACGGCTTCTTGATGAGGTGGAGATCCCGGCGGAGGAAGAACCGGAAGGCGGGAGAACCCTTGAGGGCATGAACTTTGTCGTTACCGGAAGTGTATCCCATTTTGCAAACAGGGGGGAAGTGAAAGAAGAAATTGAGAAGAGAGGAGGTAAGGTTACTGGAAGTGTGACATCGAAGACGAATTATCTGATCAACAATGATGTGAATTCGACTTCGTCAAAAAACCGGAAAGCGAAAGAACTCGGTATCCCCATTATTTCAGAGGAAGAGTTTTTGCGCTTGCTGGGAAGCTAAAATGAAAGGCAGGGAAGATGTGAATTACAGATTTACAAAATTAAAAGAAAAATTACAGGAAAAACTCGTTGAAACTTTAAAGGCAGTGCTCCCGATCCTTGCGATCGTGCTGATTCTATGCTTCAGCATTGCTCCTCTTGAGCCGGGGATCCTGCTTGCATTTCTGCTGGGGGCAGTGCTCCTGGTCGTGGGTATGATGCTGTTTACACTGGGGGTGGAACTGGCCATGACGCCGATCGGCGAGAGCGTGGGGACATGTATGACCCAGACAAAAAAACTGTGGCTGATGGTTCTGCTTACCTTCATCCTCGGCTTCATCGTCACAATATCCGAGCCGGATCTGCAGGTGCTTGCTGGGCAGGTCCCATCAATACCGAATATGGTGCTTGTTCTCTCAGTCGCATTCGGGGTGGGAATCTTCCTCGTTGCAGCGCTCCTGCGTATGTTGTTTAATATCCGGCTGGCACATATGCTGCTGGTATTGTATATTGTGGTGTTTGCACTGGCATTTTTCGTGCCGGGCGATTTTATCGCTGTCGCGTTCGATGCGGGTGGTGTGACGACGGGGCCGATGACAGTGCCGTTTATCATGGCGCTCGGCGTCGGTATATCTGCGATCCGAAGCGATGAGCGGGCAGAGGACGACAGCTTCGGTCTTGTAGCCCTCTCTTCAATAGGGCCCATCCTTTCGGTTCTGGTACTCAGCCTGGTTTATCACCCTCAAAGCGCAGAGTATGTGCAGGGGGAGATCCCGCAGATAGGTGATTCTGTGGAGCTGTGGCTGATTTTTGCGGAGGGATTCCCCGAATACATGAAAGAGATAGCGGTATCGCTGCTCCCGATCATTGTATTTTTTGTCGTGTTCCAAATTATTTTCCGCAGAATGAAAAAGAAAACACTGATTAAAATTGCGGTGGGTATGGTATATACGTATGCAGGACTTGTCCTGTTCCTTACCGGAGTGAATGTAGGGTTCATGCCGGCGGGAAATTATCTGGGGCAGGTCATTGCAGATAATCCGTATAAATGGGTGATCGTTCCGATCGGCATGATCATCGGATATTTCATCGTCCGTGCGGAGCCGGCGGTGTTCGTGCTGACCCGCCAGGTTGAGGACATTACATCGGGAAATATCAGCTCGGGAGCCATGAGCATGAGTCTCTCAATCGGTGTAGCAGTCTCTCTGGGACTTGCCATGATCCGTGTGCTGACAGGTATCTCTATCTTCTGGTTCATCATTCCGGGATATGCCGTGGCGCTGATCCTTTCCTTCTTTGTCCCGAAGATATTCACAGCCATTGCGTTTGACTCGGGCGGTGTGGCGTCGGGACCGATGACAGCGACATTTTTGCTCCCCTTTGCGATAGGAGCGTGTGTGAGCGTAGGAGGAAATATTGTAAGGGACGCGTTCGGGGTGGTCGCTATGGTCGCCATGACGCCGCTTATCACCATCCAGATTTTGGGGCTTGTATATGAAATCAAATCCAGACATCTCGAGAAAATGGAAGCGCAGAAGGCTGCTGCTGCCTTTGAGCAGATTCCGGACGATCAGATCATAGAACTTTAAGAGGTACAGGAATATGAGTGAGATATATATGTTAATGACGATTACAAAACGCTCTATGGGAAAGAGTATGCTGGCTTGCTTTGACAAGAACAAGCTGTCCACCGTGCTGTGTTCACTGGCGAAGGGAACTGCCACAAGTGAGACGCTTGATTACTTCGGGCTTGAAGTGACGGAGAAGATGGTCATGATGTCGGTGGTGACAGACGAGACCTGGAGGAATGTAAAGCGGGACCTGGAAAATGAGATCCAGATCGATGTGCCGGGAACGGGAATCGCATTTTTAATCCCTCTTTCCAGTATAGGGGGGAAAAAGGTGTTCCAGTTTCTGGTGGACGGACAGAGATTTGTAAAAGAAGAGGAGAGCACAATGAAGAATACGAAATACGAACTGATCGTTGTAATTGCCAACCACGGATACAGTGAGGAAGTAATGGACGCCGCGAGGGAAAAAGGGGCCGGCGGCGGAACCGTTATCCATGCCAAGGGTACTGGTCTTGAGAAGGCGGAGAAGTTCCTGGGAGTCTCCATAGCAGATGAGAAGGAAATGATCTTTATTGTGGCAAAGGCAGAAAATAAAAACGATATCATGAAATCCATCATTGAGAAGGCGGGCCTTGAAAGCAAGGCAAAGTCAGTGGTATTCTCCATGCCAGTAACAGAGACGGCAGGACTCAGGCTCCAGGAAGTCCAGTGACAGGCATATGCTTCCGGTTTAGAAAAACTTCATTTGTATAACGGCGGCATGTGTACTATAATGTAAGAGTTAAAAAGCTGGAAGAAGGGATGAACATATGTCAGATCAGGATTTTATCATATTAGACGAAGAAGGCAGGAAGGAAGAGGAAACCGGAAGCGGAGAATCTGACCGGGAAAAAGGGAAGGAAGAAGCTGCTGTGTCCGCGCATGAAACGGATGGGGAAGGGGAAGACGGATATGAAAAGATCTGTTTTATCTGCCACAGGCCGGAGAGCGTGACGGGCAGAATGATAGACCTTCCGAATAACATTACGGTGTGCCCGGACTGTATGCAGAGAAGCTTCGACGCAATGTCAAACGGTTCGATTGATCTGAACCGGCTGATGAACATGCCGGGCGTGCAGTTCCTGAACATGTCGGATCTGGAGAATGCGCAGCCGCATTCCCAAAAGGTCAAGAAGAAAAAGGAGAAGCCAAAGGAGTTCCATCAGCTGGATATCCGGGAGATACCGGCTCCCCATAAGATCAAGGCAAGGCTTGACGAATATGTGGTGGGACAGGAGTATGCCAAGAAAGCGATGTCGGTTGCAGTGTATAACCACTACAAGAGAGTGGCGACAGATACGATGGACGACATTGAGATTGAGAAGTCGAACATGCTGATGATCGGTCCTACGGGAAGCGGCAAGACATATCTGGTAAAGACACTGGCAAGGCTTCTGGACGTGCCGCTTGCAATCACGGACGCAACGTCCCTGACGGAGGCAGGATACATAGGCGATGATATCGAGAGTGTGGTATCGAAGCTGCTTGCCGCGGCAGACAATGACGTGGAGCGGGCAGAGCAGGGAATCATCTTTATCGATGAGATTGATAAGATTGCCAAGAAAAGAAATTCTAATCAGCGGGACGTCAGCGGAGAGTCTGTCCAGCAGGGGATGCTCAGGCTTCTGGAGGGAAGCGAAGTGGAAGTCCCTGTCGGGGCGAACAGCAAGAATGCGATGGTTCCGCTCACGACAGTCAATACCAAAAATATACTCTTTATCTGCGGAGGAGCATTTCCGGATCTGGAAGACATTATCCGGGAGCGGCTTCAGAAGAAGACGTCCATGGGATTCAATGCCGAGTTGAAAGATAAGTACGACAATGACAAGGACCTCTTGTCGAAGGTGACGGTAGAGGACCTCAGAAAGTTCGGGATGATCCCAGAGTTCCTGGGAAGGCTTCCCATCATTTTCACCTTGAGAGGCATGGACAAGGACATGCTTGTGAAGATTTTAAAAGAACCGAAAAATGCGATACTCAAACAGTACCAGAAGCTGCTCGCCCTGGATGAAGTGAAGCTGGAGTTCGACGACGGGGCGCTGGAGGCGATTGCGGAGAAAGCCATGAAGAAGGACACCGGAGCCAGGGCGCTGCGCGCAATCATAGAGGAATTCATGCTGGATATTATGTATGAGATCCCGAAGGATGACAGCATTGGGGAGGTGACGATCACCAGGGAGTACATTGAGGGGACCGGCGGACCGGTCATACGTCTGAGGGGACAGGAACTCCCCAGGCTGGGGCAGGGCATATAACCGGAAACACATACAAATAAAGATGGGCGCACCGCGCGGCAGGATCAGATATCCTTCCGCAGGATGCGTCCTTTTTCATATCTAAAGGCGGCGTATCGTCTCAAATGTATTATACAGGTTAAGCTGCCCATATCCCCATTCGCGGTTGGGATAATCCATTGTTTCGGGACGCAGGGCACCGAGGATCAGGAGGCTCTTAATCTGATAGGAGTCTGCGCCGGGGACATTTTCATAGTACACAAGCCATTCCAGTATAAGCGCTACGGCGCCCGCTGTGACGGCAGCAGATACGCATGAGCCTGAGCGCGGTGAGAACCGTCCGCCCGGAAGCGCCCCTTTTACATTGATCCCGGGAGCTGTAAGATCAGGGTTGATGCGCCCGGTGCGTGTGTACCCGCGTCCGGATTCCTGTGCAACGGCGTCAGTGCCCCCATTGTAATAAGAGACGGCGATCGGACTTTCGGTATTGGCAGGACTGGTGAGCGTGTAATAGGGATTGGACTCGAGAAAAAAGACCTCCCCGCTCAAAAACTCAGTCATAGGCAGCCACATATGGAAGTCTCCGTCTATTGTGGTCAGAGGCTCTACGACAATTTTCCAGATGCCGGGAGCCGGGATATTAAAGCGGAAGAAAACGAGTTCGGAGGTTGTTTTCTCGACAAGGAGACGGTAATCAACAGAGACTTTTGTACGCTCAAACAGGAAATCCAGTTCTGCGCTGGCGCCGGCTCGAAACGGGATTCGGGAAGTATTCTCCCCAGAAGGGGATATAATGGAAATTGAGAGAATATTTGGAATCTCCGTCCAAAGCTCCAGGTAAAAACCAGCGACATTTTCTCCGACCCGCAGCTCCACTGTCCTGGTTTCTGTGACATCCCGGATTGAATTATAGTAGTGATGCCGCTTGTCAGCTTCATTCCCGACACCTGTGACGGTGACGTGGTTTGCCTTCGTACTGTAGCCTTCTGTGAGATAGGGGAAGGGAAGCGTGCCGACATGCCCGCCCATACTTGTGCCGACGGTAATGCAGACCACCAGGGGAAGATTCAGCCTGTCTGCAAGGTCGTTGAGATATCGCAGCCCCAGCATGAGGTCGGTTTCCTGGTAGCAGACGGTATCCCGGGGGATGAAATAATAATCCCGGAGATAGTTTTTTGCCTGTTTGAGCTTCACGACAGCGAGAGTCGCTTCGGGTGCCGCCCCGAGAAACTGTTCTGATGTGTCAGCGGATCCGGCAGCAAGGCTTGCAGCATATGTACCGTGCCCGGTGTCATCCGAAGAAGGCACAATGTCCTGCGGTGAGCCAGACCTAAGTGCAGCGTCAATTTCCTCCCGGGCAAATTCTGTTCCGTAGGCAAAAGGTTCAGGGGGCTGGCCGGTCTGTACGGTCTGATCCCAGATGGCAGCAATTCTGGTTGATCCGTCGATGTTTCGGAAAACATCATTTTCGTAATCGATCCCGCTGTCCAGAAATCCGATAAGGATTCCGCTGCCCTTAAGCTGCAGGGTGGGATAATTCTGAATTGGGAGTATTCCCGTTTGGTTGAGCGTTTCCATGCTCAGGGGGGCGTAACATTTAGGGATAGAGTTGTACGAAAATTTTGACAGAGTGACAGAATCAGCAGTTTCCCTGGGGAGATAGATACATTTATAATCAAACCCGGCGTCCTGCTCGCAGTGATCGCCCTGCATGATGCTGTCAAAAAAAGGGGTGCGCACCAGATTTCCGATAAAGTCCCAGTAGTCTTCTGACAGTATGTGTTCACGGCATGTGTCGATATCAATCATAGCTGCAATGGTCCATCCGATTTTTTCACAATATATGAATACAGCAGGGAAAATATACGGTCTTTATTGGGACGGGAAAGACGCAGCAGTTAAAAAAATATAAATTTGAGGGTGAAATTGTTGAAGTTACGGGATATTGGGGTATAATGAAAACAAATCTAAATTGCATCAGGTTCTGTATATACGTGAACAGATGGCACCGGCGGTGGAATGAACCTGCCGGGAGAAGGGAGAACGAAAAGATGAAGGATTTTTTTGAAGATTTAGGCAAAAGGCTTGGTGAAACAGCAGAAACTATGACGAACCGTGCGGGTGATGCGATTGAGATCCAGCGCCTGAAAAGCCAGGTTCGCGGACTGGCGAGAGGTAACGCGGTTGATCTCATGGAGCTTGGAAAGCTGATCTATGACCGCTATAAAGCAGGAGAAGAGATGGAAGAGGATTTTAAGGGCCTGTGTGAGGCTGTGAAAAGCCGGGAGGAAAGCATCCGGGAATATGACAGGAAAATCGCGAAGATAAAGGGAGCGAGGGAATGCAAGAACTGCGGAAAGATGGTGGCAAAGGACATGTCCTTCTGTCCGTACTGCGGGGAAAAGGCAGTGATCGACCAGGATGAGTTTGTGGGCGAAGAGAATTATGCGGACATGATGAAGGAGAGGGCGGCAGATGTGGCAGACGATGTGGCCCAGAAGGCAGATGAGGCGGCGAAAAAGGCATCAGAGATGGCTCACAAGGCTGCACGAAAGACCGCTGATATGGCGGACAAAGCCGCAGAGAAAGTAGAAAAAACGGCGGAGAAGGCGGCAGAAAAAGTAAATGGCGCTGCAGAGAAGATGAAAGCGGATTCCGACAGCGGCAAAGAATAAAAATGAAACATGCGGGGCGGAGGTCAGGATGAGAGGACGGGGATTCCTTGGGAGCAGCGCAGGGCTGTTCCTGGCAGATCAGGTGATGAAAACATATGTGGAGCAGAATATGGATAAAGGCGCGGAAAAGCAGGTCACAGGTCCGCTTGTGCTCCGCCGTGTCCACAACAAAGGAATGTGCATGAACCTTTTCGATGAACAGCCCGGGGCAGTCCGCGCCCTTTCGCTTACCGCCTCGGCGGCTTTGACGGTCTTTTATCTTCCCACCGTTTTCAGGAAAGGGAGGTTCCTGCAGAAGACAGGGCTTTCCCTGATGGTATCCGGTGCATGGAGCAATACCTTTGACCGCTGTAAAAGAGGCGCCGTAGTCGATTACATCGGCTTTGCGTGCGGGAATAAAAAGCTTTCAGAGATCACGTATAACCTGGGGGATTTTTTCCTTCTGGCAGGAGGGATCCTCACAACGGCGTCTTCAATGCTTTATACCAGGAAACAACATCGGGGACGGCAATCAGGATCAGACAGGGAGATGCTAAGATGATACAGGATATACAGCCGCATCATTATGACAATCAGTATAAACCCGTTCCGCCGGACGGAGAATGTTATGCGATGTACTACGAACCGCGTTCGGTTTTGGTGAAGAAGGCTGCAAAGGGAATTGCGTTTCCGAAGTTTCGGGACTTGGAACGGCTTAACGATGAGATCTATCAGGATTACATATATCTTTTTACGATCGATGAGGAAAGGTATTACCTGGTTCGGGAGATCAGCAGGGAGCCTCTGTCGGAATATACGATGGAAAATACGGAGATCTTCCGGGAAGCGCGCCCCAGGTACCTCTCCTTTGCGGGAATTACCGGATATCAGCTTTATAACTGGTATAGGAACCATAAGTTCTGCGGACGCTGCGGGCATCTGATGAAGCGGGACGGAAAGGAGCGTATGCTCTTCTGTGAATCGTGCGGGAATATGGAATTTCCCAAGATATGCCCTGCGGTTATCATCGGTGTGACAGATGGAAACCGTATCCTCATGTCAAAATATGCGGGCAGGGCATATAAGAAATACGCCCTTCTGGCAGGATTTACGGAGATTGGCGAAACGGTAGAGCAGACCGTGTCCAGGGAGGTCATGGAAGAGGTGGGACTTAAGGTAAAGAATATCCGGTATTACAAATCCCAGCCCTGGTCTTTTAGCGATACGCTGCTTATGGGATTTTACTGCGACCTGGACGGGGAAGACATCATTACACTTGACAGGGAAGAGCTGGCTCTGGCAAAATGGTTTGAGCGGGAGGAGATTCCGGAAGTGAGTTCCACCGAAAGCCTGACGAATGAGATGATCATGAAATTTAAAAACAGAGAAGTTTAGGAGGAAACATAATATGAGAGCAGAATTTGACGACAGCCTTGTAACGGGAAACGAGATGATTGACGGGCAGCACAAGGAGCTGATTGATAAGATCAATGATCTTCTCGACAGTTGTGAGACGAGCAAGGATAAGATTGTTGCAGTGAAAACACTGGACTATCTGGCTGATTATACGGAGTTTCACTTCGGGGAGGAAGAGAAGCTTCAGGAAGAGATCAATTATCCTGGAATCAAGGAGCATAAAAAGGAGCACGACAAGCTCCGACAGGTCGTAAAGGATCTGTACAATATGCTGGAAGAGGAAGAAGGGCCATCGGATGCATTTGTGGAGCAGGTGAATGTAAATGTCATCGAATGGCTGTACAGGCATATTAAAGGTTTTGACCGTTCTGTGGCAGAATACAAGTTTATGAATGAGAGCAGTGAGAGACTGTAGAAGATAAGAAGAAAGCTCTGCGCCGGTCAGGTGCAGAGCTTTCCGTCCCAATTGATCTTTTTATCCCGGAAATAATACTCTCTGTCGTGTTCTCCGATCTCGCGCAGCACTTTGCACGGATTCCCGACTGCCACTACATCCGCCGGGATGTCTTTGGTGACAATGCTGCCTGCGCCGATCACGGTGTTATCCCCGATGGATACCCCGGGAAGAATGACGACTCCCGCACCGATCCAGCAGTTTTTCCCAATATGGACGGGAGAGTTGTACTGGTATGCTTTCTTACGAAGTTCGGGAAGAATCGGATGTCCTGCGGTTGCAATCGTGACGTTGGGTCCGATCATCGTATAGTCGCCGATGTAAATATGTGTGTCGTCGACCAGAGTAAGATTAAAGTTGGCATACACTCCCTTGCCGAGATGGGTGTGGTGTCCACCGAAATTAGAGTGCAGGGGAGGCTCGATATAACAGTTCTCGCCGATCTCTGCGAACATTTCTTTTAACAGTGCTTCCCGCTTTTTGGGCTCCGTGGGGCGGGTCATATTGTAATCATACAGGCGGTCTAGGCACCGGGTCTGGACTTTGACGATCTCTTCGTCATTGGGCAGATACAGCTTTTCTCCGTGAAGATCTTCCTTCATGCTCATTGTAGCGCTTCTCCTTTCAAATCCCACAAGTGTTTCCAGCTTATTATACCCTGTTGTTCCGCTGCGGTAAATGCCTCTTTGCCAGATAAACGGCGCTTTTGGATTTTATGATTTATTACTACGGACTGAGCTTTGATACGAGGCTAAGTCCCAGATGTGCGGAGATATGGCAAAGACAGGCGATAATACAAACATTATCTTATTCTCAGGGCTTCTTCTCTCTGGCGCAGGCGTGGCAGGAATATATTTCTTCAAGCGAAGACATTCATAATCGGACGGGCTGTTTAGACGAAAGATTATCGGTCAGGCATTCCGCTTTTCCTCAAAAAGATTGATAACTGCCTGAATTTATGGTATGCTTTTATCTGTAAAATTATGTCCGAAGTGGTTGACAGGGATGGCGACAGGTGCGACAATCCTAACAGCACAGGCTAACTCTGCCTTTTTCCATTGTCAAGCTGAATATATAAAAAATCAGGAGGCATGATCCGTCCAATTTGCCACGGGCAAGGCGTGCCTTTTCGTTTTTTCTTAATTTCTTGCAATCTGATGAAAGGACTGGAGAAAGATGAAGATAAAAAGAAGGTTTTTAAGCCTGCTTCTCTGCGCTTCCATGATGTCGTCCATTTGCCCGCAGGTGGTATTGGCGGGAAATACACCAGACACAGGGCTGTGCGAACATCATAAGGAGCATACGGCGGAGTGCGGTTACACCGAGAGAAGCGCAGGGACGTCATGCACCCATGAACACACGGAGGACTGCTATGCCCTTGTGGCAAACTGTGTCCATGAGCATACGGCCGAATGCTATAAAGACGGCATGCTGCCCGCTGAGGGCGAGGAGAAGGCGGCGGATGCCTGCCGGCATGAGTGTAGCGAGGAAAGCGGCTGCATTACCAGAGCATTAGACTGCCGGCATGTGCATGCCGGCATCTGCGGATATGCCCCGGCTACGGAGGGAACGACATGCCAGTATGAATGCGATATTTGCGCTGTACAGGAGATGATTGATGCTCTGCCCGCCCTTACGGACATGGAAAGCATGAACGATGAGGAACTTCAGGCAGCCATGAAGCAGTATGCGGCGGCATATGAAGCCTATGAGCTTCTTTCCGATGAGCAGAAGAGACAGATTACCGGCGCGGAGGCCCTGGATGAATTTGTGACCCTGATGAACGACGGTGTACCACTGGCTGATGCTGTCCCTTATCTCGACTATGATGACGGCAATTGGCCGACACGGGAAGTAACAGAATACACCGAAATCAATGCCGATGATATTGAAACTACATGGACAGAGGGCTGGTACGTGGTGAATGGAAATGTTACCATTTCCGATGTTGTCACTGTATCTGGCGCTGTCTCTTTAATCCTGACGGACAGCAGTACTCTGACCTGTTCCCAGGGTATCAACGTATCCGGTGATAACCGCCTTACCATCTATGGTCAAAAGGACGGCACCGGAACACTGAATGCCACAGGGCAGTCCGGCGGATATCCGGGCATAGGCGCGGGTGACGGCGAAGTCGGTACTATTGTTATTCACGGAGGTGTGATAAACGCCAGCGGAGGTTCATTTAATCATAGAGGATTTGGCTCCGGTATCGGGGGTTCCAGAGGGAGCTATACCTCTTTCACAACCGGCGGTACTGTCGTTATCAACGGTGGAACAGTAACCGCAACCGGAACCTACGAGTGGGTAGATGGACTTGACAGAGGTGTACAGGGAATCTATGCGGAATCCTTTACAACAGGAGCAAAAGGGAATGCTGTCGTAAAAACCAACGGTATTTCGGATGTGTCGCAGAGAGAAAGCTGGAGCGGTATCATTTATGAAGGAAATGCCATAGGAGTTTATGGCAATCAGACGCTTTCGGCAGACTTGACAGTGTCGGAAGGATATACGCTGAAAATTTCAAGTGGGGCAAAGCTGACCGTTCCGGCCGGCATTACACTTACCAATAACGGAGCGCTCCTTGTAGACGGTACATTGGATAGCGCGGGAACCCTTGAGAATAATGACACGCTGACCGTAGAAAGCACCGGTTCGGTAACCGGTACAGGAAAATTCGTCAACACAAAAAATGCTAAGATAAGCGGCTCGGTCAGCTGCAGCTCTATCAATAACGGCAGTCTGATAGAAATTGATGAGAGCGGAGAACTGATCTGTAACGGAGGCACGAATACCGGAATCATTTACAACAATGGAACCCTTACAAATACCGGCACCATTTCAGGCGAAGGCGGAGTCATCTTCACGACATCGGACGTAAATGGCGCGGATAGCCAGTTGATAAAAGATCTTTATTATCTCAATGAACAGGGTGAAATCGTATATATTTCAGGGGACTGCGCGCTTGTCCCTGTGACCGCGACAGCTTCTGCATGGCAGAAAGTGGATGGGAAGACCACATGGTACATTGCCATCGGCAATGTCACGATCAATAACGGCGTTACTGTGAACGGTGACATTAATCTCCTGCTGATGGACGGCGCGGCCTTAACAGTAAATGGGCGAAATGAAAACGGCGGCATCAACGCGGAGAACCACACGTTAAACATCTATGCACAGTCCAACGGCTCTCGTATGGGAAAACTGACCGCCACCAGCGGACACTACAACTGGATGGCGATTGGCGGAACAAATGCCGACGTCAATATTTACGGAGGCTCCATTGAGGCAGCTCTCGATGGAAGCGCCCATTCCGGACTGGGGGCAGGGAATTATCGAACCGGCGGCAAAATAAATATTTCAGCCGGATTGGTAAAAACAGAAGGCATCGGAAGCGGAACAACGGTAGGAAATCAAACAGGCGGTCTTTATGCGCCGGAGGGCAGCAATGCTATCGTGTACACCGATCAGACCAATGCCGGTAATGCGCCGTACACCTTCCATGGCATCCTGTTTTTGAAGAACGCAGGAACCGTCTACGGCAATCAGGAACTGGCCATGGATTTCACGGTAGAAGAAGGAGAAACGCTGACGATTCCGGCCGGCACTACATGGACGATTCCGGCCGGGGTAACGCTGACGGTTAAAGGCGAGCTGATTGTTGAAGGCATCCTGGAAAACAGCGGAACGGTTCAAAACGACGGCACGATCACCAACAAAGGGGAGGCCCGTATCAATGCCGGCAGCACTTACACCGGTACAGCTCCTGCTAACAAGGCGCTTTCTTACCAGATCCACTGGGATACCAACGGTGACGGCACGGCAGACGATACAACGTATGTATTGAGCGGAGAAACGCCAGCCCACGCCGATGGCAGCAAAGAGCCGACGGTAGATACTGTCTACACTTTTACCGGCTGGTCTCCGACTGTTGCGGCGGCAAGCGGGCCGGCTGTCTATACGGCGCAGTTTTCTTCCGGCACGCGAGCCTATACGGTGACGCTTCCGGCAAGTCCTGCAGGATATAGCGTTTCTACCGATGACGGGACAACGCTTAACTACAATTCGGTATTTACTTTTAAGGTCCATCTTGCGGAAGGATATTCGGCAACGGACAGCTTTGCGGTAAAAGCCAACGGCATAACCCTGACACAGGGCGCGGATGGTACTTACAGCGTGACAATTCAGTCGGATACATCGATCACAGTGGACGGCGTTGCGGATATCACTGCGCCGGAAGGTGATATCAAGATCAAGGAAAACTCCGTCAAGAAATTTATCAATGCGGTTTCTTTTGGTTTGTTCTTTAAAGAGAACGTGGACGTTACGATAAGTGCAAGCGATTCGGGAAGCGGCGTAAAATCCATCGAATACTTCCGCAGCGAAGCGATTCTTTCCGAAGATGAAGTTGCGGCAATCACTGGCTGGACGACTTATACGGAACCGATCGCTGAGACGGCGCGGGATGCAGAAAAGTTTATCTACTATGTAAAGGTGACGGACAATGCGGACAATGTGGCCTGCTTCGCCTCCGATGGAGTGGCCTTTGACCTGACAGACCCGGTGATTTCCGGCGTCACAAACGGGGAAACCTATTACACAACGCAAAAAGTTACCGTAACAGAGACAAATCTTGAGAGCGTAACGATAAACGGGCAGCCGGTTTCCTGGGATGAAAACGGCGCGTTTACCCTTGCGGGCAATACGGATACCAGTTATACGATCGCGGCTGCCGATAAGGTGGGCCATGAAACAACCGTTGCCGTTACTATGAAAACGACAGCTTCATTGTCGGAAGCTATTGCCGGTATTACGCGGGACAACGCGACTTCTTCTGAACGTGGAACCGTGCAGGAATATCTGAACGACCTGAAGGAAAGGCTGACTGACGATAATCTGACGGAGGAGGAAAAGACTATCCTTGAGGAGTTCGCAGGTGAAGCCCAGGATATTCTTGGCCGACTGGATTCGGCAGAGCAGGCGGCCTACACCGAATCTATCAGGCAGACGCAGGACATTACGACAGACAATGTAACGCTGGAGGACAAAAGTACGCTGGAACAGGCAAAAAAGGATATTCAGCAGGCGCTTGACGAGTTTAGCGGCAACTACACCGACGAAGAAAAAGCGGCGTTAGAAGAAGCGCAGAAGAGGATTGAGGAAGCCCTTAAACTCATTGCAAGGGTGGAAAACGCTGAAGCTGCGATGGAAGCCCTGCCGGATACGGTAAGCCCGGACGACACCGAAGCGGAAAAGCAAATAGGAGCAGTGAAGGAACAGTATGACGCTCTCAGCGAGTATGAAAAATCCCTGATTCCGGCAGAAATAAAAGAAAAGCTGGAAAGTCTGCTGGCTGGCCTTGGCGCTTACCGCATCATCGAAGGGCACGGCAGCACATGGATACAGAACAGCGATGGAAGCCTGACCTTTACGGCAAACGGCGCGTTTAGCAAGTTCACTGGCATTGAGGTGGATGGCAAGGCTGTAGATGCGGCTAATTATACGGCGGCAAGCGGCAGCACGGTCATCACCCTGAAGGCGGAGTATCTGAATACCCTTCCGGCGGGTGAGCACACCATCACGGTGCTGTACACCGATGGCGAAGCGACCGGCACCTTTACGGTTGCCGAGAAAACGTCTGTCCCGACTGGCGGCGGCCAGACGGGCGATAAAGACAACTCTGATACAGGGAAAACAGACAGCCCTCAGACCGGCGACAATCGCAGCATCACCCTCTGGATAGCAGCACTGCTTGTATCGGGTGCAGCCCTGACCGGTACAGCTCTTTATAGCCGAAAGAGAAAATATAACAGATAATCCATGGCAACCATGCGCCCTGTGGAATGAACCCGCAGGGTGCAATCTTTATGTATGCACCGCAGGAAGCCTGAGGCTCTCCCTGCGTTGACGCTCCCCTGCGGCAAGCTCCCGGTTGTGGTTGGCTACCGTCGCCTCTGCCTTACGGTAGGCTGCCATGAACGCCTGCGCCAGCTTCAGGCGCAGGGCAAGCAAAGAAGCCAACCAAGACAGAGAAAGAAATCCTTTGACAGAGACAGCCGATAGGCACGAAAAACCGCCGCTATGGTATTATCCATGCGGCGGCATACATAAAAATCTTATTTGTGTTCTGCAAGCGTGACTTTCATATCCTGAGCATTGATGATTATTTTCTTTTTGCACTTCGCTCAGTAGAGAGGGAAGTTCCCAATTATCATCAAACGCTCTGCCGATATAGGGACAGCCGACATCACACCCCATTGAAATCGCAAGATCGGGCGTGGGGATTTTATCAATCGTCTTGCTATACTGGCTTTGCTCCATATCTATCCCATAAAGCTGTTTCATAAGCCGCACAGCGTCCTGATTGATTTGTGATTTTGTTTCTGTTCCGGCAGAATAGAAATCAAACTTATCTCCCGCCAAATGTTTTCCAAGTGCTTCTGCAATCTGACTGCGGCAGGAGTTATGCACACAAATAAAGGCTACCTTTTTCTTTCCAAAGTTAAATAATTCCATAATGATAACCTCCTAAAATTAAACAATTAAATATTGTATTGCGTTGAAAAGATAGCCTGCAATAATAATACCAGCGGCACATATTCCAATGAAAATGCCGATCAAAACATAGGGCGCAACCTTTTTGGCAGTTTCAGCGACATGTTCCCACGCAAATTTCATACGGTCTTTGAAATGCAGCTCCTCCTGCGGGACATCGATCGAGTGACCGTTTCGGATATATTCTTCCACTTGATTATCGAGGTGTAATTTTTCGATTAGAGTCCCACCTATTACAGCGATAACTAAACCGAATATTACATATAAAACAGCAACTTTCCAACCGAAAATACTCATCAGTAAGACAAGGCTTCCGAGGTCAACCATTGGCGAAGAAATCAAAAAGGAGAATGTAACGCCAAGTGGCAAGCCTGCGCTTGTAAATCCGATAAACAGCGGAATAGAGGAACACGAGCAAAACGGTGTTACCGTACCGAGCAGGGATGCGATGATATTTGCCCATATTCCGTGAAATCTGCCGAGTATCTTTTTTGTTCTTTCGGGCGGATTTCCTCACCCGCCGGGTAGGACGGGAAAATATCGTGTCGGCGGTGGTACACGTGGACGAAAAAACGCCCCACCTGCACTTGGCCTTTGTTCCGCTGACAAAGGACAACCGCCTTTGTGCAAAGGGATTATCGGCAACCGGGCAAACCTGACGAAGTGGCAGGACGGCTTTCACGCCTACATGGCAGAGAAATATCCTGACTTGGAGCGCGGGGAAAGCGCCAGCAAGACAGGTCGGAAGCATTATATCCGCTATGATGTGCTTTACGCCTATGTCCTCTCCCGTCTGCGATACTGGCCGGGACTGGCACAGCATAATGAAGAACGGCTTCAATCCTGTTGCCGATACGGTGGAAAACGCCAACTACCGGGGCCAGATGTGGAATGGTACATCAAGGCAGCACAGAACCATGCTTCGCAGAGACAGCAGAAGAAATAAATTTATTGCCGGCTTCCTATTGAATAATAATAGTTAAGAGTTTGGGAAAAGTGAAAACCTTATTCTTGACGATTAAAAAGCCTGTATCTATGAGGGGTGCAACTATAAGTCGCTGAATTGGGTGTGCTGGGCAGGTAGTATGCAGCCACAAAAAAACAGTACTATTCAGGCACAGTCAAGAATAGCTGAAATTCAACGAGGACAATAAAATGAGCGTTTCAAAACAACTTATTCATCAGAAATCTGATTTATCAATTCTTTTTGTACGCAACTTTATAACGAGGAGTAACGGCTGGAAGGTAAGTTGGAAAACAGGCTTTACTGTGAGTGAGCCGGTCGGAAAGCCATTGATTTTACGGGGAATGCAAAAAATAAAGAAAAAATTAGCACTCAATGCTTGACGTGGCTAACAACTCTTGCTATATTACTAATAGAACATGGTGCCAGGGGAAAGTTATCCGGGAGTATAAAGTGCGGAAAAATCTGCGGTATCATGGGAAAAATAGAGAAGACAGGACATACGTGGTTCAAAACGCCGGGGAATATCACCGGTCCAGAAGGAGGGAGACAGCCATGAATATTAATAAATTTACACAAAATTCATTGCAGGCGGTGCAAAACTGCGAGAAAGTCGCAGCAGACAACGGAAATCAGGAACTGGCGCAGGAGCATCTGCTCTATGCGCTTTTGACGCAGGATGACAGCCTGATTTTAAAACTTCTTGAGAAAATGAGCATACAGGGGCAGCTCTTTCTCAACAGTATAGAGCAGGCGATCGGGAAACGCCCGAAAGTCCAGGGAGGAAAGGCTTATGTGGGACAGGATCTGAACAATGTCCTGATCCACGCAGAGGACGAGGCAAAACAAATGGGAGATGAATATGTCTCTGTCGAGCATCTGTTCCTTGCCCTGATCAAATATGCCAGCAAAGAGATGAAACAGATTTTTCGGGAGTATGGCATCAGCAGGGAGGGATTTCTCCATGCGCTCTCTACAGTCAGAGGGAACCAGAGAGTAACCAGTGACAATCCAGAGGCGACATATGACACATTGAACAAATACGGGCAGGATCTTGTAGAGCGGGCGCGGGACCAGAAGCTGGACCCGGTCATCGGACGTGACGAGGAAATCCGCAATGTCATCCGTATCCTGTCCCGCAAAACGAAGAACAACCCGGTGCTTATCGGAGAGCCAGGAGTTGGAAAGACAGCGGTCGTAGAGGGACTGGCGCAGCGTATCGTAAGCGGAGATGTGCCGGAAGGACTCAAGGAGAAGACAATCTTTTCCCTGGATATGGGCGCGCTTGTAGCAGGCGCAAAATACCGGGGGGAGTTTGAAGAGCGGCTCAAAGCCGTCCTGGAAGAGGTGAAGAACAGTGATGGCAGGATCATCCTGTTTATTGATGAGCTCCACACCATCGTGGGAGCGGGCAAGACGGACGGTGCGATGGACGCCGGAAATATGCTAAAACCCATGCTCGCAAGAGGTGAACTGCACTGTATCGGTGCGACGACGCTGGATGAGTATCGTCAGTATATTGAGAAAGACGCAGCGCTGGAGAGGCGTTTCCAGCCGGTTATGGTGGAAGAGCCGAGTGTGGAGGACGCTATCTCTATTCTCAGGGGGCTGAAAGAACGCTACGAAGTGTTCCACGGAGTGAAGATTACAGACAGTGCGCTTGTGGCAGCGGCAACTTTATCCCACCGCTATATCTCAGACCGGTTCCTGCCGGATAAGGCGATTGACCTTGTAGATGAGGCATGCGCCCTGATCAAGACGGAGCTGGACTCCATGCCGACAGAGTTAGACGAGCTGAGACGGCGCGTGATGCAGCTGGAGATCGAGGAAGAGGCGCTCAAGAAAGAGGAAGACCGCTTAAGCCGCGAACGCCTGGAGCATCTTCAGGAGGAACTTGCGGGGCTGAAAGAGGAATATGCCGGCAAGAAGGTTCAGTGGGAGAATGAAAAGACCTCTGTTGAGCGTGTGCAGAAGATCCGGGAAGAGATCGAGCAGGTGAACAAAGAGATCCAGAAGGCGCAGAGGGAATATGACCTGAATAAGGCGGCGGAACTTCAGTACGGCAGGCTGCCTCAGCTCCAGAAACAGCTGGAGGAAGAGGAGGAAAAAGTTAAGGCAAAGGATATGTCCCTTGTCCATGAGTCTGTCACGGACGATGAGATCGCAAGGATCGTATCCAGATGGACCGGGATCCCCGTGGCAAAGCTCAATGAGAGCGAGCGGACCAAGACGCTTAATCTGGCGGATGAGCTCCACAGGCGGGTGATCGGCCAGGATGAGGGCGTAGAGCTGGTGACGGAAGCGATCATCCGTTCTAAGGCGGGGATCAAGGATCCGTCCAAACCGATCGGCTCTTTCCTGTTCCTGGGACCTACCGGCGTCGGTAAGACAGAGCTTGCCAAGGCGCTTGCCCAAAGCCTGTTTGACGATGAGAACAATATGGTCCGTATCGATATGAGTGAGTATATGGAGAAATACTCTGTTTCCAGACTCATCGGAGCACCTCCGGGATATGTCGGGTATGATGAAGGTGGGCAGCTTACAGAGGCAGTCCGTAGGAAACCGTACTCGGTCGTGCTTTTTGATGAGATCGAGAAGGCGCACCCGGATGTGTTCAATGTACTTCTGCAGGTGCTCGATGACGGGCGTATCACTGATTCCCAGGGAAGGACGGTGGATTTCAAGAATACGATCCTTATCATGACTTCCAATATAGGTGCAAATTATCTGCTGGAAGGCATCCAGGACGACGGAACCCTTGACGAAAATTCCCAGAACATGACGATGAATGAGCTGAGGGCACATTTCAGACCGGAATTTTTAAACAGGCTGGATGAAATAATTATGTTCAAGCCATTGACGAAAGACAACATTCATGCCATTATTGATTTGTTGATAGCAGACGTCAACAGACGACTGGTCGAGAAGGAGCTTCGTGTAGAGCTTACCGATGCGGCGAAAGACTTCGTTGTGGACGGAGGATATGAACCGATGTACGGCGCAAGGCCGCTGAAGCGGTATCTCCAGAAAAATGTGGAGACACTGGCGGCCCGGCTGATCCTTGGGGGAAATGTCGGACGGGGAGACACGATTCTCATCGACGTCGTTGACGGGAAACTGGAGGCAAGGATAAAAGACCGGGTCGCAGTTTCAGAGCAGTGAAAGGACAGTCTTTTATATGGCATCGATCATTTTCCATATAGACGTTAATTCCGCCTACCTTAGCTGGACGGCGGCGGAACAACTGAAAAAGGGGGCAGAGGTGGACCTGCGTGAGATACCCGCTATCATTGGCGGCGACCAAAAGTCGCGGCATGGCGTGGTTCTCGCCAAGTCCCCCGCTGCCAAAAGATATGGCATTCGCACGGGAGAACCTGTTGCGAATGCCTTTCGTAAGTGCCCGAATCTTGTGATGGAACCGCCGGATCACAGGATGTACCGGGAAAAGAGCCGGCTTTTGATGGAATACCTTCGGACATTTACGAAAGAGATCGAGCAGGTCAGCGTGGATGAATGTTATATGGACTTCACCGGGATTGCCCGCCGCTATCACTCTCCGGTTGACGGCGCCTTCGAGATCAAGGACGGGATCCGGGAGAAGTTCGGGTTCACGGTGAACATCGGGATCTCCACGAACAAGCTGCTTGCCAAGATGGCGTCGGACTTTGAGAAGCCGGACCGCGTACACACGCTTTTCCCGGAAGAGATCCGCAAGAAGATGTGGCCGCTTCCCGTGGGAGAACTCTACATGGCAGGACATTCCAGCGTAGAAGTGCTAAAAAAGCTGGAGATCAATACGATCGGGGACCTGGCGCAGGCGGACCCGAAGCTTATCATGCTCCACTTAAAGAGCCACGGCAGGATGCTGTGGGAGTTTGCCAACGGCATCGGCGGGGATACCGTACAGGCCAGACCGGAGGAGGCAAAAGGGATCGGCAATTCTACCACCCTGTCGGAGGATGCGGTGACAGAAGAAGAGGCTTACCCGGTGTTTGCAGAACTCTCCCGCAGTGTGGGGAACCGCCTGAAAAAAGCGGGGAAAAAGGCAGGAATGGTGAGCATGGAGATCAAGTACCATGATTTTCGCACCGTATCCCATCAGACACAGCTCGAGAAGGCGTCCAATGATCCGGGGATTCTGTATGAGACTGCATGCAGCCTGTTTCGGGAAGCGTGGAGCGGGGAACCTGTGCGTCTTCTCGGCATCCGTACCTCAAAGCTGTCGGACGAAGCGGAACCGGAACAGCTCTCGATCTTTGATATCAGGATCCCGGAGGAACCGGACGAGAAGCATAAGAAGCTGAGCAAAGCGCTCCATGAACTGAATCTGCGCTACGGGGACGGCGCCGTAGTAAAGGCAAGCGCCATGAAGCGCCCGGACCGGGCGGCAGACAGAGAGAAAAACCGGAAGAAAAATTTGGGAATGGGGGACCAGAAGATTGAAAGAGAAAAATTATAATCTGGAAATGATAAGGATGATTTCCTTTATTCTTGTGATCGTCATACATGTCACGAATTATTACTGCCGTGATTTCGGCGGGATATCCCGGGGAGAATACATATTTTCACTCGTACTCGATGTGGTGGCAAGAATCAGCGTGCCCTGTTTTTTCATGATATCGGGCGCTCTCCTGTTGGGGAGGGACGAGCCGCTTGAAAAGCATGTAAAACGGCTGATCCGCTTCTTTACGGCCCTGGTTGTGTGGAGCCTTATCTACTATCTGTGGAACACCTTTTATATGGGGACGGAATTTGACCTGGCAGAGATCCTGTATGTTCCGACGGAGGCACATCTGTGGTATCTCTATGCGATGATTCCGATCTACCTCGTCCTTCCGTTTTTCCAGGTGATGTGCCGGGGAATGGATGTGAAGCTGGAGCAGGCGTTCCTTGTCGTGATTACAGCGGCGGTGATCTTCAATTACGTCTCCTCGCTCCAGCACGGGGAAGCCTATTATGACCTGCCCCTGATCGGGGACAGGGTGTACTCGTTCTATGTTTTTATCGGATATTACATCTATAAATACAGAAAGCATATGAGGATAGGGCAGAAGGCGGCTCTTGGAACCTTTGCGGCGTGTATGGCGCTGATCTTCGCGCTGTCACTGGGGTGGACCCTCATGGCCGGGGATCATCTGGACCAATTCCTGGCATACGGGAATCCGCTGCTGGCGCTTGGAAGCTCCGCCTTCTTCCTCTTTGTGATACGGCTTGGGAAATGTGAAATAACACTGAAAGAGCGGACAAAGAAAATCATAGACCTGTTCTGCGGATGTTCCTTCGGGATCTACCTGATCCACATCCTGTTTCTGGACAATTATAAGAAATATATGGAGCCGTCGGACCTGTCAGCGTGGATTGCGGTTCCAGCGCTGACAGTCTGCATCGCGGCGGCCTCCTTCCTCTGCGTGTGGCTGATGAGAAAGACTTGGGCAGGGCGAAAGATCACATGAGGATCAGTTCCAGAAATCAGTCCTGTCCTTTAAGCCGATATCCGAGGCTTTGAATACAGGGTCCTTCCCCTCTTTTTTCTGCCGCATGTAATCCTTCATGCTCCGCAGGGCCGGCGCTGCGAGAATGAGGATGACCGGAAGATTGATGATTGCCATGAATCCCATCAGGACGTCGGCTGTGCTCCATACAAGGCTAAATTCCATCGTCGCGCCGGCAAGTACGATCAGCGCCGCAAGAATGCGGAAGACATTGAGCAGAGCCTTTCCGGGGGCTTTTCCGCAGAGGAATTTCAAGCCCATTTCTGCATAGTAGAAATTGCCGATCAGCGTGGTGAAGGCAAACAGGCACAGGGCGATGGTGATAAAGATTGTCCCAAAGCTCCCGAGAGAATGGGAAGCGGCGGCTTGTACCCAGGGCATCCCCTTTAGTTCTTCTGACGGAGCCACGCCGGAGCACAGAAGCATAAAAGCGGTGGCAGAGCAGATCAGGATGGTGTCGATGAAAACGGAGAGCATCTGCACAAGTCCCTGTTTGACGGGATGGGATACAGATGCGCTGGCAGCGGCGTTGGGCGCCGAACCGACGCCTGCCTCATTGGAGAAGAGACCCCTCTTGATCCCGTTCATAACGCAGGAGCCTGCAAAGCCGCCGAAAATCGCCCGGAAGTCAAACGCATTCGAGAAAATATCCACAAACATCTGAGGGATCAGGCTGTAATGTGTCACGACTATAAACAGGGAGACGCCCAGATAGAAAATCCCCATCAGCGGAACCAGGATTTCGGTGATGCGGGAGATCTGTTTGCTCCCGCCGAAGATGGAGAGTGCGAAGACCGCAGCCAGTATGGTCCCGGCAATGAGCGGCGTGGAAGACTCGTCGAAAAAACCGTATACACGGAAAGAGTCCGCAATATTGAAAGATGCCACAAGGTTGAAGCCGCCCATGTAAGTCAGGATCAGGAAAACCGCGAATATCACGCCGATCCAGTGTTTCTTAAGTGCCGCCTGGATATAGTAGGCGGGACCGCCGTAGGAGCTGCCGTCTGCGGCGCGTTTTTTGTAGATCTGAGCAAGGGTGCTCTCGATAAAGGCGGAAGCGCTCCCCAGGATGGCGGTAAGCCACATCCAGAATACAGCTCCGGCTCCCCCTAAGCAGATGGCAGTTGAGATCCCGGCAATGTTCCCGGTTCCGACCCGGGAAGCGGTTGATACCATCAGCGCCTGAAAAGAAGACAGCCCGTTGTCATCCGTGCCCGGCTGCGCCACAACACGGATAGACTCCGCGAACAGGCGGAACTGTACGAAACGTGTCCTCACCGAAAAATAGATTCCTGTCCCCAGCAACAGGACGATGAGTATGTGGCTGTAGAGCAGGTCGCTCAGTGCATTAATAAAATCTGTCAGCAAAATCGTAATCCTCTCTTTCCTTTTTCTAGCAAGTATAAGCCATTTTATCATATCTTATGGCAGATGGATCTGTCCAGAAAAATCTCGTGCAACCGGGTGCATATTGTGGTATTCTATATCGTGGATATTCATATTATATGATGCCAGGGTCAAAAGGTCTAAACCCACATGAGCTTGCTCATAAGTGGGTGAAAGACCTTGGGTCCCGCCCCGATATGAGCATAAAAGTGGGATGTATATCCCACGATATGTGAATATTGGGGCGGATTGTGGGAGTGCGAAGCACGGAACAATCCGTAGGCATCGTAGTTGGGGGTTTTTGACCCCAACATCATTATATTAAGTAGTTTCCAGATCAGGAGGAATGTAATCGTGAGATTAGATAAATTGTTAGAGCGGCTGGAATATGGGGTTGTACAGGGAACCGCAAAGACAGAGGTGACGACCCTTGTCAACGATTCCAGGCGTGTGGAGCCGGGATCGGTTTTCGTGTGTATCAGCGGGGCAGTCTCAGACGGGCACAGATTTGCAGATGATGTGGTCCGAAAGGGGGCTGCTGCGCTCGTTGTGGAGAAGGATGTTGAAGTGCCGGAGCATGTGGCCGTGATACGAGTGGCAGATACCAGGTATGCGCTTGCGCTGATGTCGGCGGCATATTTCGGGTATCCGGCAGAAAAATTGAAAGTGGTCGGCATTACCGGGACCAAGGGGAAGACGACGACGACCTATATGATCAAATCCATTCTTGAGGGAGTGGGGCATAAGGTGGGTCTGATCGGAACCATCGAGGCAGTCATTGGGGAGAAGAAGATCCCTGCCGCCAATACAACGCCGGAATCCTATACGATCCACTCGTATTTTGCCGAGATGGTAAAGGCGGGATGCGACAGTGTGGTAATGGAGGTTTCCTCCCAGGGGCTGATGCTCCACCGCACAGCGGGAATCCCCTTTGAGATCGGAATTTTTACCAATCTGGGGAAGGACCACATCGGACCTAACGAGCACAGGGATTTTGAAGACTATAAGCGCTGTAAGGGACTGCTCTTCAAGCAGTGCAGGCTCGGTATCGCCAATATGGACGATCAGTATTTTGAGGATGTCTTTCGGGATGCCACATGCCAGATCGAGACATTCGGCTTTTCGGAGAAAGCCGACCTGCGGGCAGAAAATGTCAGGCTGGTGTCGCGGCCCGGATATCTGGGCGTGGCGTACCATGTGGCAGGGCGGATGGATTTTGATGTGGAAATTGACATACCGGGCAAATTCAGCGTGTATAATTCTCTGACGGCAATCGCAGTGTGCCGGCATTTCCAGGTGCCGGTTGAAAAGATACAGGAGGCGCTGAAGAAGGCGACGGTCAAGGGGCGGATCGAGATGATCAAAGTGTCTGATAAGTTCACGCTCATGATCGACTATGCACATAATGCCATGAGCCTGGAGAGCCTTCTGGCAACGCTGAAGGAATACCATCCGAAGCGTCTTGTGTGTGTGTTCGGGTGCGGCGGAAACCGTTCCAGGGACAGAAGATATGAGATGGGCGAGGTGTCGGGGCGGCTTGCAGACCTGACGATCATTACGTCAGACAACCCAAGATATGAAGAGCCTCAGGCGATCATAGATGATATCAAGGTTGGAATCGGAAGGACAGACGGAAAGTACGTGGAGATCTGTGACCGGAAAGAGGCGATCCGCTACGCCATCGCCCACGGTCAGCCGGGGGATGTGATCGTGCTGGCAGGGAAAGGGCATGAGGACTATCAGGAGATCAAAGGCGTCAAGTACCCGATGGATGAAAGGGTATTGATCGCAGAGGTCCTGGAAGAACTGAAGGCAGAGAAACAGGAATAAAAGAACGGTGTGGATGTGTGTTTGCAGATGTAATCGTAGATATTCAACATGAAAAACTGGATAAGATCTTTCAATACAGGATACCGGAGCGGCTTGAGGGGGAACTGAAGCCGGGAATGGAGGTTCTGGTCCCCTTCGGGAACGGGAACCGCAGGATAAAAGGATATGTGACCGCCGTACGGGAGACCTGTCAGTACGACCTGTCAAAGGTGAAGGAGATCGAGGACATTTCACGGGACTCGGTGGCCATCGAGGCGAAGCTGATCGCCCTTGCGGCGTGGATGAAAGAGCAGTATGGCGGGACCATGATACAGGCTCTCAAGACCGTGCTCCCGATCCGGCAGAAGGAGAACGCCCGTATCAGGAGAAGGGTCCGGCTCCTGCTTGACAGGGAAGAGGGGGAGAAGCTGCTGGAATTTTATCTGAAAAGAAAGAACCAGAAGGCGAGAGCGAGGCTCCTTGCTGCCCTGCTTGACGACCCTGTCCTGGAGTATGAGCTTGTCACCAGGAAGCTTAACGTCAGCCGCACGATCATCCGGGCGCTGGAGGAGCAGGGCGTGCTTGCGCTTGAGTCCGAGCAGGTGTACCGCAATCCGGTAAAGGAGACGGACAGACAACGCCCTCCGATCACATTTACAGAGGAACAAAGGCATGTGATCGGACGTTTCCGGCAAGACTATGGACAAGGACTGCGCAAGACTTATCTGGTACACGGCGTGACGGGAAGCGGCAAGACGGAAGTATACATGGAGATGATACGGACAGTGACCGGTATGGGGAAGCAGGCGATCGTCCTGATCCCGGAGATCGCGCTCACCTATCAGACGGTCATGCGTTTCTGCCGGTGCTTCGGGGACAGAGTGTCGATCATGAACTCCCGCCTCTCAGCGGGAGAGCGATATGACCAGATGATGCGGGCGAAAAAGGGAGATGTGGATGTTATGATCGGCCCCAGATCTGCGCTTTTTACCCCCTTTCCCGACCTGGGGCTGATCGTGATCGACGAGGAGCATGAGCCGACCTATAAGAGTGAACAGACACCCCGCTACCATGCCCGGGAGACAGCGGTGAAGCGGGCGCAGATGGAAGGGGCGGGGGTCGTGCTGGGAAGTGCGACGCCCTCCCTGGAAGCGATGTACCGGGCGCGGCAGGGGGAATATGAACTGCTTGAGCTGAGGAACCGGTCGGGAAATCAGAAGCTGGCGCGGGTCAGCACGGTAGACATGCGCCGGGAGATGAAAGAGGGCAACCGTTCTATCTTAAGCGGTAAGCTGACAAGTCTGATGGAGGAGAGGCTCTCGAGGAAAGAACAGATCATGCTCTTTCTGAACAGACGGGGGTATTCCGGGTTCGTCTCCTGCCGGGAGTGCGGGCATGTAATCAGATGCCCCCACTGCAGCGTATCGCTCTCTGTGCACAGGGACGGGAAAATGGTCTGCCATTACTGCGGGTATACGCAGAATAAGCCGGCAAAATGTCCGGAATGCGGTTCCCGCCATATCGGGGAATTTCGGGCAGGCACCCAGCAAATTGAGGACATTGTCAAAGAGCGGTTCCCGGAGGCAGGGGTTCTCAGAATGGATATGGACACCACGCGGCATAAGGACTCCTATGAGAAGATCCTCTCGGCTTTTGCCAATGAGGAGGCTGACATTCTCGTGGGAACCCAGATGATCGTGAAAGGGCATGATTTCCCGAATGTGACGCTGGTGGGCGTGCTTGCGGCGGATATGTCCCTTTACACGGATGATTACAGATCCGGGGAGCGCACGTTCCAGCTCCTCGCGCAGGCGGCAGGAAGAGCCGGGAGAGGGGATAAACCGGGGGAGGTCGTCATACAGACGTACAGCCCGGACCACTATGCGATCAAGGCTGCGGCTGCACAGGACTATGAGATATTCTATGAGGAAGAGATCCGTTACAGGGAGATGATGGGATATCCGCCTGTAGAGAACCTGATGGCAGTCCTGGTCTCGGGACCCGATGAGGCGCTCCTGGAGACGGGATGCCGCTACTTAAAAGAGTATGCGCTCCGTGCCAGGGGACACAGCGGGGCGTCTGTGATCGGACCTGCCAGCCCCGGGGTGGATAAGGTCAAAGATATATACAGGAGAGTGATCTATATAAAGGCCCCCGGATATGATACCCTGATCCGGGTCAAAGACAGGCTGGAGCAGTACATTGAGATCAATTCAGGCTTTGATAAAATGTGGATACAGTTTGATTTTAACCCTATGAATATATAGAAGGAGAAAGCTATGGCAATCAGAGAGGTAAGAGAAATCGGAGACGAGATATTGACAAAGAAGTGCAAGGAAGTGACCAGGATGACGCTCAGGACAAAGATCCTGATCGGGGATATGCTGGAGACGATGTATGACAAATGCGGCGTCGGGCTGGCAGCTCCCCAGGTCGGAATTTTAAAGCGGATCGTGGTCATCGATGTGGGGGAGGGACCGATCGTGCTGATCAATCCTGAGATCACGGAGTCGTCCGGGGAACAGACCGGAGAGGAAGGATGTTTAAGCGTCCCGGGGAAATGGGGACTGGTGACACGGCCGGAGCATGTAAAGGTGAGGGCTCTGGACCAGGAGATGCAGCCCATCGAGGTGGAAGGAGAAGGTCTTCTGGCACGGGCGCTCTGCCATGAAATCGACCATTTGTCCGGCGAGCTCTATGTGAATAAGACAGAGGACGGACTGCACGATGTAACATATGAAGAGGACGAAGAAGGGTCTGATGAAACGGAGGAATAAAAGATGCGGATAATCTTTATGGGAACGCCGGAGTTCTCGGTAGGCACACTGGAGGCACTTGCGGACGCCGGGCACGATGTGTGCCTTGCAGTGACGCAGCCGGATAAGCCGAAGGGGCGGGGCAAGGAGATGCAGCCGACCCCGGTCAAGGAAGCGGCGCAGCGTCTCGGGATTCCGGTCTTTCAGCCAAAGAGAGTCAGGGATGAACAGTGTGTGGAAAAACTAAAAGAATACAATGCCGATGTGATTGTCGTCATTGCATTCGGCCAGATCCTTCCGAAAGCCATCCTGGAACTGACCCCGTACGGCTGCATTAACGTACATGCGTCCCTGCTCCCGAAATACCGCGGGGCAGCGCCCATCCAGTGGGCGATCCTGGAGGGGGAGGAAGTGACAGGGGTTACGACCATGCAGATGGACGAGGGACTGGATACGGGAGATATGATTATGAAGGAGGAGGTACCCATCGCGGAGGATGAGACGGGAGACAGCCTTCACGACAAGCTCGCCCGGGCAGGGGCCGCCCTGTGCGTCAGGACACTGGCAGCTCTGGAGGATAAGACCGCTGTATTTGAAAAGCAGGGAGAGAGCCCTACGGCTTATGCGAGGATGCTGGATAAAAAGATGGGGAACATAGGCTGGAACGATTCGGCGGTCAAGATCGAGAGGCTCGTCAGGGGGCTCAATTCCTGGCCCAGCGCATACACCCACTGGAACGGGAAAGTCATGAAGATCTGGAAAGCAGGGGTTAAAAAGGAAACAGAGAAAAAGGAAGCGCCGGGGACGGTCACTGCAGTTGGGAAGGACTCCTTTGACGTACAGACAGGGGAGGGGATTCTCTGTGTATATGAACTGCAGATTCCGGGAAAAAAGAGAATGGAGGCAGGTGCTTTTCTGAGGGGTTATGCGCTTGAGACGGGGACTGTGCTGACGGGAGAATGAAGACGGGCGCGGTCCGGGAATAGGCGTGAGAACAATATGATCTCAGGAGGTTTAGATTATGTTTTATTATTATTTTGACAGGACGTATATACTCGTCCTGATTGGCGTTGTGATCTGCCTGGCGGCATCAGGGCGGGTGAAGAGCGTATTTGCGAGGTATTCCCAGGTGCGCAGCCACTCCGGCATGACGGGCAGGGAAGCGGCGGAGAAGATCCTGCGCAGGAACGGGATCTATGATGTGAGAGTGGTCCACATTGCGGGCAATCTCACAGACCACTATGATCCCAGGCAGAAGACCCTGGGGCTTTCCGACACCGTCTACAACTCTTCCTCCGTGGCAGCCATCGGCGTGGCAGCGCACGAGTGCGGGCATGCCGTACAGCACAGTACGGGATATGCGCCGCTGAGGATAAGGGGAGCGCTGGTGCCGGTGGCGAATTTCGGATCCACCCTTGCATGGCCCCTGATCCTCATCGGACTGCTGATGAACAGCCAGATGTCAGGGCTTTTGATTGAACTGGGGATCCTGCTTTTTTCCGCTGCCGTCCTCTTCCAGATCGTCACGCTTCCCGTGGAGTTCAATGCATCCGGCAGGGCGGTGAAAGTGCTGGAATCGTCAGGGATGCTCTACCAGGATGAGATCGGGGCGGTAAAAAAGGTCTTAGGCGCCGCGGCGCTGACTTATGTGGCAAGCGCCGCATCCATGATCCTTCAGCTTCTTCGGCTCATGATCATAGGAGGAAGAAGACGCAATGACTAAGCCGGTAAATGAGCGCGAGATCGTACTCGCCATCCTCATGGAAGTGACGGAGAACGGCAGGTACAGCCACATCATGCTCCGGGATGTGCTGGCGAAGTACCAGTACCTGGAAAAACGGGAACGTTCCTTCATCACCCGGGTGACAGAGGGAACACTGGAGCATATGATTGAGATTGACTACATTCTGGATCAGTTCTCTAAAGTAAAGACCCGGAAGATGAAGCCGGTCGTCCGCAATATCTTAAGAAGCGGAGTGTACCAGTTGAAGTATATGGACAGCGTGCCCGACCGGGCGGTGTGCAGCGAGGCGGTGAACCTTACAGTGCACAGGGGGTTCGCGGGACTCAAAGGGTTTGTGAACGGTGTCCTTAGAAATGCGGCGCGTAACCTGGACAAGGTGGAGTATCCTTCTGACCCTCTGAAGCGTCTGTCTGTAACCTATTCCTGTCCGGAATGGATCGTGCGGCTGTGGCAGCAGTCTTACAGTATGGACGTGATCGAGACAATGCTAAAGGATTTCCAGATCGAGAAGCGCCTCACCATCCGGTGCTGCCGGAACCGTATCCGTCCTCAGGATCTTGCCAGAAGACTTGAGCAGGAGGGCGTACAGGCGCGCATCCATCCCTATCTTCCGTACGCGCTGGAAATCACGGGATTGGACTATCTGGAGAGCCTGGACAGCTTCCGGGAAGGCCTTTTTGTCGTGCAGGACGTCAGCTCCATGCTGGCAGGGGAAGCGGCAGCCCCTCCAAAGGGCGCGCAGGTCATCGATGTGTGTGCCGCGCCCGGCGGAAAGGCGCTCCATGTGGCAGAGATGCTTGGCGGGACAGGGCATGTGGAGGCGCGGGACCTGACAGAGTACAAGGTGGAACTGATCCGCGAAAACATCCTGCGGACGGGGCTTGAAAATATCGGGACATCCTGCATGGACGCAGCCGTTTTGGACAGAGAGTCCGTCGGCTGCGCAGATGTGGTCCTGGCTGATCTGCCCTGCTCCGGCCTGGGAGTGCTGGGGAAAAAGACGGATCTAAAGTACAGGGTGTCCCCGGAGGGCATGGAAGATCTGGTCAGGCTCCAGAGGCGGATTTTAAGCTGTGCCAAAGAATACGTGAAGCCGGGCGGCGTGCTCTTATACAGCACATGTACGGTGAACCCGGCAGAGAATACAGAGAATGTGCGCTGGTTTCTTGAGGAGAATCCGGAGTTTGAGACGGAGGACATAAGCGGGATGCTGTGCCCGGATCTGCGGGGCAGTGTGGACGAAAACGGCAGCCTCCAGCTTCTGCCCGGCATACATAAAAGTGACGGCTTTTTTATTGCCAGGCTGGTAAGGAAACGGGAATCCGGCGCAGGGAAACAGGAGACAGAATGAAAAAGGATATTTGTGCCCTGCGGTATGAGGAATTAAAAAACGACATCGAAAGCGCAGGAGAAAAGCCGTTCCGGGCAAAGCAGATCTACGGCTGGCTCCATGTCAGGCTCGCAGATGATTTTTCCGGGATGACCAATCTTCCGAAAAGCCTCCGGGAAAAACTGGACCGGGAATATGAGATCCTTCCTGTCACAATGGAGGAACGCCAGATCTCAAAGCTGGACGGTACAAATAAATTTCTGTTCCGGCTCTGGGACGGGAATATGGTGGAGAGCGTGTTCATGCGTTATAAGCACGGCTGTTCTGTCTGTATCTCATCCCAGGCAGGGTGCAGGATGGGATGCGCGTTCTGCGCTTCCGCGATCGGAGGGCTGAAAAGGAACCTGTCCGCATCCGAGATGCTCAGGCAGGTTTACCAGATCCAGAAGATCACGGGGGAACGGGTGTCGAATGTGGTTGTGATGGGAACGGGAGAACCCCTTGACAACTATGAGAATTTCCTGGACTTTGTCCATATCCTGACAGATGAGCACGGGCTTCACATCAGCCAGAGAAACGTGACGGTATCCACCTGCGGGATCGCGCCGAAGATCAGGGAGCTGGCGGAGGAAAAGCTCCAGATCACACTGGCGCTTTCCCTCCACGGCGCCACACAGGAAAAGCGCAGGAGGCTTATGCCCGTGGCAGATAAATACGATCTTTCGGAAGTATTGTCCGCCTGCGATGACTATTTTAAGAAAACCGGGAGAAGGGTGACGTTTGAGTACAGCCTTGTACATGGGGTGAACGATACGCAGGAAGATGCACGTGAGCTGGAGAAGCTTTTAAGGCACAGGAACTGCCATCTGAATCTGATCCCGGTAAATCCTGTGAAGGAACGTGATTTTGTCCGCCCGAGCAGGGAAAATGCCGTGAATTTCAAAAATAAACTTGAAAAAAGCGGAATAAATGTTACTATAAGAAGGGAAATGGGTTCAGATATTGACGGAGCCTGTGGCCAGCTTAGACGCCGGTATGTGGAAACGGACGGAGAATAAGGAGAAGAAGATGAAGACATTTTCAATTACAGACGTTGGAATGGTACGACAAGTGAATCAGGATTATGTCTATGTAACGGACAGGCCGCTGGGTATTCTCCGCAATCTCTTTGTGGTGGCGGATGGCATGGGAGGTCATCAGGCAGGCGATTACGCCTCCAAGTATACGGTGGAAGTGCTCAAAAGAGAACTGGGGAAGAGCAAAGGAGAGGACATTGAGAAGGCGCTTGTCAATGCGATTAAGGTTGCGAACCGCGAGATCATCAGGGAAGCATCCGGGGACGCTCACCTGAAAGGAATGGGAACCACCATCGTTGCGGCGACCGTCGTCCATCAGATGATGTATTTTGCAAATGTGGGAGACAGCCGTCTGTATCTGATCAACCAGGGAATCCAGCAGCTTACGAAGGACCATTCTCTTGTGGAAGAGATGGTTCGCTTAGGAGGCATCAAGCCGGAGGAGGCGAAGCATCATCCTGACAAGAATATCATTACGAGGGCGATCGGCGCGAAAGCCGATGTGGATGTAGATTTTTATGAGCACCGTCTGAAACGGGGAGACATCATTCTGATGTGTACGGACGGTCTGAGCAATATGGTGGAGGACGAAGAGATCTTCCATATTGTACAGGGAGGCAGGGATATTGTGGAATCCGCACAGTCTCTTGTCGAGGCGGCAAAAGAAAACGGCGGCACGGATAATATAGGGGTAGTGCTGGTGGAGCCATTTGCAGATGAGGTGAGTGTATGATCAAAGAAGGTGTATTTTTAGGGAAACGATATGAGATACTGGGACGTATCGGTTCAGGGGGCATGGCGGATGTCTACAAAGGGAAGGACCATAAGCTGAACCGGTATGTGGCGATAAAAGTGCTGAAAAGTGATTACCGTTCGGACGAGGTATTCATCCAGAAGTTTTTGAGCGAGGCGCAGGCAGCGGCAGGCCTGATGCATCCGAATGTGGTGAATGTCTACGACGTAGGCCAGGACCGGGGACTGTATTATATGGTTATGGAACTGGTGGAAGGGATCACGCTGAAAGACTATATCGAGAAGAAAGGGAAACTTTCAGCGAAGGAGACGATCAGCATCTCAATACAGATGGTGACGGGAATCCAGGCAGCTCATAACCGGCATATCATCCATCGTGATATCAAACCGCAAAATATCATTATTTCAAAAGAAGGAAAAGTAAAAGTAACGGATTTCGGTATCGCGCGGGCGACCACGTCCACTCAGACGATCAGCACCAGCGTGATGGGGTCCGTCCACTATACGTCGCCTGAGCAGGCAAAGGGCGGGCATGTGGATGAGAAGAGTGATATCTATTCCGCAGGCATTACCATGTACGAGATGATCACAGGGCATGTGCCCTTTGACGGGGATTCTACGGTTACGGTGGCATTGAAGCACCTGCAGGAGGAAATTGCGTCTCCGGCGGAGGAAGTGCCGGATATCCCGTACAGCCTTGAGTGCATCATCATGAAATGTACGCAGAAGAACCCGGAGAACAGATATCATGACTGTGAATCCCTGATTCTTGACCTGAAGAGGTCCCTTGTAGACCCGGACGGCGATTTCGTCATAGCCGGAACGGATTCGGACCGCACTGTCGTTATGTCCACGGATGAGTTGGATAGGCTTAACGAGAAAGACTATGATGACGAGGATGAATACGACGACGATTATGACGATGATTATGATGATGACGACTATGATGATGACGAGGACGGACGAAGGAAAAGCAGGGGTGTAAACAGAGACACGAAGAAGATCATGCGCATCCTTATGATTGTGGCTGCGGTGATTATTGCTCTGCTTATCCTCTTCCTGGTAGGAAACGCAGTCGGTGTGTTCAGCGGTCCGGGGTTAAGCCAGTCCACGGATGATGAGCAGGTGGAGGTGCCTGACCTCAGAGGAATGACGGAGGACGAGGCAAGAGAAAAATTGAGCGACCTCAGCCTGGGACTGAAGGTGGAGAACGAGAGAGTCGCCTCGAATGAATATGCTGAGGGAGAGATCGTCAGCCATGACCCTGCGGCCGGAGAAAAGGTTGACGCCCATACGACCATTTACGTGACGCTCAGCAGCGGAGAGGAAGCCAAGACCACGACGGTTCCGAAGGTCGTCGGAATGGCAGAAGCGGATGCGGAGAAGGCCCTGGCAGAAGCGAATCTGAAGGTGGCAAAAAATTCGGAGTACAGTGACGACGTGGAAGAAGGCCATGTGATCTCCTGCAACCCGGCTGAAGGAGCGCAGGTAGACGAGGAGAGTACCGTCACGATCGTGGTCAGCCTTGGCTCGGAGCCGGCGACAGTGCCGGACCTGGCAGGAAGGAGCGCATCGGATGCGGAGGCAGCGCTGTCCAATGCCGGACTGACAGGGAACTCAAGGGAAGAGTACAGTGACAGTGTGGAAGCCGGATTTGTCATCTCGCAGGATGTGGAGGCCGGGAAAGAAGTGTCAAAGGGTACGTCAGTCGGCTATGTTGTGAGCCGGGGGTCACAGATCAGCGTCGTGACGGTTCCCGATATTAGCGGGATGGACAGAAATACTGCGGAAAAGACGCTGCAGCAGGCAGGGCTGACGGCTTCCTTTGCCGGGGAAGAACCAAACGAGCGCCCTTATGGGCAGGTGTTCTATCAGTCGGTCAGCAGCGGCACGCAGGTTGAGGAAGGGACGACAGTAGAGTTCTGGGTGAGCACAGGTCCGGAGGAGACAGGAGACCAGGATGGATCGGAAGAAAATCCGGAAGGTGAGAACCCAGATGCGGCACAGTGATGCGCACAGGATAGCAGTTACAGATATATGCAGGGAAAAATTATAAAAGGAATCGCCGGATTCTACTACGTTTACGTGGTAGAATCCGGTGTTTATGAATGTAAGGCAAAAGGAATTTTCAGGAAACAGGGAGTGAAACCTCTCGTAGGGGATGACGCCAGGATAGAGGTGCTGGACCAGAAGGGCATGGAGGGGAATATCACGGAGATATTCCCGAGAAGAAACGAACTGGTCCGTCCTTCTGTTGCGAATATCGACCAGGCGCTTGTCGTCTTTGCGGCAGCGGAGCCGGAACCGCACTTAAACCTCCTGGACCGGTTCCTCGTCACAATGGAGAGGAAGGATATCCCGGCAGTCCTCTGCTTTAATAAAACAGATGCGGCGGACGAACCGAGAATAAACGGACTGAAAGAGGCATACCGGGGATGCGGGTATCCGATGGTCTTTACAAGTGCAAAAGAGAAGGAGAACATCGAGGTGTTAAGAGGTATGCTGCGGGGCAAGACAACTGCGGTCGCGGGACCCTCCGGGGTGGGGAAGTCGTCGCTGATCAACCTCCTCCAGTCCAGGGTGAAGATGGAGACGGGCAGCATCAGCCGGAAGATATCAAGAGGAAAGCATACGACACGTCACTCAGAGCTGATCGTGATCGGGGAAGGCTCCTATATTATGGATACACCAGGCTTCAGCTCTCTGTATGTCAATGATTTTGAAAAGGAAGAACTAAAGGAATATTTCCCTGAGTTCCGGCCTTGTGAGGGAAAATGCCGTTTCTCCGGCTGCTGCCATATCCATGAGCCGGGATGTGCGGTAAAGGATGCGGCGGAAAAGGGAGAGATCAGCCGGACGCGGTATGAAAATTATACGGAAATATACCGTGAACTGCAGGAAAGAAAGAGGTATTGACCAATGAGAAGAATTTTAGCTCCATCCATTCTGTCAGCAGATTTCAAGACGCTGGGAGAGCAGATGAAAGCAACAGAAGAATCGGGTGCAGAGTATATTCATTTTGATGTGATGGACGGGATCTTCGTGCCGAGCATATCCTTCGGGATGCCGGTGCTGTCCTCCATCCGGGGGGCAACCGGGCAGGTGATGGACGTCCATCTTATGATCACGGAGCCCGCACGCTACGTGGAAGAGTTCGCACAATGCGGCGCCGATATCATCACGATCCACCTGGAGGCATGTGAGGATCCCGGAGCTGCCCTGGATAAGATCCACGGGTGCGGGAAAAAGGCGGGAATCTCCATAAAGCCGGGGACGCCTGTAGAAGCGCTGGAGCCGTATTTCGATCAGGCAGAAATGTTCCTGATGATGAGCGTGGAGCCGGGGTTCGGCGGGCAGTCCTTTATCCCGGATTCCCTGGGACGGATCCGGGATCTGAGAAAGAGGCTTGACGAGAGAGGCATTGAGAAGGATATTGAGGTGGATGGAGGGCTCTATCATTCTAATGTGGGGGACGTGCTTCAGGCAGGGGCGAATGTGATCGTCTCTGGATCAGGCGTTTTTAAGGGGGATATCAGAAAAAATACAGTTGAGTTTATGGAGATATTGAGAACCTATGAGTAAGAGGACTGTAATTGTAAGCGGGGGGCTTCTGGAAGAAGAGTTTGCCCTGTCCATATTAAAAAGCGAGGATACGGAATTTATTATCGGTGTGGACAGAGGCCTGGTGTTCCTGTACGACCATGATATTATGCCGGATTATATTGTCGGGGATTTTGACAGTACGCCGAACCGGCTGGTGCATTACTACAGGGAAGAGACGAATGTGCCGATCCGGGAGTTTAATCCCGTGAAGGATGCGTCGGATACCGAGATTGCACTCAGACTCTGCCTGGGACTCCACCGAAGGGAGATCTGGATCCTGGGCGGAACAGGCAAACGTGTGGACCACCTGTGGGCGAATGTACAGTGCCTTAAGGTGGCGCTTGACGCGGGGGTGGACGCCAGAATCGTGGATAGCCATAACCAGATACGCCTGATCGACCACGGGATTACGCTGAAAAGGGAGGAGGCGTTCGGCCCTTTTTTTTCCGTGTTTCCTCTGGAGATCCCGGTGGATGATTTCAGCATAGCGGGAGCAAAATATCCCCTGAAAAACCATATCCTGAAGCCATACGGGAGCCTCTGCGTGAGCAATGAGTTTGCGGAAGATACGGTCGAGATAACATTTGCCTATGGGGTTGTCATCCTCATGGAGACAAGAGATTAAGACAGAACGAACCAAGAAGGAGAAGATCATGAAGTTAGGAATTGTGGGATTGCCGAATGTGGGCAAAAGTACATTGTTTAATTCCCTTACAAAGGCGGGGGCAGAATCGGCAAATTATCCGTTCTGCACGATCGACCCGAATATCGGGGTCGTGACGGTTCCGGATAAACGGCTGGAAGTCCTCGGAGAGATGTACCATACGAAAAAAATAATACCTGCGACGATAGAGTTTGTCGATATTGCGGGACTGGTAAAAGGGGCTTCCCAGGGAGAGGGCCTGGGGAATCAGTTTCTTGCGAACATCCGCGAGGTCGATGCGATCGTCCATGTGGTGAGATGTTTTGAGAACAGCAATATCGTCCATGTTGACGGGAGCATTGACCCGATGCGCGATATTGAGACGATCAACCTTGAGCTGATATTTTCCGATCTGGAGATCCTGGAGAGACGGATATCCAGGACCGTCAAGCTGTCCCGCAATGATAAGACGGCGGCAAAAGAACTGGAGTTCCTTGAGAGAGTGAAGGCGCATCTGGAGGAGAACAAACTGGCGAAGAGCTTTGAGACGGAGGATGAGGAGGAGCTGGAGTGGCTTGGCGGCTATAATCTGCTCACGGCAAAGCCGGTGATTTTTGCGGCAAACGTATCAGAGGACGACCTGGCAGATGACGGGGCGTCCAACGCCGGGGTGCAGGCAGTGCGGGAATACGCGGGGCAGGAAGGCTGTGAAGTGTTCGTCGTATGTGCGGAGATAGAGGAAGAAATCGCCCAGCTTGACGACGATGAGAAAAAGATGTTCCTGGACGACCTGGGACTTGAAGAATCCGGGCTTGAGAAACTGATCAGGGCAAGCTACCATCTACTGGGCCTGATCAGCTATCTGACGGCAGGAGAGCCGGAGGTACGCGCCTGGACGATAAAGAGGGGGACAAAAGCACCCCAGGCGGCAGGAAAGATCCATTCTGATTTTGAGAGGGGGTTTATCCGTGCAGAGGTGATAAGCTATGACGACCTCATGGCGTGCGGCTCCCATGCTGCGGCAAAAGAAAAGGGACTGATCCGTCTGGAGGGCAAGGATTATGTCGTCCGGGACGGCGATATCATGCTGTTTCGGTTTAATGTATAGGGGCAGTCCGAAAGCAGATGAAGAGGTCTGACTAAACTGCGCCAAAAGAAGGGAGTACAGGTATGCATTATGATATCAGCTTCCCAAATCTGGGAATTTATCTCAGCCATGTGGGGAAAAGCGTCAGCGTCTTTGGGTTTGAGATCGCATACTATGGAATTATTATAGGGACAGCGATCCTGATCGGGTTTCTGATCGCGACTTCCGAGGCGAAACGCACAAGACAGAACCCGGAGGATTATCTTGACATGGGAATCATAGGCGTGATCGCGGGAATTGCCGGGGCAAGGATCTATTACGTGGTCTTTTCCTGGGATATGTACAAGGACAATATTCTGGATATCCTGAACTTAAGAGAGGGAGGGCTTGCCATTTACGGCGGCGTGATCGGAGCGGTCCTCGCCGTGTTCATCCTGGCGAGGATCAAGCGCCTCTCGCCGTTCCAGATCCTGGATACCGTGGCAATGGCGATCCTGAACGGGCAGATGCTTGGCCGTTGGGGCAACTTCTTTAACAGAGAAGCCTTCGGTGAATATACGGACAGCCTCTTTGCCATGCGGCTTCCCCTTGATGCGGTGCGCTCAGGAGATGTGACAGGGCAGATGCGTGAGCATATGGAGAGGATAGATGGAGTGAGCTACATCCAGGTCCACCCCACGTTTCTCTACGAATCTCTCTGGTGCTGCGCACTTCTGGTGATTCTTGTACTCTACAGGAAACGTAAGAAATATGAGGGAGAATTGTTCCTTCTGTATATCTTCGGGTACGGTCTGGGGCGTGTGTGGATTGAAGGACTGCGCACGGATCAGCTCCTGCTTCCGGGGGTCGGGCTTCCGGTGTCTCAGCTTCTTGCGGGATGTGTCGTTCTCTTTGCCGGGGCAGCGCTTCTGTTCCTGCGCAAAAACCACAAACGCATGCCCATGATGAAGACGCAGACACAGTATGAACCGCTGCCGGATAAGGTTGTGGGGAAAAAGAGGCCGAGATCCAAAGACAGGATATTTAAGTTTAAAGACAAGTAAGCAAATAAGAGAGTAAAATTTATGAGTTGAGGAGGAAATTAACATGCAGAAAACAAAATTAGGGATTCCATTCGGGCTGCTGGCGTCAGCGATTTATTTTACAGGATTGTTCGGGGGATATCTTGTGGCGATCGTGCTGACAGCATATGTGCTGCTTGTGGAAGACGATGAGTGGCTGAGAAGGTCCAGTATCAAGGCGGTCATCCTGATGGTCCTCTTCTCCCTGATCGATACGGTTATCGGGTTTTTCCCGGATGTACTCGGGGTGATCAGTTCCTTCCTGGGTATGTTCTCTGTGGCGTTTACATTCAACACATTTTCCAAGATTATCTATTTGCTGACAGAGATCCTGGATATTGTGGAATACATCCTTTTCATCGCCCTGGGGATCAAGGCGCTAAGGAGAAGGTCCCTCCCGATCCCGGTTGTGGACAGCCTGATCTACAAGTATATGGGATAGAAGCCGCAGACTGAATTGTTCCGGGAGGTACAAGGTTATGAGAGATTTTTTGAAAGGCTGGGAAGACCGGTCGAAGGTCAGAATCCCGGCAGCCGGAAGAGAAGGCTTTTCCGGCAATATTATCATCCGGGATCCTGTTAAACCGGTGAAAAAGAAGCTGCGCTTTTTTGTCAGGCGTTTGAAAACGGGGGAAAGGTCAGAGGTGAAAAAGGACGGCTTTGTCATCGGGAAATCATCGGATGCGGATTTTGCCGTCAGCGATAATCCGACGGTGAGCCGCAGACACGCGATGATTCATCTCAAGGCGGACGGATGCTGGCTTGAGGATATGCAGTCAGCCAACCATGTGTTTGTAAACGGGCAGCGTATTCTGTCCGAGGTAAAGCTGACAGACGGGATGATATTCCGCCTGTCGGAAGACGAACAGTTTGAGTTTATGGTCAGGGAAGGGCTGTAGGATGGATATACGAAAAGATTTCTCCGAAACATATGAGATACTTGAGAAACTCGGAGAAGGGTCGGGAGGCGTAGTCTATAAGGCATACCACAGAAGGCTTAAGCAGGAAGTCGTATTGAAGAAGATGCACAGCAGGAGCATTTCCCCTGCGGTAAACCGGCAGGAAGTCGATATCCTGAAGAAGCTCCATCATTCCTATCTGCCTCAGGTGCTGGATTTCCTTGAAATGGACGGGGATATTTATACGGTGATGAGTTACATCCCCGGGAAATCCTTCGCCCAGCTTTTACAGGAGGGAAGGCGTTTTACCCAGAAAGAGCTTGCTCGGTGGGGGATGCAGGTGTGCAGTGCGCTCAATTACCTGCATAAGCAGAAACCGCCTGTGATACACGGGGATATCAAGCCTGCCAATATCATGCTGACCCCTGAGGGGAATATCTGCCTGATCGACTTTAACATTGCTTTTTATCTCGATGAGACAGCTGTGCTGGGGTACACGAACGGATACACCTCCCCGGAACAGTATATTATCGCACTTGGCAGCAAGTCCGCCCAGGGAATCCCCAGGCACACCAGGATCGACGAGAGGTCGGATCTGTACAGCGCAGGGGCGGCTTTCTATCATCTGGCAACGGGACAGAAGCTTGGAGACTACAGGGAAAAGATAAACAAAAAGCTCCTGATACAATGTACGGGTGAGGCATTTGCAGAAGTCATCGGCAAAGCGACAAAGATTGACCCGAAACAACGTTACCAGACGGCAGTGGAAATGTTCCGTGGGTTCGAGAATATTTCCAGGAAGGATAAAAGATATCAGAGGCTTTTGCGCCGCCAGATGGCAGTCCGGATCGGTCTTGCGGTCCTGATGGCAGGATTTATTGTGCTGGGCGGGTACGGGATACACAGGATGAACCTTGAAAAGACGCGCAGATACAACGCTCTCGTGGAGGAACAGATCAGGCTGAGGAACAGCGGGGAGTATGAGGAGCAGGAAGAGACATACATGGAAGCGGTGTCCCTGCTCCCGGGCGCACTGGAGAGCTATTACCAGAATACGTGTTCCCTGTATGAACAGGAAAAATATGAAGAGTGTATTTCTTTTGTCGAGTATGACATCTGCAGCAATGAAGATCTGGATCTGAACCAGGCGAGGATGGCAGATGTCTATTATCTGGAGGCGGACAGCTATTTCAGGCTGGGACAGTACCGGGAGTCCGTCAGGGCGTATGAGGAGGTATTCCGCCTGGGGACCAGAAAAACCGAGTATTACAGGGACTATGCCATCGCCCTGGCGTACAACGGGGAAGAGAAAGCGGCACAGGAAATCCTGCAGGAGGCAGTCGATTACGGATTGCAGGAGGATTCCATCTATTACGCCAGAGGGGAGATTGAAAAAGCACTCGGAAGGCTTGACGCTGCCCTGCTGGAGTTCAGGACGTGTATTGACCTTACAGAAGACAATGAGATGAAAGCAAGGGCATATCTTGTGATGAACTCCATTTATGAGGAAAAGGGCAGCGACGTCACACAGCGGACCATCCTGCTTGAGGCAAAAGAGGCTCTGCCGGTAGAAAACCAGATGCAGATTCTTGAAAGCCTGGCAGGCATCGATATTGAACTGGCGGATAAAAGCGGGAATGGCACTTACAGGCAGGAAGCGGCGCAGATTCTTGAGGACATGGTCGCACAGGGATGGGGGACTTACCATACGTATGATACGCTTGCCATCGTATATGAAAAGCTTGGAGATATCAGCCGGGCAGAACAGACGGCGGATGAGATGCTGAGGCTGTATGGCGAGGACTATAATATTTTCATGAGATATGCGTTCCTGGAGATAGATAAACAGGCATCAAAAGAAAATGCAGGCCGTGATTATACACAGTTTGCGGAGTATTACGGGAAAGCGGAACAGCTGTATGAGGAGCAGAGGAAGGACAATAATGAAGACAGTGAGATGACGCTTTTGGAAGATGTCTACCGGCAGGTAAAGGAAGGAGGATGGCTGCCATGATTGAGGTGACGCCGGGACTCATCCTGGCTTTGACAGGGATTATCGGAGCGGTGGGATGCCTGGCAGGGCTGATTGCGACGGCAGTGGTATTCCCCGGGCAGAGGAGAAGGCTTCTTAAACAGATTGAAACGGAATAATACAAAGGAGTGGGAAGATGTATTGTTGGAATTGTGGATCAGAGAATGAAGACGGCGCACGGTTCTGCTGGAGTTGCGGGACAAACCTCCAGGAAGAGCCGGAGGAGGAACTGCCGGATGAACTGGAGGACTATGAGGAACCGGAGAGAAAAGGGAAGAAGCCGGTCGTACTGATCGTGGCCATCTGCGTGATCCTCTGTCTCGCGGCAGGCGGCGGATTCACGTACTGGTATCTCACCAGGGATGCGGACAGCGTGACGAAGGATGCAGACGATGCACAGGGTTCCACGCAGGAGACAGAGGATGGACAGCAGAGCAGGAAAGAAACAGAGGAGACGGCAGAGGCTGGGACATCCGGGGCGGACGCCGTGGTTGACCAGATTGCGGACAAATGGAACGAATCGAGCAACTTTATCATGGGCCCGGACTGCGTGAAATATTCCGATGATACGCGGACGGATTATTATGACCAGAGCGGGAAGCCGGTCCGTTTCACGCAGGAGCTTGGCGACGAAGTCGTAACATATCTGTTTGATGACAATGAGGAGATCATTTATGCCTCTGTGAGAGATGCGTCAGGGGCGTATGTGTACTACTATTATCAGAACGGCAGCCTGATCTGTTATATCCAGAACATGGAAAGGCATTATGCTCCCTTTGAAGAAAGCGTGGCGCGCGCCAGTGAACAGTACATCCAGAATGGGAAACAGCTTCTGGGAGAGCCGCTGAGCCAGACGCAGAAGCCGGATGGCTCCGGGGAAGAAAAATCCGCCCAGGATAATGGAGGTTACATCCTGCCGGGCAGCAGTACAAGGCTTCTGACAGAAAGCGAAGTGAGCAGCCTTTCAAAGGATGAGCTGCGCCTGGCAAGAAATGAAATATTTGCAAGGCATGGGAGAAGGTTCGATGATCCGGAACTTCAGGCATATTTTGATTCCAAATCCTGGTACAACGGTACGATAGACCCGGATGACTTTTCCGAGTCCATGCTGTCAGAGACAGAGAAGAAAAATATAGATCTGATAAAAAAGTATGAGTAGCAGACCGGTTTGCGGGTCTGACGGGGGAGAGAACAAGATGAGACAGAGAATGATGGGTGTGATGTTTGCGCTTCTGCTTTTTACAGGAACGATGCTCGCAGGCGGGTGCGCGAAAGAAGCAGAAGAACCGGAGGCAAAGGATCTGGTGATTGATCTGCCAAAAGAGGAGGCGCCGGGGGAAAATGCCGGGGATACTTCACCGGGGGAGACGCCGGAAGAACCGGACAGTGAAGAGACGCAGGAGCCGGAAAAGAAGGGGATCTTAATCTCCCTTGATCCGGGGCACCAGAGCCCGGACGTCGATATGAGCGCGCAGGAGCCCAATGCGCCGGGCAGCAGCACGATGAAAACGAAATCTACAGGAGGCACGTCAGGGCGCTATTCGGGGATTCCGGAATATCAGCTGAATCTGGATATCGCCCTTATGCTCCGGGATGCACTGGCAGCACAGGGGTACGATGTGATGATGACCAGGGAGGACAATGAGACTGCGATCAGCAACGCAGAGAGGGCGACGCTTGCCAATGAGGCAGGGGCAGACTTCGTCGTCAGGATCCATGCCAATGGAAGCGAGAGCTCCGATGCAAACGGCGCCCTTGTCCTGGTCGGTTCAGCGGAGAACCCCTATGTGGGCAGTCTTTACACCCAGAGCTACGCGCTGGGCACAACTGTTCTTAACTCCTATTGTGAGGCGACGGGAATGCAGAACCTGGGCGTGCAGGCAAATGATACAATGACGGGGATCAACTGGAGCCAGGTTCCGGTGATCATCCTTGAGATGGGATTCATGACAAATGAGCAGGATGACCTGAATATGGCAGATTCGTCCTACCGTGAGAAAATGGTAGAAGGAATCGTGAACGGGATTAATCTGTACTGTGAAGAAAATCTGGCGGGCGAATGAGTCTTTCGTCTGTAAAGAATAGGAAAAGGGACAAAAGATGTATTGTACGAATTGTGGGAAAGAGAATGAGGACGGAGCAAAATTCTGCGGTTTCTGCGGCGCACCGCTGAGCAAGGGAAAGGAAACGCCCGAAGGGACGCCCAGGGAAGAGATATCCCGGGAGAAGAAACCAAAGCGCAGGAAGGGGAAGAAGGTACTTCTCGTCGTGATCCTGCTGCTCATTGTGGCAGCGGCAACGGCTGTGTCGGTCGTCATGCTGATTCTTCCCAAACAGAGGGAAAAAAGGTACAACGCAGAGATCGGGGACGCCAGCCGGTATCTGGAAGAGCTTGACTACGGGAAGGCGGAGGACTCTTACCTTGCTGCCATTGATATCGAGCCAAAGGAAGAAGAACCCTACCTGAAGCTGGCAGAGATATATCAGGAGCAGAATGAGCCGGAAAAAGCGGTGGAAATACTAGCCAAAGGTGTGGAGAATACCGGCAGTGCCGCGGTGGAGGAGAAGTACGGCATGTATACCTACACAGAGGAAGTCCTTGCCCCGGAGGACGGGACTGCCCAGGAAGGGGATTTTGTCTGTGAGTATATCCGTACATCGTGGTATGTGACCCTGGACCCGGTCCATTCTGTCAGGGGCGTACTGACGTCGCGCATCCGCGATTTTGACAATGACGGGGAAGAAGAACTGCTTGTGCTCGTGATGAAGAATGACCTGAGAGAAAACCAGCACCTGGAATATGACCAGAACTTTGTCTATCTCCAGATGTATGAGATGGAAAACGGGGAGATGGTCTTAACGGATGAATTTACAGAGCTGGGACCAGTCCTCGGCGGAGGGGACAGCGAGATGAGCGGCGTGTTCCTGCATGAGAACCAGGGGACGACTTATATCTGCGGCGGACTCAGCCAGTCCTACTATATGTATGCGGATGGGATCAGTTACCGGTCTTTTGTCCTGACTTATGAGGATGGGCAGTTCGTGAGAAAGGCGGGACCGGAAGAGATGCTTGCAGGTTCAGAGTTCAGCGGAATGGAGCAGGATGCCAACGAGATGGCGGACTATCTGGAGAGCATCGGGCTGGTGAACGAAGCGGCAAGGATGAGGCAGACATGGATCCAGAGGTTCGAGTTTCTCGATGACGTGGAGATGCTGATACATATTACCGGAGAGAACGATAATTCGGGGGATATCGAGATGTTCATGGAGACTATGGATCCGTCATATCTGGGGAAAGTGCCCCTTACCCTGGAGATCGACGGGGAGAGAGTGACATCAGATGTGACAAAGGAGGACAGTGTCTCAGAGAGCAGTGCAGAGGTGACGTCGGACGTCTACAGAAGCGCGTACGAGCCTCTGCTCGACCGGGCGTACGAGGATTACAGGGAGCATTTCAGCGAATACCTGACTTATTTCCTCTATGACATGGACAAGGACGGTGTAAAAGAGCTGCTCCTTAAAACAGGCACCTGCGAGGCGGACTATATGTATGAGATCTACACGGCCGAGAATGGAAGGAGCGTCTTTCTGGGAGAGATATCAGGATTCCATTCTGCCTTTTATCAGGACGAGACGGGCGGATCGCAGGACTATATCATCCAGGTGCAGGGACACATGGGTGTGGAGACGATCTGTCATGTGAGGCTCCGGGATAAAAGACCGGAGGTGGAAGAAATCTCAACGAGAGAACTGTCGGCGGAGGAGGGGTATTATTCCAACGCATATCCGCTGGAGGGGGCTTATATCACGGACAAATCCCTTCTGCAGTAAAATATAAATCCATAGCACAATAACAGAAAACAGTTCCGAATGGATTGCCGGAGAGACAACCTGTTCAGAACTGTTTTTTTGTGCGGAAATATTCCACCAGTTCATACACAATTTTGACTTCACGGGCATTTAGACCAGAGATGTCCAGAGAGGTGTCGTGGGACATTCCAAGCAGATAGTCGGTAGAGACATGGAATAACTGTGACAGTTCGACCAAGTAAGCGGTAGAAGGCGTGGAGATTCCCATTTCCCATGCATTGACGCTGCTGCGGGTGATATTCAGTTTTTTGGCAAGATCTGCCTGTGTCATCTCACAGGAGACGCGCAAATTCTTAATTCTGTCACCAATCATTTTTCATTCCTTTATTTATAATTCCTTTCGTCAAATCATAAACTAATCGAAATGATATTACATTATCAAAAAGATGTTATAAATTGACAATCAGAATATATAGTGATAAAGTATTATCGTGTTAATTTTGAAAAATATGCGCTGATAAAACCATAATTACAAAAGAGGGCAGAAGATATGATCATTTGGCTTTTTAATTTTCTGGCATGGGTGCTGGCTGCGATCGCCATGTTTATTATCCGTATGCTGATCTGAGATCAAAGTGGTGAAAAAGGAAAAATCATGGAGTTGTCAATCTTCAAGTGCGTTATTATATGATATAATACTGTCATGCATACATGCAAATCAGAAAATATGAGCGGAGGAGAAGTAGGAATGTACTGCATGAATTGTGGACACAGACTGGAAGATGGTACAGAGAGTTTCTGCCCTTACTGCGGCAGCAGGCTGGAAGAAGGAGAGGCAGAAGAACGCGGCGCGGTCATTGAGAATGACGGAGGAGAACACGGGAAAAAGACAGAGAAGACTCTGGGAGATGGCAGGAAGGGGACGAAAAAGAAGCGGAAAATATGGAAAGTATGGGCTGCGGCGGGGGCGGCCGCCGCCGTAGTCGTCGCTACAGCGGCATCAACGGTGTTCCTGCTGAATTTAAGAGAAACAGCAGATGGGACTGCACAGGAATCTTTGGATACAGAAAAGGAAGTGCAGGAAACAGAGGCAAAACAGGAGCCACAAAAGACAGAAAAGGGCAATATGCCTGATACGAATGAGGACACGGCGGACGGGGCATTGGCCGGGGAGAACGCCCGGGAAGAGCAGGGCACGTCAGGAGTCCCGACAGGTCTGACGACGCAGGGGAAGGAGATCTATAAAGCTGATTTTGATGTGTCGTCCTCCTCGGTGCTTCAGGAAGAGGGATATTATTACGGTGTAGATAACCTTTCGGATCTTGATCCCGCGACATGCTGGGCGGAGGGCGTGGCGGGGAGCGGAGTGAATGAAAATATACTCTTTACCAGCATGGAGAAACAGACTGTCAGCGGCCTGGCGATCCTTCCCGGTTTCACGAAAAGCGAGGAGTTATACGACAAAAACTGTGTGCCCACAGAAATCCGTATTGAATATGGATCGGAAGTAATGAATTATTCAATCGATCCCTCATCAGTGGCTGTTGGCCAGGGAAATGTTCTGGATCATATGATTTATATAGACTTCGGAGAAAAAGCTGAGATCAGTGAATGTAAGGTGACGATCATAAATGTGAGGGAGGAGATACAATGTGTTTTTGTGAAAAATGTGGGAAGAAGCTGAAAGGTAACGAGAAATATTGCCCGGCGTGCGGAAATCCCGTACATGAGTATAAGGGAAAAGACGGCAGGGACGATACAAAGCCTGACGAAACTGTCCGCGGCAGGACGGCTGCAGGGAAGAAGAGAAAAAAATGGTATTATGCCGCAGCCGCAGCCGTTCTTCTGGCAGCCGCAGGGATTGCCGGAGGACTGGCAATAAAAGGCCAGTATGTGAAGCAGCAGGCAGGAAATTATGTGGCAGACGGGGACCGGTATCTGGAAGAGCTGGATTATGAGAAAGCGGAGGACTCCTATCTGGAAGCAATTGAAATTGCCCCCAAAGAGAAAGAGCCGTATCTGAAACTGACAGAGCTTTATCTTGGCAGCGGGGAAGTGGAAAAGGCACAGGAGACAATCAGCAGGGCGAAGGAGAGCGTCCAGGCATTGGAGAAAGGGGGATTTGAAGCGCTGGAGCAGGAGTATGGGAGCCTGGAAAGCTATACCGTGGCGGAAGAGGGAATAGAGGCGGATGATATCTTTTATTTCCGCTACGGCAATTATATGGAGTATTCGGAGAACGAGCTGAACCGCCAGATGTTTTCCCGCTATGCGGTTGTCAGCAAGGACGGTTTGTTCGGGCTTGTCAAAGATACCGGGGAGCTTGCGGCTGATATTGTATATACAGGGGCAAGGACAGCGGGACCTGTTTGCGTACTGCATACAGAAAATCCGGTATATTCAGAAGAGTATGGGATCGAGATAAATGACTTCTACCTGAATGAGCAAACAGGGGAAATGGAACCGGCAGTGGCAATATGGGGACCCGATGTAGATGGATATAAAGGGACGTTTTATTACTGTGACGGCGAACTGCACAATACCAAGGAAATTTATGAAGAGATGTACGGGGGATCGGAGCCATATGTCATGTCAGCGGATGCGGTGGGGGTAAAGAGGTCAGATTCTCTGTATACAAAGGCGGATGATTTGACCGGATGGGGCCAGGAGTTGCCCGGATTGTATGCCATATACAGCAACGGGGATCTTGTGACAGATTTCATATACGAAGAGTGCGGCTCGGAAAGTTCAGGGCTTCTTGCGGTGAAGAAGGATGGGAAGTGGGGATATGTCAATGAGAATGGTGAGGTTGTGATCCCGTTGGAATATGATGCGTCCTGGGAGCAGTATGCGCCGGATGTGATCAGTGACGCCGAGCCGTACTGTTACGCTGCATCAGAGGGTTATGTCCCCCTTGTAAAAGACGGAGTGTGGGAGATGCGGAACACCGCAGGAAGCCTCGTTATCGCTCCCGGCGTGTTTGAGGAGATCCGCCCGGTATATAATGGGAAATGTTGGGTGAAAAAAGACGGGATCTGGCATGTGATCGAGCTTGCGGGAGAGAATTTGGGCACAGAGATAAAGAGCAAAGAAAAAAGTGTTTCCTCAGATACAAGGGAGGCAGCTCAGCAGGTGGAAGCTGACCTTGTACAGGAATTTGGAGCTGCTTCGGGCGAAGAGTTTCTCTCTTGCCAGGATATGGAGTTGATGGATTTTCCGGCAGCGGAGATGGGATATATCAGCCAGACGCTGGCAGACATAGATGGGGACGGGACAGAGGAACTTCTGGCAGTATATCTGAACCCATCAGATAAAGGGTTGTACCTGAGACTTTATCGATATCAAAATGGAATCTATTCTCTTGTAAATGAAGAGAGGATGACTGAGATGGATAATTTTTCTCAGGTGACAGCATATCTGTTTTACAATGGGCAACAGGAAGAATATCAGGTATTCTGTACAAATAATACTGTGGGAAGTTATACGGCAACAGCCCTTATCACCAGTTTGTATTCTCTGGGAGATCAGATCAGGACAGCGGGAGAGTGGGAATGGGTTTCGGCTCTGAATACGTGGGAAGATTGTGAGCAGATGCAAATGGAAATGCAGGATGCCGGTGTGCCCTGGATGGAAACGGGGATTGATTCTTTTGGAAACTATGACAGCACAGCGCACACGATACTTGTAAAGTCAGAAGTAAGGGTGGAGGGGGATATTCCAACTATGTCTGCGGTATATCTGAGGATATATAGTGGAAGATAAATAAGTGTCTGTTTGAAATAAAAAATAAAATCTTTTTTGACATATAAATATTGAAGAAAGATGGATAACCGGTTTTTTCATGGAAAAAAGACGGAACTGTGGGAAAATAAGAGTTATTATGTGGATAAGACCAGACTGATAGGCGAGTTCCTTGAACAGGCTCAGGATGCGCTGAATCAGATTTGGGAAAAAGGATATACGGCAGGACTGGAAGGAGAGGTTCTGCGGCATAAAACGGCAGAAACTGTACCCCAAAATATACAAAAAAACCGACTGCCCTCTATGGACTTTTGTCATTTTTGGCGATATAATGAAATCACATGTGAATATTTTTTCTATGTATAATTTAAGGAGGAACAAAAAATGGCAAGAAAAATGAAGACCATGGACGGTAACCAGGCTGCTGCTCATGTATCATATGCTTACACAGAAGTTGCGGCGATCTACCCGATCACACCGTCATCCGTTATGCCGGAGCATGTTGACGAATGGGCAACAGAAGGCAGAGAGAATATCTTCGGACAGACAGTCAATGTTGTTGAGATGCAGTCCGAGGCAGGTGCGGCAGGTGCTGTACACGGATCTCTGTCAGCAGGAGCACTGACGACAACATTTACAGCGTCTCAGGGACTTCTGCTTATGATCCCGAACTTATATAAAGTAGCAGGCGAGCAGCTTCCGGGTGTGTTCAACGTATCTGCCCGCGCACTGGCAAGCCACGCACTTTCCATTTTTGGCGATCACTCAGACGTTTACGCCTGTCGTCAGACTGGTGCGGCTATGCTGTGTGAGTCAAGTGTACAGGAGGTTATGGACCTGACACCGGTTGCTCACTGTGCTGCACTGGAAGGAAAACTTCCTTTCATCAACTTCTTTGACGGATTCCGTACATCCCACGAGATCCAGAAGATCGAGACATGGGATTACGAAGATCTGAAAGATCTGGTAAATATGGATGCGATCGATGAGTTCCGTGCACATGCGCTGAACCCGAATCATCCGTGCCAGAGAGGTTCCGCTCAGAACCCGGATATCTTCTTCCAGGCAAGAGAGGCATGCAACCCGTACTACGATGCAATGCCGGGAATCGTTCAGAATTACATGGACAAGGTAAATGCTAAGATCGGAACAGACTATAAGCTGTTCAACTACTACGGAGCTGAGGACGCAGAGCACGTCATCGTTGCTATGGGTTCCGTCTGCGATACGATCGAGGAGACGATCGATTACCTGATGAAAGCAGGAGAGAAAGTCGGCGTAGTTAAAGTACGTCTGTACAGACCGTTCTGCGCACAGGCTCTGATCGATGCGATTCCGGATTCTGTTAAGAAGATCTCTGTTCTCGACAGAACAAAAGAGCCGGGAGCTATGGGCGAGCCGCTGTACCTTGATGTTGTTGCAGCACTCAAAGGTTCCAAATTCGACGCAGTGCCGATCTACACAGGACGTTACGGACTTGGTTCCAAAGATACAACACCTGCTCAGATCGTTGCTGTATATCACAATGATGAGAAACAGAAATTCACGATCGGTATCGAAGATGATGTGACAAATCTGTCACTGAAAGCTGACGAGCCGCTCGTTACAACACCGGAAGGAACGATCAACTGTAAGTTCTGGGGACTTGGCGCTGACGGTACAGTCGGAGCGAACAAGAACTCCATTAAGATCATCGGTGACAACACTGACATGTACGCACAGGCTTACTTTGACTATGACTCCAAGAAGTCCGGCGGTGTTACAATGTCCCACCTGCGTTTCGGTAAATCACCGATCAAGTCTACATACCTGATCCATCAGGCAAACTTTGTGGCATGCCACAATCCGTCCTATGTGGACAAGTACAACATGGTCCAGGAGCTTGTTGACGGCGGTACATTCCTTCTGAACTGCCCGTGGGATATGGAAGGCCTTGACAGACATCTTCCGGGACAGGTGAAAGCATACATCGCGAACCACAACATCAAGTTCTATACGATCGACGGTATTAAGATCGGTAAGGAGATCGGGCTTGGCGGACGTATTAATACGGTCCTTCAGTCTGCATTCTTTAAACTTGCTGCTATCATTCCGGAGGAAGAGGCGATCGACCTGATGAAAGCTGCCGCTAAGGCTACCTACGGAAGAAAGGGCGATAAGATCGTTCAGATGAACTATGACGCGATCGACGCTGGCGCTAAGCAGGTGGTAGAAGTGGCGGTTCCCGAGAGCTGGAAAGGCGCTGCTGACGAAGGTCTTGCTGCACCGAAGGTAGATGAGAACGGAAGAAAAGACGTTGTTGATTTCGTTAAGAATATCCAGGCAAAGGTTAATGCCCAGGAAGGAAATTCACTTCCGGTATCTGCGTTTAATGACTATGTAGACGGTTCTACGCCGTCAGGTTCCTCCGCATATGAGAAACGCGGTATCGCGGTTGATATCCCGATCTGGCAACCGGAGAATTGTATCCAGTGTAACCGCTGCGCATATGTCTGCCCGCATGCGGTAATCCGTCCGGTTGCTCTGACAGAGGACGAGCTTGAGAAAGCGCCGGAAGGAATGGAAGCAATCGATATGATCGGTATGCCGGGAATGAAGTTCTCCATAACAGTATCCGCGTATGACTGTACAGGATGTGGTTCCTGCGCGAATGTCTGCCCGGGCAAGAAGGGCGAGAAGGCGCTCGTTATGGGGAATATGGAAGCGAATGCAGGCAAGCAGGACTTCTTCAATTACGGCAGGGAGATTCCGGTGAAACCGGAGGTTGTCACAAAATTCAAAGAGACAACTGTAAAGGGAAGCCAGTTCAAGCAGCCGCTCTTAGAGTTCTCGGGAGCATGTGCAGGATGCGGTGAGACGCCGTACGCGAAACTGATCACGCAGCTCTTCGGCGACAGGATGTATATCGCAAACGCAACAGGATGTTCTTCTATCTGGGGTAACTCCTCACCGTCCACACCTTACACGGTGACACCGGAGGGCAAGGGACCGGCATGGTCGAACTCCCTGTTTGAGGATAACGCTGAGTTCGGTTACGGTATGCTGCTTGCGCAGAACACGATCCGTGACAGGATGAAAGGCTATGCAGAGAAGCTGGCTGAGGATGCGGCGGATGCAGACGTTAAGGCGGCGGCCCAGGAATACGTCGATACATTCGGATGCGGCGCGACGAACGGAACGGCAACGGACAAGCTGGTGGCAGCTCTGGAGAAATGCGGATGTGACCGTATGGAGAAGACAGAACTTCTGAAGAACAAAGACTTTCTCGCTAAGAAATCCCAGTGGGTATTCGGCGGCGACGGATGGGCTTATGATATCGGATTCGGCGGTGTTGACCACGTGCTTGCAAGCGGCAAGGACATCAACATCATGGTATTCGACACAGAGGTTTACTCCAATACAGGCGGACAGTCTTCCAAGGCTACAAAGACAGGTGCTACGGCACAGTTTGCAGCAGGCGGTAAGGAGACGAAGAAGAAAGACCTTGCGGGCATGGCAATGAGCTACGGATACGTATATGTTGCACAGATCGCAATGGGCGCTGACTTCAACCAGACAGTCAAGGCCATCACAGAGGCGGAGGCTTATCCGGGACCGTCCCTGATCATCGCTTATGCTCCGTGTATCAACCACGGTATCAAGAAAGGCATGAGCAAAGCTCAGACAGAGGAGCAGCTCGCAGTAGAGTGCGGATACTGGAATAACTTCCGGTTTAATCCGGCTGCTGAGGGCAACAAGTTCTTCCTTGACAGCAAAGAGCCGAAGGAAGAAGATTACCAGGCGTTCCTTGACGGAGAGGTTCGTTACAATGCCCTGAAGAGAGCAAATCCGGAGAAAGCGGCAAAACTGTTCGCACTCAACGAAGAGGAAGCTATGGAGAGATACGCGTACCTGAAGAAATTGGTAGACGTATATGCGGCAGAGTAATCCATTCCCGGAGGAAAACAGCATATTAAAGGGTGTAAGTTCCCGGAGGGACTGATCTAAGTGATACAGAGAACGCTGCGGCACTGCAGAAGGGTCTTCATGATCCGAAGCAGATCCGCGGCGTCTCTTTTGGCGGGAAATCTCCCGGTTTTCCTGGGGATTTTGTTCGGTATGCTTCTAAAATACTTGCAAACCTGTTTTTCCTGTGATAGAATAATCGTGGCTTATCCGCAGGAGGTGTTAGGATGGATATTTTGAAGATTGTCTTATATATTATCTTTGTTATAGATTGTATTGCCTTATCAGCGATTATTCTGCTGCAGGAAGGAAAGTCTGCGGGACTGGGAACGATAAGCGGCGCCGCAGATACGTACTGGGGACAGAATAAGGGACGGTCTATGGAGGGCGCACTCGTGAAGTCTACGAAGTTCCTTGCAGTGCTGTTCATCCTCTTGTCCGTAGTGCTGAATCTTGGCATATTCAACTAGAGCGGCAGGAAGTTTTTGGCTGTATGATGCTGGCTGTTTCATAAGATAATAAAGAGAAAAACACTCTATACAATTGCGGATAGGGTGTTTTTGTTCTTTATGCAGAAACACTGCAGAAGATAGCGGTATAGGAGAAAAATATGGACGAGACATTTGAAAAGCGAAAGAAGGTTATCTATGATTTTATCAGGGATGACCTTTATGTGCCGATGAGGCTGAAGGAGATTGCAGCCATCCTTATGATCCCAAGAGAGCAGAGAGGAGAGCTCAAGGAGGTGCTGGATTCTCTGACCGGGGAAGGAAAAATCTCCCTTTCTAGGAAAGGAAAATACAGTGCAGGAACGGCAAAGCGGCAGACCGGTACATTCCAGGCGAATCCAAGAGGCTTTGGGTTTGTGGCGCCGGATGGGGGCGGAGAAGATATTTTCATTTCGGAAGAGAACGTCAACGGTGCGTTCCAGGGAGATAAAGTCGAGTATATTATCTTGGCATCACCGGGCGGAAAGCGGCAGGAGGGCAGAATCGTAAAAGTGGTATCCCATAGCGTTGCAGGGATCGTGGGACTGTATGTGAAAAGCAAGGGCTTTGGGTTTGTAAGGCCGGACAACCAACGGTATATCAGGGATATCTATATTCCTGCGGGATGTGATCTTGAGGCGATGACGGGGCATAAGGTTGTGGTGGAACTGCTTTCCTACGGAAGCGAGAATATGAAACCGGAAGGAAAAATCATCGAGATCATAGGCCATATCAATGATCCGGGTACAGATATTCTATCCATTGTGAAAGACTACGGCCTCCCGACCGAATTTCCGGCGAAAGTGCTCAATCAGGCAGTCCGTGTGGGGAAAAGCGTGAGTGAGGCAGACTGTGAGGGCAGGATGGATCTCAGGGACTGGCAGATGGTGACAATCGACGGAGAGGACGCAAAGGACCTGGACGACGCAGTATCCGTAACCTGGGAGGAAGACCATTACCGGCTGGGCGTCCACATCGCAGATGTGGCAAATTATGTCCAGGAGAGAAGCGCACTTGACAGAGAGGCGTTGAAAAGAGGAACCAGCGTATATCTGGCAGACAGGGTGATCCCCATGCTTCCCCACAGGCTCTCTAACGGTATCTGCTCCCTGAATGAGGGGGAGGACAGGCTGGCGCTGTCCTGCATCATGTCGGTGGGCCCTGACGGGGAAGTGAAAGACCATGTCATTGCAGAGACCGTGGTCCGGGTAGACAGAAGGATGAGCTATACAGGAGTTTCAAAGATACTTGGTGAAGACCGGGATATGCTGGCAGCACACGAAAAATTCGTCCCAATGATCCGGATGATGAAGGAGTTGTCAGATACGATCCGAAACCGGCGTGCAAAAAGGGGAGCTGTTGATTTCGATTTTCCGGAAGCCAGGGTTATACTGGATGAGGAAGGACATCCCACGGAGATAAAGCCATATGAGCGGAATGCCGCAACAAACATTATAGAAGATTTTATGCTTCTTGCAAATGAGACGGTGGCGGAGGAGTATTTCTGGAGGGAACTCCCGTTTCTTTACCGTACCCATGAGATGCCCGAGGAGGAGAAAATGAGGCAGCTCGGCGCATTTGTCAATAATTTCGGCTATCACATCCATATCAGGAATGAGGTTCGCCCAAAGGAGATCCAAAAGCTGCTGTACAAGGTAGAGGGTACGCCGGAGGAGGCGCTCATCAGCCGGTTGGCTCTCCGTTCGATGAGACAGGCGCGGTATTCAACGAAGAATACAGGTCATTTCGGGCTGGCGGCAAAGTATTACACACATTTTACTTCGCCGATACGCCGTTATCCTGATCTCCAGATACACAGGATCATCAAAGAGAACATCAGGGGAAGGCTTGTCGGGGACAGAATCCTTCATTATGAGAAAATACTGCCCGAAGTTGCAGCGCAATGCAGCATGAGAGAAAGGACTGCGGAAGAGACTGAGCGGGAAGTGCTGAAGATGAAGAAAGCGGAATATATGCAGGATCACATCGGGGAAGAATTTGAAGGGGTCATATCCGGCATTACAAAGTGGGGCGCCTATGTGGAACTGCCAAATACAGTAGAAGGACTTGTCCATGTCGCGGATATGAAGGATGACCATTATGAATATCAGGAGCAGAGTTATGAACTGGTGGGGGAACGCACCGGAAAGCGCTTTAAGCTGGGACAGAAAGTCTGTGTTCGGGTAAGTGAAGCGGACCGGGTACAGAGAACTGTGAATTTTGAAATAATATAGAAGGGATTCGATATGGCAGCAAAAACAGGAAACAGGCTTATCGCCAATAATAAAAAAGCATACCACGATTATTTTATTCTTGAAAAATACGAAGCCGGCATTGTCCTGCACGGGACAGAGGTGAAATCGCTCCGCCTGGGAAAATGCAGTATCAAAGAGGCATTTGTCCGCGTTGAGGACGGGGAGATGTTTATCTACGGGATGCATATCAGCCCTTATGAGAAAGGAAATATCTTTAATAAGGATCCGCTCCGCGTCAGGAAACTTCTCCTGCACAAAAAGGAGATCGACAAGATATTCGGCAAGATGAAGGAGCAGGGGATCACGGTGGTTCCCCTTCAAGTTTATTTCAGTGGGAGCCTCGTAAAGGTGGAGATCGGGCTGGCAAAGGGAAAGAAACTCTATGACAAGAGGGCGGATATCGCCAAAAAGGATCAGAAAAGAGAGGCGCAGAGAGAATTTAAGATCAGGAATCTTTAGGGAAAAGAAAGCCGGGACACGGTCAGATGGAGGGAAATACTCTGATCCGTGCTCCGGCTTCCTTTCTTCAGACTTTCTTCCCTGTATCCAGGGTCAGAACTCAATTGCCCGTTTTACAGCTTCTATGTCGCCGGTAAACAGGATCCCGTCCATGCCCAGAGCCTGCCCGGCAGCAATGTTTTCTTCCAGGTCATCGATAAAGAAACAGTCCTCCGGGGCAATCCCGAACGTATCAAAGAGATAGCGGTAAATGCCTGGCTCCGGCTTTGCCATCTTAATGGGGGCAGAAAATACAAGACCACTGAAATTCTTCAGGATATCGCAGCCTGTAAACCATTCTGCAAAGCGGGTTGGCGCGTTGGAAAGCAAATAGAGGTGCGCGCCGGTCTGCTCCAGTTCGTGGATAAAGGCCTCCGTCTGCGCAAGGAGGTTGACACATCCGGGCCATTCTCTGAAAAAAGCCCGTACAGTATTTTCAAGACGGGCAGGAACACGGGATACAACATTTTCAATATTGCCGTCGTAATCGAGTGTCCCCCTGTCCAGCGCGGGCCAGTCGGGGAAGATTGCTTCCGAGAGGATGCGGCTGTCTTCATCGGAAGAGCAGAACTGCCCGAGAATATGATGGGCGTCAAAGCGGCCGATCACGTTTCCAAAATCAAAGATAATGTTCTGATATCTCATAGCAAGGATTCTCCTGACCTGAAAAGGATATGCACGATGCCGTAATACCGCCCGGACATATCTGTTAAGTGCATGAAACCATATTTAAATGGAGTATACGGGATTCGAACCCGTGGCCTCCACAATGCGAATGTGGCGCGCTCCCAACTGCGCTAATACCCCATGTACAGAATACTACCACTTTTAAGGGCAAAAAACAAGCAAAAAGTAAATTTGCCGGTTCTACATTATAATTCTGTATACGACAGATTTTTCTTTCAGATACTTGCCAGAGCAGGACGTGGCAAGTATAATGATTATGGTGTGATAGAGAAAAATCGTAATGTGGAAAGACACATTTGGGTGTCAAGGGACAGGGCGGATATTTAAAAGAAAACGCCGGAGTACAGGGGCAGACCGCCCGGCAAAAAGAAAAACGGGAGGATAAGGATATGACGGAAAGTGGGATGCTCAGAACAGCCCTGTTCGGAGGATTTAACAAGAATGATGTAAGAGAGCGCATCGGGACATTAGAACATGAACTGGAGTCGGCCAGAGATGCGTACCAGAAAGAAAAGGCTGTTCTCCAGGAAGAAAACACTGCTCTGAAAGCACGTGCCGCACAGATTGAGGAAGAACTGGAAAAATTAAAGGAAGAGCGTGACGGAGATTTCTTTGATTATGAAACTGTCAATAGAATCATGGAAGAGGCACGCAGAAGCGCTGCCGCTATCGAAGAAAAGAGCAGAATCAGGGCAGAGCAGATGATAGAAGAGGCAAAGGCGGAGACAGAGAGGCAGAAAGAGATTATTGTAAAGAAAATAAATGGCCAGCTTGAAGAAAAAGGGATCCAGCTGCTTGCCGCAAAATATAAAATTGAGCAATATGCAAAGGAACTCGATGACGCGCAGCAGGACCTGTACAATCTTAACATCAGGGTGAAAAGCCTGACAGATGATATGCCTGTCTGTCTGGACGACTACTGGGATGGAGAGTACTACCGTAATCTGGAAAGCAGGAGACAGAGGCAGGAAGAAGGAAAACAGGACGCAACAAATCCGGGCTGCGGCCAGGAAGGGCAGGTTCGGCAATAGAGAAAAAGGACGGAAACACACTGTATGGAAAAAGAGCATAAAAATAAATACTTCTTCCTGATGGCTTCGGTCCTGATCATCCTTCTGTTCATACCTTTTTCCGTGCAGAGGATGGATTCAGCGGTTCTTGAAAGCGCATACAGAACGGGGAAGGAGAATGCCCGTTCGTATGCGCTGAATGAAATGCTTATATCAAGGCAATATGAGACGGTTCTGGATACCCTTGAGTATCAGCTAAGACCTGAGAACCGGGCGGACAACTACAATGTTCTGATCCGGAGATACCCGGAATTTGTGGCAGCCTCGATGGAGCTTGAAGACTTTGCGGTCTATGCCTCCCTTGGCGGGAAGATCTATGGCGCGTCATACCCGGAGGACGGCGAAGCTTTTGACGCCTCCCGGAGAGACTGGTATCAGGATGCTCTCAAGGCAGACGGAAAAATTATCTATACAGATGTTTACCGGGATGCAAAGCTTAAGAAAGATGTTGTGACACTGGCGAAGAAAATAGAAGGCACACAGGATGTGGCGGCAATGGATCTGTATCCGGATGGAGAAGAGGATTATAAGCGTGGCGGGGATATGCCGGAGGGCACCGATTATTTCCTGTGCGATTCCAACGGGACGCTTATCATGTACACAATAAAAGGAGCGCGCCGGGAGAAACTGCAGGAAGAGTTTGACTCAATATTTGAAGGGATATCGGAGGGACGCTTTGAAACGTACGATACTTCCATAGTCGGGGCGGACCATGTAAAACGCGGCGTTTACTATTACAGAACAGCTCCTGGCTGGTATGCGGTTGTCACGGTTCCATACAGCTCTTTGCTGGAACCGTATAATCGCCCGCGGCATATCTTCCTGGTGGTGATCGGCATTTTTCTTGTCACAGCAGCATCGTTTGCCATAGCGGATTACCGTGTGAACCGTAAAGCCAGGACCTATAATGAGATTATCGGTGTACTTGGCAATTCTTACTATGCCTTGTACCAGGTTGATCTGAAGAAAGACCGCTATTTTATGCTGAAGGGTTCTGACTATGTCAAAAACGGGATGCCCAGGCGGGGACCATATGGAAAGCTTTTGGATTTTTTCAGGGAACTGATCAGTGAAAGCGATTACAGGGAATTTAAAAAAACGTTTTCGACAGAAAATATGAAAAAACTCGTCAGGCAGCGAACCCGTGATTTCGGCGGCGACTTCAGGCGGTTGTTCAATGGCGAATACAGATGGGTGCATGTGCAGATGCTCTATGATGAGTCTCTCCGCAGGGGGACGGTAGTCCTGGCGTTCCGGGATGTAAATGAGGCGAAAGCGCAGGAACTTTCCAGGCTAGAGCTGCTGAAGAACTCGCTGGACCTGGCAGACAGCATGGCGAAGGCAAAGAGCCGCTTTTTCTCGCAGATGTCCCACGATATGCGTACACCGCTGAGCGGAATCATAGGACTGGCACAGCTGGCAGGGCAGCAGACAGATGATTCCATCAAAACTGCAGATTCCCTGAAAAAAATAGAATCCCTGGGAAATCAGCTTCTGGAATTGATCAATGATATTCTGGATATTTCACAGATTGGAGAGGGGAAGCTGGAGTTAAAGAGAGAACGCTTCCGCATAAAGGAAAAACTCGAAGAACTGGCGTCTTTATTCGGAGCCCAGCTCATAAACAGGAGGAAGTATCTGCATGCGGATATCGAGGTAGAGGATATATACATAGTAGGGGACTGGGGAAAACTTCAGCAGATCCTCAATAACCTGCTTTCAAATGCAATCAAGTTTACAGGAGAGAACGGGATCATTGAGTTTAAAGTCAGGGAATATAAGGACCATAACAGCAGATACCGTAAATACCTGTTTTTTGTCATGGACAATGGCGCCGGCATGAGCGAAGCATTCCTTGACAGGCTCTTTCTTCCATTTGAGCGGGAGGTTCAGTTTGGAGCCGCGAATGTGTCAGGCACGGGTCTGGGGATGTCAATCGTGCATGAGCTGGTCCAGGAGATGGGCGGAACTATAAAGGTGGAAAGTGAGCTTGGAAAGGGAACCGCTTTCGAAGTTATGATTCCATGCAGAACGGATGCTGAGAAAGGAACAGAAAGGGCGGAGAAAAAAACGCCGACCGATGGAAGAGGGGTGACGCTCGAAGGGAGACGTGTCCTGGCAGCAGACGATAATGAGATCAATATGGAAATCATGTCAGAAGCGCTCAGGACATTTGGGATGGAGATTGTTCAGGCATGGAATGGGCGCGAAGCTGTGGAATTGTATGAGAGCCATGAGGCGGGATATTTTGATCTGATCCTTATGGATATGCAGATGCCTGTTATGGACGGGTGCGAGGCGGCGGAGCATATAAGAAAAATCCAAAAAGCAGATGCGGCGACTGTCCCGATCATAGCGGTGACGGCAAGCACGTTTGCGGAGGATGTCGCCCTGACAAAAAAGGCGGGAATGGACGGGCATATATCCAAGCCGATTGATTTTCGCCTGCTGAGAGAGATAATGGAACAGGTGCTGTCCGAAGAAAACGGCGAGGCGTGACGGCAGATGACATAGATTCAGACCAGGAGGTAGCCGAATGGAAGAAAAAAGAGAGGGCCAGAGAGTTTTGCCGGGTACAATACTGATCATAGATGACGACGAGATAAACAGGGTGATGATGAAGAATATATTTGACTCCGGTTATCTGGTGGAAGAGGCCGACAATGGGCAAAAGGGACTGGAAAAGCTGGAGGAAAACAAAGACCATATCAGCGCGGTCCTTCTTGATGTTGTCATGCCGGTGATGGATGGTATGGATGTATTAAGGGAGATGAACAGAGAAAGGTTGCAGAAGGATATACCTGTTTTCCTTATTACAGCGGCAGATGACAATGCCATCCTGAAGGAGGCGTATGACCTCGGCGTGATGGATGTGATCCGAAAGCCTGTCATTCCTTATATGGTAAGGAGGAGAATCGACTCTGTCATAGAGCTTTTTGAGGCGAGAAAACGACTGAGCAGCAAGGTACAGGAACAGCAGAGGGAGCTTTTGCAGAAAGCAAGGCAGATCATATACCTGAACAGAGGAATGGTAGAGGCGCTTTCCACCGCCATTGAGTTCCGAAGCGGGGAGTCAGGGGAGCATGTCCGCAGGATCCATGATATTACAGAGTATCTCCTCAGAAATACTGAGATGGGAGAGGGCTTTTCTGAGGATGAGATCAAACAGATTTCTATGGCGGCTATTATGCATGATGTGGGAAAAATTGCTATTCCAGATTCCATCTTAAACAAACAGGGAAAATTTACGGAAGAAGAGTATGAAGTTATGAAGACGCATACAACTCAGGGAGCTAAGCTTCTTGAAAAGATTCCCCGGGTGATGGATGGCCGTATGTTCCAGTATGCCTGTGATATTGCCAGGCATCACCATGAAAGATGGGACGGCACGGGGTATCCGGATGGCCTTAAGGGCGGGGAAATCTCATTGTGGTCACAGATCGTATCTCTGGCAGACGTATACGATGCGTTGGTGAACAAGCGCGTTTATAAAGAGGCGGTTGAGGCGGATGAAGCGGTAGAGATGATAAAAAACGGCGAATGCGGGGCGTTCAATCCGCATCTGCTGGAGTGTTTCCTGAAGGCGGAAAAGTCGCTGAGGAAGCTGTATGAAAGGAGTGTGTAACATGCAGCCTGAACAGAAGGAAAAGCTCATGAACGCGGGAATACAGATTGAGGATACACTGGAAAGGTGTATGGGAAATGAGGAACTCGTGGATAGGCTTTTGTGCAAATTTTTCAGGGAGCCTGTCTTTGAGGAGTATTTAGAGAGCGTCCGGGCAGGAGACAGGGACCGCTTTTACAAGCTGGCCCACACGCTGAAGGGCACCTGCGGGAATCTCGGAATGAAAGCAATGGCGGACATTTTTGCAAAACAGGTGACATTATACAGAGAAGACAGATATGAGGAGGCGCTGTCATATTGCGGTGCCGCAGAGGAGGCGTACCGGAGAGCGCGGCAGGCGGCGTGGGAAATCTTTCGCTGGCATCAGAGCGGTTTTTCAGAATCCTGATACAAGGCAGAAAAAAGACGGAGGTAGGCAGGAATGGGGGAGAAAAGGAATGATGAAAAATGGAGCCTCTATCCGGTTTTGACAGAAATTTTTCATTATTATCTGCTGGAAAGAGATGTTTCTAAAGTTCTGGCAATGGTCGCGGATGATGTATACAGTCTTGGCACGGGAGACGGGGAACTTGCGGTGGGCAAAGATCAGTTGGAGCAGATGCTCCGAAAGGAGATGGAACGGATACCCGGGCTGATTGACTATCGGATTTATGATTACAGTGAAAAGCGAACAGGAGAATACACCTGGGAATGCCTGTGCCGGATGGAGATGATTATGGAAGTGCAGGGAGAAAGAAGCACCTGCTATACAGCAAGATTTGCCGGATCGTTCCGTGAAAAGGACGGGACTTTCCAGGCGACCTCCCTGCATATGTCAGAGGCAGGGAGATACCAGGAGGCAGAAAAATTTTTCCCGCTCCGGTTCGTCCCGGAACATAGTAGGAGAATAAATGAATCTGCCGGGCATGAACTGATGAATATTATATGCAGGGTTATGCCCGGGGGGATAATCGGCTGTTATATAGAGGAAGGGCTTCCGCTTTACGTTATAAACGATATGATGCTTCAAATGACCGGATATAAATATGATGAGTTTATGGAAGAAACAAAAGGGTTTGTCATAAATGTGGTTTATGAGGATGATGTGGATAAAGTAACAGGGCTGGTTTTTAACAGAATAAAAACGGAGAATCAGTATTCAATAGAGTACCGGGTAAAAAAGAAAGACGGCACATACATATGGGTGTATGACGTCGGGCGCAGGATTCGGACCGACGACGGGAGGAATGCCGTTATCAGCGTGCTGCTTGATATTTCGGACAGCGTGAAGATTCGCCAGCATTTTCTGGAAGAATCTGAAAGGGACTTTCTGACCGGCATATATAACCGGAAGGGAGGAGAAGTCCTGATATCCAGAGAACAGCAGGACGGGAAACCCTATACTTTCCTTATGATTGACCTTGATAATTTTAAAAGGGTAAATGACATGTACGGACACGGCGAGGGGGATAAGATGCTCGCCTATGTGGGTAAGCTGCTCCAGAGTTCTTTCAGGGCTACAGATATCTGCATCAGGCTCGGAGGCGATGAGTTTGCGGTGTTTGTCCATCCTTGCGCTTCTATGGAGAGGATTGAGCAGAAGGTGGGGAAAATTATGCAGACTTACTGCCAGGAGGCAGGTAAAAAGTATCCGTTGAGCAAAACAACGCTTTCGGTGGGAGGGGTATTTGGCGAATCTGTCAAAGCGTTTTCGGAAATGTACCGGATGGCGGACAAGATCCTGTATGAGATAAAGCGCACTGGAAAAGGAAGGTGCATAATCCGCAGAATAGATTAGACACAGAAGACGACACTGGAAACAGTGTCGTCTTCTGTGTCTGCACTCTTATCAGAAAAGAATCTGCGCAATCCATTCCTTATAGTGGAAACAACGGGGCTCGAACCCATGACCTCCCGCTAGTCAGGCGAGCGCTCTCCCAGCTGAGCTATGTTTCCATCCATGCTGTCTCTGTATTGGCGGCGGACAGCTTTGCCGCAAGTGGACCTGGCGGGAATCGAACCCGCGTCCAAAAACCTCTCCCATGTACTTCTACTATCATAGTCAGTTCTTACTTATTCCCGCTGCCGCATGGAAACTGACATCCCTGCGGGGTTGGTAGCTTCATAATACGCCTGACAGCTCAAAGCTTTGCTGTCATCGTTTCTCACATGTTTGATGCCGGATTTCCGAAGTGTGAGTGCCCCGGAGCCGACATGCAGCGATTAGGCTGCAGCTAATTCGTAATTATCGTTAGCGTTTAATTTTAGGTTTGCGATTTGACGCATCGCCTGCGGATAGCTTCTCCATCTTCAAGATCCCTGTCGAAACCAGTACAAGCCCGAGTGAACGGATAGATGTGCAATATTGCATATAAAAGCATACAGCACACTATATAATATAGTGTGGAAGGAGGAAAAAGTCAAGAAAAAGCCGGCGGATTAACAGGAATTTTTCACAGATATCATAGTTTTTTCCCTGTGATATGTGATAATATATATTCAGAGTCTGCCAGCCACCCAAAGGCGCAGACGATAGGCTTGAATTTTTATAGAAAAGAGGTTTGATTATGCCGACAACATATGCACATTATAAATTTGGAAAAGAGGTGACAGGGGCGCTTCCACGTCCCCTTCAGAATGCAGTCGAGAATAACAGGGCACTGTTCGATATCGGTCTTCATGGACCGGATATCCTCTTTTATTACAAACCCCTTCTGAAGAATCCTGTGAGCGCTCAGGGGTATGATATGCATGAACGTCCGGCGGATGTCTTTTTTGACCATGCGGCGGAGGTGATCGCACAGGCGCCTGATCCGGCGGCGGCACGGGCATATATTTACGGGTTCATCTGCCATTTTGCTCTGGACAGCGAATGTCACAATTACATTGAAAAAATGATACAGGTAAGCGGGATCAGCCATTCTGAGATCGAGATGGAGTTTGACCGTCTGCTTCTTACGGAGGACTATATCAATCCGGTCCGGTATCTCGCAACGAAGCATATTGCTCCTTCCCTGCGTAATGCGCAGACCATAGCGCCGTTTTTCTCAGAGGTTACACCGGAGATGGTCAAAAAGGCGTTAAGCTCTATGATTTTTTATCATAAGCTCCTCCTCGCACCTGAGGAGAAAAAACGCCGGCTGCTTTTTACGGGGATGAAGCTGGCGCGGTGCTATGACTCTATGCATGGAATGGTGATGAGCCTGGAGCCGAATCCTGCGTGCAGCGACTACTGCCAGCTTCTCAAGAAACGATTTGCCGGAGCAGTGCCCCTTGCCGCAAGCCTGATTATCCAGTATCAGAAGAAGCTGTTCAAGGGAGGGAACCTTCCCGAACGCTTCCACCAGACATTTGGAGCCGGGGATAGCTGGGAGAGCCTGCGCCTGTAACCATAACAATACGGTCAAGTGACCAGAGAAGGAGATATGAGAGAGTATGAAGTTTAAACTGACCTCACTGGAGAAGAAATGGGTGCTGTACGATGTGGGAAATTCCGCCTTTACCATGATGGTATCTACGATCTTTCCGATTTATTTTAATTATCTTGCGGGAAATGCAGGGATTTCAGATGTTGACTATCTGGCTTACTGGGGGTATGCCACATCTGTCTGTACACTGCTTGTCGCCATTTTAGGCCCCACGCTGGGGGCAGTTGCGGATACGAGGAATTTTAAGAAAGTGATCTTCTCCATTTCAATGGGGATCGGGGTGTTGGGGTGCATTGTGCTGGGATTTCTTTCATCCTGGATCTGGTTCCTGGGCGTGTTTGTCCTGGCAAAGACCGGATACTCTGCGAGCCTTATCTTCTATGACGCCATGCTGACAGACGTGACAGAGCCGGATAGGATGGATTCAGTGTCCTCACACGGATATGCCTGGGGATATATCGGAAGCTGCATCCCATTTATCGCAAGTCTTGTGATCGTTTTGGGAGCGGACAGCATAGGGGTCAGCATGCAGACGTCTATGGTTCTGGCATTTTTGATTACTGCGCTGTGGTGGCTGAGCTCTTCGGTTCCGCTTCTGGGCGCCTACAGGCAGAAATATTTTTCGGAAGCAGACGGACATGTGGTGCGCAGCAGCTTCCTGCGCCTGGGGAGAACGTTTAAAGAGCTGGTTAAAGAGAAACATATCTTTGTGTTCCTGCTGGCATTTTTCTTTTATATTGACGGTGTGTATACCGTGATCGATATGGCAACCGCATATGGACAGGCGCTGGGGCTGGACAGCACGGGGCTTCTCCTTGCGCTCCTGGTAACGCAGATTGTTGCATTTCCGTCGGTGCTTATCTTCAGCCGTATTGTAAAGAAGGTCAGTCCGGAAAATATCATCACAGTCTGTATTGCGGCATATCTGTGCATCGCGGTCTATGCGTACTGGCTCGATACACAGCTTGATTTCTGGATACTGGCTGTCCTGGTCGGAATGTTCCAGGGAACGATTCAGGCATTGTCAAGATCCTACTTCGCGAAGATCATACCGGCAGAAAAGTCAGGAGAGTATTTCGGGGTCTACGATATCTGCGGGAAAGGAGCGTCGGTGGTCGGCACAGCGCTGGTTTCTGTAGTGGGGCAGGTGACGGGAAACCTCAATATTGCAGTGAGTACACTTTCCGTGATGTTTCTGCTCGGGCTGATTCTGTTCCGCAGGGCAGCAAAGCTCAATGCCGCAGAAAAAAACTGAAAAGCTGCTAAAAAAATGTGAAGTTCCCTTCACTTAACATCATACGGGAGAAAATATCATGGAAGAATTTGTGAAACTGCAGGATATTACAAAAGTATACAGAATGGGCGAGGTAGAGATCCATGCGGCAAATCAGATCAGCTTCTCTATCAGGAAGGGGGAATTTGTCGTGATCGTCGGTCCGAGTGGGGCGGGAAAGACGACGGTCCTGAATATCCTGGGCGGTATGGATACGGCCACAAGCGGGACTCTCCTGGTGGATGGGGAGGACATCACGTCATATAATTCAAAGAAGCTTACGGGATACAGAAGGGAAGATATCGGATTCGTGTTCCAGTTTTATAATCTGGTTCCCAACCTTACTGCCTTGGAAAATGTGGAGCTGGCCCTTCAGATCTGCAAAGATCCCCTGGATGCCAGGGAGGTTATGGAGGAAGTGGGGCTGGGGGACAGGCTCGACAACTTCCCGGCGCAGCTCTCGGGCGGTGAGCAGCAGAGAGTCTCGATTGCCAGGGCGCTTGCAAAGAATCCAAAACTGCTTCTCTGCGATGAGCCTACGGGGGCCCTGGATTATAATACCGGAAAATCCATCTTAAAACTTCTGCAGAACATGTGCAGGCAGCGGGGCATGACGGTTATCGTGATCACGCACAATCAGGCGCTTGCCCCGATGGCGGACAGGCTGATACATATTAAAAACGGACAGGTTTCAAAGATGGAAATGAATGAGGCACCGATGTCGATCGATGAAATTGAATGGTAGGGAAGACGGATGAGAAAGAAGGCGCTTAAAAAAGATTTTTATATGGAGATCCGCCGCAGCCTCGGACGTTTTCTGTCCATCTTTTTTATCGTCGCGATCGGGGTGGCTTTTTTCTCAGGCATCCGGTCAGCGGAACCGGATATGAGATATTCAGGGGACGCCTATTTTGATGAGAAGAATCTGATGGACATCGAGGTGGTCAGTACACTGGGGCTTACAGATGACGATATGGACGCGATAGAAGCGGTGGAAGGAATTGAGAAGGCGGAGGGCGGGTACTCTGTCGATGCCCTCTGTTCGGAGGGGGACAACCAGGTAGTAGTCCATGTGATGTCTGTCCTGCCGTCCATGAATGTGCTTCAGATAGAGGAGGGGAGGCTTCCGGAAGCGGAGAATGAATGTGCGGTTGATGCAGATTATCTGCAGACAAGCGCTCTTGAGATCGGGGACACCGTTACCCTGTCAAGTGGGACGGAGGATGAGATTACAGACACCTTAAAGACAGATACCTTTACAATCGTAGGATCGGTGAGCAGCCCGTGCTATATCGGATTTCAGCGGGGGAGTACAACAATTGGGAACGGGAGTATCCAGGCCTTTGTCAGTGTCCCGGCAGAGAGCTTTTCCCTGGATGTATATACGGAGATCTATGCACAGGCAGAAGGGGCGAAGGAACTGACTGCCTTTACATCGGAGTATGACGACAGGATTGCAGAAGTCCTGGATCGGGTTGAAGCGATCAGGGAAGAACGTGAGGAGGCACGCTATCAGGAAGTCGTAGACGAGGCGAACGAGGCCCTCGACGAGGCAAAGCAGGAGCTTGCCGACGCCGGGCAGGAGCTGGAGGATGGAAAAAAGGAGGCCGAGGAAGAGCTTGCCGATGCCAGGAAAGAACTGGAGGACGCCCAGGAGGAGCTGGAAAATGGCAAAAGCCAGCTTGAGGCGTCCAAGTCTGAGCTGGAAGCTTCCAGGCAGGAGCTCGAAAGCAGGGAAAGCGAGCTTGACCGGGCGGCGGAAGAACTGAATGGGAACATTGATACCCTTAATGGGCAGATCGATTCACTCAATGCCCTGAAGGAGCAGTATAATGCTCTGGCTGCCAGCGGGCAGACGGACGACGAAACGCTGGCGGCAATGAGCCAGTTATACGAGGGAATTGAGCAGGGGGATGCTGCGGTAGCGGCGGCGCAGGCTGAGATTGAATCGGCGCGTGCCCAGATCGAGTCCGGGCAGGAACAGATCAATTCCGGATGGGATCAGATTGCCGATGCACAGCAGCAGATTGCGGATGCAGAAAAAGAACTCTCAGACGGAGAACGGGAACTCTCAGACGGATGGGAGGAATACTATAAGGGAGAGAAAGAAGCGCAGGAGGAGATCGCGGCCGGAGAACAGAAAATTGCGGATGCGGAAGGAGAACTTGCGGATGCAGAGCAGGAAATCGCAGATCTTGAGCAGCCGACATGGTATGTATATGACCGCAGCCATCTTTCGGATTATTCCGGGTATGGCGACAATGCCGACAGAATGAAAGCCATCGGAGAAGTGTTTCCCGTCCTGTTCTTCCTGGTAGCGGCATTGATCAGCCTGACTACGATGACGCGTATGGTGGAAGAACAGAGAACCCAGATCGGGACGCTCAAGGCACTGGGATATGAGAGGCACTCTATTGCGGGCAAATATCTGGGTTATGCCTGCCTTGCCACAGTTACCGGAAGCATTGTCGGAATACTTTTCGGAGAAAAGGTCCTTCCCTACATTATTATAAATGCCTATGGCATCATGTATCAGCATATGAACGTGATCAGGCTTCCGTATAATCTGGAATACGGACTTCTCGCTTCTGCGGCTGCGCTGGTGTGTACGCTGGCGGCCACATTTTTCTCGTGTTTCAAAGAATTAAGGGAGCAGGCGGCAGAGCTTATGAGGCCCCCTGCCCCGAAACAGGGACAGAGAGTCTTCCTGGAGCGGATCGGATTCATATGGGGAAGGCTGAACTTCTCATGGAAAGCAACCGTGCGCAATATTGTAAGGTATAAAAAGCGGTTTTTTATGACGATTTTCGGAATCGGGGGCTGCATGGCGCTGATTCTGGTCGGATTCGGGCTAAATGATTCCATCTCCGCGATTGCTGTCCTGCAATATGAGGAGATTCAGATGTACGACGGGAATGTTATCCTGGATGAGGATGCTTCGGATGAGGAAAAGCAGGAAGTGGCGCAGGAGCTTGAAAAGAGCGCAAACGTAACGGGAGTCCTTGAATCTCTTCTGGTGCAGATTACCGTTGGAAACGGGGAGGAGTGGAACGACATCTATCTCAACGTCCCGTCAGATGAGAAAGACTTCGAGAATTTTATTGAGCTGAGAGACCGGACTGCCGGGGAAAAATATAACCTGGACCGCAAGGGAGTTGTGCTGACAGAGAAGATGGCGAAAGAACTGGGGATTGAGGCGGGCGACAGCATTATCATCCGGGATGAGGAGAAGGGGGATATGGAAGTGACTGTCACGGCTGTCTGTGAGAACTATATGATGCATTACCTCTATATGACGCCGGAGCTGTACGAGGAGTTATATGGGGAAATGCCGGAGTATAATTCCATTTATTACAGGACGCAGGACCGCAACACAGAAGAGACAGAGGCTGTGGGGGAAGAGATCCTCAAGCTTCCGGGCGCCCTGAGTGTCAGTTATACGACAGATTTAAAGGAGCAGGTAGACGACATGCTGGAGAGCCTGGATGCGGTGATCGTTGTGCTGATCATTTCGGCTGGTATGCTGGCGTTTGTTGTGTTGTATAATTTAAACAATATCAATATCACGGAGCGGAAGCGGGAGCTGGCGACGCTGAAGGTCCTCGGATTCTACAACGGTGAGGTCTGTGCGTACGTCTACAGGGAGAACATTATCCTTACATTGGTCGGTTCGCTGTTTGGCATGGTGCTGGGGAAAATTCTTCATCAGTTCGTCATTGTGACGGTGGAGATTGAGAGTGTAATGTTTGCCAGGAATATCAATGCCGTCAGCTTCGTGTATGGCTTCCTGATCACGCTTGCATTTTCGTGTTTTGTGAATGGCGTGATGTACTTTAAGCTGAAAAATATCAATATGGTGGAGTCTCTCAAAAGCGTAGAATAAATGGAACATGAAAAACAGAGGGATGGAACAAGAAGCCTCCGGCATTTCTGCCGGAGGTGATTTTTTTCAGAAAACCTCTTGCAAAATACCCTGATAGGGTATATACTTATCGTGCAGGAACAAATACCCCTAATGGGTATTGGCTTATATGTTCTTCAAAGAAGAGGAGAAAGCTATGGAAAAAGATCTGAAGGTAACAGAAGACCACAGGGCATGTCCGGGATGTTCCCATAAGACAAAGGAGCGTTCGGACAAAGAATACAGAGATCTGCTTAACCGGCTGAGCCGGATAGAAGGACAGGTAAGGGGGATCCGCAGGATGGTGGAAAGTGATGCCTACTGTACCGATATCCTTATACAGGTTTCAGCGGTCAATGCAGCGCTGAACAGCTTCAACAAAGTCCTTCTTGCGAATCATATCCGCACCTGTGTGGCGGATGATATCCGGGCAGGGAAAGAGGAGACGATTGACGAGCTGGTCATGACTCTTCAGAAGTTGATGAAATAGCTGCCGCATAGTGCGGCAAAGACGGAAAACAGCGGTAAAAGCAAATTACGGACTGGAGGGAGAAGTATGGAACAGTATAATGTGACAGGAATGAGCTGTGCGGCGTGCAGCGCCCGCGTAGAGAAAGCAGTTTCCAATGTCCCCGGAGTCACCTCGTGTTCGGTGAGCCTGTTGACAAATTCAATGGGCGTAGAAGGGACGGCGGATGCATCGGATATTATCGCCGCAGTGGAAAACGCCGGATACGGAGCGGCCGTGAAGGGGACAGGGGACACTTCCAGACGGGAGGGCGCGTCCCTGTCAGAGGCGGAAGACGCCCTGCAGGATAAGGAGACGCCGAAGATGAAGAGAAGGCTGATTGCATCGCTTTGTTTCCTGATCCCGCTGATGTATTTTTCCATGGGACACATGATGTGGAACTGGCCGGTTCCTTCCTTTCTGGCAGGAAACCATGTGGCGATGGGGCTCCTGCAGCTTTTGCTGACAGGAATCATTATGGTTATCAACCAGAAGTTTTTCATCAGTGGATTTAAGGGACTTCTTCACGGGGCACCCAATATGGATACGCTGGTCGCCCTCGGCGCAGGTGCGTCTTTTGGGTACAGCACATATGCGTTGTTTGCCATGACGGACGCACAGATGCGGGGGGACATGGCAGGCGTGATGTCCTATATGCACGAATTTTACTTTGAGTCAGCGGCAACGATTCTCACCCTGATCACAGTGGGCAAGATGCTGGAAGCGCGCTCGAAGGGTAAGACTACGGACGCCCTCAAAGGCCTGATGAAGCTTGCGCCGAAGACGGCAACAGTATTAAGAGACGGCGTGGAGGCAGAAGTAGCGATAGACCAGGTGAGAAAAGGCGATATCTTTGTCGTAAGACCGGGAGAAAATATCCCCGTGGACGGCATTGTGCTGGAGGGAAGCAGCGCAGTGAATGAATCTGCCCTTACCGGGGAGAGTATTCCTGTTGATAAGAAGGCGGGAGACCAGGTATCGGCTGCAACACTGAACCAGTCAGGTTTTATCCGATGCGAAGCCTCCAGGGTCGGCGAGGATACGACCCTGTCCCAGATCATCCAGATGGTCAGCGATGCCGCTGCCACAAAAGCGCCCATAGCAAAAGTGGCAGACCGTGTATCGGGTGTGTTTGTGCCCGTAGTGATCGCGATTGCTGCCGTGACGTTCCTCGTGTGGATGGCTGTCGGACAGACTGTCGGATTCGCCCTGGCAAGAGCTATATCTGTGCTGGTCATCAGCTGCCCGTGTGCCCTTGGGCTGGCGACGCCGGTTGCGATCATGGTAGGAAACGGCATGGGAGCAAAGAACGGGATTATGTTTAAGACTGCCGTATCCTTAGAAGAGGCAGGAAAGACGCAGATTGTCGCGCTGGACAAGACGGGGACGATCACAAGCGGAGAACCCCGGGTGACTGATATACTGCCGGCAGAGGGAGTAACGGAGGAAGAACTTCTTACCAGTGCCTATGCGTTGGAGAAGAAGAGCGAGCATCCGCTGGCGCATGCGGTCCTTGCAAGGGCAAAGGAGCTTGCGGTAGATGAGGCGGAAGAAGCCCAGGACTTCCGGGCGGTGCCCGGGAACGGGCTCTCAGGCAGGATTGGATCCGATATGCTTGCAGGAGGGAACCTTAAGTTTATCAGCCAGAATACAGAGATATCGGATGAGACAAGAGAACTTGCAGAAGCTTTGGCAGAGGAAGGAAAGACCCCGCTGTTTTTCAGCAGGAACGGGAAACTGACCGGAATCATAGCGGTTGCAGATGTGATCAAGGAAGACAGTCCCCAGGCTGTGAAAGAGCTTCAAAATATGGGGATCCATGTTGTGATGCTAACAGGCGATAACGAGAGGACCGCGAAGGCGGTCGGAGCCCAGGCGGGCGTGGACGAGGTGATTGCAGGAGTCCTGCCGGACGGGAAGGAAAGTGTCATCCGCTCTCTCAGACGGAAAGGGAAGGTTGCGATGGTGGGAGACGGCATCAATGATGCGCCTGCCCTGACCCGCGCGGATATTGGAATTGCGATCGGAGCGGGGACGGATATCGCGATAGACGCTGCGGATGTGGTCCTGATGAAAAGCCGGTTAAGCGATGTGCCTGCCGCGATTAGGCTGAGCCGTGCCACCCTGAGAAATATCCATGAAAACCTGTTCTGGGCATTTTTCTACAATGTGATCGGGATTCCGCTTGCGGCAGGAGTGTGGATTCCGCTGTTGGGCTGGCAGCTTAATCCGATGTTCGGGGCAGCTGCGATGAGCCTGTCAAGCTTCTGTGTTGTTACCAACGCACTGCGCCTGAACTGGTTCAGGATGTATGATGCGGGAAAAGATAAAAAAATAAAAACCCATAACAAAGAGGAGGAAACAACAATGGTAAAGACAATGAAAATCGAAGGAATGATGTGCGGGCACTGTGAGGCAACTGTGAAGAAAGCGCTGGAAGCTCTTCCCCAGGTGGAGAGCGCTGATGTGAGCCATGAGGCGGGGACGGCAGTCGTGACGCTTAACGACGGGGTGTCCGATGATGTGCTGAAAAAGGCGGTTGAAGACCAGGACTATAAAGTACTGGCAATCGAGTAAGCCAATCCTGCATATGGGGCAGGAAAGGAGGGACAGGTAAACGATGGCCTGTCCCTCCTTTTGCCTGGCTAGTCCCGATATACGAGCCTTCCTCTGCAGACAGTGTATTTGACCTTTCCGTACAGGGACCATCCTGTAAACGGCGTGTTTTCCGAGAGAGAGAGATAATCTGACGGCTGCCAGGATTCTTCCGGGTCGAAGAGGACAAGGTCGGCAGGAGAGCCGATTTTGATCTGCCCGCCCGGAAGATGGTAGAGTGCGGCAGGGTTGGCCGTCATTTTTTCCAGAAGCTGCATCAGGGTAAGGCGGCCGGGACGGACGAGGGTGGTAATCCCAAGTGAGAGGGAAGTTTCCAGCCCGATGATGCCGCTTGGCGCCGCTGTGATGGAACGTGCTTTTTCCTCCCGGCTGTGGGGGGCATGGTCTGTGGCAATGAGGTCTATGGTGCCGTCGGCAAGACCGGATATGATGGCACGGCGATCCTCCTCTCTCCGCAAAGGGGGGTTCATTTTGGCAAGTGCCCCGTATTTTAAAACGGCATCATCTGTCAGTGTGAAATGGTGCGGTGTTGCCTCAGCGTGGAGGTTTGCCCCAAGCGCTTTATACATGCGGACGATCTCTACGGAAAGTCCGGAGCTGATATGCTGGATGACCACGTGGGCGCCCGAGCGCAGTGCCAGAAGGCAGTCCCGCGCGACCATTGATTCTTCTGCAATGGAAGGAGAACCATAGATGCCCAGTTTTTCCGAGACTGTTCCGTGGTTGATTCCATTGTTCTCAATAAAGGCGGGATCTTCCTCGTGAAGGCTGATCGGCAGTCCGAGCTCTGCAGCCCGGAGCATCGCCCGGTGCAGAAATGCGGCGTCCCTGAGAGGGATTCCATCATCAGTAAAGCCGCATGCCCCTGCACTGGCAAGAGCCTGCATGTCTGTCATTTCTTTGCCTTTCAATGAGCGTGAAACGGATGCAGCCTGGAAAATATGGATCTCTTCCTTATCTGCCCGTTTCTTTATCTCTTCCAGGACTTCCGGGGAATCGACAGTGGGAGAGGTGTTTGCCATACATATGACAGAGGTAAAGCCTCCCCTGGCTGCAGCGAGAGCGCCGGAGTGGAGCGTTTCCTTATAAGTGAAGCCGGGATCTCGGAAATGGACATGCGTATCCACCAGTCCAGGGGCAGCAATCATGCCTTCGGCATCAATCACTTCCTCGGACGCGGCAGGGATAATCGAGTCTGCAATCTCCCGGATCAGTCCGTTTTCTGTGCGAATGTCCGCTTTTCTGGAAACCTGTGACGCAGGATCCATAATCAATCCGTTTTTTATTATCATATCTGTCCTCCTATATTGGCAGTCTGCCTTATCAGTATACCCGCTAAAAAGCCGGGAGAGCCAGCGCCACGAATCGTGGAGGCTCTTCCGGCAAAAGAATCTGAAATGGAAATCTTTTACAACTGGCGGTAAAGATGGCGCGGAATCCCGTCTACCATAACAGGTGAAACATCGCCCTGGATCAGCGGGCGGACATAGCTTACAAATTCATCGGTGACGTAAGAACCGTCCTCGTTGACCCACTCGCGGGGGACAAGCTTTTCGTCGTTGGCAATCTTGTGCACGTCCTTTACTTCTGTCCCGCTCTGATATGGGTCGTCTGAGAGGCGCTTCAGCACTACCATTTTTCCAGAATCACCCTCGTCAGCGGCTTTCACGGCAGCACCGCCCACCTGGTATGCCTCCAGGATGTCTACGCGGGAAGCACAGTGTGATGCCGAGCGCTGCAGTGAGCTCAGCTCGATGGAGCGGGTCTTGCATCCCACCTCACCTGCAATATAGCTTGCCAGATAGTTTGCGGTACCGGAAAGCTGCTTGTGCCCGAACGCATCCACAAAGTCAATGCTCTGACCCAGTTCGCATACATAACGCCCGTCTGCAAGGCGGATGCCTTCTGAGACCGCAACTACAACGGACGGTTTTTTCGAGAGAAGCTCCTTCACTTTTGCGCCGAATGACTCAATATCGAAAGGAAGCTCGGGCAGGTAGATGAGATCGGGACCTGAGCAGTCCTCGCCCTTTGCAAGGGCAGCAGATCCGGTGAGCCATCCGGCATTTCTTCCCATAATCTCTACGATGGAGACCAGCCCCTTCTCATATTCCAGACAGAAGCTGTCGCGGATGATCTCTTTTACCGAAGTGCCGATATACTTGGCAGCGCTTCCGTAACCGGGGGTGTGGTCTGTGAGAGCCAGGTCATTGTCAATGGTCTTCGGACAGCCGATAAAGCGGGTCGGATGTCCCGTCACTATAGCATAGTCGGAAAGCTTCTTGATCGTATCCATAGAATCATTGCCGCCGATGTAGATAAAGGCTTCAATATTCAGTTTGTCGAGAATCCCGAAAATCTTTTCGTAGACTTCCCGGTCCTGATGGATCTCGGGAAGCTTATACCTGCATGACCCGAGAAATGCGGCAGGCGTCCTCTTCAACAGTTCGGCGTCAAGTTCATTGGTTATATATTCCGACAGATCAATATATCTCTCCTGGAGCAGTCCCTGGATTCCGTGGAGCATACCGTATACTTTAACGGCGCCGCGGTCTTTTGCTGTGCGGTAGACTCCTGCAAGACTGGAATTGATGGCAGCGGTGGGACCGCCTGATTGTCCGACAATTACGTTTCCTTTCATGTATGTTACCTCCGTTTCCTTACAGTTTCCGAATCGGTCGGAAACAACTATATTAACAGTTTAGTGCATAATTACCAATTTGTAAATGAAAAAATATAAAATATGGGCAAAATAACGAAAAAGGGGGATGGAAGAGAAAACGGCAGGGAAAGATGGTATGATAGATGCAAGACAAATACGGCGGAGACGAAATGCCGCTGCAGGAGAGCGAGGTTAATATGAAAAAATATGACTATCTGATCGTGGGAGCAGGTCTGTATGGCGCTGTGATGGCTTATGAATTGGGGAAGAAGGGCAGGAGCTGTCTTGTCATTGACCGGAGAAACCATATTGCGGGTAATATCTACTGCCAGGATATAGAAGGAATCCATGTCCATAAATATGGTGCACATATCTTTCATACATCTGACAGGAAGATCTGGGAGTATATGAACCGGTTTACAGAATTTAATCATTATATAAATTCGCCTGTGGCCGTCTACAAAGACGAGCTTTATAACCTTCCGTTCAACATGAATACATTCAGCAAGATGTGGGGGATAAGGACCCCTCAGGAAGCGAAGGATATCATCGAGCGGCAGCGCAGGGAGACGGGGATCACGGAGCCGAAGAATCTGGAAGAGCAGGCGCTCTTTCTGGGAGGACGTGACATCTATGAAAAACTGATCAAAGGGTACACAGAGAAACAGTGGGGAAGGAAATGTACGGAGCTTCCGGCATTTATCATCAAAAGGCTTCCGTTCCGTTTCATCTATGACAATAATTATTTTAACGACCGTTATCAAGGCATCCCGATCGGCGGATATACGGCAATCGTTGAGAAAATGCTTGCAAACGCCGAGGTCCGGACAGGGGTGGACTTCTTCGAGTTCAGGAAAGAAAACCCGGATATCGCGGAGAAGATCATTTTTACCGGCATGATCGACGAATATTTCGGGTACAGGCTTGGCGCCCTGGAATATCGTTCTGTACGGTTTGAGACAGAGGTGCTGGACTGTGAGAATTATCAGGGAAATGCCGTTGTGAATTATACGGACAGAGAGGTGCCGTATACAAGAGTGATCGAGCACAAGCACTTTGAGTTCGGAAAACAGGAAAAAACTGTCATCTCAAGGGAGTATTCATCTGAGTGGAGCGTTGGCATGGAGCCGTATTACCCGGTCAACGACGAGAAGAATAATGCTCTTTTCGGGGAGTATAAGAAGCTGGCGGAAAAGGAAGAGAACGTTATTTTCGGTGGGCGGCTTGGGGATTATAAGTATTACGATATGGACAAGGTCGTTGCGGCTGCGCTGGAGCGCCTGGAAGAATTAGAGTAAAAAGGACTTGCTTTTTTGCCCGGATTCCAGTATGATAAAAGCACTTTAACCGGTCTGGTTAAGGTGCTTTTATCTTTTATCTATATCATCAATTTCTGATGAAAATTCACATGGATTGAGGCAGCAGGCGGCATTGAGGGAAGCCGCGGATTGTGCCATGACAGAAGAAAACAGAATATGGAAGAAATGTATGAGGTCCTGAGGTTTATTGAACACGGGGCGAACTGCAGGCAAAGTATGGACTGTGTGGAAGGCACACTCCTGATTCATTATCTGAGGGATAACACAGAAGTCGGCAAGACGGTATTGATGGGATGGTTCAGGGAACTGGCAGTTACGCTTGACCAGTATCACAGATGCCGCAGCGGTCAGAACTACCGGTATCTGAACCCGTACAGCGTGATCGTCTCGGAGGAGGGGAGGCTTATGCTTCTGAACCTGGATTCGCCGGAGAATGAGTTTGTTATGAAGAAGATGCAAGGCAGGGCGGTCAGGGAGCATTTTGTCAAGCCGGTATTCGGGAGAGGGACAAAAGGATCAAAAGCAGCGGATGTCTTTGCCCTCGGGAAGGTGATGCAGTTCGTCCTGGCATGCTCAGAGATCGCCCCGCCTTTGAAAAGGCGGGAAGAGATCAGGCTCTCAGGAGTGATCGGGCGCTGTATCGGGGAGAGAAAGCAATATGAAGACATCAGGCAGGTTATACGGGATATGCCGGCAGTGAGGGAAGGAGATGCAGAAATGGAGAAAAAGAAAATTATAATTCCGGGACTGGCGGCAGTTCTTGCGGCAGCGGTTATCCTGTCTTCCTTTTCCGGTCAGGGCGGCAGCGGGGCAGAAGCCGTTTCCCGGAAGGGGCATATTGCAGCATCTGAGGAAGCACAGGCGGCGGTGCAGGATACAGGAGAAGTGCAGGGGGGTGGAACAGTGCCGGGACAAAAGGATGCAGGAGAGGAGGATGACGCGGTTTTTTATGCGGAACAGGCGGGAGATATGCTGGAGTCTTATCTCCTGGAGAATACAGCGGAAGGAAACCGCAGGGTGATTCTTCTTGGCAGGGAACTGGAGACAGAGACGCTCAGAAGTCTGGCATCCGCGTATGAGAGGGAAGAAATGGCAGAAGAAGCCGTGCTCGCTTATGGCCGTCTCCTTGAGATTGAGGAAAGTTCGGAACGGATCGAAAATGCCGGGATCAAAAAGATGAAGCTGGAGGCAGGGCAGGGGCAGTATGCGAAAGCTGTGCTGACAGGAGAAAGGCTTCTTGAGAGGGTGGAAAGCTCTGAGGCGGCAGAAACTCTGATGCTGGAATACGCCAGAATACAGGAGCAGGAGGAAAATGAGGAAAAAGGAGGCGCTGGGGATGGGCAAGAAAAAAACAGCTGAAAGGAAGGCAAAAGGCGCCGCCGTCTTTTCCGCAGCCCTGTGTACGGCACTTTTGTACCTGGGCGGCGTTTATGCCGCAGAGGAGAAGGATGCCAGTTATTGTATGCCTAAGATCAGGCTTCCTGAATCCGGTTCAGAATGGTATCGGGAAGCGCCGGAGATTGAGATCATACATCAGGATCCATATGCGGTGACAGTATATATGGTGGAGACGCCGTCCGGGAGACGGCTTGACGGAATGCTGGAGGCAGATACGGACGACTGTTTTCAGGATGCCGTTTTTGCCGGGGAAGAAGAGGGGAAGGATAGGGAAGAGCAAGACCTCCTGGTTTCTGTTCCTCCTGTCTCCGTGATCCTTCCAGAAGAGGTGTGGGAGGAGGGGACAAACCTTTTGTCCGTATATATGGAAAGCAGGCAGGGGGAGGAACTTTACCGTATGGAAAAGGAGATAAGAATTGATACAGAAGCGCCGCAGGAGGTCGGATTTTCCTGCCCGGATGACACCGGAAATGCGGCTCTGTATTCCAGGACGGCCATTTTGCTGGATGTCAGGTCATCGGATCAGACGTCGGGCGTAAAAGAGATCGTATGCACTTTGGATAATGGAAAAGAGTACAGGATAAAAGGGGAAAAGGGGCGGATCAGCATCCCGGTCGGATATTTCGGAAGCGTTCAGGCATATGCGACCGACCATGCGGGAAGGAACAGTAAAATAACCCGGTCAAAAACGATCCTGTCGGAAGACCAGGCACCGGATATTTTGATGGATTTTTCATCCGGACCGGGGGCGTGGCATACAGAAACGGTTCAGATAAAGGCGGGGATCAGGGAATCAAAAGACAAGTACGGTTTTTCAGCAGGGCTTGCGAATGTGACGTGCTATGTGGCAGGCGAGAAGATCCTGGAAAAGAATTACACGGGGGAAGGAGAAGCGGCGTATACTGAGTCTGTGACGGTCGAGGCAGATAAAACATCAAAGGGAGGAAACGGAATCCCGGTACTGGTGCGTGCGTCGGACCGGGCAGGCAATACTGCCGTAAAGCTGCGGCATGTCTATATTGACCGTCAGCCGCCCAGGCTTAAAGTGACGGGCGCCTACGATACCATGATAACAGGGAAAGAAGTAAAAGCAGTCATCACGGCGGATGAAGAAAATATTCTACAGGACGGCACAGTTGCGGTGACATATACAACTGAAGCCGGAGAGAAAAAACAGATCATAAACGCGAGTCTGGACAAATGGAATGTGACGGAGACAGGCAGGAACTTTGAAACCAGGTTTACGGAAGAAGGGATCTATGAGTGTCTGGTATCGGTGTCGGATGCTGCCGGGCACAGGACAGAGGAAAAACTGACCTTTACAATAGACAGAACAAGTCCGGCCATCCGATATGTGGATGGGCTGAACGGCGCATATATCCGCTTTTTTCAGTGGAGCTACGGAAAGGAAGAGATGATCCGGGATTTCACAGATTATCAATATGCCATGTATCTGGATGGGAAACCCTATTTTCCCGGGACTAGGATACAGGAGGAAGGGATCCATATTCTCAGGGTGGAAGCGGAAGATGGCGCTGGCAACAGATCCTGTGCGAAGGCGGTATTTACGATTGACCACACATCACCTCAGATATGGTGGGAAGGCGCAGAAGATGGAGGCACATATGAAGAAGCTGTTTTTAGTTTGTGGGTGGACGGAAAAGGAGAACGGCTGAAAAGTCTTACCGTCAACAGGGAAAAGCAGACTCTGGGCGCGGATGCCAGGATATATCAGAGGACGTTTGAGGAAGCGGGGATATACTGTATCGAAGCCGAGGCAGACGACCTGGCAGGAAATCAATCGGCAGTACGGATGGTCTTTGAGGTCCGGGAGCAGAAGAGCGGAATCGGCACAATCATAAAGCCGGTAACTATGATATTTTCGGATCGGGCAGAAGAGGAAAATGGCACCGGCATCTACAGGGCAGCGGCGGCATTAGCAGTTTTGTCGGGAACTGTGGCACTATGTGCCGTTGTGAGGAAAAGAAAAAATAGAAATCATTGGTAAATCTATTGACATCCAGAAGTAAATATAATATTATAATAATAACAATTACTATTATTAGAAAAAAGGAGGAAATGAAATGAATCTGAAAGGATCACAGACAGAAAAAAATTTACAGGAAGCATTCAGCGGAGAGTCTATGGCAAGAAACAAATATCTCTTCTTTGCAGAGAAGGCAAAGCAGGAGGCCCATCCTGAGATAGCGGAACTTTTTGAGCGGATGGCAAGAAATGAAGGCGTACACGGAAAACTCCTTTATCAGAAGCTTCACAACGGGATAGGCGACAGTAATGCCAACCTTAAGGATGCAATGGAAGGGGAGTATACCGAGTGGACTTCGATGTATCCTGATTTTGCAAAAAAGGCAAGAGAAGAAGGATTTGAAGATATTGCGGTCCTTTTTGAAAAAATAGCTGATATAGAAAAGACACACGAACATGAATTTCTCATAGCGCTTGCGGGCCTCGTAAAGAGCCAGAAAAAAGGTGCTTCTGAAGAAGAAGCGCCGCTGTCGGCAGGCAACAACCAGAAGGAGGTAACGGTCAGCGGATATCGGTGTATGTTCTGTGGCGCTACATTTGAGAAACGTCCGGATGTATGTAATGTCTGTGGGGCGATTGGCTCTTTTGAAAACGCGACGATTACAAAAACAGTAAATTAGTGATACAGGAAAAGGCAACCACCGTGGTGATAAAAACCCTGTAAAAAGGGAGGATGCCGGGTGACCGATCAGCTCGGTCCCCGGCATGTATTATGAAAAAGTTTATTCAATATAACTTGTTAGCGTCTTGTGTTGTAGTAGTGCTTTCTTTTGATGATTCTAGTATATGTGGGAGAAATGAAGAAAGAATGAGGAGAAAGTGAAAGATTTTTAAATGATAAATGAACAAATTATGAACATAAAAAACCTGTGAAAACATTACTTTCTGGCAGGCGGGATCAATTGAAGGCAGGCCTGGCAGAATGTTGAGAAAACAGTAAAAGACCGATGGGGGAGCCATCGGTCTTTTGAGGGGAGTATAAATAATTAATAAGGGGTTGTAGAAAGTAACCTTTCTACAATAGACAGTATAATATATTGAATTGGAAAAAGCAAGCAAAAAATAAAAAAAGAGCCAAATTTAAAAATAAAGAAAAAAACGTATAAAAAGATGGGGTTAAAGAAACAATAAGGATGAACCAAAAAAACAGGAGGGAAACTCATGGCAAAGAATTACAACAATACAAACAATTCAAACAAAAACAATGGAAGCAACTCTTACTCTTCTTATGCAGACGGACAGAACAAAAATAAAAATTCCAATAAGAACAGTACAAATTCCAATTCTTCCAAAAGCAAAAACTGTGGGAAAAACATGGATGACTATGACGAGTCTGACCGTTATTAAAGTTACAAACTAAGGTCAAAACACCTTCTCAGAAGCCGGATAAATAAGGCGGAGAGGTTAATTCCAATCGGGGAGCAGAGCAAAGTTCAACTTTACTCTGCTCCTGATTTATAGTAATATGTATACATATGAATAAATGAGGACGGAAGGTTTCATGGTGAAAATGGAGTGGATTGCTCCCTGCCATTTCGGACTTGAATCTGTATTGAAGAGAGAGCTTCTCGCTCTGGGATACGAGATTGCGCAGGTGGAAGATGGCAGGGTGACGTTTTATGGGGGAGCTGACGCTGCGTGCAGAGCGAATATCTTTCTGCGCACGGCAGAGAGAGTGCTTTTAAAAGTCGGCAGTTTCCGGGCTGTTTCATTTGATGAACTCTTTGAAAAGACGAAGGCTCTTCCCTGGGAACAGTACATACCAAAGGACGGAAGGTTCTGGGTGACAAAGGCGTCTTCTGTAAAAAGCAGGCTGTTCAGTCCTTCTGACATACAGTCTATAATGAAGAAAGCCATAGTCGAGAGCCTGAAAAATTCTTACCATATAGAATGGTTTACAGAGGAAGGTGCTCCGTATCCCATCCGTGTTTTTTTGATGAAGGATGTTGTCACGATAGGGATAGACTCTTCCGGTATGTCTCTCCACAAGAGAGGATACCGCCCAGCCGCAGGAAAAGCCCCTATTTCGGAGACACTGGCTGCAGCTTTGCTCATGCTTACCCCTTGGAAGAGGGACAGGGTACTGGTAGATCCGTTCTGCGGCAGCGGGACATTCCTGATCGAGGCGGCGATGATGGCAGCGGATATCGCTCCCGGGATGAACCGCTCTTTCACAGCTGAGGAATGGACGAATCTTGTTGGGCGGAAATGTTGGTATGATGCCGCAGATGAGGCGGGGGAGCGGATAGACGATCAGGTTGTGACAGATATACAAGGATATGACATTGATGCTGAAGTGATAAAGACTGCACGTAAGAACGCTGAAAATGCCGGGGTGTCGCATATGATACATTTTCAGCAAAGAGAAGTAAAAGAACTGAATCATCCGAAAAAATACGGGTTCATTATAACCAATCCTCCTTATGGGGAAAGGCTGGAGGAAAAGAAAAACCTTCCGGCACTCTATCGGGAATTTGGGGAAAGCTTTAAAAGGCTGGAGACCTGGTCGGCTTATATGATTACAAGTTACGAAGACGCGGAACGGTATTTTGGAAGAAAAGCGGACAAAAACCGGAAAATATATAATGGAATGTTAAAGACATATTTTTATCAGTTTTTGGGTCCCAAACCCCCAAGACAAAGAAAGTAGAAGGAACAAAAGATGAAAAGAAGAATAGTATTTGCCACAGGGAACGAAGGAAAGATGAAAGAGATACGCATGATCCTTGCTGATCTCGGTCTTGAAATTATATCGATGAAAGAAGCAGGAGCAGATGTGGAAATTGTGGAAGATGGAATGTCATTTGAGGAGAACGCAGAGATCAAGGCAAGAACAGTGTCAAGAATTCTCACAAATGACATTGTCCTGGCGGACGATTCCGGTCTGGAAATTGACTATCTGGATAAGGCTCCGGGGATATATTCCGCAAGGTTTGCAGGAGAAGACACCTCCTATGACATAAAGAACCGCATTTTCCTGGACCGGCTGGAAGGTGTGCCGGATGAAGAGAGGACAGCACGTTTTGTATGTGCAGTTGCGGCAGTATTTCCGGATGGGACCTCCCAGACAGTACGAGAGACGATCGAAGGAAGGATCGCGCATGAAATCAGCGGAGAAAACGGATTCGGGTATGATCCGATTTTCTATGTCCCGGAGTATGGGTGTACTACAGCAGAGATGACTACAGAACAGAAAAATGAACTGAGCCATCGCGGAAAGGCACTGCGCTCCATGAAGAGAGTATTGAATGAAAAATTCAGAGAGGCTGAGCTATGAGAGTATTGATCGTCAGCGATACGCACGGGAGACATGCGGCATTTGACCGCGCCCTGGAAGAAACGGGGGAAATTGATGTTTTCATACACCTGGGTGATGTGGAGGGCGGGGAGGAATATATCAATGCCGTTGTGGATTGTGAAAAGCATATGGTGAGAGGGAATAATGATTTCTTTTCTGACCTGCCAAGGGAAGAGGAATTTTATGTGGGCAACTATAAGATATTTATCACACACGGCCACGCATATTATGTCTCACTTGACCCAGAGCATATACTTGAGGAGGGAAGGTCTAGAAACGCAGATATTATTATGTTTGGGCACACTCATAAGCCATATCTTTACCAGAAAGACGGGATTACGCTCCTCAATCCTGGAAGTCTCGCTTTTCCGAGGCAGGAGGGCAGAAAAGGCAGTTACATGATCATGGATCTTGACCAGGAAGGGAAGGTTATATTTGATCAGAGATATTTGGACTGACCCCCTTTAAAAAATCAAAAAAATTGTTGACAAGAAGAAGTCCTTATAATATAATAATCCTTGCGCTACGGGAAGACAGGAACGTAGAGTTGATATACCGGGGTGTGGCTCAGCTTGGCTAGAGCGCCTGGTTTGGGACCAGGAGGTCGCAGGTTCAAATCCTGTCACCCCGATATGTGCGGGTGTAGTTCAATGGTAGAACACCAGCCTTCCAAGCTGGATACGTGGGTTCGATTCCCATCACCCGCTTTCTCGCGCAATGCCGTGAGGGGCCTTTCAAAAGGGGATATATGCATATGAGTCTGTAGCTCAGCTGGATAGAGCAACGGCCTTCTAAGCCGTAGGTCGAGGGTTCGAATCCCCCCAGGCTCGTTATGGTGGGTATGGTGCAGTTGGTTAGCGCGCCAGATTGTGGTTCTGGATATC
>CALWMN010000011.1 GCA_944381935.1 uncultured Mediterraneibacter sp. | reverse complement strand
ACTTATATTGACCGGGCTTTATCAGCGAAAACAGATAACCGTCCCGAATTTCAGCACATGATTAAGGACAGCGCAAAGGGCTTATTTGATGTCGTGCTGGTATGGAAGTTAGACCGTTTTGCCCGGAACCGCTATGACAGCGCACGATATAAAAATATTTTGAAGAAGAACGGTGTCAAGGTTATTTCCGCAAGAGAAAATATCTCTGAGGGAAGCGAGGGAATTATACTGGAAGCCATGCTTGAGGGATATGCAGAATATTACTCTGCCGAACTCTCCGAGAAAGTTATCCGGGGCTTGACCGACAATGCGCTGAAATGCAAATACAACGGTGGCACTGTCCCAATGGGTTATTACATTGACGAACAGCAGTATTATCAAATCGACCCTAAAACCGCGCCGGTGGTATTGGAAATGTTTACGAGATACAGCGAGGGAGCAACTATGCAGGAGCTTGTCAATCTGTTGAACAGCCGGGGGATGCGTTCCATTCGTGGCGGGAAAATCACACTGAATATTATGAACCACCTGTTGAAGAACCGCCGCTATATGGGCGAATACAGCTATCGTGATGTAGTCAAGGAGGACGGTATTCCGGCGATTGTCCCAAAAGATTTATTTGAACGGGTACAGGAACGGCTGGCGAAAAATAAAAAGGCTCCTGCCCGTCACAAAGCAGAGGACGATTATTTGTTGACAACGAAGCTGTATTGCGGGAAATGCGGCTCTTTTATGGTAGGGGAAAGCGGCACAAGCCACACGATGAAAGTACACCGCTATTATCGTTGTGTGAATACCAAGAAAAAGAAACTCTGCGACAAGAAAGCGGTCAAGAAAGACTGGATTGAAGATTTAGTTGTCAGCTACACTATGAAAGCAATTATGAATGATGAAGTCATGGAACGGCTGATTGATACGCTTATGGAATTGCGGAAAAGAGAAAGCACCGACCTGCCCCTTTTGAAAAAACAGCTTGCAGAAACAGAGAAAGGCATTAACAATATGCTAAACGCTATCCAAGCCGGGATTTTCACACCGTCCACCAAGCAAAGGCTGGACGAGTTGGAGGAAACTAAGAGCCAGCTTGAAATCAGCATTTTGCAGGAAGAAATGCACAAGCCCATGCTTACAAGAGAACAGATAGCTTTCTTTATTTACCGTTTCCGCAAATTTGATGTGACAAAGCGGGAACAGCGGCAAAGACTGATTGACAGCTTCGTCAATGCGGTGTATCTTTATGAGGACAAGATAATCCTTACTTTCAACTATAAGGACGGTTCCAAGACTATCACGCTGGCAGAGGTTGAGGGTTCGGATTTATCCGTACTCGGCGCAGGAGATCGGCAGGTACTGAGGGCGGATGTTCCTGTACCTGCCCCGTCACAAGAGACGCATTTAATATAAAAAAGATCTGTTATAACATAGCAAGAGAATGAACGAAACGGCAGTGTATGGAAAGCAGCAGATATGAATTTATGGTCCTGACATTAACCATATTTATAGTGGGCGCTGTTCTCTATGGAGGAGCCGGGATTGGGCGGGTATTTCTTCTTCAGCATCTTGTCCGGTGTGCTTTTTACTGCAAGACGGCTGTCCCGGAAGTCGCTGAAAGGGAAAATGCTCCTGGCAATCTTTTGCTTTGTGGCTTTGTGGCTTGTAATGGCAGGTGTTTTTACAGTATTCCTTATGGCATTTACAATTTTGTGCAATACAGGAGAACTTTATAGCGGCAGCATTTCTTCATACGGAGTGAAAAAATATATTTTTAACTTGCTCTTTCCCCTCCTTTTATTATATACTACGTAGGTGTGAAACGGGAGGGTCAGAACAATGATTGAAAAGAAGATTAAATTTATGTCATCCGGACAGTTGATGAGCTTTTGCAACACATGCCAGAAAATGAAGTCAGATGTCGATGTGATAGACTGGACGAATCGAAATTTCCGTATAGACGGGAAATCGTTGCTTGGACTTATGTCGGTCAAGCTGGGACTTCCAATGCGCCTTGTGGTGGAAGGGGAAGACGAAGAAATGGCTCATCAGTATTTTGTAAAATACGAGATGGAATAAAAAAAGGTAAAAGGATGCCGTGGTATGGGACAGGCTGTGCTGCCTCATGCCACGGTATTTTCAGCTTTGCAGGGGATCCTGCCGGACTGTCCTGCAGAATCAGATAACGCATGATCATTTCCGGGCTCATAGGGGAGAGAAGCTGCCATCCTGAAAGCGTTTCAGTAAAAAGAAGGCAGTCAGGCAAGCGCAGAGTTCTCCTGCCGGAAATGAAACCCAGACTCCTGTTGCTCCCCAGAACCGGGACAGAACGAGACTTAATGGGATCGTGACCGCAAACTGCCGGAGCAGGGAGATGATCAGGGAGTTTCTGCCGTTCCCCAGCGCCTCAAAGGTGCCAGAGTAGATCACGCCTACTGTGGAGACGAGAAAGCCCAGGCAGATAATGCGCAAGGCTTTGATGCCTGCATCCATCAGTTGGGCATCTGCGTCAAACAGGGAAAAGATCGGCCCTGGAATCAGCAGGGAAAGAGCGGTGCCGACAAGCATGAGGACCGCGGTACAGGCAAGGCTGTAACGGATGGCGGTGCGCACACGTCCGGTCATGCCGGCGCCAAAATTGTACCCGATGATCGGACGCATACCCTGTACGATGCCATTGGCAGGCATATAGATAAAGGTCTGAAGCTTGAAATACACTCCGAGAACCGCAACATAAACATCGGATATTGCCGCTAGGATGCTGTTGAGTATGCTGATCAGTACGGAAGGCAGCAGCATCATGATGCTGGACGGAATCCCGACGCCGTATATCTGCCCGATGATTTTTTTGTCAAATTTCAAGTGCTTCAGGCGAATGTGCACGGCGTAGGATTTCCTGAGATAAACGGCAACATAAAGCAGGAAAGCGCTGATCTGCCCGATGACTGTGGCGATGGCAGCGCCGGCAACCCCAAGTGCCGGGAATCCCAGAAGCCCGAAAATCAGGATCGGATCCAGTATAATATTGATGACACATCCTGCGCTGAGCAGATACATGGTGATTTTCATCTGTCCGATACCCTGAAAAATCTTTTCAAAGGCGATCTGCAGAAGAGAGCCAAAAGACAGGCAAAGAACGATATAGGTGTAGTCGCATGCATCTTGCAGGATGGCAGGATTCTCCGTGAACAGTGACAGGAACGGCTTTGTGATAAAGATTCCTGCCAGGATAAACAGGATACAGTGAAAGACAGTCAGCATGATCCCGATCGTGGCGGAACGGTCGGCGCCCTCCTGGTCGCCTTTCCCCAGATAAATGGAGATTGCGGAGCTGATGCCTACGCCGATGCCTACGCCCACAGAGACAATCGCGTTTTGCAGCGGGTATGCAAGCGAGACTGCGGTCAGAGCGTCCGTCCCAAGGCGGGACACATAGATGCTGTCCACAATATTGTAGAGAGACTGGATGAGCATGGACAGCATCATGGGGACAGACATAGAGATGAGCAGGGATAAGACCGGCTTTGTTTTCATAAAGGTATTCTCTTTTTTCATATGAATAACTCCTTTTCCCATACAAAATAAAAAAAGCCATATGCCTGTTTGGATTCTGAAACAGGAAAACCATATGGCTTCTTTGTATTCTTTTTCTGCGGAGACTATGATAGCACAGGCAGGGTTAAAAGTCAACAAATTTGCATCTGTTCCGCCTCGGATTGCGATATTCCTACAGGATTCCCAGATGCTCCAACAGGATCTTGCAGCCGAGCAGGACGAGGATAATTCCGCCCGCAAGTTCCGCCTTTGATTTATATTTTGTTCCGAACAGGTTGCCGATTTTCACTCCCGCTGCAGAAAGGATAAAAGTGGTAATCCCGATGAACGACACAGCGGCTATGATATGCACGTTCAGAAAAGCGAATGTGATCCCCACGGCCAGAGCATCGATGCTTGTCGCCACGGCCAGAAGGAACATCGTCCTGATATCCAGAGAGTCATCTTCCTTCTCGCATTCGCCTGAACAGGCTTCCCGCACCATATTGGCTCCGATGGCGCCCAGAAGTATAAATGCGATCCAGTGGTCAATAGCAGTGATCTTATCGCGGAACTGAACGCCCAGCAGATATCCGATGGCGGGCATCAGAGCCTGAAAGCCGCCGAACCATGCTCCGACAATCGAAGCTTTTTTCAAGTTGATCCCCGGCATGGCGAGGCCTTTGCAGACAGAGACCGCGAAAGCGTCCATCGACAACCCCACGGCAAGAATAAAAAGTTCAAGTAATCCCATAATTTTCCTCCTGTGTATTAAATGAATAAAAAGGCAGGCGCCCTGCTGCACCTGCCGGATAAAGACATGTACAGCAAAAGCTGCTGTACATGAGTCTCATTATTTAAGATAAGCCAGGTCTTTCTGGACCAGCATGTTGACTTACCACGTAGGAATACGCCAATTACTCCCTCACGAACTGATAACATATTATCATCAGAGAGACGGTTTGGCAAGAGCAAATGTTGGATTTACAAGGGCTTTTCAAGAGCTGTTTTCACAGTATTGACATATTTCCCTGCTAAGATATAGGATAATGTAGAGAAGATATTCAAAGAAACGGACAGGCATCTGTCAGGGCGATCTTAAAATAAATGCGCGAAAGAAAAGGAGAGCAGGGTATGGAAAATATAAAAATTCTGGTTGTGGATGATGAGAGCAGGATGCGCAAGCTCGTGAGGGACTTCCTGAGCCGCGAGGGGTATATGGTTCTGGAGGCGGGAGACGGCATGGAGGCGATGGATATATTCTATGCAGACAAAGATATCTCGTTGGTGATCCTGGATGTCATGATGCCGAAGATGGATGGCTGGCAGGTGTGCAGAGAGATACGGGAATCTTCAAAGATACCGATCATCATGCTGACGGCAAGGGCGGAGGAGCGCGATGAACTGCAGGGATTTGAGCTGGGGGTGGATGAGTATATCTCAAAACCCTTCAGCCCGAAGATACTGGTAGCGAGGGTTAACGCCATTTTGCGCAGGACGCTCGGTACAGACGGGAGCGACGTCCTGGAAGCGGGGGGCATTACGATCGACAAGTCTGCCCACATTGTAAAGATTGACGGAAAGCCGGTGGAACTAAGCTACAAGGAATTTGAGCTCCTGTCGTATTTTGTGGAGAACCAGGGGATTGCCCTCTCGAGGGAGAAGATATTGAACAATGTCTGGAATTATGACTATTTTGGAGATGCGCGTACGATTGATACGCATGTGAAGAAGCTGAGAAGCAAGCTGGGGGATAAAGGGGAATATATCAGGACCATCTGGGGGATGGGGTACAAATTCGAGGTGGAATAGATGAGATTTTCTTTGCGAAGGCAGATGACGGCAGTTTTTGTAGCGCTGCTTGTCTTTGTATTGGGGGCAGTATTTATCGTCAATGCGGGATTCCTGGAGCAGTATTACGTCTCACATAAAGAAATGGATCTTCTGGAGACATATGAAGTTGTGGATAATGCGCTTGGAGACGGGAGTCTGACAAGTGAGAGGGTACAGGAGGAAATCGCTTATCAGGCGGAGACGACAAATATAGACCTGACGGTTATCAACAGTAATGCAGAGACGATCCTGTCCACCGTAAAAGACGGGAGTTCTCTGTTTCTTCAGATGTTTAAGAATCTGTACAACAGAAATGATACTCCGGGGATTGTCTTAAAACAGACCGACAATTATGTTCTGTGCAAAACGAAAAACCCGGACAGCAGCATGGATTATCTGGAAATGTGGGGGACATTTGCAGACGGCTCTTTCTTCACAATGAGAAGCCCCCTTGAAAGTATCCGTGAGAGCGCGGCTCTTGCAAACCAGTTCCTTGTGTACCTGGGGCTGGCGGGAATTGTGCTGGGAGGCTTTCTCGTATGGCTGTTTTCCAGAAGGATTACGCGCCCAATCATGGAACTGGCAAAGCTGTCTGAAAGTATGGCAAATCTGAATTTCGACCAGAAATATACAAGCGGCAGACGGGATGAGATCGGCGTCCTGGGAGAGAATTTTAACAGGATGTCCAGTCAGTTGGAGCGGACCATATCCGAACTGAAAAGAGCGAACAACCAGCTTCAGAAGGATATTGAACAGAAGGACAGGCTCGAGGATATGAGAAATGAGTTCCTCGGGAATGTTTCCCACGAGCTCAAGACTCCGATTGCGCTCATACAGGGGTATGCGGAAGGGTTGAAGGAGGGGGTCAACGACGATCCCGAGAGCAGGGAGTTTTACTGTGACGTCATCATGGATGAGGCAGGCAAGATGAACCAGATGGTGAGAAACCTGCTTACGCTTAACCAGCTTGAGTTTGGTTCAGACGACGTGGAGTTTGCGCGGTTTGACGTTGTCAATCTGATAAAAGGCGTGATTGCAAGCTGCGAAATCCTGATCCAGCAGGCAGGCGCAGAAGTGGATTTTATTGCAGATGAGACGGCATATGTGTGGGCGGATGAATTTAAGACAGAGCAGGTGGTCAGGAATTATCTGACGAACGCGATCCATCATGTGGAGAATGAGAAGCGGATTGAAGTGCGGGTCATCAAGGCAAACGATAAGGTCCGTGTGACGGTGTTTAACAGCGGGAAACCGATTCCGCAGGAGGATGTGCCGAAGCTGTGGGACAAATTCTATAAAGTCGATAAGGCGCATACAAGAGAATACGGAGGCAACGGGATTGGCCTGTCCATTGTCAAGGCGATCATGGAATCTTTCCATCAGAAGTATGGAGTGAATAATTTTGACAATGGCGTTGAATTTTGGTTTGAGCTGGATGCGAAAAGCGGAGAAACCGAACAGGATACTTTACCGCGGTAAACTGACAAAATATTTTCTTTACAAGAAAGGCAAAATGCGGTAAAATGACTTTTGTCAGTATTGAATATCTGGGGCATACGGGATGCCGGCTGGAGACAGCAGGTATCCGTATGCCTTATTTATGATATGGTTTACAGTTTATCGGGATGAGAGAAACAAGGAGGGAAAACGAATGTACGAAAAAGTCTATGATGTCATTCAGTCAGTGGATGACCTGGTATGGGGATGGGCGATGATCCTGCTCCTGCTGGGGACGCACCTTTTCCTGACGATTCGGACTGGATTCATTCAGAGGAAGACGATCTCCAAAGGGATTCCGCTGTCCGTGGCAAAGGAGGACGGGGCGGACGGGGAAGTGAGCCAGTTCGGCGCGCTTACGACAGCCCTGGCGTCTACCATCGGCACAGGGAATATTATCGGTGTGGGGACTGCTATTGCCCTGGGGGGTCCCGGGGCAGTGCTGTGGTGCTGGCTGACCGGAGTGTTTGGCATTGCGACCAAATATGCAGAATCCCTGATTGCTGTGAAGTACCGTGTAAAGACGGTGGACGGCCGCATGCAGGGCGGAGCCATGTATGCGTTGGAACGTGGACTGAACATGAAATGGCTTGGGATGATCTTTGCGGTATTTGCCGGATTTGCCTCCTTCGGTATAGGATGTGCGACCCAGGTAAATGCGATCGCGGAGGTGTGCAACTCGAATCTGGGAATCGAACCGTGGACCGTGGGAATTGTGGTTGCCGTCCTGACGGCGTTCGTTATTTTTGGCGGCATCAAGTCGATTGCCAGCGTATGTGAGAAGCTGGTCCCGTTTATGGCAGTCTTTTATGTGCTGGGATGCCTTTTTATCCTTTTCATGAACCGGGAATTTGTGGTTCCGGCGATCGCAACGATCTGCAAGCTTGCATTTGCCAATGAGGATGCAGTTGTCGGCGGTCTTGTGGGCGGCGGTTTAAGGGCAGCAATCCAGTACGGTGTTGCAAGAGGGCTTTTTTCCAATGAGTCGGGCATGGGTTCTGCACCGATCGCGGCGGCAGCGGCAAAGACAAAGAATCCCGTTCGCCAGGCGCTGGTATCTTCTACAGGTACGTTCTGGGATACTGTTGTGGTCTGCCTGATGACAGGGCTCGTCCTTGTATCGACCATGATGAAAAATCCCGGGCTTGGAGCGGAACAGATTACAGACGGGGGACGGCTGACGACAATGGCTTTTTCCCAAATCCCGTATTTTGGCCCGTTTATCCTTGTGGTGGGAATCATTACATTCGCCTACTCGACAATCCTGGGATGGGCGTATTACGGCGAGCGCTGTGTGGAGTACTTTTCAGGAAAGAAGGGACTGATCCCGTACAGAGTCCTCTATATTGTTGTGGCGCTGATCGCTCCCGTCCTTGCCCTTGACCTTGTATGGCTGATCGCGGATATTCTGAACGCCCTGATGGCGATTCCGAACCTGATTGCGGTACTGCTGCTCTCTCCGATTATTGTGAAAGAGACGAAAAAATACATCAACAATCTTGATGCTGATGACGATACGCCCATCCCGGTCATTCAAACAGGCATGGGCAGGAGAGACAAATAGTTTCTAATCTGGAATGGAAAGAGAGAGGAGGTCCGAGAATGATAGCGGTTATAGACTACGATGCAGGGAATATTAAAAGCGTGGAAAAGGCGATGAACCTGCTGGGGCAGGGTGTCGTGGTGACAGGAGAACCCGGAAGGATACTGGAAGCGGATAAGGTCATCCTGCCCGGAGTCGGGGCGTTTGGCGATGCGATGGCAAACCTTCGGCGCACAGGCCTGGATGATGTGATCCGGCAGGTTGTCAGCAGGGGGACTCCTTTCCTTGGTATCTGCCTGGGGCTCCAGCTTCTGTTTGAGAGAAGCGATGAGGCGCCCGGAGTGGAAGGGCTGGGTATTCTAAAAGGCGAGATCCTTCGTATCCCGGAAAAGGAAGGCCTGAAGATCCCCCACATGGGATGGAATTCCCTTCATCTGGAAAATGACGGCAGGCTTTTTCGCGGGATTGAGGAAGGGGCATATGTCTACTTCGTACATTCCTACTATCTGAAAGCGGAGCAAGAGAGAATTGTCAAAGCTTCCACAGAGTACAGCGTGCATATTCACGCCTCAGTTGAAAAGGACAATGTATTTGCATGCCAGTTCCACCCGGAAAAGAGCAGTGACGTCGGAATCTCCATCCTTAGAAACTTTGTGGAGCTGAAAGTGTGAAAAGGGGGATATCCATGTTTACAAAGAGAATCATTCCCTGCCTGGACGTCAATGCCGGCAGGGTCGTAAAAGGGGTAAATTTTGTGGATCTGAAAGACGCCGGAGATCCGGTGGAGATTGCGAAAGCCTACGATAAAGCAGGAGCAGACGAGCTGGTGTTTCTCGATATCACGGCATCGTCCGACGCGCGCGCGACAGTAGTGGATATGGTGCGCAAAGTGGCAGAGTGTGTGTTCATCCCGTTCACGGTTGGAGGCGGGATCCGCACCGTGGAGGATTTCCGCGCGATACTAAGAGAGGGGGCGGACAAGATCTCAATAAACTCTTCTGCCATTAACACACCGAATCTCGTGAGGGAGGCGGCGGACAAGTTTGGGAGCCAGTGTGTCGTGGTGGCAATTGATGCCAGGAAACGGGAAGACGGCACAGGCTGGAATATCTATAAAAACGGCGGGCGAATCGATGTTGGGATCGACGCGGTTGAGTGGGCAAAGAAGGTGGAGGCCCTCGGGGCAGGAGAGATCCTGCTTACCAGCATGGACTGTGACGGGACAAAGGCGGGGTATGACCTGGAGCTGACCCGTGCAATTGCCAGGAGTGTTTCTATCCCTGTGATTGCATCCGGCGGCGCGGGAAAGCTTGGGCATTTCAGGGAGGCCCTGACAGAGGGGGGAGCGGATGCGGCTTTGGCGGCGTCCCTGTTCCATTATAAGGAGCTTGAGATCCGGGAAGTGAAGGAATATTTACGAAATGAGGGCGTGCCGGTGAGGCTTTGACCTGACGGCAGCCCCTTTTCGGACGGGACAAAGGAGGAGAATATGGCAGGATTAAACGGAGACTGGTATGAAGCGCTTAAAGGAGAGTTTTCCAAAGATTATTACAGAAAACTATTTGAGACAGTAAACCATGAATACAAGACAAGGCTGATCTTTCCGCCGGCACAGGATATCTTCAACGCATTCCACCTGACGCCTCTTAAGGATGTGAAAGTGGTGATCCTGGGACAGGACCCCTATCACAATAACGGCCAGGCACACGGGCTGTGCTTCTCTGTCCAGAAAGGTGTGGAAATCCCTCCGTCCCTTGTCAACATCTATCAGGAACTGCATGACGACCTTGGGTGCGAAATTCCAGATCATGGCTGCCTGTCCAAATGGGCGGAGCAGGGAGTCCTCATGCTGAATACGGTTCTTACAGTGCGTGCCCATCAGGCAAACTCGCACAGGGGGATAGGCTGGGAAGAGTTTACCGACGCTGCGATTGCTGTGCTCAACGCCCAGGACAGGCCGATTGTCTTTATCCTATGGGGAGCGCCGGCACAGAGAAAGAAAACGATGCTGAACAATCCGAAGCATCTGATTCTCACAGCGCCGCATCCGAGCCCGCTCTCTGCATTCCGGGGATTTTTCGGCAGCAGGCCGTTTAGCCAGGCAAATGCATTCCTGGAGAAGAACGGAGTCGGTCCGGTTGACTGGCAGATCGAATAAGGCTTTTTGGAAACGGCGTTTTTTGACGTCGTTTTCTGTTAAAAAGAGAAAAATATTGGGCCGGTATCCGAATTTATGGCAAAATAAAAGTAACCAGAATATACATTCTGATTACCTGCTTTACCGCCTTTTGAATACGCGGCTTAGAAACCCCCTGTAAAACCAAGGGCTTCAGAGAGCAGATGACGGGAATCGAACCCGCCTCTCCAGCTTGGGAAGCTGGCGTTCTACCGATGAACTACATCTGCATCTGGCACGATATGAATTATACCGCTTTTTGAGCAGAAAAGCAAGAGTTTTTTCTCTAAGATTAATGCGGGCAAAAAAACGGAGGAGGGGAAGGTGGGAAAGTCTATGACAGAGGAAAGAATATGGGAAAAACTGGAGACAGGTATCCCTCTTGACCCGGCAGAGCGCAAATGGATCTGCCATGAGCTGCTGACAACAGAGAAAAATATGGAGACACTCATTCTGAAATATTTCGAGGACCGGGATTTTCTTGAGGTGTACCGGAGGCGGATCGGACGCGGTGTGATCGGAGGAAAGGCATGCGGCATGCTGGCGGGAAGGAAGATCATTGAGGGGGACATGCCGGAGCTCCTGCCGGCGATGGTGCCCCATGGCTCGTTTTACATAGGAACAGAAGTTTTCTATACATTTCTTGTGCAAAACGGATGTCTGGAACTGTGGAAGCTGAATGCGGCGGGGAGGACCACTGATCCCAAGCGCCTGAAAGCAATGCTCAGGGAGGGTGTTTTCCCGGAAGAGATCAAGGAGGGGTTCCGTACAATTTTAAAAGAGTATGTGGGTATCCCTTTCATCGTGCGGTCCAGCAGCATGTTGGAGGACGGGTACGGAAACTCCTTTTCAGGAAAGTATGAATCGGTATTCTGCATTGGCTGTGAGGATGAGGGGGAAAGCCTTAAGAGACTGGAAGATGCAGTGAGGAGGATCTACGTGAGCACTTTGAATCCATCTGCAGTTGAGTACAGAAAGCAGTGGCATCTGACCGGCACAGAGGAAAAGATGTCGCTTCTTGTCCAGCGGGTGGAGGGCAGGTTTTACGGTGATTTCTATTTTCCGGTGGCAGCAGGGATGGGATGCTTATACAACGCCTATAAATGGATGGAGTCCCTCAATCCGTCTGCAGGCATGCTGCGCCTTGTAGCAGGACTCGGGACAAGGGCGGTGGAGAGGAATACGGACGATTATCCTAGGATGGTGGGTCTTGAACGCCCTGAAGCCAGACTGTATACGACAGTGGCAGAACGGCACCGGTATTCCCAGAGAACAGCGGATGTGCTGAACCGGAGTACAGGGGAATTGTGCAGAATCCCAGTGCAGGAACTGGCAGATGTGCTGCCGGGGGCATGCGCGGACCTGGTCCTGAGCCGGGATACGGAAGCGGAAGACAGATTGAGGAATCAGCGGCGTTTCCGGAAAATCTACTTTGCCGACTGCGAGGGCATTGTCCAGAAGAACCGGTTCATCGCTTCCATGAAACAGATGCTGAAAGTGTTGGAGCAAGGATACGGACGTCCTGTGGATATAGAATTTGCTCTCGATGTATCAGACAGGGGAGAAATAAAGTTGAACTTGTTTCAGTGCCGTCCGATCCATGCGGGACCATCGGAGAAGCTGGCCATTTCAGAAGAAAGAGAGGAATGTATTCTGTTCGACGTGAAAAATGCCACCATGCAGAGGTCGAAGGTAACGCGGCTGGATATGGCTGTCTGGGTCAACCCGCAGAAATATTACGAGTGTCCTTATTCCAGGAAATTTGATGTGGCACATATGGTGGGGCAGATCAACCGGTATTTTGAACCCGGAGAGAAAAAGATCATGCTGCTGGCGCCAGGGAGGATCGGGACAAGCTCGCCGGAGCTTGGTGTTCCGGTCGCTTATGCAGACATCAGCCGGTTCTGTGCTGTCTGTGAGGTGGAATACAGCAAATCCGGGTATTCTCCGGAACTGTCATATGGGAGCCATATGTTCCAGGATCTGGTGGAGGCAGACATATATTATGGAGCCATCGAGGAAGGGAAGAGGACGAGGCTGTACCAGCCTGGAATCCTTACCCGTTTTCCGGAGATATTTCTGAAGATGTTTCCGGATGAATATGACCTGAACAGGATGATCAAGATATATGACTTCTCAGGAGGAAGTGCAAGGCTGCTGCTTGACGCGCAGAGCGGCAGGGCGGTCTGTGCGGCTGAAAGCGGAGAGGAGAAGTAGAGAATACGGGAAAATGGGAGGGAGATCCGTAGCTTGGATCTCCCTCTGGAGGAAAAACAGTAAAAATAGATAGATGCTGTTGTTTCAGGGCCAGATGCCTCTCATATTTTTTGCGTCCACCACACGTTTTACGGCGATCAGGTAAGCCCCCGTCCTGAGAGATGTGTGTTTCTCCTGTGCGATATCCCATACAGAGTCAAATGCGCGATCCATGATTTCTTTGAGTTCTTCATTTACGCGCTCTTCGCTCCAGGAGACAGACTGGATGTTCTGCACCCATTCAAAGTAGGATACGACGACACCGCCGGCATTGGCAAGGATGTCAGGAACAACGGTGATCCCTCTTTCGTTCAGTATTTCATCTGCCTCCACCGTCGTCGGGCCATTTGCTCCTTCTACGATGATTCTGGCATTGATCTTATCGGCGTTTTTGACGTTGATCTGGTTTTCGAGGGCTGCGGGAACAAGGACAGTCACGTCAAGTTCGAGAAGTTCCTCGTTTGTGATGAATTTTATTCCCTCCCTCTTATAGCCGTCCAACGTATTTCCCCGTTTTGCGGAAAGATAGGAGATGATGTCCGGTATGTTCAGCCCGCTTTCACAGTACAGTCCGCCGGAGACGTCACTTACGGCAGTAATTTTGATTCCCTCCTGATAGAGAAGCCTGGCGGATACGCTTCCTACATTTCCCATTCCCTGGACTGCTGCTGTCGCCTTGGCAGGATTGATGTTCAGCGCTTTTAATGTGTTGAGGGTTGTCAGCATAACGCCGCGCCCTGTTGCCTCGCCTCTCCCGAGCGCGCCGCCGAGCTCAATCGGCTTTCCTGTGACGACTCCGTGGACGCAGTGACCTTTCAGCATACTGTAAGTATCCATGATCCATCCCATGACAGTGGCATTTGTGCCTACATCTGGAGCGGGAATATCCTGTTCCGGTCCGATGATGGGGGCGATCATGGCAGTAAAGTGCCGGGTCAGACGACGCAGTTCGCCGACGGAGAGCTTTGCGGGATCGCAGACAATGCCTCCCTTGCCGCCGCCATAAGGGATGTTGACGACGGCACATTTGAATGTCATCCATGCGGCAAGAGCCTTTACTTCGTCGAGATTTACATTCTGGTGATAACGGATTCCACCCTTTGCTGGACCTCGGGAAGTGGAGTGCTGGATGCGGTATCCATCAAATACCCGGATGCTTCCGTCGTCCATCTCGACAGGTACCGCGACTTTGAGCTCGCGCTCCGGATAGTTGATCGCCTCATATTCGCTTTTGCTGTAACCGAGAATACCCGCCGCGTTCGCAACGACCGAAAGTACATTATCATAAGGGTTATATGTTGAGTTCATTGTATTTTACCTTCTTTCATAGAAATAAAATAACGGTTTCCTTTGTAATTTGGCAGAGATTACATTGGTCTGGTTGCTGCGTGCCTAAAATTTCAGCAGCGGCGTAATGTCTGCGAGCTGGCAGCCCTCATTTAAATCTGCCGCGCGCATAAGGAAGTTCAGCTTGTCGATGCGTTCCCCTGAGCGGGGAGCGCCGTTTTTGATAAATCCGATCTGCAGCCCTACTGCAAGATCCATGACAACATCCCCGACAACACCCCCGGATCTTCCGGAAGGAGTCGCGATCAGTCCGTGTTCCACTGCAAAGTCATAAGTCTGCAGCGCTTCTGTGATCGTGCCGACCTGGTTCGGCTTCAGGATAAAACCGTCAAGAGCGTTCAGGCTGTAAGCGCGTTTCAGCCGGTCGATATTTGTTACAATAAAATCATCCCCGAGAAGGTTCGTGCGGGTGATAGCTTGGTGTGCCCTGGGATAGGAATCCCAGTCTTCTTCGTCCAGCAGATCTTCGATAAATACAAAACTGTATTTTTCAGTAAGCTGTTGTGTGTATTCGATGAGCTGGCGGGAATTTACCCGGTTTCCCTTCAAAAGATATGTGTTATTATGCCGGTCGTACATTTCGCTGGAGGCGCAGTCCAGGGCAAAAGCGATCTTTCCGGTGTAACCGCAGCGATCGATGGCTTCGCTCATAAGATCAAGAATCACTTCCGGATCTTCAGAGGGCGCCGCGTATCCGTACGATGGTGCAACTTCCGGTTTATGGCCAAGATATTTTGTGAGGACACGCTCCAGCTCCTGGAATGTGTGAATCCCCATTTCTACTGCCTTTTCGATCGTCCCGGCCCCGTAAGGCATGATAATATACTCGTTGAAAGGCTGTGTCAGATTCGCGTAATGCCCTCCGTTTATCACATTAAAGCTCGGTACGGGAACCGTTTTTACAGGTCCCTTTGCGATGTAGTTGTACAGTGGCACGCCCTCGCACGCAGCCGCTGCGCGGAAGGCGGCAATGGAAGCGGAATAGATCGCGTTTCCGCCAAGATTTTTCTTTTCGGGCGTTCCGTCCAGTTCGATCATAATCTCGTCGATCTGCTTCTGATCGCGGACATCTTTTCCGATCAGCGCTGGAGCGATAATGTCGTTTACATTGTTTACCGCTTTGTGAACACTTAAGCCGTGGTATTCGTTCGCATCGTCATCCCGCAGGACGAAAGATTCAAACATGCCGACAGAGGAGCCGGTGGGGGCGCATCCCCTTCCAAGGCAGCCGTCCGTTGTGACAATATCAACTTCCACCATAGGACGGCATTTACAGTCCACAAGCTGGCGGGCATGTACGGATTTGATTACTGGGTTCATTTGTTCTCCTCCTCTTCTGGTACTGCCGGAATGTACAGCACATTAAAGTCGCACAGGTTCGTTCCGGTGTTTCCTGTGAAAACCGCATCTCCGATTGTAGAAAGTGCCTCATAGCAGGAATGGGTACGCAGGGAATGATGAATGTCGATACCTTTTTCCGCTGCCGCATCAAAGCTTGTGGAGTCACAGATACCTCCTGCCACCGGGGCGGTCCCGTCGGTTCCTTCGGAGTCAATGGAAAGCATGCAGGCTCCTTTTGTCTTTTTCGCAGCAAGTGCGAAGCTTAAAGTCAGCTCCTGACCCGGTCCGCCATGTCCCTCAATGATGCTGTTGTCCAGAATCTGCGTCGTCGTCTCGCCAGAACTTAAAATAACGTAGGGCGGCTTGAAGGGATTGCCGTAAGCCTGTGATTCCCGGGCAATTGATGCGAAAAATGTTCCCGCATCCCGACTCTCACCCTCGAGGAAAGATGAGAGGATCACAGCGTTGATCCCCATTTCTTCTGCAATTTCCTTTGCATAAATACAGGAATCAGGCAGTGTGTTTAGGAGATAATAGGTATTATTCGGGAAAGCCTTCGGAGTTTCCCCTTCCGGCCCTACGTTCATAAGATAGTCCACGACATTTTTCGGAAGACGGTCTGCCACATCGTAGTCGCGGATGACGCGGCGCGCATCTTCCAGGGTGGTTTTATCCGGTCCCATCGGTGTGCTTGCATACTTCTCGTATGGGACGCCGATATCCGATGTGGCAGGTGTGCCTACCGCGTCGCTGATTCCGAATCCGATCAGCTCTGCGCCTACGGACTCAATTCTTTTTGCAAGCATCCCGCCGTTCATTGCCGAGATATGCCTGCGGATTGCGTTGATCTCATAGATCCCGGCTCCGGATTTCAACATGACGTCAGTCGTCCTGATCTCGTCATCCAGTGTGATGCCTTCAATTGGACAGCTCATCAGTGCAGAGCTGCCTCCGCTGATGACCACAATAAAGAGGTCGTCGGGTCCGGCGTTGTCGACCAGATCCAGGATTTTCAGGCACGCTTCATATCCGGCCCGATTCGGAAGCGGATGACCACCTACATATACGTCTGTATTCTGGAAATGGTCCGTTTCTTCTGAAATCTTTACGATTACAATTCCCTTTGTCAGTTTGTCGCCGAGAATCTCATCGACAGCCATTGCCATATGGTTACATGCTTTTCCTGCTCCAAGCAGGTAGACATGTTTTTTCTTTGACAAATCCCATGATTTTGTTCCGATATGTAATATATCGCCATCGACATGCATAATGCTTTTTATGCGCTGATAGGCGTCCAGGCGTTGGAGCGTCTGGTTGGTGATGTCCAAAACAATTTTTCTGGACTCGATATCTCCGTGGGAGATCAGGGAATCATAGTTTTTGATTTTATTCATAATTTATGAAAGTCCCCCTTTCCTGATTTTTGTGCGGGCGGAGAACTGCTTTATTATGAGCAGTTCTGCCCGATTTACTACAATTTTAAATAGAACAATTTAGAACATTTATTATAAAAATGTATTTAAATGTACTTAAACAGTAATGCCTAAAGTCTGAAATGTCAATAAATAAAAACATAAATAAGAGAAAAACAGGATTTTTAACTAAAATATTAAAAAAATTTTGTGCAAAAAACCGAAATAAGCAGGAAAAATAAAAAATAAATTGACATACGCAATATATCACAATAGAATAAATGTATCAAATAGAACATTGGAACTGGAAAATGTAGGAATAATGAAACCGAAGTGAAAAAGGAAGGAGAATTCATTATGGCACACAAAACAGAGTTTCTCTATTTATCAGAGCGGGACACAATCAATGCAGGTGTTCTTGACGCGGCAAAATGTGTTGACAATGCAGAGGAGGTATTTACTTTATTGAGCAAAGGAGATTATCTGATGGGAGGAAGCAACCACAACAGCCACGGGCTGGGGCTTGTATTCCCGAAAGAGACGCCGTTTCCGAACATGCCAGTAGCAGGTCCGGACAGAAGGTTTGTTGCAATGCCCGCCTATCTTGGAGGAAGATTTGACGTGTGTGGATGCAAATGGTACGGTTCCAATGCGGAAAACCCGAAGAAAGGCCTTCCCAGATCTGTGCTGACCGTCACATTAAATGACAAGGATACCGGCGAGCCGCTTGCTTTCATGTCCGCAAATCTTTTAAGCGCTGCCAGAACCGGCGCTGTACCGGGTGTAGCTGCGAGGCATCTTGCGAGAAAAGATTCTGAAGTAGTTACGATTCTTGGATGCGGACAGATTAACCGTTCCTGCCTAAGATCCATCCTTACTCAGCTCCCCAATGTGAAGAAAATACTATGTTATGACATTTTTGAAACTGCTGCAGAAAAGTTCCTCGCATGGGAGAAGGAAGAACTTGGAATTGACGGGAAAGTGGTGCTTGACCTGGAAAAGGCGGTAAGGGCGGCAGACGTGATTACAGTCGCGGCGTCCAGGCTGAAACCGCTTTATGTAAAAGATGAATGGCTGAAGGCAGGCGTGACGGTGCTGATCTCAGGGCCGATGCAGACAGACGATTCCTTCTGGATGAGTACGAAGCTGATCTACGACAACGTGGGGCTGCACGAGGCGTATGTCCAGGACGCCATTGAATCCGGCGACAGGGCAGAGTACTACAGAGGTGTGATCGGAGGACCTATCTATACACTGATTGACGAGGGAAAGATGCCTGCCCTTAAGGATTCTACAAGCATTGGTGATGTGATCCTCGGAGAGAAACCGGGAAGGGAGAATGACAGCGAGAGAGTGACGTTTGTCGCCTGCGGCATGGCAACGTTTGATGTAGGGCTCGGATATGACCTGTATCAGACGGCACTTGAAAAAGGAATTGGAACAAAACTTAAATTATGGGATGATCCCTACCAGAAATAATGCAGAAAGGGGGTAAGGTAAAGTGTCTTTATCTTTACTGTTGATGATTATATGCTTTCTGATCCTTATGGTGATCGGACTTCCGATTGCATATAATCTTGTAGTGACAACACTTGTGTACACGCTTGTCGCAGGGCTCGATCCGATTCAGATGGCGATCAAGATGTACGGGGGAATGAACAGCTTTTCTTATCTTGCAGTTCCGTTTTTTGTTATGACCGGACAGCTGATGCTGCGGGGCGGACTGCTGGAGCTTCTGATTAAATTTGTTAATGCGTGGTTCGGGCGGTTCAAAGGGGCTATCGCGATTGTGACAATCGGAGCGTCGCTTCTGATGGGTTCCATCGTTGGACTTGCCGTCGCTTCAGCAGCGTCTCTTGGGGCGTTCCTCATCCCGATGATGAAGAAGGAAGGGTATTCTGCCCCATTCTCGGCAGCTGTCATGTCGTCCGCTTCTCTGCTTGGCCCCATCATGCCGCCCAGCGTGCTTATGATCCTCTACTGTACGGCAGTGGGGAATACGTCGATTACCGGTATCTTTATGGCTGCGGTTACACCCGCTATCCTGATCACGGCCCTTCAGTGTCTTGTGGCCCACTTCGTGGCAAAGAAAAGAGATTATCCGTCCTACGGGAAGTCGACTATGGCTGAGAAGATAAAGGCGACCGGGCGCGCAATCCCGGCGCTTTTCCTGCCGGTCATTATCCTGGGAGGTATTTTCAGTGGTATCTTTTCTATTACAGAGGCGTCCGGAGCTGCGGTAATCTACAGTGCAATCATTGCGTTTGGAGTCAACCGGAGCGTGAAGGCGAGGGATATTCCTGATATGACGATTGAGGCGGCGTCCACCGCCGGGCTTGTCCTGATCCTGGCAGGAGCCGGAACTGCGATGGCATGGGGAATCGCCAATGAACGTGTGATGGAAATGCTGAGCACCCCGCTTTCCGGAATGCCGCCGTGGCTGTTCCTGCTGTTTGTAAACATTATCATGCTGATCTGCGGAATGTTCATGGACGACTATGCGTCAACCGTTATCCTGGCGCCGATCATCGCGCCGATCGCGTGGTCGCTCGGAATCAACCCGCTTCATATCGGTCTTGTGTTCTGTGTAAACCTTGTAATTGGTCTGGCTACGCCGCCGTTCGGAATTACGCTGTTCGTTACAAGCCCGCTGGCCAAGTGCAAGCTGGAGGAGACGGTGCGGGAGGCGATTCCGTTCCTGATCGTTACGATCGGGGTGCTTCTCCTTGTGACATTCGTTCCTCAAGTTGGCTTATGGCTGCCGAATATGATGGGTTATTACGGTTAAACGACATATCAGTAATATGAAGGGAGAAAATCTATGAAGAAAAAAGGTATCAGAGTACTTTTGGTGACACTTCTTACCGCAGGCCTGGCAGTATCAGCCGCCGGCTGTGGAATGCCGAGGACGAACAGTTCTTCAGGCGGCTCGTCGGGCGGAGGAGCAGACGAGGAGATCACGGGCAGCTATACGATCCGTATCGCCCTTGAAAACTCGGAAATGTATCCGGCAACGCGCGGGCTGCAGGTGATGAAAGAATATGTGGAGAGACTGACAGACGGCAATGTACAGGTCAATATCTATGCAGGCGGACAGCTTGGCGGCGAGGAAGATACGCTTGAACAGGTGGCACAGGGATCCATCGAGATGGCGGTTGCCTCTTTTGCGCCGGTCGTGTCCTATGACCCGGAATTTGAGGTCATGGATATCCCGTTTGTGTACGATACATATCAGGAAGCCTGGATGGTTCTCGACAGCCATGTCGGTACAGAGATGCTGGAGTCGCTCAGGGATTACGGAATGATCGGGTTGGCGTTTATGGAGAATGGATTCCGTCAGGTCACAACGAAAAATGCTCCGATTGAGAGCGTTGACGATCTGAGCGGTCTCAAGCTGCGCACGATGCAGAATAATAACCATATCGCCTTTTTCCAGGCACTGGGGGCAAATCCGACGCCTGTGTCTTTCTCAGAGCTTTACATGGCGTTGAACCAGAACACGGTAGAAGCCCAGGAGAACCCGATCGCAAATGTAGTGGATAAGAGATACTATGAGGTGCAGAATTATCTGTCGCTCACGAACCATATTTACGATGCGATGCCCCTTGTGTGCAACCTTGATTTCTTTGAAAGCCTGCCGGGCGCATATCAGGGAATTGTAAGGGCAGGCGCCGTCCTTGGTATGGAGTACAGCCGGTTCTGCAATGCGGAAAGAGAAAATCTGATGCTGGCGGAACTGGAAGAGTACGGCATGACGATTAACGAACTCAGCGATGAAGCACGCCAGGAGATGGCGGATATCGCTCAGCCTGCTGCCATCGAGTCCGTGGCGGGCAACATCGGGCAGGAGAAAGTGGATGCTTATCTGGATGCGGTAGATGAAGTGTTAAGTGAGATAAGTGATTATTGATTGGAGAGGATAGAATATGATTGAAAAAATGGACAAAATTGTTCAGATTCTGTTTCAGGCGCTGAAGGCTGTTCTGACCACCGTGCTTGTCGGAATGGTAGTCATTCTGGCAGCGCACATTATATTCAGGTATGTACTGAACAATTCTCTGACATGGTCGGAAGAGCTTCTGAAGATCCTGCTTGTGTGGTTCGGGCTTTTGAGTGTATCTGTTCTGGCAGCGCGCAGAGAACATGTGGCAATCGTTGTATTCAAGGAACATATGCCGAAAAAGGTGTCAAATATATTGACAAAGGTGACACAGGTGATCACGGTTCTGATCTGCGGAGTGATTATTTATACCGGCATCAGCTATATGGTCGCAGCAGGATTCCGTCCCACACCGGCGCTTGGTATTCCGTATGGTTACGCCTATGCTGCGATTCCGGTAGCGTTCTTCTTTGTGACAATCTTTGAACTGCGCAACTTGATCGTAGATCTTACCGGAAAAGGTCCGTATGCGGCGATTGAAAAGCCGGAGGAAGACCTCACCGGAGGGAAGGAAGTCAGTCTGGACTAGTCCCGGAAAAAGTTGACAGACCGCCGGAATGCAGATTTGTGTTCCGGCGGTTTTTTTCACAACAAGCCGAGGTAAAGGAGGGAAAGAATGAGACTTACAAAGACAGGAGGACAGTGGAACTATACAGATCCAGAGAACCGGATGTGCTGTACGATGCCGGCAAAATGGAGGGCAGAGCTGTGCGGGACAAAGCATCTGGATGCGATGGAAGAGGAGGCGGCCAGGAAAGCGGTTATTGATCCGGTCTCTGGAAAACGTCTGTCCGTTATCGCGGAAGAAAAAGGAGCACGTACGGCCTGCGTTCTCATATCTGATGCCACAAGGGCAGTCCCGACGGCAGAGCTTGCCGGATATGTGATAGAGGAGCTTGTAAGGGGCGGGATCAAACCGCCTGACGTTACATTTTTTGTCGCCATTGGCGTTCACCGGGCAGCCACAGAGGAGGAGTTCCTCGAAATGCTGGGCGGGTTGTACGGGAAAGTGAAGATTGAAAACCACACTCCGTACGACAGGGAAAATCTTCTGTTTCTCGGGACGACAAGGCGGGGAACACCCGTTAAAGTCAACAAAAGAGCATATGAATGTGACCTGCACATTCAGATCGGCAAGGTAGAGCCACATGAATTTGCAGGATTTTCGGGAGGGAGGAAGTCGGTTCTGCCGGGGATATCATCAGAGCAGACGATTCTTGTAAATCACAGACCGGACATGATCCTGGACCCGAAAGCCTCTATCGGTATCCTGGAGGGAAATCCGGTACATGAGGATATGCTGGAGGCGGCGGATATGTTTGGGATTGACTTTGCAGTTAACTGTGTTATCAACAGTGAACTGCGCCTGTCAGCAGTCTGTTCCGGAACCCTATGGGAGAGCCATGCCCGGGCAGTCTGATTTGTAAAAGAACATATGGGTGTCAGGATCCAAAAACCGGATGTCGTTGTGACTACACCGGGGCATCCTCTGGATATTGACTTTTATCAGTCGGTGAAAGCCTTGATTGCGCTTACGGAAGTGTTGGACGAAACGACATCCGCTGTCCTTTACTGCGGCTGCAGGGAAGGCGTGAACTCACCGGATATGCTCCGGGCCTTCCGGGCAGGGGAACGCCTTGGGGAAGTGGTAGATTTCGTGCAGGATCAATATAAGATTCAGATGGACCATGTACTTCTTCTGGCAAAGATACTAAGGAAAAAGACAAAAATATATGTGGTGTGTGAGAATATCCCGGAAGATGAACTGAGATCCATGTTCATGATTCCGTGCAAAAATTTGCAGGAAGCACTGGAAAAAGCGGCGGCTGCTTCGGGGAAAAGAACGCCGGATATTCTGTTTTATCCCAGACCCCAGGCAGGGCTTCCGGTTATAGAAAAAGCAGATATATAAATATCTGCCTTTAAAGTCCGAGATAGAATCCCTGTTTCAGGATAGATTCTGTTTTCTTCAGTGTTTTCTGGGATTCGTCAAAATTATTCTGCGTGATTGCGGTGATAATGTAGTTTGAAAGGCTCGTGGGAGCAGAGTACGTGTTTTTATAAGAAAGGCTCGTAATGTAGCAGGGCAGGATGATATCTGCGTATCCTTCCACTGCCGCATAGTTCTGGCTGGTGAAAAGGATAATTTTGACCCCTTCATTTTTCAGCCAGGACAGGATCGTCGTGCTGAGCTTTGAATAGCGTGGGAACATATATGCGATACATACATCGCCTGCCTTTGCACTTACAATCTCCTCCGGGTACAGCATGCCGACCGACTGGATCAGATGCACATCTGTACGGATCTCACTGAGCCGGGAAGCCATATAATAGGAGAGAGAAAAAGAGCTGCGCATTCCGAGCACATAGACAGCCGGGGCGGAGGAAATATCGGATACCGCCGTCTGAAGCGTGCTGTCATCCTGAAGAGCGAGCGTCTGCTGTATGTTGTAGATATCATTCTGGAAAGAGGCGGACAGCATGACATTGTCGGAATAAAAGGACTGTGGAGAAAGACGTTCCGGCAGGCTTGCTTTTGTCTGCATGTTTGCCTGGATATCTTTCTGCATGGCAGTATAACCCGGATAACCGAGAGCCCTGGAAAACCGGATGATCGTGGCCGTGCTGACGCCGGTTTTATGGGCAATCTCTTCCAGCGTACAGAAGGCGGTCTCAGTTATGTTTTCAGACAGATAGTCTGCAATCCGCTTCTGCGAGCGGGTGAATGTTTTATAGTGTTGGTTTAATACTTCTAAAAAATCAGGCATCTGAGGACCTCTACTTTCTCCATCTTTTGTGCGAACAGGCAAAAAGAGGAAACTATCACCATTTTATCATTGGCAAAATCCGGTGTCAACTGACGCTTGGAAGTATGCACAACCGGAAATATAAAACATATAAAAAAGTAGATTAAAAAGGGAAATTCTGCTATTATCTACATATAGAAAGGGGAGATGGACGATGCCGCTGCCAAACGAGCAGCTTGTCCTGGAGAGGACATCTGCGAAGCAAAGGGTATATGAAGCTGTAAAAGACTGGATTATAGAGGGACAGTTCCGACCGGGAGAAAAAATACTGGATAAGGAGATTGCCGATTACTTTAAGGTGAGCAGGACGCCGGTAAGAGAAGCGTTTCAGATGCTGGAGACACAGAAGCTGATTAAGTCCTATCCGGGAAAGGAGACAATTGTCACAGAGCTGGAAACAGACCATATTGAAGAACTGTACCTTCCGATGGCAACACTGCAGCAGCTTGCGATTACTCTGGCAGTGGAGAAAATCACACCGGCGCATATACGGCGCCTGAAAGATTTAAGCGCAGCTTTTTCAGAGGCTGTAAAAGAGCAGAGCAGACCGATGCCGATCCTGAAGGCGGATAAAGATTTCCACAGCTGTATTCTGGAGACCGCAGAAAATGAGTATATTTCGGATTTCTGCGATATGCTCTGGATTCACATTCAACGTCTGGAGTACAGTTTTTTCAGAGACACGCCTCTGGATGACTCCATCCGGGAGCATGAGAGTATGATCCAGGCACTTGAGATGAGGGATGAATACTCCGCGTCTATCCTTGCGAAAGAGCACTGGGACCGGAGCGCGCTCCTGATCCGGGAGCTGTACCGGAAAAACTGACCGCTGTAAATGCATTTTGGTAAGATAACCGATGATTCTGACTGAGAACAGTCTGGACCATCGGTTTTTTAATTGAGCGGCAGGCGTCAATATTAAGAAAATCTTCATAAATTTTCCCATAAAAAATTCTGAAAAGTTTTATAAAGTAAGGGTATCTTATGGAAAAGGGGGAAGACCGTGAAAAGTGTGATTCAGGTGAACGATCTGTATAAGCTGTACCGGGTCGGCGATTCGTATGTCCGTGCCCTGGACGGTGTCAGTTTTGAGATCCGGGAAGGCGAATTTTGCGCGATTGTGGGAACGTCCGGTTCCGGTAAATCTACGCTTCTCAATATGCTGGCGGGGTTGGAGAAACCGACAAAGGGAGAGGTCATAATAGACGGGCATCACATAGAAGGATTGAAGGAGGATGAACTGGTCCGGTTCCGCAGAGAGAACGTAGGCTTTATCTTCCAGTCCTTTCATCTGATCGGGACGATGGATGCTGTGGAAAATGTGGCGTTGCCGCTTACTTTCCGCGGTGTTGCAAGGAGGATAAGGACGGAAAAAGCGGAGAGGATGCTGGATATGGTCAGCCTGTCCAGGCATAAGAAGCATTTGCCCAACCAGATGTCAGGCGGACAGCAGCAGAGGGTGGGAGTTGCCCGGGCGCTGGTGTCGGACCCCAGGATAATATTTGCCGATGAGCCGACAGGAAACCTTGATTCCCATACATCTGAAGATGTCATGAATCTGATGAAGAGGGTCGTGCAGGAGCAGGGCAGGACGCTGGTGATGGTGACGCACGATGATCATCTGGCAGAGTATGCGGACAGGGTGTTTCACATTATCGACGGCAGGATTGTAAAGATCGAAGAAAGGACAGGGGCAGCCCCCCGGAGGAAGGAAAGAGAACATGAGAGTATTTAAAAAGGCATGGACATTATTTTTATGCATGGCGCTTGTACTTGCCATGCTGATCCCCGCAGGAGTACAGGCGGAAGAGGAGCAGGCGGCGCAGACAAAGGAACTGGCACAGATCAGGCTAAGCGTGGGAGACGGGCAGGAGACGCCGGTTTTTAAGGCGGGGGAGCAGGTATCATTTGCAGTTAATGTGATGAACAAGGGAAACCTTGACGCCCAGAACGTGCAGATAACCCCGGTGATCGAAGACGTCAATGCGTGGCCCTTCGATATGGCAAAGATGAACTATGACGTCAGCCTCGGCACGATCAGGGCAGGCGATCAGGCTGTGGCACAGTGGGGAGGCGATGATGCCGGGAAATTGCTGGTGAGGGAAGATGTGAGCGGACAGTCGTATAAACTGGTGTTTAAGATCACCTATGATGACGGTCAGATGGCATATGAGACGTCAAAGTATGTATTTGTCAAGACAGAAGCTGCACAGAAACCGGAAGAGGAACAGGGAGGCGGAGCGGATGATGGGAATCAGGGCAGTGAAAGCCAGGGAGAAGAAAGCAATGAAGGCGGCGATGCAGGCGACGGCGGAATGGCCCTGGATGACGGCGGAATATACAACAGTGAGCCGGTCATGTCAGGGGGAGGATCAGGAAGCGCGGCTGACGGTTCCGTCCCCCGTGTGATTGTCACAGGGTTTGAGACACAGCCGGGAGAAGTCAGGGCAGGCAGCGACTTCAAGCTGATTATCCATCTGAAAAATACATCGAAGAAGACAGCGGTTTCCAATATGCTGTTTGATTTCCAGGCACCCTCATCGGGAACAGAGGCGGCAGCAGAGGCGCCGGCATTTCTGCCCACGTCGGGTTCCAGCTCGATTTATCTGGAGAAGATCCCGGCAGGAGGGACGAAAGATATTTCCATAGAACTCAACAGCAGGGCGGATCTTGTACAGAAGCCGTACAGCATTTCCATGAGCATGAAATATGAGGACAGCAGCGCGGCACAGTTTGAGGCGGAGTCCAGCCTGGCGATACCGGTGAAGCAGGAGGCAAGGTTTGAGCTCAGCGAGATCCAGATTGCCCCGGATACAGTGGCAGTCGGGGAAGAGTCCAATATCACCTGTAACCTGTATAACCTGGGAAGAGTCAAGATGTACAATGTCAAGGCGTCCTTTGAAGGAGAGGCGATAGAAGGGCAGGAACAGTTTGTCGGGAACCTGGATTCCGGAGCCACCGGAGTGATAGACGGGATCGTGACAGCCGTCGCGGAATCCTACGATGAGTCAAACTGCAAGCTGGTCCTGACATATGAGGATGATGCCGGAAACGTCTCGACGGTAGAGCAGGAGTTTACCATGCCGGTCACGGCAGAAATGGATGTGACGGATATGACGATGATGGAGGACATGCCGCAGGAAGAGTCCAAAATCCCGCTGGGGGGAATCATACTGGCGATTGTCATAATTGCGGCGGCAGGAGCAGCAGCGGCAGTTGTGATCCGGCGCAGAAAGAGAAAGAAGCTGGCATCGGAAGAGGAGGAATTGATGGATGAGGTGGAGCGATTTACTGAGGATGAGCATCAGCAGCCTTAAACGGAGAAGGTTAAGGACGTTTCTGACTGTCCTCGGAGTCGTGATCGGCACGGCATCCATTGTTGTCATGATCTCCCTGGGACTGGGACTTCAGCAGTCCATGTATGAAGAAGTGGAGCAAAACGGCGGGACGACAAGCCTCACCGTGACCGGGAAGCAGGCGAACGATATGTATATGTACGCCGCGATGGCGGAAGGGGAGGAGCAGTCGGATAAATATATAACGGATGAAGTGATTGAGGAACTCAGGGGGCTGGAGCATGTAAAAAGCGCAAATCCCGTCCTCAATGTCAGTGCCATAGCATTGAAAGGCGGATACATGGCATATATCAATCTGTACGGAATGAGTGCAGAGGAGCTGGAATCCAGAAATTTTGAACTGAAGCCGGGAGGAAGGCTGCCGGACCCGGACAGCCAGGAGCTGGAGCTGGTGTACGGCAATATGGTCATCCAGGACTTTATGGAAGAATCGACAGGAAAAGGGTATTGGGAAACCGGGGAGCTGCCGGATATTGACCTGGAGCACGATTCGGTCTTCCTGATTTTGGACCAGGACGGCTATTTTGCAAGCCAGGACACGGTGTCGGCAGGTATGTCAGAGGCTGCGGGGGAGACCGGACCGGAAACGTCAGGGCAGAAAAAAGCTCCGAAGAAATATGTGGTCAGGGCAAGCGGTGTGATGGAAGGGGACGGAATCAATGACTATAATGCAAATTCCTGGTCTGTGTTCTGTGACATCGATATACTGAAAAGCTGCCTGCAAAAAGAGTTCAGGGGAAGGGCGATACCCGGGCAGCCGACGACACAGAGCGGCAAACCGTACAAGCAGTTCGTATATACGTCAGCCAGCGTGCAGGCGGATGATATGGAACATGTGGAGGAGCTGACGACCACGATCCGAAGCCTCGGCTATGATGTGACAAGCAATATCGAATACATCAACAGTATGAAGAAGCAGTTTGCGATGGTACAGGCGGTCCTGGGAGGAATCGGAGCGGTATCCCTGTTCGTGGCGGCAATCGGGATCGCCAATACCATGATGATGTCCATCTATGAGAGGACGAAAGAGATCGGGGTCATGAAGGTAATCGGATGCGGCCTGAAAAATATCCGGCAGATGTTTTTGCTGGAAGCCGGTTTTATCGGCTTTATGGGGGGCATTGTGGGAAACCTGCTCAGCCTTCTTATGTCCGTGGTCATCAATGCCCTTGTCTCGGGACAGAGTATGGGGATCGGCGGAAGCCTCTCCTATATCCCGGTCTGGCTGGTCGGCGCGTCCCTGGTGTTTGCCGTGCTGGTTGGCATGGCGGCAGGATACTTCCCGGCGCTTCGTGCCATGAAGTTAAGTCCTCTCGCTGCAATCAGAAATGAATAGACAGATACGAAAAGAAGGCATTGCAACAGCGATGCTTTCTTTTTGTGCGATACGCCCGGAGGGCGACCGCCGTGCTTGCACGAACGGGCATCCGGCGGGCAACGGTCATCAAGCGGCAATGCCGCGAGATGAGCGGGGTATCGCGGTGAGCGGGTAGGGGGAGGGAATATCCCTCATCTGATTATAAAAAAACCTTGACATTTATATCAAACTAGTGTACTATCTAACTATAGCACTAAGGCAATAGAACAATATAAACGGGAGGGATGATATGGAATACAATGCAGAGACTCCTATCTATATTCAGGTGATCAGAGATCTGAAGAAAAAGATGATAAAAGGAGAGCTAAACCCCGGGGATAAGATGCCGTCTAACCGCGAGCTGGCTGTGCTCTATAAGGTGAACCAGAATACGGCGGCGCGCATTTACCGGGAGATGGAAAGCGAAGGGTTCTGCTATACGAAGCGGGGCATCGGGACATTTGTTTCAGAGGAGGAGAATATGTTTGAGAATGTGAAAAAAGAGATGGCAGAGGAAGTCCTTCGGAACTTTATGCATGAGATGAGGGACCTGGGATTTCAGAAAGATGATATCATATTTCAGATTGCGGATTATAAGGAGGAACAGGAATGATGCTGGAATGTAGAGGATTGAGTAAAACATACGGGGCGAAAAAGGCGCTGAAGGATCTGAACCTTAATCTGGAGACGGGGAAGATCTACGGACTTCTGGGAGAGAACGGGAGCGGGAAGACGACCTGGATGAAGATGGTGGCAGGCCTGATAAAGCCGACACAGGGAGAGATCCATTACATGGGACGCCCGCTGGGATATAAAGATAAGGAAGAGATCGCCTACATGGCGACGGAACCGTTTTTCTACGACTGGATGAAAGCGGCGGATGTGGGGCGCTATTATCAGGATTTCTTCGGAGATTTTGATATGGACAGGTACAGGGAGCTGCTCGGGAAGATGGGGCTGGAAGAATCCATGAAAGCCAGGGAGATGTCAAGCGGTATGCATGCAAAGCTTAAGATTGCGGCGACACTGGCAAGAAAGGCAAAGCTCTGCCTGCTGGATGAGCCGCTAAACGGTATTGACTACAAAGCGAGAGAAGAGGTTGTTTCCATCATAGTGGAAGAGGCGGACGAGAAGAATACCTTTGTCATATCCACACATCTGCTCGAGGAGATTGAGAGCTTTGTCGATGTGGCAGTCTTTGTCAAAAACGGGGAACTGATACGGACAGCAGACCTTGAGAAGGAGCGCATCATGAACGGACGCTCTGTCAGGGATATTTATATGGAGATCATGTAAGGAGGGAAAGGAAATGGGAAAACTGATTGGATATGAACTGAGAAAACAGAGGACGTCAAGGATGGTAATCCTCATTCTGCTGGCAGTGGGAGTGCTTGTGTTCCTCTGGGGGATTTTATTTAAGAATGACACCACAGCGGGGATCGCGCTTGTTCTGATGTTCTGTTCATCCATGCTGGTGCTTTTGTATACAGGGATTGAGAGCATACTTGTACTGAACCGGGATCTGAAGACGAAGCAGAGCTACATGCTCTGGATGGTTCCCAAATCTGTATGGGAGATATTCGGGGCGAAATTCATCTCTGCGATCCTGCAGATGCTGTTTGTGTTTGCCCTGTATTTTGCCGCCGGGTGTATCTGCCTGCTGGCGGCGATATATACGGCCGGAGGGATCAGCGAGCTTGTGGATGCGATAAAAATGATACTGGAAATTGCGGCAGAAGCAAACCTGCAGGACATTTTAAGCTGGTCGGATATCATCTGGCTTGCCATTTCCATCTTCCTCTCCTGGACAGAGGTCATCATGATCGGTTTCCTGGCAGTCGTGCTGTCAAGGACTGTGCTGATCAATTCTAAATATGCCGGACTGGTCTCCGTCATACTCTTCTTTGTCATCAACTGGGTCATTGAGAGAGGATGGAGCCTGATAGACAGTATTCCGGCGATCCATGAAGCGGGAAGCTTTACGCTCGGATACAGCGGGTGGTATCTGATGTATTATCTGGTGATCAGCGCAGTGCTTTTTGGTGCGACCGGATGGATGGCAGACAGGAAGCTGAGTGTATAACCGGCAGCGGGTCATGCCAGCACGGAGCGCATATCCTCAGGCAGCGGCGCGGAAAACTCCATCTTCTCTCCGGTGATGGGATGGGGGAAGCATAAGCTCCGGGAGTGGAGCGCCTGCCGGGAGATGCACTCCATGTCAGGGTTATAGAGATAGTCCCCGATCAGGGGATAACCGATATATTTCATATGAACACGGATCTGATGGGTGCGGCCTGTCTCAAGAATGAGCGAGACAAGGCTGTGCCCGTTTTTTTCTTCTGCAACGCGGTAATGGGTCACTGCCCTTTCCCCGTGTTCGGGGTCGACCGCGCGCTCGATCAGGGAACTTCCCGTTCTGCCGATGGGAGCGCAGATCACGCCTGCCGGGGGTGATACGCTGCCCCTTGTGATGGCAAGATACTCCCTTATGACTTCGTGGCGGACTGCCAGGCCTGAGAGGATGGCAGAACTGACCATATGCTTTGCGATTACCGTGATGCCGGATGTGTCCCTGTCCAGGCGGTTCGTGCAGCGGAAGATGAAAGGCTTTCCCTGCTGCTCATAATAGTACATAAGCGCGTTGGCAAGGGAATTGCGGTAATTGTTCAGCGAGGGGTGGGTCGGCATCCCGGCAGGCTTGTTGACGAGGATGATATCCTCATCCTCATAGATGATGTCCAGGGGCAGCCTGACGGGCACAATGTTCGGGGAAGATTCCCGCTCCCGGATGTGCACGGTGAGCACATCGCCCGGGGAGAGGGGCGTCCTCATATAAGACCAGGTTCCGTTTATGCGGATGCTCCCCGGCATCTTTTTAAGCCGGGCCAGGTTCTGGCAGGAGTATCCCTTCCTGCGCAGGAACTGTTCGATACGGAGGTTCTGTCCTGCATGATCGATCGTATAAGTGATGGTCCGGTCCATAGTCTTCTCCTTTCCTGCTGTTTTTCTGTTGCCGCCAGGGGACGGCTTTTCAGACTGAGGCTATCATAACACATTATCTTGGAATAGTGACACGTTTCTTGAAATTTTATCATGTTCCTTTTTCCCTCCGTTTCCTATAATAAGGGCAACAAAAACAAGACGAAAAGGAGGAACGTTTTATGAAGAAGAAAAGAGTGCTTGCCTTTGTGCTGGCGGCGGCAATGGCCGGAGGACTGGTAACAGGATGCGGAGGCTCGGGTAACTCGGATGGAGGCAGCTCGTCCGGCAGCGGTTCCACGGGGAAGGTCTATTATCTGAACTTCAAGCCGGAGCAGGCGGACCAGTGGGTAGAGCTTGCCGGGCAGTACACAGAGGAGACGGGGGTACAGGTCGATGTCCAGACGGCGGCTTCCGGTACATATGAGTCACAGCTTAAGTCCGAGATGGCAAAGGATGAGGCGCCGACCCTTTTCCAGGTGAACGGGCCGGTCGGACTTGCCACATGGAAGGATTACTGCTATGACCTGTCAGACAGTGCCGTGTACAAGGACGTGTCCAGCGATGACTATGTGCTGAAAGACGGAGATCAGGTGCTTGGCGTTGCATACGTGATCGAGACATATGGGCTGATCTACAACAAAGCGCTCCTGAACGACTACTTTGACGCAAGCTGGTCCACGGTGAAATCCATCGACGACCTGAACAATTTCGATGCTCTTAAGACAGTGGCAGAAGAGATCCAGGCGCACAAGGACGACCTGGGAGTGGAAGGAGCATTTACATCCGCCGGCATGGATTCTTCCTCTGACTGGAGATTCAAGACACATCTTGCAAACCTGCCGATCTACTATGAGTACAAAGACAGAGGCATCACGTCAACGGATGCGATCGAGGGTACATACCTCGACAATTACAAGCAGATCTGGGATCTGTACATCAACAATGCGACATGTGAGCCGTCCATGATCTCTTCCAAGACAGGAGATGACGCATCTTCAGAGTTTGCGCTTGGGGAAGCGGTGTTCTACCAGAACGGTACCTGGGCGTACAACGACATCAAGGACAATGAGGTGGCAGATGAAGACCTCGGAATGCTTCCGATCTACATTGGAGCCGAGGGTGAGGAAGAACAGGGGCTGTGTACAGGTTCTGAAAACTACTGGTGTGTAAATAAAAATGCATCCGAGGAAGACATCCAGGCAACGCTTGACTTTATGCAGTGGGTGGTTGAGAGCGATGCAGGACGAGATATGCTGGCAAATGAGATGGGATTTGTAACGCCGTTTACGACATTCTCAGATTACCTTCCGTCCAACCCGCTCGTACTGGCGAATGAAGAGTACAGCGAAGCAGGAAAGACTCCTGTGAGCTGGAACTTTACGACCATGCCGTCTGAGAACTGGAAGAACAACCTGGGAAGCGCACTTCTTGAGTACGCACAGGGAACGGGCGACTGGGACGGCGTTGTGACGGCATTTGTAGACGGCTGGGCGACAGAGTACGCAGCAGCGAACGAGTAGAAGTGAAAAAGGGGATTTTAAGGATTTTATCATAGCGGTTCAAGAAAAGGGCTCCGGCAGTTTCTGACGGAGCCCTTTGCAGGAAGGAGAGGGAAACATGCAGAAAGCAATAAAAAAATATTTTCCGATATTTGTACTCCCTACGATGATCGCCTTCGCGATCGGGTTCCTTGCTCCGTTCATACTCGGGATCTACCTCTCGTTTTGTGATTTCACGACAGTAACGGACGCGGAATTTATCGGAATCGGAAACTATCTGAAGATACTGGGGGACGCGGAATTTATCCATTCACTCTGGTACACGGCGCTGTTTACGGTCGTAACGGTCATCCTGATCAATGTGCTTGCCTTTGCGGTGGCGCTTCTTCTGACAAAAGGAATACGAGGGACCAATGTATTCCGTACGGTGTTTTTCATGCCGAACCTGATCGGCGGTATCGTCCTCGGGTATGTCTGGCAGCTTCTCTTAAACGGCGTGCTTGCCCGTTTCGAGAGGACGCTGACTTATTCTGAGTGGTTCGGCTTCTGGGGGCTTGTGATCCTGATGCTCTGGCAGCAGGTCGGCTACATGATGATCATTTACATATCCGGCATACAGAACATACCCGGCGAACTGATCGAGGCGGCAAAGATCGACGGGGCGAGGCCATCGCAGATCCTGCGGCATGTGACCATCCCTATGGTGATGCCGTCCATTACGATCTGTACATTCCTGACGCTGACAAACGGATTCAAGCTCTTCGACCAGAACCTTGCACTGACAAACGGTGCGCCGTCCAGGATGTCAGAGCTGCTGGCGCTGAACATTTACAATACCTTCTACGGCAGGGCCGGATGGGAGGGAGTCGGACAGGCGAAGGCAGTTGTATTCTTTATCATTGTAGGAGTGATCGCCCTGTTGCAGAACAGGCTCACGACGTCTAAGGAGGTGCAGCAGTAATGGGAGCAAGAAAAGCGAAGCACGGTTTGCCGCTGACAATATTTTTTACAATTATAAGCCTTCTGTACATATATCCGATTGCACTGGTGTTTATCAATTCATTTAAAAAGAAGGCGTATATCAGCAAATATCCGTTCAAAATCCCGACGGACAACATGTTCGTGGGACTGGAGAACTATATCCGGGGCATCGAGCAGACCGGTCTGATCGGGGCGTTCGGGTGGAGCCTTTTCATCACCATATTTTCCGTGGCAGCGATTATTCTCTGCTGTTCCATGTGCGCGTGGTATATCAGCCGTGTGAAGACAAAAGTAACGAGAGCCATCTATATCCTCTGCCTGTTTGCGATGATCGTGCCGTTCCAGATGGAGATGTATACGCTCTCCAAGATCGCAAATATGCTGAAGATGGGGAATCCCTGGGGAATTATTATCATTTATCTCGGATTCGGCGCAGGACTTTCGGTCTTTATGTTCACCGGATTTATGAAGTCCATTCCTCTTGAGATTGAAGAGGCGGCCATGATCGACGGATGTACGCCGCTCCAGACCTTCTTCCGGGTGGTCATGCCGATCGCGAAGCCTACCTGTATCACGGTCGTGATCCTGCAGGCAATGTGGATCTGGAACGACTATCTTCTGCCGTCCCTTGTGCTGGACCAGAGAAAATACAAGACCGTCCCTATGGCAGTGCAGTACTTAAAAGGAGGATATGGTTCCGTCGATATGGGGGCAATGATGGGAACCCTGGTGCTGGCAATCGTGCCGATCATTATTTTCTACCTGTTCTGCCAGAGATACATCATTGAAGGCGTGGTGGCAGGAGCTGTCAAAGGATAGAAAGAACACACTCTGAAGGAGGAGTCCGAATTACTGGATTTCTCCTTCTGCTTATATTATAATGAAGTGTGTGGCGCGGCAGACCGGTGGATTTCCCCGGCGCGGACAGGGTATTTCTGAGGAAAGGAATGGGAAAATGCTGACAATTTTGATCGTGGATGACGAAAAGCTGGAGAGGAATGGGATCAAATTTCTTCTCCAGCGAGAGAAAGAGGAGTTCAGGATTCTCGAGGCGGCAAACGGAAAGGATGCGCTGGGCGTGCTGATGTCTGATTCGGTTGACATTCTGTTTTCAGACGTGAAGATGCCTTATATGAGCGGCCTGGAGCTTTCCAGCCAGGCGAGGGAGCTCTGCCCCGGGCTGGAGATTGTGATCTTCAGCGGATATAATGATTTCTCTTATGCGAAGGAGGCGCTGCGGTACGGGGTGGTGGATTATGTGCTCAAGCCGGTGGACCCGGAAGAGTTCCATAAGACGCTGGAGCGTGTGATCAGCCACATAAGCGTGAGGCGGGAGGAGGAAGCACAGCAGACCCGCCAGGAGGACTATCTTCGGAAATATTTCTTTATCAATTATCTGTACACTGGAAACGAGAATGAACTGCAGAATCTGGAGAAGCTGTTTAAAGGCGGGAGGGATGACCTCAACCTATGCAGCCGGATGATTCTCGCGGGCGCATCCGGAGGGTTCTTTGAGACAGAGGAAGAGCATTTTATCGGGAATTTAAAGGAACAGTTCCACAGAGACATGGCATATATCAATTTAAATTCCAACGAATCCCTGTTTCTGTTTGGGGAGAAATATACGGATTACCGCCAGCTTGCCCGGAAACTGTATGAATTTTTCAGGCAGCAGTATGACTGTGAGTGCTATTTGGCAGTCAGCGCCCCGATCGAAACGGTGACTCAGATCCCGGGAGAGTTCCGAAAGCTGGAAACGCTTCTGGAGGAGCAGTTCTATCAGCCGGGGCAGCATGTGCTGGTCAGCGGGGAGAATGGGAACGGACCGGAAGCCGGGACAGAGGACTTAGAGCTGATGGAGAGGATCAGCCGGGAGATAAGGCAGAAAGACGTGATTCACCTGAGGCAGGATTTCGGCAGGCTGGAGCACAAATACAGGGACAGCAGGCAGTTTTCGGAAATGTATGTTAAATTTGTGTTCTCCAGTATCCTGAAGGAAATATATGAACAGCTTTCCCCGGGAGATGAGAAGGCGCTGTCCAAAAAGGTGGACAGGCTCTACCGGTGCCGGAAGATCCAGGATGTGATCGATATCGTATCCGGAGGGGTCTCAGAGTTTGAAGCGAGCATGAACGAGCGGAAGGGCGGGCTGCGCGAAGAGATTGCAAAGGTAAAGACGTACATACGGCATCATTACAGCGAGAAGAATATCGGGGCAGAAGAGCTTGCGGGCATGGTATATCTGTCGCCGGGGTATTTGAGCGCGGTGTTCAAGGAAGAGACGGGAGTGACCCTGAACCGGTATATCCGGGAGGTCAGGATGGAGAAGGCGCGGGAGCTTTTAGAAGGGACGAATATGAAGATCGCGCAGATCGCAAAGGAGGTGGGGTTCTCCAACAGCTCGTATTTCTGCCGGAGTTTCAGAGAATTTTTCGGCAATTCACCTGAGTCGTGCAGGAAGGGGAAGATGACAGATGAAGAATCTGCTCCAGTCATTTAAAAATCTGAAGTTCAGATACAAGCTTACGCTGCTTGTCCTGGCGGCAGGCCTTATTCCGGTGGCGATCATTGTAGTGTATATGCAGAGCGGCATGATGAACCTGCTGCATGAAAACGAGGTCGACAACCTGGAAAAGTCACTGGAACAGTCGGTTGGGGCAATAGAGAACCAGGAACAGATCTACGAGAACCTGGTGGACTATCTTTCCTATTCCCAGGATTTGCGGGACATTCTTACGATGGAACCCCGGTCAGATTATGAGACATATACAGAGTACGTGAATGTGGCAGACCCGCTGCTGCAGATGCCTTCGCTCTATCACAGGGAGATCCGGGAGATCACCCTGTATGCGGAGAGTATCGAAGTGCCCCACGGCAATACGCTCATGCCTTTGGACCGGGCAAAAGAACAGGGGTGGTATGGGCTGCTCGACAGCAGCTCACTGATGCAGTGGACTGTCACGCGGGGCGCAAACCAGGAGATTACCGCTTCAAGAAAATTCTATGACGGGGATGACATCACGGCTGTGCTGTCCATGAGCCTGGATTACAAGGCGGTGCTGGAGCCGTTCACCAATCTTCTGCTGGACAACACGGGAGGGATCATCCTGGATGCGGACGGGACCGTGGTATATTCCGGCTATTCTATGGACGACGAGTACAGACCGTCCATGCCGGAGTCACTGGAATATATTCAGGATAATTATACCTGTACGATCCGTGAAATGAACGGCACAGACTGGACGTTCTGTATGTACAGGCCGACGGAGATCATCACCCGTTCTGCCACAGACCTGCTGATTGGGAATATCCCCCTGGTCGGGATCTGCATCGTCCTGCTGGTGCTTTTGGGGTATCTGTTCTCCCGGCGGACCGTCTCCTGCCTGGAGCGTCTGACAGAGAATATGAACCAGATCCACATGGGGTTCAGGAAGGTGACAGTGAGCAGCAATTCAAATGACGAGGTCGGCGTGCTCATCCGCTCTTTCCGCAGGATGATGGACCAGATGAACCATCTGATCTCAGAAGTGTATGAGGCGAAAATAAAGCTCCAAAATTCAGAGATGAAAGCGCTGCAGGCACAGATCAATCCCCATTTCCTCTACAATTCCCTTTCCATCATCAACTGGAAAGCGCTGGAGGCAGGCGAGGAAGAGATCAGCAAAGTCACCCTCGCGCTTTCTACCTATTACAGGACCAGCCTGAACAAAGGGGAGACAATGACCACAGTGGAAAGTGAGCTGAACAATATCCGGGCGTACCTGAAGATCCAGCTTATCATGCATGACAACAGCTTTCATGTTATCGAACACATCGACCCGGACAGGAATCTGGCGGATCTCATGATACCCAAGCTGATCCTGCAGCCATTTGTAGAAAACGCCATAGATCATGGACTGGATCTGTCCGAGAGGGAAGACAAGCTTCTGTCCCTTACGCTGAGGCAGGAAGAGGAAGAAATCATATTCGAGATTTCGGACAACGGCGCGGGGATGGAAGAAGAGAAGGCGCACGAGATCATAAGCTATCAGTCTCCGGGATATGGCGTCCGCAATGTATGCGAGAGGATCAGGGTGCTTTACGGCAGCAGGGGAGGCGTATCGGTAGAAAGCAGCCCGGGACAGGGGACAAAGGTGACGGTCAGAATCCCGAAGAAGGCGGAAAAGAGGATGGAATGAAGAAGGAAAGATATATTTTGCCGGGATTAATTCTGGCGGTGCTTCTGTGCAGTGGACTGTCAGGATGCAGCGGGAGGGGCAGCGCCGGGGACGCTGATCTGAAGGAGCGGGAAACCGCTGATCCCGGTGAAACAGAGCGGCAGTGGGAGGAAGCGGCACATACACCGCTCGGGAAATATCCCGATACAGTTGAATACACACTGGGAAAGGTCGTCGGCAGCAACAACTCCAATCTTCCGGTAGGAGATACATATGAAGATAATGCCTATACGAGATATCTCAGGGAAGTGCTCAATATCCAGAACGTGGATGTCTTTGAACTGGAGAGGGACGGCTCTTATGAGGAAGCGCTGGAGGTGGCGATTGCGGACAGAGAGATACCCGATGTGCTTGTAGTGAACGGAAGGGACAACCTGGAGCGCCTTGTAGAAAACGGTCTTGTGGAAGACCTGACTCAGGTATATGAGGAATGTGCCACAGATACGATCAAGGAAATGTACGAGAGCTATGGGCAGGATCTGCTGGGTTCCGCTACGTTTGGCGGGAAGCTCTATGCATTTCCAAACACCGCTATTGATGACGGGGAGATGATGCTCTGGCTGCGGACAGACTGGATCGAAAAGCTGGGTTTGGAGGAACCCCGCTCAATGGATGAGGCAATGGAGATTGTCCGGGCATTTGTCCAGGAAGATGTATCGGGAAGCGGCGAGACTGTGGGACTGGCGTGCAGTACGGAGGTGATCTCCGGTTCCAGCGATACTTACGGTGTGGAGGGGATTTTTACAAAATTCGGCTCTGCACCTGAAAAATGGATATTGGATGGGGAAGGGCGGGTCGTATACGGATCCCTTACCCCGGAGACAAAGGAGGCGCTGGGATACCTGAACCGGCTTTATGAGGAAGGGATCCTGGACTCCAGATTCCTGCTGAGAAAGTCAGAAAACATCGATGAGCTGATTGAGGAAGGCGTCTGCGGGGCAGTCTTTGGGCGTTGGTGGGCGCCCAACAATCCTCTGAGCAGCTCCCGCAGCGCGGACGGAACAGCAGAGTGGAAGCCGTATCTTTTTGAAGAGGATATAGAGGACCGCCCGCAGACCTTTGAGTCCTATGACGACTGGATGTATGTAGTCGTGCGCAAAGGGTACGGGCACCCGGAGATCGTGGGGAAATACGTGAGCGCGATCTTTGACTATGCACGTTATGAAGACAACCGGTATGCCAATGAGGTCAACGATTACTTTTCCATCAATGTGGATCCCACTGCGCGCCCCATGAATATCAATGTGGATTACAGGGATGCCCTGTACCGGTGCGCGGAGAATCTTCAAAAGGCTTTAAACGGTGAGATCAGTGTAACAGAACTATCGGGTCTTGAGAAATCCTACTATAATACATGCCGTTCTTATCTGAACGGAAACCTGACAACGGCAAACGGGTGGGCGGCATATGCCTCCCGTATCCAGGCTGTGGAAGTGCTTAATGCCGCGGATGCGAGGAAGATTCCGACGGTCTCTATGGGGAATGCAGATGGAGAGATCCCTCAGAACCTTCAGGAATTAGAGCAGGAAACATTCCTTCAGATCATCGCGGGGGAGAAACCGCTGGATTACTTTGATACTTTTGTGGTACAATGGTACGAAAACGGCGGCGCCGGGCTGACAGAATCAATAGAGAGGAATATAGGATAATGGACATTAATCAGAGACTGACAGAAGAATTAGGTGTGAAGCGCTATCAGGTGGATGCGGCAGTAAAGCTGATCGATGAGGGGAACACGATTCCTTTTATCTCACGGTACAGGAAGGAAGCCACAGGATCGCTCAATGACGAGCAGCTCAGGAAGCTGTACGAACGCCTGCTTTATCTGCGTAACCTGGAAGAAAAGAAAGAGCAGGTTATCGCCAGTATTGAAGAACAGGGAAAGATGACAGAGGAGTTAAGGGCACAGATCCTTGCTGCAGAGACACAGGTGGCAGTGGACGACCTTTACCGGCCGTACCGCCCGAAGCGGAGAACCCGGGCGACCATTGCAAAGGAGAAGGGACTGGAACCCCTTGCTGCGTTTATCACCCTTCAGAAGACGGAGGAGCCCCTGGAGAATACGGCGAAGGCTTACATTTCAGAGGAAAAGAAAGTGGCGTCGGCAAAAGACGCCATTGCAGGGGCAAAGGATATCATTGCGGAGTCCATTTCCGACAATGCGGATTACCGGACCTGGATCAGAAAGACAACCATGAGGAAGGGGAAGATAACCTCGGCGGCAAAAGACCCGGAAGCAGAGTCTGTCTACGAGATGTACTATGAGTTTGAACAACCAGCCGCAAAACTGGCCGGACACAGGGTGCTTGCCCTCAACCGGGGGGAGAAGGAGAAATTCCTGACGGTGAAGGTGGAGGCGCCGGAGGATGAGATCATAGGCTATCTTGAGCGGCAGGTCATCCGTTCGGACAATCCCTTTACAGCTCCGGTCCTGAAAGAAGCGGTGGAGGACAGCTATCACCGCCTTATCGCCCCGGCGATTGAGCGGGAGATCCGCAATGAACTGACCGAGAAGGCAGAGGACGGCGCCATCGAGGTGTTCGGAAAGAACCTGCATCAGCTTCTCATGCAGCCGCCGGTTGCAGGCCACGTGGTCCTGGGCTGGGACCCGGCGTTTCGGACAGGATGTAAACTTGCCGTGGTGGATCCGACAGGGAAGGTGCTCGGTACCACGGTCATCTATCCGACTGCCCCCACAACCCCCCAGAAGATCAAGGCGAGCAAGGACCTGCTCAAAAAGATCATACCAAAATATAATATCACGCTGATTTCCCTCGGGAACGGAACCGCGTCCAGGGAATCCGAGCAGTTCATCGTGGAGCTTTTAAAAGAGATACCGGAGAAGGTACAGTATGTCATCGTAAACGAGGCGGGGGCTTCTGTCTACTCGGCGAGCAAGCTTGCCAGTGAGGAGTTCCCGAAGTTTGACGTGGGGCAGCGAAGCGCCGCATCCATTGCGAGAAGGCTTCAGGACCCTCTTGCAGAGCTGGTCAAGATCGATCCGAAATCGATCGGGGTGGGGCAGTACCAGCATGATATGAACCAAAAGAAGCTGGGGGAATCTTTAAACGGCGTGGTAGAGGACTGTGTCAATAAGGTCGGGGTGGACCTCAACACAGCTTCAGCGCCGCTTCTGTCCTATATTTCGGGCATCAGCGCAGCCATTGCGAAGAATATCGTGGCGTACCGGGAGGAAAACGGGAGGTTTACAGACCGCAGGGAGCTGCTGAAAGTCCCCAAACTAGGACCCAAGGCTTACGAGCAGTGCGCCGGCTTCATGCGGATCCAGGATGGAGACAACCCTCTGGATTCCACAGGGGTTCACCCGGAGTCCTACGAAGCGGCAGAGAGTCTCCTGAAGAGACAGGGATTTACACCGGAAGATATCACCGGGCACAATCTGACGGGGCTGTCCCTTACGGTACGGGATTACGGGAAGCTGGCGGAAGAGCTCGGGATCGGGGAGATCACCCTGAGGGATATCGTAAAAGAGCTGGAAAAACCGGCGAGAGACCCCCGGGAGGAGATGCCGAAGCCCATCCTCCGCACGGACGTCCTTGAGATGAAGGACTTGAAGGAAGGAATGGTGCTCAAAGGGACTGTGAGAAATGTCATAGATTTCGGTGCGTTCGTGGATATCGGCGTGCATCAGGACGGACTGGTGCATATCTCCCAGATCACCGACCGCTATATCAAACATCCGCTGGAAGCGGTGAGCGTGGGAGATATTGTGGAGGTGAAGGTTATGAGCGTGGATCTGAAGAAAAAGAGGATTCAGCTCACGATGAGAGGAATATAGGTCTTTCTCTTCTACGGCGTCCGGGCCCGGTTTACCGCTGCGCAGAGTTTTGGCCCGATGACGGCGGCAAGCACGATTTTTACAATATCCCCGGGAAGATAAGGGATGACGCCGATGCCAAGCGCTGCGGCAAAATCCAGGCTCATCTGGGCTGCAAGCCAGAGCGTGCCGAACAGATAGCAGACAGCCATTCCCAGCGCCATGCCGGTGACGGCAGCAGAGCGCTTCCCGGGAAACCGCCCCATCAGAAATCCCTGGATGAGGGCGAGAAAAACAAAGCCGATCAGATAACCGCCGGTCGGACCGGCAAGCTTCCCGAGTCCTCCGCTGAAAGAGGAAAAGACCGGAAGCCCTGCCGTTCCCAGAAGAAGATAAAGGATACAGCTTGTAGTCCCTGCCTTGAATCCCAGTACATAGATACTCAGAAAAACAGCAAAATTTGTCAGTGAGATCGGGACCGGGCTGACGGGAATAGGGATGGAAAACGGACCGAGAACGCAGGTGACTGCGGTCATAAGGCCGATCATCGTAAGTTCCTTTGTGCGGGTTTTCCGTGTGTTTACAGTGGTATTTCCATTCATGATCAAATCTCCTGTCTTAGTAGTTTACTGTAAGTATACGGTGGCGCAAACAGAATGTCAACTAAAAATTAATAATGGTTGACAATTCATTTCATAAAAGATTTATAAACGCTTCCCGTGAGCCGTGTTATAATATCAGCATGTCAAAAACAGGGACGGTTAAGGGAGAAGATTTATGTTTGGATATGTGACAATTTGTGAGCCTGAGCTGAAGGTGAAAGATCTGAAAAAATATAAGGCATACTACTGCGGGCTGTGCCGTGAGCTGAAAGAAAAGTACGGATTTCTGGGCCAGATGACGCTGACATATGACATGACATTTGAAGTGATTCTGCTGTCATCCCTGTATGAAAGCGCGGCAGAAGCAGAGATGCACCGCTGTAAAGTGCACCCGGTAAAGAAACAGCTCATGATTCGGAACGACATCACATCGTACGCCGCAGACATGAATGTGCTGCTGGCATATTACCAGATGGAGGACGACTGGAAGGATGAGCGCAAGGCGGGGAGTTTTGCCATGAAGAGCCTGATCCGGGGAAAGGCAGGGAAGATCATAGACCGGTATCCAAGGCAGAGCCGGGGAATCGTCCGCGCCCTGGAAGAACTCTCTGCATGTGAGGCGCAGCAGAGTATGGATATCGACAGGACGGCAGGATGCTTTGGCAAGCTGATGGAGGAACTGTTCGTGTACCGGGAAGATATGTGGGAACAGAATTTAAGGCGTATGGGTTTTTTCCTGGGAAAGTATATTTACATTATGGACGCCTATGAAGACCTTCCGGAGGATATGGAAAAGGGAAGGTATAATCCGCTGCAAGAGCTGTACGGGAAAAAGGATTATGAGGAAAGGATGCAGCAGATCCTGTGCATGATGATTGCGGAGAGCACGGCGGAGTTTGAACGCCTCCCGTGTCTTGTAGATGTAGACATTTTGAGAAATATATTGTATGATGGTGTCTGGAATCGTTATAATAAGATACAGATGAAGAAAAGTGAGGAACAGAGACAATGACAAAGAATCCTTACGATGTGCTCGGAGTATCCCCGAATGCATCGGATGATGAGATAAAGAGAGCGTATCGGGACCTGACGCGGAAGTACCACCCGGACGCCAATGTGAACAATCCGCTTGCAGATCTGGCAGAGGAGAAGTTCAAGGAAGTCCAGGAGGCGTACGATACGATCATGCAGGAAAGATCCTCCGGCAGCACAAGCAGTTATTCTTACGGAGGCGGCTCATCCTACAGCGGATACGGGAGCGAGAATCAGGATTCACGCCTCCAGGCGGCGATGAACTATATCAACAACAGGCGCTACCGGGAAGCGCTCAATACGCTGGACCAGATTCCCGAGCGCTCGGCAATGTGGTATTATTTAAGCGGCTGTGCCAACGCCGGAATCGGAAATAACATTCTGGCCAGGGACCATGCGGCGCAGGCGGTGAATATGGAACCGAACAATATGCAGTACCGGCAGCTTTTGAATCAGCTTGATTTCAGCAGCAGGAGATATCAGAGCAGTCCGTATGGCGGTATGTACGGCCAGGGAGGCTCCTCCTGCGGGACCGGAAACCTCTGCTGCGACTTGTTTATCGCAGACCAGCTCTGTGAGTGTATGGGAGGAGATTTGTGTTCATGTATGTAAAGGCGAAAACGCTGGTGTTTAGCGGCGTGCTTCTGGCACTTTCCGTTGTCTGCATGGCGCTTGGTAGCATTATTGAGACAAGTACATTATTTCTGCTGGCGGCGGCTTCTTTTTTTGTCGGGATCGTGATACGCGAATTTGGGCTGAAAGCCGGCGCCGCGTTTTATCTTGCCGCAGTTTTGCTTGGATTTATCCTGGCACCGAATAAGTTTTACGTAGTGACCTTTGCGGCGATGGGATTCTATATATGGGGGATCGAAGCGGTGTTTCGATGGCTGGAGAAGCATCCGCAGGCAGGAAACCGCAGCAGGGTATTCTGGATTGCCAAATATGTGATCTTCAACATTATGTATCTCCCGATTGTGTTCCTCTTCCGGGATATGCTCTTTTCCGGTTCCATATCAGATGCAGCGATGGCAGGCGTGGCAGCAGGCGGGCAGATCGCCCTGTTCATTTATGACCGCGCGTATGATTATGCCCAGGCCCATGTGTGGGGGAAGCTTCGTGGAAGGGTGATGTCCTGAAATCCATAGAAAAAATCCACAGAAAAGGAAAGAGCCACATTTCTGTGACTCAAAGGGGGAAAAAGTTTATGAAAAAGTGTCCTTCTTAAGAACAATTATAGTATAAAAAATAGTTGTGTAAAAAGTGTGATCAAGTTTTGAATGGATTATGAACAAACAGATAAGAAAATGTGAAATTTAACATCGACATTCTATATTTTCGGAATTTTTTCATAAACTCTTGAAATCCTAACTGTAAAGAGTTATATTAATACGTGGAAAAAGAATTAAATCTTCGGGGTCGGGTGCAAGTCCCAACCGGCGGTATAGTCCGCGACCCGCTGCCAAAGCGGCTGAACCGGTGACTCTCACAGGAGGGGATTCCGGTACCGACAGTATAGTCTGGATGAGAGAAGAAATTTCTGATTTACTGAACCTGAACAGGTTCAGTAAAAATGCCATTGAGAGTGAATGACCCCGGACCTTTTGGTTCGGGATTTTTTATGATTGTTCCTCAACATGACGGGATTTCCTGGAAGATTTCCTTTTTTCAAATTATGGATCTGCACAAAATGCAGAAACAATCATCCGCTTGTGCGGGAAAAAAAGGAGAGGTAAAAATGAGTACAGAAACTAAAACAATCGTCACTTCAGAACCAAAGCTTGGAGTCAGGGCGATCGTGAAGATCGGGATGCTGGCAGCGGCAGCGATGGTGCTTATGCTGTTTGAGATTCCGCTTCCGTTCGCACCGTCATTTTACGAGATTGATTTCAGCGAAGTCCCTGTCATGGTAGGATGCTTTGCGATGGGACCGTTTGCGGGAGCGGTGATCGAGCTGATCAAGATCCTGCTGAACTTTGTCATCACAGGCACCCAGACGGCGGGAGTCGGAGAGCTTGCGAACTTTGTGATGGGCTGCGCGCTCTGTGTTCCGGCAGGACTCATCTACAGGCGTAACAGGACAAGGAAGAGCGCCCTGATCGGCATGATCACGGGAACAGTGGTCATGACGGTGCTTGGCTGCGTGATCAACGCATTTGTCCTTCTGCCGACGTATGCGGCGGCATTCGGGATGCCGATTGATGCCCTTGTGGAGATGGGAACCGCAGTCAATCCCGCCATCACAAGCCTGACTACGTTTGTCATGTTTGCCGTTGCACCCTTCAACCTTCTGAAGGGAATCCTGGTATCTGTGGTCGTATTTCTCATCTATAAAAAGATCAGCCCGATCTTCAGGATGCGTTAATAAGACTGGCAGATGGCGAAAAGATTTTTGAAAAAACAGATTCCCTCGGCAAACGTCTGTTTTCCGGTGTTTAGATATATTGCTTAAGAAACTGGACCGCTTTGGTTTTGTTCGTACACTTCATTGTGTATTCATCACCATTGCTGTATCTGACCACAATTTCATACCGCAAAATGGGCGTTGCCGATGCTTCATCATATCCCAGGACAAACTCCACGGCGTCTTCAATAGAAGCCAGTGCCTGTGCAATGCCATGAACGGGGACAACTACTATCTCCGAAATAGTCGTATTTAATGACTCGCACAGCGCCTGCGTAAGATTTTCAAGCCTGTCCCTGAAATTTATAAAGAAGCATTGAAGCAGCCTGTCTCTGTCTTTCTCATCCAATGCATGAAACGAATCAACGATGTCCTGAATGTCTGACTCGCTGGTGCTTTCTTCCCAATGAATGGATAATCCTACCGATTCAAACAAACTGCATATCTCCTCATAAGTGAAATAAACCACATAAAACCCTTGTGACTTCAATTGAGTTAAAGCATTTTCGGTAAACTCTCCTGCAAGAACAGCCGCATAAAATGGCATATCCTTCGCATGTGTTTCAACCAGCGGGAGGATTGCACCGGCGATTTCCTGGACTTTATTTTTAGAATGTTTGACATATCGTCTCCATGCCATTTCAATAAATGCTTTTGGAACACCGGCATGCGTCTCTGATCCGCCCTTCTCAACAACGATGTCTAACTTGTGTTTGTTTCCGTTAAGATCGATCCCTGTCACCTCTCGCCTGTTACCCCGTGCAGGGCGGGGATGCTTATAATCCAGATAATACCCTTTTTGGGACACTATGGGATTGAGATACTGGATGATTGCAAATTCAAAAAAATCACCGATTGCTTCGCCTAACTGATGTGATGGTGAAACCGCCATAATTATTTCTCCTTTTCAAATTGGGGGATAATGAACTCTTTTATATGTTTTGCAAACGCATATGCCAGCAACGGCGGAACTGCATTCCCCACCTGATCATCCTGCGTCAGCCATTTTGCCTTTCTGGTCAGATTTCCAAAAAAGCAGTAATCATCGTCAAAAGACTGTAATCTCGCCGCTTCTCTCACCGTTAATCCCCTGTTCATGACAGGATGGATTAAATCTGTCCTAAAATTACAGGTAACTGTCCTTCCGGGCAAAGATAAGTCCAGTTTATATGCATTTTGCTTTTTCGTTCTTATCTCCAAAGGCAAAACCGAGTTATTGCATCCCTGCGGTATCATGGCATATCTTTCCTGTATCTTTTTGGAATGTCTTGTCGCACGATGATTATATATGACTCCGGGATTGCGTTCGCCAACACAGTTCTTTTGATAATCGTTTTCCCAGTAAGCGGCAGCAGGCATTTCTTCGGCGCCTTCTCCCTGGCCAATGACAGGCAGATTGGAAAATGCATCATGGACTGTCACATATGGCAGGAGCCTTTTTTTAAATAATTCTAATTGCCCGCCCTCATCGGTTTTCCCATGAGTCGGTTCGGGAAATGTAATCTCTTTATCAAAGCCTCTCACGCCGATAAGCACAAAGCGGGGACGTGCCTGCGGGACGCCGTAATCTGCCGCATTTACTATATCAAATTTGCAATTGTAACCGATTTTTTCAAACTCAGTTACAATTGCATTTAGCACCTTGCCGCCCTGCATGTTCATGATACCGTTCACATTCTCGAAAAAAATTACTTTCGGCTGAATATCTTCTGAGATCCTGATATATTCCCGGAATAACATATTTCTCGGATCATCTGACAGCCGCTGCCCTGCCAGGCTAAATCCCTGGCATGGAGGACCTCCGGTGATCACATCAATCTCCCCGGCTGAACAGCCCGCTTCTGCCAGCAGCTCTTCGGCAGCCACCTCCCTGATATCCTTCAGGACATATGGAACGGCAGGATGATTGTATGTAAAAGTATGCCTGGCTTCCTCGTCAAAATCATTGGCGCATACGCAGGTGTATCCGGCTTTGCGGAAACCTTCTGTGATTCCGCCTGCCCCTGCAAACAAATCAATAGTTTTCATCGTATCCTTCTCCTTGGCAATCTATAAATAATATAGCAAAGCTCCCCGATTTGTCAATGAAGTGAGAAAATCACTTATGCTGCAAAGGGGGAAAAGTGTCAAACAGAAATAAAAAAGTTGACAAAACAATCATTTTATAATAGAATAGCTCCCGTAACAATTTTGTAATATTTGTAATAAAAACGAAACCAAATGCATATATTTTAAGTAAGACAAATGTAAAAAAATTGCAACTATTACGGATCTGTTAAGAGGAGGAGTATATGAAACAACACAAAAACAGGCGGATTCTTATGTCTTTGTATGCCGCCGCAACAAGTATGACGATCCTGACAGGCTTTACTAGCCTGGCGGCAGAGGCAGGGCCGCCCGAGCTTCAGCCGGCAGTGTCAGAAGAACAGACGGCAGAATGGGGAATTTCCGAGATAGCAGGCGGACTGCAGCAGAATGTCCTTGCGGATACAAAAGCTTCCGCAGAAGAAGCGCAGCAGGCTTATATCAAAAAACAGGAGGAGGAGAGAAAGGCGGCAGAGGAAGCGGCACGCCTGGCAGCCGAGAAAGCGGCGGCAGAAGCCGCGGCGCAGGCGGATAAAGAGCTGCTGGCAGCCCTGATTTTCTGCGAGGCTGGAAACCAGCCCTATGAAGGGCAGGTGGCGGTCGGGGCAGTGGTCATGAACCGTGTGAACAGCAGCGCTTACCCGAATACGATTTCGGATGTGATTTACCAGTCCGGGCAGTTTACCCCGGCGATGACGGGATGGCTCGATTCTGTGCTCGCAAGCGGCGGATATACAGATTCTGCCATGCAGGCGGCAGAAGATGCCCTTGCAGGAAGCAATCCCGTGGGCGAATGTCTCTATTTCAGCACAGGCGGCTGGGGAACACAGATCGGGGATCATTACTTCCATTAAAAGAAAAGAATAATCTTGTCAAAGACGGTGCATCCCGGTATGATATACTGGATGCACCGATTTTATATGAGGAGGACAGGAAGATGAAGACAGAAGTAAGACAGTATGAAGCAAAAGATACTGCGGCGGCTGCCGCTATCTGGAACCAGGTGGTGGAAGAAGGCGTCGCGTTTCCCCAGGAAGAAATACTGACGGAGGAGGCGGGAAGAAAATTTTTCATGGAACAGTCCTATACGGGGATTGCATATGACGCCGGGACCGGCGAAATCACAGGTCTGTATATCCTGCATCCCAATAATGTCGGAAGATGCGGCCATATCTGCAACGCAAGCTATGCCGTGAGGGCGGACCTGAGAGGAAACCGCATCGGGGAAACCCTTGTCACGCACTGCCTGAAAACCGCAAAAGAGCTTGGCTTTCAGATCATGCAGTTCAATGCGGTAGTCCGAAGCAATACATATGCCCTGAAACTGTATCAGAAGCTGGGGTTCGTACAGCTCGGGGTGATTCCGGGCGGATTCCGCATGAAGGACGGGCACTATGAAGATATTATCCCCCACTATTATGTCTTATGATCCTTTCAGGTTTTTCAGGGCATCTGCGAATGCTGTGTTGATCGGGGTATCCGCCTCTTTTGCCTGTTTCTTCATATAGTTGGCGATGTCCCGTCTGCTGACTCCCTTGCCCTCCTTATTCCGGCGTTCCTGGAAGGCGGAGAGCTTTTCCTTGTGTCCGCAGGAGCAGACGAAGCGCTGCCCGTCCCCTTTTCCGATCAGTTCCATTTTCTTATGGCAGACCGGGCAGCGGGCGTTGGTGTGCCGGGAAATTGTCTCGCGGTACCCACATTCCCGGTCCTGGCAGACGAGCATTTTTCCGTGCTTTCCATTGACCTCCAGCATAAATTTCTGGCACCGGGGGCACTTGTGCCGGGTCAGGTTATCGTGGCGGAAGGAGCCTGAGGCGGTGCGGATTTCCCGGATCAGCGCCCTGGTGTAATCCTCGATCTCAGACATGAACTTCTGCTCGGACTCTTTCCCCCGGGCGATTGCCTGGAGCCTCAGCTCCCACTGCGCAGTGAGCTTCGGGCTCTTTAAGTCTGAGGGAACAAGGGAGAGGAGCTGCCGCCCCTTGGATGTGATATGGATCTCATTTCCCTTCTTCTCCATGAGAAAGCTGTTGAACAGCTTTTCGATGATATCCGCCCTGGTGGCGACAGTCCCAAGTCCGCCGGTTTCTCCCAATGTATGGACGATCTGTTTCTCCCGTTGTTCCAGGTATTTGACAGGATTCTCCATAGCAGCGATGAGGGTGCCCTCTGTAAAATAGGCGGGCGGCTTTGTCTTTCCTTCCGTGATATTGAGCGCTGTGACGTCCAGGTCATCCCCTTCCCTGATCCCGGAAAGAGCTGAGACGGAAAAATCAGGGCTTTCCCCGGTATCCTCATCTTCCATATCCTGCCATCCGGTCTCGTACATCTCTTTCCATCCGGCGTTTCGGATCACATTTCCCTTTGCCCGGAAGGTTTCATTTCCGATTGTTCCGGCAAGGGAGGTCTCTTCATATTCACACGCAGGGGACAGGACTGCCAGGAACCGGCGGACTACCATATCATAGATCTTCCTCTCATCGCTGCTCATGTGTTCAAGCTGGACAAACTGCTCTGTGGGGATGATCGCGTGGTGGTCGGATACCTTTGCGTCGTCCACGAACGATTTGTTTCCCTTTATATCCTGCATGGAAAGACGTGCTGCCGCCTTCCGGTATGGCCCGACCGCACACGCTTTGAGGCGTTCTTTCAGTGTCCCGACCATATCCGTTGTGAGATAGCGGGAGTCTGTGCGGGGATAGGTGAGGACCTTGTGGTTTTCATACAGACGCTGCATGATGTTGAGCGTGGTCTTTGCCGGATAGCCGTATCTTAAGTTTGCCTCTCTCTGAAGCTCTGTCAGGTCGTACAGGGCGGGGGAGAAGCTCTTTTTTGCCCTCTTTTTCACTTCCGTGATGTGGAGCCTTCCATTTGCGCCATGATAGATGGAGTTGATCCGTTCCCGGTCAAAGGTACGGCCGGAATTTGTTTTTCCATCCGTCCAGGTGAACGTGATTTTTCCTGCGGAAGCCTTCAGCCCGTAATAAGACTGAGGTTTAAATCTCCGGATCTCATCCTCCCGGGCAGCGATCATGGCAAGAGTCGGGGTCTGGACCCTTCCGCAGGAGAGCTGGGCGTTATATTTGCACGTCAAGGCGCGGGTGGCGTTGATGCCGACTACCCAGTCCGATTTGGCGCGGGCGACTGCGGCATGATAGAGAGCTTCATACTCTTTGCCGGGGCGCAGATGTGCAAAACCCTCCCGGATCGCCCTGTCCGTGACAGAGGAGATCCACAGGCGCTTCACCGGCTTCTGGCTCCCTGCCTTGTCCAGGATCCAGCGTGCGACAAGCTCGCCTTCCCTGCCGGCGTCGGTGGCAATGATAACGTCAGACACATCCTTTCGGAATAATTGTTCCTTTATGGCATGATACTGCTTTGAAGTCTGCCTGATCACGACCAGCTTCCAGTGCTCTGGCAGCATGGGAAGCGTGTCCATGCTCCAGGTTTTGTACTGTTCGCCGTACTGTTCCGGGTCTGCCAGGGTGACAAGATGACCCAGCGCCCATGTGACGATATAGTCTTTTCCTTCCATATAGGAACCGGTTTTCTTCCCGCAGCTAAGGACGCGCGCGATGTCCCTTGCCACGGATGGCTTTTCTGCGATTACAAGATGCTTCATAATTTATTCTCCTGTCTGGTATGTGAATGTGATTCTGGTACAGGGAAATCCTATATGCTGTGGAATCCCTTCCCTATGATCTCGCTTGTATTGGAGATCAGGATGAAAGCGTCGGGCTCGTTTTCTTTGATAAAATTGCGGAGCCGCACTGCCTGGACGCGGTTTAATGCGGTCAGGATGATATGCTTGTTTTTCCCGGAATAAGCGCCCCTTGCCTCAAATACGCTGGCGCTGCGGACGAGCGTATGGACGATAAAGTCGCAGATCGGCTCGGGATGGTCGCAGACAACGGTAAAGTATTTGGAAAGATTGAAGCTCTCGATAAAGTTGTCCACCATGAAAGAGCGGATCGCAAGACCGAGAAGCGAGTAAAGCCCTGTTTTGATATCGAAGACAAAGAAGCTTAAACTGGTGATCACAGCGTCTGTGATAAGCAGGGCGCGCCCGATGTCAAAGCTGGTATATTTCTTAAGGATCATCGCGATAATATCGGTGCCGCCGCTTGAGGAACCGATGTTAAACAAAATCGCGGAGCCGAGCGCGGGCAGTGCGATGGCAAAGCACAGCTCCAGCATCGGCTGGTCGGTAAGCGGCGCATCAAGGGGACAGAGCCGCTCCATGACGGAAAGCGCGACCGAGAGCAGGATACTGCAGTAGGCGGTTTTCGCCGCGAATTTCTTCCCCAGGACGAAGAGACCGACCACCAGCAGGACCATGCTGGCAACCAGGTTAAAATCACCGGCGGATATGAGGCCGGTTTTTGCCACGAGGACTGCAAGGCCGGTGATGCCGCCGAATGTAAAATTATTTGTAAATTTGAAAAAATAAGTGCCCGCTGCCATGATCAGTGTGCTGAATGTCAAAAGAAGAAAATACTTTAATTTGCTTTTCATTTGACGTTTCCTCCCCTCTGAAACTTACATATCTACACGAATTGTAATCTCTGGAATATGAAAAGTCAACGCATTAAGAAAAAGACAGAGGGAAATAATAATTCTCTGTAAAGGAGGGCTTAAAACATGGACAGACATCTACTGATCCGGGATATTTATGCCAGGCAAATTCTGGATGCAAAAGGTACGCCGGCATTGGAGGTGGAAGTGCTGGCAGGCGAAGACACAGTGGGTACGGCGTCTGTTTCCCTGGCAGAGCTGCCGGGGACAGAGGGAGGAGCCGGATACGGAGAAAGAGATCAAAGGTACGATAAAAAGAGGGCGGCACAGGCGGTGGAAAATGTCAACAGCAGCCTTGCCCATGTAGTGATAGGAATGAATGTGTTTGACCAGGAGAGGATCGACCGCGCGCTCCTGAAAGGAAGGGGGTCGGAAACGGGCTGCACGGATGGCGCAGCCCTCGCGATATCACTGGCATCGGCGTATGCGGCCTCGGCTGCGTTAAAGCTCCCTCTTTACCGCTATCTGGGCGGGCTGAGTGCCAGGGAGCTGCCCGTTCCGATGATGAAGGTGTTAGGCGGAGTTGTCAGGGCAGAGAATCTGCCTGATATCAGGGCGGTTATGCTCATGCCCGCAGAAGGGGGTTCCTTCCGCAGGAAGCTGGACGTCTGCACGGAAGTGTACCATGAATTGAAAAATGTGCTCAGAGACAGAGGGATGGTAACTGCGTCCGGCAATGACGGAAGTTTTGCCCCGGCGGTTTCCGGAGCAGGGGATGCCCTGAGATTGATCCGGGAAGCGGTGGAACGGGCAGGGTACAGGTTCGGGAGAGATGTTGGGATTGCCCTGGACGCGGCGGCTTCCGGGCTCTATGATGCCGGGACGGGAAAATACAGATTCCCCGAAGAAAACGGAGGGCAGGGAAGAAGTGTGGAGCGGACTTCAAAGGAAATGGCGTCATATTATGAAGATCTGGCAGCGGAGTTTCCGATCTGGTCGATAGAAGATCCCCTCGGCGGGGAAGACTGGGAGGGATGGCAGGCACTTACAGAGAAACTCGGCAGGCAGGTCAGGATTGTGGGAGAAGATTTGTTCAGATCAGATATCCAAAGACTGAGAAAAGGAATCCAGAGAGGGGCTGCGAATACGATTGCGGTCAGAATGGACAGGGCAGAAACGCTGACCCGGACGGCGGGTGTGATAAGAGAAGCGCAGAGAGCCGGATACGGGGTGATCCTGTCTCATTCCCCGAAAGAGACGGCGGATACTGCCATATCGGATCTTGCAGCAGCGTTCCATGCAGGGCAGATTAAGTGCGGAGCCCCGTGCGGGGCGGAGAGGACAGGGAAATACAACCGCCTGCTTCAGATAGAGGAAAAGCTGGAGTAAGGGATTTGCGGTCAGGCATGTATTCTTGTGTTGACAAAGGAGAACGCACCCCGTATCATTGTATTAAAAATATAATACAGTGATATGAGGTGTTATGAAGTGAATGAGATGGTGAGATACGAAAAACTTTCAAAACGGGCGCTGCAATGTATGTATGCGGCGGGATGTGTCACGGGGATCATTTTCCTGGCGGTTATAGGGGCGCTGAATTATATCTGGCTGTTTCCGTCCGACATTGCCGTCGGGAAATGGATCTCTCTTGCGGCCGCTGTTTTTATTCTGGCAGAGATGGTGATCAGTCCATATTTCCGGTATCACAGGTACCGCTACAGCATCAATGAGGAATGTATTGATATCATAGAAGGCTACCTGTTTGTGAAGAGGAACATTGTGCCCATCGAGCGGCTCCACAAGCTTCAGACGGCGCGGGGACCCTTCGACCAGATGTTCAGGGTTGCAAAGGTCATCGTGACGACAGGAGGCGGAGATGTGACGATTTCCTTCCTTGAGGAGGAGAAGGCGGAGCAGATCGCAGACAATTTAAGAAAGAGGATCAATCAGATTGTGATAGAGCAGAGGGAGAACAATGGGAGAAAATAGAAGATTTCGGAATCATATATCGATCGTGGCAGAGCAGATCGGCGGGGGTATCGCAGCGCTGGTGGTCGTCATCGTCACGCTGGGTATCCAGAATATAGAGGAGCTGTCCCGGGCGGATATGTCCTTTCTGGAGAGCGGGGCGTTCCTTGTCATACCGGTGCTTTTTCTGCTTCTTTTGTTTACTTTGGGGAACCGGCTCCTTGTGTGGGCAAAGACGTACATATGTATAGAAGAAAATGCGGTTGTCATAGAGAGGAACACGGTCAACAAAAAGAAAAATACAATCGGAATCCAGAATATCTCGAATATCAATCTGGAACAGAACCTGTTTGAGATGCTGCTTGGGACATGCAAGGTAAAGCTGGATACCAACAGCAGGTCCACGGCGGATAAGACGGACGTGCAGATCGTCCTGAAGAAAGCAGATGCGGAAAGGTTCAAATCCGAGATTGCCCGGCGGATGAAACAGGCGCAGGGAGACTCTTTTGCAGAGACTGCGCCAGCCATCGATTTGGAGACCGGGGCGGGCGCGGAGGAAGAGTTTGACATCAGATCCGACTTCGGGGATATCCTTCAGCACGGACTCTTCTCCATCAATATTTTTTCTCTGCTGATCCTGATCGGCGGTATCGTGTCAGCGGTGACGGCGCTGATCAGGGTGACGGAGCAGCCTGCGCTGATGCGCTCGGCGCTCAGTGCGGCGGCAGCCATCGTGGTGGCGGCGTCTGTGGTGATTTCGGCTCTGTGGGATACGCTGAAAGACTTTATCCGGTATTATAATTTCCGGGCAAAACGCACAGGCAATAAGATCAATATCAGATATGGGCTCCTGAAAAAAATGGAGTATACGATCCCGGTAGATAAGATCCAGGCGCTTAAGATCAGGCAGTCGTTCGTGGCGCGGATTTTCCGCCGGTACATGGCGGAGATCGTAAACGTGGGGATGGGAGATGAGAAGGAAGAGCAAAATTCCTTCCTGGTCCTGTATGCCACAGAGGATAAAATGGCAGAACAGCTTGAACTGCTGCTCCCGGAATATGCGGACAGCGCAAAACAGAAGGTGGAGCCGGTTCCTGCCGGCGCCTGGGCGGTATGGTCTGTCCCGGGGATTCTCTTTGCGGTATGTGTCTTCGCCTGCGCTTTTCTCCTCTCTGTCGTGGCAGATGAATACAGGATGGCCATATGGCTGTGCGCGGCGAGTGTCCTCGGACTGACGCTTCTGGGGATGATCCTGTGGTATGCCAGCTCGGGAATGGGAGCGGGCAGAGACTTTCTGAAGCTGTCCTGCGGATATTTTGGAAGAAGATACATTTCTGTCAGATATGAAAATATCCAGTATGCACAGGTCAGGCAGGGCATTATTGCCAGGAGGCTGAACATCAGCAGGGGCAGCATACATCTGCTGGCATCCTCGGCAAATGCAAAACATATCATCCCGTATTTCAGGGCAGAACTGGCAGAGCAGATCAGACAGAGGATGATTTCGTGCAGATGATTTCAAACAGTACACTTTTAAACTGCGCCTCCTGGTGTTATACTATTCTATGTGGGCTGTCGCTGCGCGGGCAGAAAGACAGGAGAAAGCAGACAAGGAGATTCACAGTATGAGCATATATGATCTGAATATGTATGAGGTAATGCAGACAGAGGACCTCTCTGACCTGAAATCAAAAGGCGTCCTCTTGAGGCACAAAAAAAGCGGGGCAAGGGTCCTTCTCATGGAAAACGATGATGAGAATAAAGTGTTTGCCATAGGATTTCGGACGCCGCCCTCAGACAGTACAGGTGTGCCCCACATCATGGAACACTCTGTCCTGTGCGGTTCCCGGGATTTCCCGGTGAAAGATCCGTTCGTAGAGCTTGTTAAGGGATCGCTGAATACGTTCCTGAACGCCATGACCTATCCTGATAAGACGGTTTATCCTGTCGCAAGCTGCAATGACAAGGATTTTCAGAACTTGATGCATGTGTATATGGACGCGGTATTCTATCCGAATATTTATGAGCATGATGAGATTTTCCGGCAGGAAGGCTGGAGCTATAAGCTGGACGGGCCCGACGGTGAGCTGACGATCAGCGGCGTGGTTTATAATGAGATGAAAGGGGCGTTTTCATCGCCGGAAGGGGTGCTTGACCGCGTCATCTTAAATTCCCTTTTTCCGGACACCTCGTATGCGAACGAATCGGGCGGGGATCCGGAGGAGATTCCGAAGCTGACCTACGGGCAGTTCCTTGATTTCCACAGAAAGTATTATCATCCCTCCAACAGCTACATCTATCTGTACGGCGATATGGACATGGAAGAGAAGCTGCGCTGGCTGGATGAGCACTATCTGTCGGACTTTGATGCTGAGGAAGTGGATTCTGCCATCTCTTACCAGGAACCCTTTGGCAGAATGAGGGAAGTTGTCCGGGAATATTCGATCACCAGCGAGGAGAGTGAGGAGGATAATACGTATCTTTCCTGGAACAAGGTCATCGGAACATCCCTGGATGAGAAGCTTTATCTGGCGTTCCAGATCTTGGACTATGCGCTTCTGTCTGCGCCCGGGGCACCGCTCAAAAAGGCGCTGGTAGATGCAGGGATCGGAAAGGATATCATGGGTTCCTACGACAACGGGATTTATCAGCCGATCTTTTCCGTTATTTCCAAGAATGCCAATATGGAGCAGAAAGAGGCGTTTGTCCGTCTGATCGAGGATACCCTGCGGGATATCGCAGCGAATGGGATGGACAAAAAAGCGCTGCGTGCAGGGATCAACTATCATGAATTTCGTTTCCGGGAGGCGGATTTCGGCAATTATCCGAGGGGGCTGATGTACGGCCTTCAGCTCTTTGACAGCTGGCTCTATGACGAGGAGAAGCCGTTTATCCATATGCAGGCGATCCCAACCTTTGAATTTTTAAAAGAGCAGGTGGAGACGGGGTACTTTGAAGGGCTGATCCAGAGATACCTTCTGGATAACACACATGGTTCTGTTGTCATAATCCGGCCGGAGAGGGGACGCACCGCGCGGATGGACAGGGAACTGGCGGAGAAGCTTAAGGCGTACAGGGACGGTCTCTCTGCGGAAGAGGCGGAAAAGCTGGTCCGCGATACCCGCGAGCTGGTCCGGTACCAGGAGGAAGAGTCAAGTCCCGAAGACCTGGCGAAGATTCCGGTGCTCAGGCGGGAGGACATTTCCCGGGATCCTGCCCCGGCCTGCAATGAGGAAAGAGATTCAGAGGGAGTAAAGACAGTCTGGCACAATGTGGAGACCAACGGCATCGGTTATGTGACGCTGATGTTTGACCTGTCGGGGATCCGGGAGGAGCTGCTTCCCTATGTGGGAATCCTGCAGAGCGTACTGGGCATCATTGACACGAACCACTATGAGTACGGGGAGCTGTTCAATGAGATCAACGTCCACACCGGCGGAATCGGGACGTCCCTGGAGCTGTACACGGATGTGACGAAGGCGAAGGAAAAGGAGTTTAGCGCCACATTTGAGATGAAAGGAAAGGCGCTTTATCCGAAGTTGGACGTGCTCTTCGCCATGATGCGGGAGATCCTGATGGAGTCCCGGCTGGACGATGAAAAGCGCCTCAAAGAGATCCTTTCCATGCTTAAGTCCAGGCTTCAGATGTCATTCCTGTCCTCAGGGCATACGACAGCGGCGCTGCGGGCACTGTCCTACACATCCCCGATCTCCAAATTCAAAGATGACACGGACGGGATCGGCTTTTATGAAGTGGTGAAGAGGATTGAGGAAGATTTCGACGGGCAGAAAGAAGAACTGATCCGAAACCTGAAAGAGATCTCGGGACGTATTTTCCGTGCGGACAACCTGATGGTGAGCTATACGGCAGCGCAGGAAGGCCTTGCGCCAATGGAGGCTGCCTTCGGCGCCGTACGAACGGGGCTCAATGAGCCGGGCAAAAACCTGGATGGAGGAGAGAACTGCGTCATTCATTGTGCAAAACAAAACGAAGGGTTCAAGACATCCTCGAAGGTCCAGTATGTGGCACGGGCAGGTAACTTCCTGGACGGAGGCGGGGAGTATACCGGCGCGCTGCAGATCCTGAAAGTGATCCTGGGATATGAATACCTCTGGCAGAATATCCGCGTGAAAGGCGGAGCCTATGGATGTATGAGCAATTTTAACCGAATCGGCGAATCCTACCTTGTCTCCTACCGGGACCCGAACCTGGAAAAGACGATGGAGGTATATGAGGATGTGGTCGGATATCTGGAAAGCTTTGACGTCAGCGACCGGGACATGAACAAGTTTATCATAGGGACAATCAGCAATATTGACCGTCCCATGACTCCTGCGGCAAAAGGCGCCCGTTCGATGAACCTGTATATGAACCGTGTAACGGAAGAAATGCTCCGCACAGAAAGGCTTCAGATCCTGGAGGCAGCGAAGGAGGATATCCGGTCACTCGCCAAAATATTGAAAATCATTCTGGACCAGCAGCTTATCTGTGTGATCGGGAGCGAGGAAAAAATTGAAGAGCAAAAAGATATGTTCATGGAAGTGAAGACGCTGAATTAAAACCGGGAAAACAGCGTCTGCCTTCATCGGTATATGGCCGTTTTGTTGAATATCACGAAACGCCACTGTGCAGACGGATGGAAACCTAATATGGGATACAAATTTCTGGAAAAGGGGTTAAAATGAAAGAGAATTACAGATCCGGCTTTGCCACACTGATCGGCAGGCCCAATGTCGGAAAATCTACGCTGATGAATCATCTGATCGGGCAGAAGATTGCGATTACATCGAACAAGCCTCAGACGACGAGGAACCGGATACAGACGGTTCTCACGACAGGGGAGGGGCAGATCGTGTTTGTCGACACACCCGGGATTCACAAGGCGAAAAACAAGCTGGGCGAATATATGGTGAACATTGCGGAGCGCTCGTTAAATGAGGTGGACGTCGTGCTCTGGCTTGTGGAACCGACCACATTCATCGGAGCCGGAGAGCGGCATATCATCGAACAGCTTGGGAAAGTGAAAACGCCGGTTATCCTTGTGATCAATAAAATTGATATGGTGAAGAAGGAAGAAGTGCTCCCGGCAATCGATGCATACAGGAAAGCATATGAGTTTGCAGAGATTGTGCCGGTGTCTGCAAGAAGCGGGGAGAATACGGATGAACTGGTGAAGGTGATCCTGAAATACCTTCCGTACGGACCTAAGTTCTATGATGAGGATACTGTGACGGACCAGCCGGAGCGGCAGATCGTGGCGGAGATGATCCGGGAGAAAGCACTCCACTGCCTGAATGAGGAGATCCCTCACGGGATTGCGGTGGCGATCGACCGGATGAAGAAGGAGCGCAGGGTCATGCATATTGACGCCACGATCATCTGTGAGAAAGATTCCCACAAAGGGATCATCATAGGGAAACAGGGGAGTATGCTCAAGAAGATCGGCAGCACAGCACGTTATGAGATTGAGCGGATGCTGGAATGTAAGGTGAACCTGAAGCTCTGGGTGAAGGTGCAGAAGAACTGGAGAGACAGCGACTACCTGATGAAGAACTTCGGGTACCGGAAGGAAGAATAAAATATGGCCCCCTCAGGGAAGCGACTGCCGTTTACGGCAGTTTTGCTTTTTGAGGGGACCGGCCTGGCAGGAAGATCGTCCCGGTTACAGCTTGTTGATAGACAGAGACTGGTTGGACTGGGACAGGATCTTCTGGCTGTCGGGATCGCCATGCAGCAAAGTGTTGATATACAGCGTTTCGATTACGCATAATTCCGGGATGCGCTTTGCCATGATCTCGTGATAGATATTCGGGGTAAACGCCGCTGTCAGAAGGACAACATCAGCCATTTTCGCGATCGGCGACAAAGGATAGTTGGTAATCGCCAGCACGTTTGCATTGTTGAGCTTGGCTGTCTTAATGACATTGTATAAAGATTCCGTGCGCCCTGAGTGAGAGATGACAACCAGCAGATCCTGTTCGGTAAGCTTTGAGCCTTCGATCAGCTGCACGTCTATATCTTTGGAGCAGCCGACGTTGCGTCCTATCCTTGAAAATTTGAGAAATGCAGAATAAGCTGCGATATAGGCGTCTCCGGCGCCGATAAAAAAGATACGGCCTGCATGTATCACCTGTTTCAGCGCTTTTTCGTATGCGTCCTTTTCCAACAGTGTCTGGGTATCCGAAAGTGCCTGCTTTGCGGTGGAAAAGACCTTGTCTACGACATTCATGGGAGAATCATCAGGCTGCAGCTCCGCATAAGGGAGCTCCTGAGATTCCGCATCGGATGAAAGGATTGCCCCTTTTAACTCGGGATACCCCGAATACCCCAGCTTTTTTGCCAGCCGGACCAGAGTTGCATCGCTGCAGGATGCTTTTCGGGCAATCTCGGTAATCGTGGCGTTTGACGCGTATTTCGGGGCGCTCAAAATAGTATCTGCTCCTCTTTTTTCTGCTGATTTCAGGGTGTCATATATGGAGAGAACACGTATTAAAAATTTGTGAGATATATGCGGATCATAGTGATCTAAAAGCTTTTCCATATAACTCCCCTTTTCTTCTAAATTATATTGTTTCTAAGAATGGTTTCATTATATCATACAATTTTGAATAAATGGAATATTTTTCAAAGTAGGCGTCATGGGCACCCGGATCAGGGAAAAAGGTCCGGTCAGTCTTTATGACAGAGGCAGCCTGCTGCACAGTGTCATATACACCTGTCCCGGCGCCTGCCAGGATCGCCGCTCCCAGGCAGGCGGCTTCCCGGATTTTCAAAGTGGAAACCGGGATCCCCAGGATGTCGGCTTTGTTCTGCAGGCCGACGGGAGAGCGGGCGCCTCCTCCGACGGAGCGGAGTTCCCGGATGTGTATTCCGGCTTTTCTCATTGTTTCAAGATTTACCTTTAATTCGTACGAAAGGGATTCGACGATCGCCTTGGCGATGTCGTACCGGCTGGTTGACAGGGTCAGTCCCAGGAAAGCGCCCTTTAAGTCCAGATTGCATGTGGGAGTGCCGCTTCCGTTGAAATATGGCAGTACGATCAGAGGGGACGGCTTTTCGGAAAAGTGGTCGAATACATATGTGTATACCTGCTCTGAACGCGCTCTGGCTGACAGGATATCCTGGTGGCAGAAATTTTCCACGAACCATTTCAGCAATACCCCTCCGGTATGGTTTAAGGAGAAGGTAAAATACATATCCGGCACTGCATGCAGATAACAGGGATAATAGCTTTCAAACATTGTCCGCTCCAGCTTCGGTGTGCGAAATGCCGTGGAGATCACCTCTGCGGTCCCGTGAGAATCCAGGGCCAGGTTCTCTTCCATGATGCCTGCCCCAACCGCCGCGCAGGTCTGGTCATGTCCTCCCGCCACCAGAATGGCGTCCGGGTTTATCCCCAGTTCCCGGGCAGTCCCGGGATCGATTTTTCCTGTCCTCGTTCCAGAAGGGACGGGTGCGGAGAGCTTTCCGGCAGGGATTCCGCAGGCGCCCAGAAGCTCCCGGTCCCATGTTTTTTCCTTCAGATTAAATGCCATAGTGCGGCTTGCCATCGTTTCATCAATGACAGCAATGCCGGTTCCCAGTTTCCCCAGTATGAAATCTGCATATGTGGTAAATTTATATGTTTTTTTGTATAACTCTGGCTGATGGTTCTTAAACCAGAGGACTTTCACCAGGAAATTCATGGGGTGCGGGCGCATTCCCGTCCGGTAAAACAGCTCCTCATCACCGAAAGTGTCCGTGAACCAGCGGGCCTCTTCCGTGCCTCTGTAGTCCATTCCCAGCTGTGCGTAAGCCAGGGGGTTCCAGTCCTTATCCAGGGGAATGGCGGCATCCCCCTGGACAGACAGGGAGAGGGCAGTGACACGGGGGCCGGATTCGGCGCAGGATTCTCTAATCACAGCTTTTGTATAGTTCCAGATCTCTTCTGCGTCCTGCTCCGCATACCCGTGGCGGGGACAGGAGACGCCATATTCACGGAAGGCATAGCCTTTTCTCTCCCCGCTGCTGTCAAAGACTGCCGCTTTGACGCCTGTCGTTCCAATATCAATACCCAGTAACAATGTGCATCCCCCTTTAATCATTAATTATAATAGAAATTTTTGGTTTCTTTTTCCTGTGCCTCGTCATAAAAATCGCTCCTGATGCCGGGAAGATAAGTCAATGCCTCGTAGATAATGGGAAGGACATTGCCGTGTATCCCGACTGCGTGATGGACATATGGACCTTTTACGATCATGGATTCCACTTTGGGCCAGTTGGGAACCTCGATCCAGGCATATGTTCCGCTTGTCTTCGGACCGGAAATCGTCCTGGCGGTTCCCATCAGCATACTGTACTGCCCGTTGTCGCCGTCAAACCGCAGGATTGATATTTCGCCTGGTTTCAGCTCTGCCACCAGAGAGCCGGGGCAGTGTTCTTCAAAAGCGAACGGGTGTGTCAGCTGTGGCTTTTCTTTCGCCAAGGAGACCGGCCATGGCCCACAGTGCTGAAGCAGTTCCCCATTGTCATTTTCAGGATGTCGGATCGACCAGTCTACAAAAAAGCTGGACGTCTTCCCCATGCCGGCTGCCTGTACCATGATTGCGGTGATGGCGCCGTGGATATCCGTTTCACAGACAACCGGGATCCCCTCGTCTGTCAGAAGCGCATTGGCACAGCAGGGCATGACGTGCAGCGCCTGCTGCAGGGCGTCCCAGCACTGTATCGCGATGGCGTTGCATCCGTTCTCCAGCGCATACTGTTTCATGGCAGTCTTCATGGCGGCGACTCTTAAAACAGATTCTTCGGGGATGCATACCTCCATGTTTTCGTGGATATATTCTATGGTGCTTTGTACTTCCGCATTGTCAGAGGCTTCCAGCTTTACTACGCGGCCGGCAAATTCAGTCATGGTGATCGGGAAGATCTGGATGCCGAATTTCTCCAGAAGCTCCCCCTCGTTTACCATCATTGTCCAGAAGTCTGCGGGTCGGGTGTCGATCTGCAGGATGCGTCCCCGGCGGAACTCTTTGACCACATTGGCTGCGGCTATGAAATTAAGAAGGTCTTTTTCAAAGGACGGATCTTCAACGCGGCAGTTAGGGAGATAGGTGAATGGAACCTGCATGCGGCGCAGGACCTTCCCGGTGGCGAAAAGACCGCACTGTGTGTCCCTTAAACGGCTCCCGTCCGGCAGGGGCGCCTCGTCTCTCGGTCCCCAGAGGAGAACAGGGACGCCCAAAGCTCTTGCCACTTTGCCGCAGCTGTGCTCAGAGCCGAAGTTGCAGTGGGGGATAAATAAAGCGTCAATGTTCGCGGCTTTAAATTTCCGGATCACGGGTTCTACATCGTCGGCACATCTTAACAGACCTTCCGGATTGATGTCTTCTATGTCTATAAATTCAACCTGAAGGGAGGTCAGCTTTTCTGCTATGATCTTCTTGTATTTTATGGCGTCCTCCACACTGAAAATACGACGCCGTGTGGGAGCATATCCGAGAATGATTTTGTGATTCATAATAAAACCTCCTTGTTTTTAATCCATAAGCTGGTCCTGCATCCTGCGAAGCTGCAGGAGAACAGAACTGTCATTTAATTCAACCATGTCATACGTGATTACGGTATCGGCGGGGACGTCCGTTTTCATGACAGCTCCCTTTGCCAGTCCGACCGGAAGCATATTTCCGGCTTTTGCGACGGGCGCGGTCTCGATGGACGCCCGGTAGCAGTATTCCCCGATGGAATCCAGCACTTCTCCGGCGCGCAGGTCCTTTTTCGCTATGGTGATACACTCGGACGTCAGGTGATCCATCGGATGGGCGGTTGATTCCCCGTAGAGGACAGCCTGTGCAGCGGTTATGGGAGTCTCGATGGAACACAGATGATAAGGCCTGTAGAGGAGGTAGTTGGGTCCGTTTCCCATATCACGCTGAACCAGGCCGTCAATGATCCGCTGGTTGTCGGTGGTGACAATCACGAAGACGCCCGGATTGATGTCCCCGATGCCAAAATCCACAACCCCCTTCTTTTCCAGGATCCCGCCCTGCTCTTTCAAAGAGAATACCTTTGTCAGGTCTTTGACATTGCAGCGGGGACCGTGCATGCCGCGCACATCCGGGATCAGTCCGGTGGCGTTGGACACCGCGCACATCTCGATCATTGTCTTGGAACCGTCCACAAATTCCACAAGCATGCGCGGGTTCATATCCCGGGCGGCAGCTTTTTCCTTCCATTCTTTCTGCCCGGGGTTCGCAGAAAAGTCCAGGGGATTATTCTTGCCTTTCCCGGCAGCTACTACCTCGAACCCCAGGGCTTTGGCAAAGCGGTAGACCTCTATGATGGAACCCGGTTCGTCCCCGGCGGTAAGGGAATATACGATCCCTGCCTGTTCGCACAGCTTCCTTAAGATCGGTCCGATCGTGATATCGCACTCCACGTTCATCATCACAATATGTTTTTTGTAAAAGATGCATTTGGCAGTAATGCGCGCCCCCATTTCAGGAGAGCCGGTGGCGTCGATAACGGACTGGACCTGCCGCGCGCTTACGGCAACTTCATAATTTGTGGTGATGACTTTCTTGCCTTCGTCGATGGCTTTTTCTGCTTTGGCCGTGGTATCTGCTACGACGATCTCCCCATCGTAGTGTGCCTGCGTGTAAGCATCCAGGGCGATATCCGTCGAGACGTCCACCACGATATCGCACTCCATACCCTTCATCATGGATATCTGGGAGACGATATCCTTTCCCATCTGGCCGGCGCCGACCAGGCTTACCCGTATCGGTTCGTTTTTTTCTGCCAGTGCCTCCAGTTTACTGTCAATTTCGTACATGTCTAAACACTCCTTCCATAATGTTTTACAGCCACGGATCTATGAGGACTTTCAGCGCGCCGCCGTTTTCTATCATTTCCATGCCTTTGGCCACATCTTCGAGAGACACCTTTGCCGTGAGATATTTGTCGGCTGTGATCTTGCCGGAAGCGATCGCACAAAGGGCGTCGGAAAGACCGGTTGAGGGGTAGGAAAATGCTCCTAGCACCATGATCTCGTTGTAATGGATAGAATTAGAATTAAGAGAACTGATCTCGTTCTTCTTTGGGACACCCCCATAGATCACAACCCTTCCGCGCTTGCGTACCATATCGATCGCCTGCTGCTGGATGGCCACAGTGGGAACGGCACAGATCACGATGTCAGCGCCGATTCCCCCGCAGAGTTCGCGGACCTTTTGTACCACTTCCCCGGGATTGGAATTGTCGATCAGGTGATCGGGGTGAAAGGCCCTTGCAAGTTCCAGCTTTTCGCGCCCGAGCAGGATGATTTTGGATGCTCCCCTCGCTCTTGCCACTTCGACGTGGAGACATCCCACAGGTCCGTCCCCGATAATGACGACCCGGTCTCCCAGAGAAACGTTATTGTAGTCTTGGCATGCGATCACTGCGGAAGCGGTCTCGGCAAAAGCGGCGTGGTCATAGCTCATGCCTTCCGGGATCGGCTCGATGAACCCGTGGGATAGGACCTCACCGGGAAGCGCGATATACTGTGCGTATCCCCCGGGGAAATGGGTTCCCAGCATTTTGTGGGAAGAACAGAGATTGACCATTCCCCGCTTGCAGTACCAACATTCCCCGCAGCTTACGTCAGGGGCGAGGGCAACCCGGTCGCCGGGTTGGAAACGAGTGACATTTTCCCCGGTTTTGACAATCTGGCCTGCGATCTCATGGCCCATGATCTGATTCTTAATCCCGCCCTTTAACCCGTTGTGGTAGTTACGGACATCGCCTCCGCAGATCCCGCAGGCATATATTTTGATCAGCACGCCGTCATCCGGGCAGGCGGGAATGGGGCGTCCTTCTGTCTCTATGCGTCCGATGTCTTTAAAAACTGCAGCTTTCATAAGAGCCATAGCATTATCCTTCCTTTCTTCCCGTCAGGCGTTCTCCGACCGCACCTTCAGGGTGAATGACTGCGAATTGTTCTTTTGTGTAGTTGGTGAAATGCATTAGGGCAATGCAGATCGCGTCAAAAACAGAAATGACGGCAAGTGTGCTGGCGGTTGCCAGCATATTAAAGGGGCAGGGCTCGGAATCTACCTTTACGCAGAGGCACAGGTCGGCAAGGCTTCCCAGCCTGGAACCCCTGTTTTCCGTTACGGAGATGAGATAAGCGCCCTTTGCCCTGCACGCGGGAACAAGCTCCACAAGCTCTCGTGTATTTCCGCCTTTGCTGATGAGGATCAGGATATCATCTGGCTGAAGAAGTCCCAGCGCTCCGTGAACGGCGTCCGAAGGGATTAAAAAGGCGGAGGGACGTTCAATGCAGCACAGAGAATGGGCGATTTTTCTTGCTGCCATAGCTGAGGTCCCGCATCCTGAAAGAATGATCCGCCCTTTGCAGTTCCCGATAAGGGTCACGGCTTTTGCCAGATCTTCCATATTGAGAAAATTGGTCAGGGCAGAAATGGAACCGGCCTCCGCCTGAATGGTCCGGATGATTTCCTTTTGAATTTGTCCGTTATCCATAGAACTACACTCCTTTTCAAAAATTTAAAATAAAAATAAAAATTATTTTTCATAAAAAGATTAATAAAAAGAAAACAAACAGGTAAAAAATACCGATTTTTCGCGAAAAAATACTGTGTATTTATCTTAATTATATTCAAATAAGCAAAAATGTCAATACAATATAAAAATAATATTTTCAAAAACATAAAATAAAAATGTAGACAAATGTATCAAAGTGATGTATGATTATGCCATAAAGCAACAGGCCGGCATCTCACAGAGAGATCCGGCAGACAAATTTATAAAAAGTGGAGGTGCAGTATGAAAAAAAGGAAAAGAATGTTATCAGCAGCATTAGCGGCGGCTATGTGTGTATCGCTGCTTGCCGGATGCGGCGCGGGTGGCGGCTCTGCAGACAGTGGGGACGGAGAGAAGGTGACGATCAAGATCTTGAGCCATTGGAGTGAGGGGGCGAACGAGGAATCGGATATCGCGCTGCAGATGTTCGACGATTTTATGGAAGAAAACCCGGATATCATTATTGAAAATGAAGCGGTTATGGGAGATGAGATCAGAGACGTTGTCGCGACCAGGATAGCCGCGGGAGAGACACCGGATATCTGGCAGTTCGGATGCAGGGGATCCCTCGTTGATTTTTATAACAGCGGTATCCTGGGAGATCTGTCATCGTCCTACTTTGCAAAGAGCGGGAAGGTGAGCCTTGACAATTATACACAGGCTACCCTGGATGGAGTGTCGGTGGATGATGTTGTGTGTGCTGTTCCTAAATATAAGGCTGTCGGTGTGTTTATGTGCAACTCGGAGCTGTTTGAAAAATATAACCTGGATTATCCGGAAACGTGGGAAGAGTTTCTTCACTGCGGTGAAGTGTTCAGGGAAAATGGGATCACGCCTACTAATATAGGCTCAAAAGGCGGGAACCCGTCCCATTTCTGGCACAGTGAGCTGATCAACCAGTACAATGCCGGTGTAACGGATATCGAGAACCTCTCGACAAACCTGGACTTTACATCAGAAGCGTTTGTGAAAGCGGCTGAGCGCTGCCAGGAGATGAGGGATAAGGGGATGTTCTCGGACGATGTCACGGCGACAGGAGACTGGGATCCAAGTATCGCGTATTATAATGAAGGATTATCCGCGATGTGCTATACTTTCAGCTTTGCGTTTGAGGGGATTTCGGATGAGATGGTAGAAAAATCTGTGATCATACCGGTTCCAGAACTTCCGGATGCGGAACGCGATACTTCTACGTTTATGCAGGGGACGGTAAATGAATGTTATGCAGTGAATCAGGAATCAATGGAGAAAAAGGAAGAGGCGATGATAAAAGTGCTGGATCTCATCAGCCATGACCTGATTCTTGAATGTGCGAAAAAAGGGCTTCTGGTATCGGTTGACAGCTCGATCCAGGATCAGGTGGATCTCTCCCGGCTTGAGAGCCCGATGCTGAAAAAGGCGCTGGAGTATCACGAGGAACATCAGACAGAAGCCTCTCCGATGGTGTGGCAGAACCTGCCGGCGGCATCCCTTCAGGCTGATTACCAGTCTTATCTGGATGAGCTGTGGTCAGGAGCCATTAATGCAGATGAGTTTACAGAAAAATGCCAGAAGATGTGTGATGACTATAAGAGCCAGCAGGGATAGGCGTTGGAAGAAAGAAAGCAGTAAGGCGGGGATTGGGTTTCTGGTATGCCGCAAATCCAGTCCCCCGGTAAAGAGGGTGTGAAAATGTCACATTTAAGAAAGCATAAAGGGAAGGCATTTTTGGGGTTTGTCGTTCCCACACTGATTTTATATACGGTTTTTGTTATTGTTTCAATTGCCATATCGTTCTATTATTCACTGACCGACTGGAATGCGATTACGCCCCCTGTGTTTGCCGGGTTTAAAAATTACAGGAACCTGCTGCGGGATACGGATTTCTGGATCGTTATTATGAATACGATAAAACAGCTTGCCGTAGTCCTTCTCACCTCGGTGCCGCTTGGGCTTGTATTTTCATATCTGATCTTCAGGACGAGGAAAATGTTTAAGGTTTACCGGTTTGTGGCCTTTCTTCCGGTGATTCTTTCTGCGTCTGCGGTTTCGCTGATGTTTACCCTGGTTTTTAACGGGGACTTTGGACCAGTGAACAGCGTCTTGTCCTTTCTGGGGCTGGAAGAGCTTCGGCAGAACTGGCTTTCGGATCCCAACATTGTATTGTTTACGGTTATGGTTCCGATGGTCTACCAGTCTACCGCTATCACAACGATCATTTCCCTGGCGGGAATCCAGATGGTCCCGGACGACGTCCTGGAGAGTGCGATGATAGACGGGGCAAGCTCTGTCAGAATGTTTGTCAATATTGTGGTCCCTATGGTTAAGAACATCACGTTTACCAATATTATCCTGATGACGAGCAATGTGTTTAAATCTTTTGAACATTCCTACGTGATGACCTGGGGAGGACCGGGAGTACGTTCCAGTTATCTGAGCGTTTACCTGTATCAGGAGTCGTTTCAGAAACTGAACTTCGGGAAGGGAAGCGCTGTCGCGATTATTGTGCTGTCCTTCGCGCTGCTGTTTTCGGTGTTGTTTAACGGAGTCCGGAGATTCAGGAACAGAGAAGATTAGCGTAAGGAGTGATGGATATGGAAAAGGGGAAATTGAGGGCAAAAACAGGGAATATTTTGAAACATGCGGTTTTGCTGATTCTGGCGATGTATTCGGTTCTTCCGATTATATGGACACTGTTGAATTCGTTTAAGGACAACAGCCAGATATATGTCCATCCGTTTGAGTGGCCCGATCCATTTATAGTAGAAAACTACCAGCACATACTGACGACGATATCCATTTTGCCGAAAGCTTTTTTCAACAGCCTGTTCTATTCGGCAGGAACGCTCATTTTTGTTCTTCTGCTGGGATCGATGGTGAGTTTTTATCTGGCAAAAATAGCGGCAAAGTCAACATTGCAGACCTACTTTCTGGTCGGGATGCTGATTCCGATCCAGGCGATCATAATTCCGCTGTTTGTGGATATCAGGAATATGGGGTTGAACGGAACTAAGCCGGGGCTGCTGCTGGTTTATGTTGTGATCAATCTGTCATTTGCAATTTTTATCATTACAAATTTCATGAAAACCTCGCTCCCGGATGAGATATTGGAGGCGGCTGTTATCGACGGGTGTTCCCTTAGGAGCATTTATTTCCGCATTGTGCTTCCGCTGAGCAAAAGCGCAATGGCGACGGCTGGGATGTTTGTATTCCTGAATGTATGGCAGGAGTTTCTCTTTGCCATGATACTGGTAAATGGAACGGAGAATACGACGTTAAACCTGGTCACCCTGAGCCTGAGAGGGCAATATTCCAGTGACCAGGGGATGATTGCGGCCGGCGTTGTAGTTATGATTGTTCCTACGCTTATCATTTATGCGCTTTTCCAGGAGCAGGTTGTAAAAGGACTTACGGCCGGTGCGGTGAAAGGCTGAAAGGGAGCGTTGCTGCGGCGTGAAATAAGAAGGGAGGAACGGAAGTGGAAAAAGTGCTTTTGCTCGGAGGTCCGGGCAATCTGTCAACAAGTACAATTGAGGAACTTCTGGAAAAGAAGAAAAAAGTTGCGGTCTTTACGCTGCCAAAGAGCGACGGGAAAGACCTGGAAGAGAAGGTTGTGTTTTACAGGGGGGACCGGGACGATATCCCGTGCCTGAGGGCAGCGGTAGAGGAGTATCAGCCGGATGTTGTGATTGACTTTGTCTGTTTTGAACCGGAGCAGGCAAAGCGCACGGCAGAGCTGTTAAACAGCAGGGTGAAACAATATATTTTCCTGAGTACTGTCGACGTCTACGGGTATCCCCTCAGCCATCTGCCGATGCGGGAGTATGATGAAAAACGTAAGCCGAACTGTGAGTATGCCGAAAAGAAGCTGGAGTGTGAAAAAGTTTTGCTGGGTTTTCGCGAAGAAACGGGTTTCCCTCTGACCATTATCCGACCGGTCTATTCGTTTGGCACCGGGTTCGTGCTGGATTTCCTGTCCAGGAGCGGAGGCGTATCGATGGTATCAAGGCTGAAGAACCGAAGACCGGTTCTGGTGCCGGGAGGAGGAAATACGCTGATCCATGTCAGCAGCGCGTACAACACAGGGAGGATGATCGCGCAATTCGCTGGACATCTTAAGTCTGTAGGGAAAATATATAACTGCGGCCATCCTGTCCCTATGACGCATGACCAGTATGTGGAGCTGTTTGCCGGTGTGCTGGGGGAGAAGCCGTGTCTGGTTCATATTCCGTTTGAACATCTGATGGCACTAAAAATGCCGGAGATCGGGGAGATTCTTCCGATCTTAAGCAGGTTTAATCTGTTCTTTTCGATCGAGGAGTTCCAAAGAGAGTTCCCGGAATTTGAGTGGACCTATTCCCTGGAGGACGCTGCCGGGGAATATATCGAATACCAGGATAGAAGAGGTTCGTTTCGGGAATCGGAAAAGGAAAATTTTGAGGACAAGATTGTCCGTGAATGGCTGCGATGTGTGGAAGGTTTTGGAAAGTAAGGAGTGGGTAAATGAGACTGGAACGATCAGAACAGATGGACTGCTTTAAGAGGGGAGGAAAAAATTTTTTCTATCTTGCGGATACGGTGTGGAGCGCTTTTACCAATGCAGACCAAAAGGACTGGGAGGATTATCTGTCTTTCCGGAAAAGGCAGGGGTTTAATGCGCTCCAGATGAATGTCCTGCCGCAGTGGGACCGCAGCAAGAGCGGGGAGTGCGCTTTCCCGTATGCTGTAGATGAGGATGGGAAGATTGACTGTACGAAACGCAATGACGCCTATTTCCAAAACGCACAGAAAATACTGGAACAGGCGGTGGAGTATGGGTTTCTGCCAGTTCTCGTTATCCTGTGGTGCGACTGTGTGCCGGGAACATGGCTGTCGCAAAAGAGGGAAGGCTTCAGGCTCCCGTATGAGATGATAGAAACTCACGTCAACAGTGTAGTGGAATATTTTGAACGTTTTGAGCCGGTTTATTTTATCGGAGGAGACACAGACTTTGGGGAGGAATCCTCACGTTATTACCGGAAAGCCTTGAAAGCTATCAGGCGGAAGTGCCCGGAAGCTCTGGCTGCCATTCACATGGCGTCGGGGATATATGAGATGCCGGATGACCTGCTGGAAGAGGGCATTGATTTTTATGCGTACCAGTCGGGGCACAGGCTTGAGGAACAGCAAAACGCCTGTCTGCTGGCAGAAAAGATCACAGCCAGAGCACCCCGCTGCCCCGTGATCAATGCAGAACCCTGCTATGAAGGGCACGGGCACGGTGACAGATACGGGAGGTTCGGGGCTTTTGACGTCAGGAAAGCCATCTGGCAGAGCCTTTTGTCGGGGGCGGCGGCAGGGGTGGCGTACGGCGCTCATGGCATATGGTCCTGGCACAGGGAAGGGGACGTCTTTGAAGGGGAGAGCTTTGCCGGACAACCGTTCTACTGGAGGGAGGCGCTTGCGCTTCCCGGGGCATCAGACGCCGCTTTCGCGAAACAGATATTTGAAGAGCACGACCTGTTCGGAATCACGCCTGCCCAGGAATTGCTGGAAAGGTGCAGCCCGCAGATCAGATGCGGGAGGACAAAGGATGGGGGCACAGTCGTGGTCTATGCTCCTTATGCAAAGGAGATCAAGATGAACCTGGACCGGGGCAGCGGCAAAGCTCTGCGCATTGACCTGGAAAACAGAAAGACGGAGCCGGTTGAAGTGCGGGGAGAAGGGGGGAGGATAAAAATCCCGATGCAGTCATTTAACCGGGATATACTGCTGATTATAAAAAGCGGCGGATCAAACTGAACATGGAAAAACTCAGGGCAGGAACCCCGGATTTGGGCGGGTTCCTGCCCCTGTTTTGTGAAAAGTGTAAAAATCAGTATAAAGCAGCCTTTCCGGTCGTCCCGAGCAGGTCGAATTTGTGGCGGATGACTTTTTTCATGACGTCAATGCATGGCGGATAGATCTCCCCCGGTTCCCGGATATAGGGATCTTCCAGCACCTTTCTGCAGGTTTGGTAGAAGGGGTCTTTGATATCGCTTGAAATATTGATCTTGTTGATTCCGGACCGGGAAGCGGCGGCGATCTCTTCGTCCTTGTTGGAGGAACCTCCGTGCAGGACAAGGGGGATCTTGACGGCAGCTTTGATTTCTTTTAGGAGGTCCAGCTGCAGGGTCGGGGTCATCCCGGCAGGATAAATGCCGTGGCAGGTGCCAATGGCGACTGCGAGAGAATCCACCCCCGTTTCCTTTACAAAGCGGACTGCCTCTTCGGGCCGTGTATAGTGTATTTCCGTGCTTGATGTAGAATCCATGTCCTGTGCGGTGGTTCCGATGGTCCCGAGCTCGCCTTCCACAGATACATCCACCGCATGGGCGATGCGGCACACCTCTTTGCAGATGGAGATGTTTTCCTCCAGGGGACGGCTGGATGCGTCGATCATGACAGATGTATACCCGCACTGGATCGCCTTGACGATCTGATCCATAGTTGATCCGTGGTCAAGATGGATGCAGACGGGGACAGATGCCTTGTGGGCTTCTTCGACAAGGGCGGTGATGAAAGACGGGCGTGCAAATTCTAATTCGTCCGGATGCACCTCGATGATTACGGGCGCCTGCATTTCCTCGCTTGCCTCCAGCACTCCCCTCATGATCATGTTATGGGTCGTGTTAAATGCTGGAATGGCAAAATTATTTGCGTTGGCGACCTCAAGCAATGACTTCATGTTCATTAACATAGAAATACCTCCTTTGTAGCGACGCTTTTTTCTTTGATTATATTTACATAAAAATAATTTGTCAAGTAAATTAATTAAATAAAAATATTTAAAAAATAATTGATATAGTGGTAAAATATAAAGAAAGTAAAGGGAAAAAGAAGAAAATATTTTCAATAAAAATAATTTTATAAAAATAATTGGAGAAAATATGGAAGAGATAAAAGGGAAGAAAAAGGAAAAACGTAAATATTGACTGGTTCTTGTCAGGGGAGTTATACTAAAAAAGTATTAATGCTGATACGCATTTTTGCGTCAGAGCAGGTGTTGGGAACAGGGAACAGATAAAAATGTGAGGAAGGATATGGATCTGATTTTAGAGATTAAAGCAAAATACGCCCACATGAATCCGGCCATGAAAAGGATTGCAGATGCGTTGCTTGAACGGACGCCGAACCAGAACGGATATACGATAGGGGCCCTGGCCCAGAAAAGCAGGGTCAGCAATGCCACAGTTACCCGTTTTGTACATTACCTGGGATTTGAGAATTACAAATCATTTCACAGGGAGATGCAGAACGCCTATGCGCTGAGAAGGGGCGAGGATCAGGGAGAGGGAGTTGAGCCGCCGTTTTTATTTGCGGGAGGGTTCCCCAATCGAAAAGATGCAAAGAGCGTCTGCCATTATGTCCTGGAAAGCGAGATGGAGATGCTCAAAGACACGCTTTCTCTGATGGATTATGAATTGATGGAACACGTTGCGCGTATTATTCTAAATGCACGCCAGGTGCTCTTTGTGGGGGAGGGATATTCGTATCTTGCTGCCCAGAGTGCCTGTATGCGCTTTAGAAGGCTCGGGGTGATGTGTGTTGCCTATGCCGATTATCATGGCATGGCAGCGGGTGTCTGTATGGCAAAGCCGGATGACTTGATCGTGGGGATCAGCAATATGGGGGGATCTGCGCTGGTTACGGAATGTCTGGAACGCGCCCGCAAAAACGGGGCGAAAACGATCGCCATAACCAGTGTGAAAGAGTCCCCGGTGGACAGGGCGGCGGAGATCTCTCTGCTGACCGGGTTTAACTATGGGAGTTTCTCCAGCATGGACCGGTCAACCTGCTATGAGCCGGGATCGGAAAATATACCGCAGTATTCGATTATTGACTGTTTGTACCTGATCTGTGTGACGAATATGGATGAGAGCTTTCTGGAGCGGTATCAGGAGACCAAAGCAATGATCGAGGAAAAACGATGGTGACAGAATAGGACAAGAAAATATCCCCGCAGGGAACCATGCCTGACAGGCAGAGGTGGCTCCTTGCGGGGACTTTTTTTGTGGAAAAGATCGTTGCCGCCATTACTATCTGAAACGTGCCAACTTTTCGATCTGCGGGGGAAGGAGGGAGGGCAGCATGCCTCCGATGAAAGAGTCCCCAAGCCCTATTGTTGTCGGATTTTTCACAAAAGACAGATCTTTGCATGGGAGGCACACGAAGGGCTCCGGACCAAATTCTTCTGCGGCTGCCTGCGAAAAGGCAGTGCCTTCCATACTGTCGGGTAAGTCCGCCGTCTCATGGTAATCAGACCTGCTGTACATATCTCCCATCCGAAAACGTGTTGCTGCCATGAGCATACCGGTTCTTAACGCACTTAGAATATTTTCCGTAATTTTTCCATATGCTAAAGTCCAATGGGCAGAATGGCAGACAAGTGTCGGGACATTGACCTGAGAGTATACTGTCCTGACTGCCCTTGCCACCTGTGCGGCGTCAGAAATGTCGATCCGGCTGCCAAAGCGGTCCTGAAGCTCGTCTTCGTTCGTGCTGAAAATATCAATATGCCCTGAGAGGGTTCCAGTCACAATTCTGCGCATGTGGGGGTCCTTAAAACAGCCGTCCTCCATGACAACGATATGGTCCGGGGGGAGATTCTCAATGATTCTGACTGTGCGGCTGAGGCGGTCTTTTAATAGCTTTTCCTCGTTGATAATATTGTAGCTGGCAATAAGGAGAACTCTCGCCTGGGAGACCCTGTCTGCAAAAGAGTCGCTGATCTTCAGCGCCATGCTCGGAGGATCATGCGTGAAAATTACCCGGTTTGCCCTGGACGTTTTGAAATCGAGATCCATCGCATGTATATGGATATCAGAAGGATACTGCACGATCACATGCGGATGGAAGTCATCGCCCTCATCGGGGACGCTTGAGATCCAGTCTACTTCTTCCGGTACAAGAGCCCGGAAATGCCGGTTTAGGCTGCAGGCATGGACCGTGCTCCGGTAGCCGATTTTTTCCATCGCCATAGCAGCGCGGATGGCAGTGCCGCCCAGTGTGATATTGTAGTGGAAATGTGAGGCGAAAGCGCGCGTGATCCGGCTGGAAGACGCCAGGCATTCGCTTCCGCTTCCCGCAGCCATATGTGAGAGAAGCACGATTAACAGATCACGCTCGGAATGGATCTCCCTTTCGGCGTTTATTTCGGAAGAAACTATTTTGTGGTGGGTAATCAGAGACTCCAGTACAGTTGTATCCCAGATAAGCTCAAAATCCACAGTATTCTGAAATCCGGCGGCTATATAATTTTTCATGGCGGCTCCTTTCTTTGAAGTGGCGCAGATGCGCCGTTTTCAGATAGATCCCGGGAAAATGCTCCGGGAAATGCCCGATTGAAAATTTTTATTAATTATAAATTAGAGAAAAGATAATTGCAACGAAATAAACAAAAAAATAATAATTTAAATAAAAAATAATTGATAATAATTTGAATAATGGTAATAATGTACAAAAAAATGGCACAAATTTGTAAATATGATATATTGTAAAATTACTTGACAAAATAATATGATGAAAATATAATGAGGATAAATAAAATAATCCGCTGCAGCGAAAAAGAAAAAAGGAGGATGCAAAAATGATGAAAAAGATGGTTTCGGTTTTGTTGACAATGTCGTTGTCTATGGCGTTGATAGCAGGATGCGGAGCAGGAGGAGACTCTTCCGAAACAGAAGATGCGGGCTCTGACGGCGAAGTGGTAATTGAATTTCAGCAGTGGTTTGACAATGAGATGGATGAAGGATATCTCCAGAGCGTGTGTGATGCCTTTTATGAGGAAACCGGTATCCGGGTGGAGCTGCTCAGCAATCCGTATGCGGATACCCAGGCGCAGATGCAGGCGAGTGCCGCGGCGGGAACGCTGGCTGATGTTGTGGCGCTGGACGGAGGCTGGATCTATGACTACGCGACACAGGGCATGCTTGCAGACCTAGGGGCGCTTTACGAAGAGATCGGCTTTGACACATCGGATATCTCCAGCCAGACAGAGGTTAACGGTACAGTTTACGCACAGCCGATCGTGAATTTCCCGTGCCTGATGGCAGTAAACCTGGATATCCTTGAAGAAGCGGGCATTACCGAACTGCCGGAAACATGGAGCGAATTTCTGGATATGTGTATCCAGGTGACGAATCCAGATGAGAATGTATATGGATTTGGCATGAATATGAGCACTGACAATGCGACCTGTATGGAATACTATGCTGCATTCGCATGGAACTCGGGATGTTCGATCATCGGGGATGACGGAAAACCATTCCTGGCTGGCAATGAGGTCTGGATTGAGACAACAGAATTTTTCAAATCATTGTTTGACAACGGCGTAACGCTTCCCGGTATGTATACGCTGACAGATGCTGATAAGGTTCAGGAATTTGTCAACGGACGTATTGCATTTATGCCGGACTCAGTCGCACACCTGACCAATATTCAGGAGCAGGCTCCGGAAATGAATGTTACCTATATTAATATGCCCCATAAAGATGACTACGACGGACAGAGCTATATGAGAGCTAACAACTGGGCATGCGGAATTGCAGAGAACAGCGAGCACAAAACGGAAGCTGCACAGTTCATCCAGTATCTTCTCGGGGCAGAGGTGAATGCGGATCTGTGTGTTCACGCAGGCGGATTCCCGGTGAACGCTGCATCCGAGCCGGCATATACGGATGATTCCGAAGCTTTCCAGGCAATCCAGGACATTTATGCGACCACAACAGGTGTTGCAGAGTTCTACTCCTTCCCGACAGCCGAGGCGCTGATGCGTACGCTCGATGAAAACCTGGTTATGTATCTCGACGGAGATTATGCTACGGCAGAGGAAATGATGGAAGTTGTCCAGCAGGAGTTTGACGCAGCATACGAGTAAGAAACGAGACAGACTATGATTTTGGCAATAGGTTTGGCCGGCACAGATGCCGCGCCAGGCCTATCATAATATTTCCCACATATAATCAACGGATAATTTGGGACAAAAGGAGTTATATATGCGGTCAAAAAATAAAAAACCGAAATATCCAGTAAAGAAGAGCCTGCGAAGAGTGATTGAGCCGTACTTGTTTCTGTCGCCGGTAGTCATCCTGATGTGTCTGCTGCTGATGCTTCCGATCATATTGGTCATCAGTTATTCGTTTTATGACAATGTACTTATTACAAACGATTCGACATGGGTAGGGCTTGAGAATTATAAAACTGTGCTGACGGACCGGGTATTTCTTTCTTCCATAAAAAATACAGTAATATTTGTTGTTCTCAATGTGGTCTTCCACCTTCTGATCGGCATGGCGCTGGCGCTGATGGTCAATGTGAAGTGTTTCAGCTCAAGAGTAAAAGCGGGGTTCCGTGTGGTTTATATGCTGCCGTGGATGTTTAATGCGACAGTTGTCGCGATTTTATGGAAGCTGCTTTTAAATGCGAACGGTGTTGTGAATTATCTCCTTTCACAGTTTAATATGATAGCGGGACCTGTGGAGTGGCTCAGCGACCGGTCGATCGTATTTTGGGTCCTGACGTTTATTAACATATGGGCGGGATACCCGTTTTACATGATCAGTATTCTTGCCGGACTTCAGGGTATTTCTTCGGATTTGTATGAAGCGGCGCAGATTGACGGGGCGTCTTCGGTACAGAGTTTCTTCTATATTACGCTTCCTCAGTTAAAACCAATCCTGATCAGCATTGCGATGCTGGATTTTATCTGGACAACACAGAATTTTTCACTGATATGGCTTCTGACTGCCGGCGGACCTTCCCATGCGACGGAGATGATGAGTACGTATGTATATAAGACGGCGTTCACAAGCTACCAGTATTCACAGGCTTCTGCAGCAGCGGTGATCATACTGCTCGCCTGTATCGTGCTGGCGATCTTCTATGTGAGAAACCAGACGAGAGAAGACTAGGAGGGAGAGAGAATGAAGACAAGTTTGGCAAAACGAATTTTACTGCTGGCAGGTATGGTCATAGCGGCATTGTTCTCAGGACTTCCGGTTCTCTGGCTGCTTTCCAGTTCCTTTAAGTCGAACCGGAATATTTTCGCTACGCCGCCGAAGATCATAGACGAAAGCTTCAGCTTCGATGCATATATCGACATATTGACAGACCCGGAGAAGGTAAGGTTTTTCTTTAACTCTTACTTTGTGGCGGCGGTCGTCGTGGCGTGCACGCTTGTGATCGCGCTCCTGGCGGCGTACAGCTTCAGCCGGTTTAATTTTCCGGGAAAGAAGATATTAAACACCGTCATCATCAGTGTCCAGGCTGTACCTCCGATCACCCTGCTGATCCCGTACATGGTCCTGGTGGTAACGCTGAAGATATATGACAGCTATCCGGCGCTGATCCTGACCTATATTGTCTTTACATTGCCTTATGCGATCCTGATGCTGACAGGATATATGAACACCCTGCCCAAAGAGCTGGATGAAGCCGTGCTGATCGACGGCGGATCCAGATTCAGGGCGCTCTGGGGCGTGCTTGTCCCGTCCAGCGTGCCGGGGCTTGTATCGGTAGGGCTTTATACGTTTTTCCAGTGCTGGAATGAATACCTGTATGCGCTGACATTGACAAGGACCAATGAAATGCGCACGGTCCCGATCGGGATCGCATCCCTGATGGGACAGTATGCTTTTGAGTGGAACCAGATTATGGCGATGAGTATTCTCGGTTCACTGCCGGTGATCGTCATTGTATTGTTCTTCCAGAAATATTTTATTTCGGGAATGACAGCGGGAGCTGTGAAAAATTAAATTAACATAAGCCAGAACAAAAGTACAAGGAGGTTTACTTATGAAAACAATCAAATTAGGGCAGAACAAAACCGAAGTGCCTGCACTGATCCAGGGAACCATGCGCTTTGACACGATGTCGACCAAGGAAGTGGCGGCAATGTTTGAAAACGCTATGGAAAACGGCACAAATTTTATTGACACGGCAAACTGCTACGGAAAGCCGGAGGGACTTGTGGAAAGCATTATCGGCAATACCTTTGCTGAAAACCCCGGACTAAGAGATAAGCTTATCGTCCAGTCCAAGGGCGGCATTACCTTCATGGCAGACGGAAGGCCCTACCATAATTATTCCAAAGAGCATCTGTTAAAGACGCTTGACAACTCCCTGGAGCGGATGAAGACCGACCATCTTGACTATTTCCTGCTGCACAGGTCTGACGCCCTGTTTGAGCCGGAAGAAGTGGCAGAGGCGTTTGACATCATGAAGAAACAGGGAAAGGTGCTCCACTTTGGAGTCAGCAATGAGGTGCCCTACGGCATTGAGCTGCTCCAGAAATACTGCTCCGTTCCGATTGAAGTGAACCAGATGCAGTTCAGCATCGCATACGCGGATATGTGCGTACAGCCGATCGCAACGAACACACATGAGTTCTATGCATCAGACCGGGACGGCGGGATTCTGAACTACTGCCGGTTAAAAGATATCACGATCCAGGCGTGGTCGCCCTTCCAGCATGGATTTATCGACGGCACATTTATCGACAACCCGGATTATAAAGAATTAAACGAGGCGATGGAGAGAGTCGGCGGCAAGTACGGGGTAAACAAGACGACGATAGCAGTGGCGTGGATCTTAAGGCATCCCGCACAGATGCAGGTTGTGTGCGGAACAACGAAGCAGGAAAGATTTGCAGACTGCTGCAGGGCGTCAGAGATCGAGCTCACTTACGAGGACTGGTATGATATCTACCTTTCCGCCGGATATCCGATCATGTAATACACTCTGATGAAAAGACGGGAGCAGAAAAATATGGAGAAAAAATATGATATTGTCTCTATCGGAACAATGGCATATGACATGACCCTGTATACTGTGGATGAATCGGTATTTTCCCGTGACACGACCCTGCTGCAGGGCGTCGGGACATCACCTGGAGGAGCGGCGGTGATACAGAGCATTACTGCCGCAAGGTTAGGATGCAGGACGGCTGCGGCAGGCAAACTGTGCCAGGACAGCTTCAGCGACTACGTAATCGGGGAGTTTGAGAAGGCGGGCGTCGATATTTCCAATGTGACGAGATCGAAAGAGGATACCATGTCCCTGACATTTGCCCTGGTGAGAAAGGATGGGGACCGGCATTTTCTCGGGCGGGCGGGAAGCAACAATCAGACTTTCTGCCTGGAAGACTTTGACCTGGATATTGTCAGGCAGGCGTCGGTCGTAAGCTATGGGAGCTTTTTCTTTCTGAAAGGTCTTGATTCCGGGGGAGTGACAGAGATCTTCCGAACGGCAAAAGAGGCGGGGGCACTGACGGTTGCGGACTGCGCGAACGATTCGTTTTCACAGGGCAGGGACATTGTCTTTCGCAATCTGCCGCTGATCGATTATTTTATTCCCAGTTATGTGGAGGCAGCGTATCTTACGTCAGAAAAAGACCCCGGGAAAATGTCCCGGATCTTCCTGGACAAAGGTTGTGGGAATGTCATCATTAAGCTTGGAAAAGAGGGGTGTTATGTGACAGACGGGAAGCAGGAAGAGGTCTTCCCGCCGGCACAGACAGAATATGTGCGGGATACCACCGGAGCAGGCGACAGCTTCGTCGGAGGGTTCATGGCCGGACTGACGGCTGAAAACATGGATATATGGGACGCTGCCCGGTATGCAAACGCAGTGGCAGGCGTCAGCGTGACACAGCAGGGAGCGCTGACTGCGCTGAAAGACAAATCACAGGTATTACAATTGCTGAAAAACAACAAAGGAGAATAATACGATGGCAAAAGAATTGAATGCTTTAAAAGAATATCTTGTAGATGCAAGAGAAAGGAAATATGCCCTGGGCGGGTTCTGCTTCTGGAATTATGCTTATGGAATGTCCATAGCTGAAGTTGCCCAGAGATTAAAACTTCCGATGCTGTATATCATCGGAGATGCAGAGGTGAAGTTTTTCGGAGGGGAGAGGAACGCAGTTGCAGCGGCAAGGACAGTTGCAGAAAATGTGGATGTGCCGGTGATCCTTCACGCAGATCACTTCCGCGATTTCGAGAGCATTAAGAGAGCCATTGATGCCGGCTTCCGCTCTGTGATGATCGATGCGTCGTCTTATCCGTTTGAAGAAAATGTAGCCAGGACAGCAGAGGTAGTAGAGTATGCACACAAAGCCGGTGTGTCGGTGGAAGGCGAGCTTGGCAGGATTGCAGGATCTGAGCAGAAGATGTCTGTGGACGAGGCGGAAGCGATGCAGACCGATCCTGATGAGGCGGCTCTGTTTGTAGAGCAGACCGGTGTGGATATCCTTGCCCTTTCCATCGGGACTGTACATGGAGAATACCGCTTCCCGCCCCGCATTAATATCCCCAGGCTGCAGAAAATTTCAGAAAAGGTATCCATCCCGCTTGTTATGCACGGCGGTTCCGGGACTCCGGAAGAGAAGGTGGCAGAAGCGGTGAAATACGGGATCACAAAGCTGAACCTTGCCACAGATCTGGTCAAGATCGTGGGGAAGGCAACAGCGGCCGTCCAGCAGCAGGAAGGATTCGGCTATTCGGTTGCCAACCTGTACGCCCAGGCATATAAGGATCTTGCTGAGTACGCGGAACATAAAATGCGCCTGCTTGCCGGCAGTATTTTATAGCATATGAAAGAAAGGATCAGAAGGATGCTGGAGGCATCCCGCAGGGGCGACCACCACGGGTACCGCAAAGAAGGGCAGTTCCCGCCGGCAGAGACGCTGGCAGGGCTTACGGATATGGAGCGCGTGACAGAGAGGCTCTGCCAGGTGCTGGAAGCGGAGGAGCCGCCCATACTGCCCGATGAGACCATCGTCTATACCCGTACGGTGCGCGGGCTGCCTCCCGTCTATACAGATGAAGAATGGGAAAAGATCAAAGAAACACATTTCATCCATGAGCAGGGAAGGGTCTGCAACATCTCGCCGGATTACGGGAGGGTCATCCAAAACGGACTGGACAAGGAGCGGGAAAATGCCGCCCGTATGCTGGAAGGGGCGGATAAAACCCAGACCGTGTTCCTGCGCTGTGTCATCCGGTCCATTGACGCGGTGCTTGGCCTGGCAGGTCGGTACCGTGCTGCCGCGGAGAAAGCCGGCAACAGGGCGGCAGCAGAGACCCTGGCAAGGGTGCCCCATAAGGGAGCGCGGACTTTCCGGGAGGCACTGCAGTTTTTCCGGATCCTGCACTTCACGCTGTGGTGTGAGGGGGAATACCACAATACAGTGGGAAGGTTTGACCAGTACATGGCCCCGTATTTCAAGGCGGACATGGAGGCAGGGCGTCTGGATGAGGAGTCGGCCCTGGAGCTGATAGAAGAGTTTTTCCTGACCTTTAACCGGGACAGTGACCTGTACCCGGGGATCCAGCAGGGGGACAACGGCCAGAGCATGGTGCTGGGCGGCATGGGAGCGGACGGGAAAGAAGTGTATTCCCTGCTTCTTAAGCTGTGCCTGGAGGCGTCCCGGGAACTTCAGGTGATCGACCCGAAGATCAACATCAGGGCCGGGAGCGAAACGCCCATAGAAGTGTATGAGAAGGGGACGGAGCTTACAAAGGCGGGATTGGGATTCCCCCAGTACTGTAACGATGACGTCGTCATAAAGGGACTTGTTGGATGCGGGTATGCGGAGGAGGACGCCCGGGATTATGTGGTGGCGGCGTGCTGGGAGTTTATCGTGCCGAAGGTGGGGATGGATATTCCCAATATCGGGGCAGTCAACTTCCCCCGGCTGGTCAATGACGCCGTCCTGGAAGACCTGGAAGGGGCCCCGGATTTTGAGAGCTTTTACGGGAAGTTCCGGGAACGGCTGGGGCGGGAGTGTGAAAGGATCAACGCCTCCATCCATGACCTTTACATGATCCCCGCGCCATTCATGTCCCTCCTGATGGACGGATGCGTGGAGAGGCGCCGGGACATATCGCTGGGGGGCAGATATAATAATTATGGCTTCCACGGGGTGGGGATCTCCACGGCGGTGGACTCCCTGGCAGTAGTCCAGGCATCCGTATACGGCACGGGTGAGATCACGAAAGGGCAGGCAGAGGATGTGGTACGAGGGAAGGGAGAGGAAGACCTCCTGACATTCCTGCGCTACCGGGAGCCGAAATTCGGGGACAACAATGCCATCACGAATGAACTGGCAGTGCGCCTGCTGAACGACTTCGGGGAGGCGGTAAAGGGCTTAAGGAATGGGCGGGGCGGATGCGTCCGGGCAGGGACAGGCTCGGCGATGTATTATCTCTGGTATGCAGACCAGGTGGACGATACCTTAAGCGGACACAGGAAAGGGGAAGCCTTTTCCGCAAACTATGCCCCGGAACTGTTCGTAAAGAGCAAAGGACCCCTGTCAGTCATCGAATCCTTTACAAAGCCGGATTTCACACGTGTGGTGAACGGAGGTCCCCTGACGATGGAGTTCCATTCTACCGTGTTCTGGGATGGGGACGGAGTGGGGAAAGTGGCCCGTCTTGTACAGCAGTTCATCCGGCACGGAGGGCACCAGTTGCAGTTAAATGCCGTGAACAGGGAAAAGCTGCTTGCCGCCCAGAAGGAGCCGGAAAAATATAAGAACCTGATCGTGCGGATCTGGGGATGGAGCGCCTACTTTGTGGAACTGGACCGGGAGTACCAGGACCATGTGATCTCCCGGCAGAATTTCTCAGTCTGAGGGAGGGTTCTGCATGGCGACAGGGATTGTTTTTGATATCAAGGAGTTTGCCGTACATGACGGTCCCGGGATACGCACGACGGTATTCTTAAAGGGGTGCCCGTTAAGGTGCCTGTGGTGCCACAACCCGGAGGGGATGGATGTGCGTCCCCAGCTTATGGTTTCGGAAAATGGCTGCACGCACTGTGGGAGATGCAGACAGCCGTGCAGCCACCCGGAGTGCCGGCCCTTTGGCCGGTGCATCCGGGCATGCCCCCAGGGACTCATCAAAGTGGCAGGGAGGCGCATGGACGCAGAGGAACTGGCACAGGAGCTGACCGGACAGGTCCGGTTCTTTGAGGGCGGCGGGGTCACGGTATCCGGAGGGGAGCCGACAATGCAGCCGGACTTCCTCTTTGGGCTGCTGGACGGTCTTGCAGGAGTGCATACTATTGTGGAGACCTGCGGCTATACGGAGGAAGAGATTTTCCGTAAAGTCACAGAGAAGGCTTCGATGGTCTATCTGGACATCAAGCACATGGACAGCGGGATACATAAAAAGCTGACCGGGAAAGGGAATGAACAGATCCAGAGGAACCTGTCGTTCCTGTTGTCGCAGGAAAAACCCTTCCTCATCCGTATGCCCCTGATCCCGGGACTAAACGACGGGGAGGAGAATTTAAGGGCGCTTGCTAAGAGGCTGTCGGGAGCCGGGGCTCTGGAGCGTGTGGAGTTTCTTTTGTACAATCCCTTTGCCGGGGCGAAGTATGTCATGGCAGGGATGGAGTACCCGCTCCGGGATGTGGACGGGGATAACTACATCCCGCCAATCCCGGCGGATGCATTTGAGAAGGCGGGCGTAAAGTACAAAATCCTTTAGGGAAAGCCGGGAAAAAATATGGCTGATCTTCAATGATAAGCAGATAAGGAGAAATGGAAATGGAAAAAATCAGATTAGACCAGGAGTTAAGCCTGGCGCCGGTAACAATCGGGATGATGAATCTTCTTGAGTGGGGGCTGGATCCAAAAGAGCTTTCTGGGCGCCTCCACGAGTACCTGGGGCTGGGGCTGACCACCTATGATTTCGCAGATATTTACGGCAAGGGAGGATGCGAGGCGCTGTTTGGTGAAATACTTGAACAGGAACCATCCTTAAGGAATAAGATTGAGATTGTCACGAAAGGCGGTATCGTATACGATACGCTCAGACGGCCTTACTTTGTAAGCGAATCCTATAATCTGTCAAAGGAGCATCTGGTCTCTGCCTGCGAGGCATCCCTGAAGCGGCTGAAAACAGACCACGTGGATCTGTATCTGATCCACAGGCCGTGTCCGCTGATGGATCCCGCCGAGGTGGCAGAAGCGATGGATAAGCTTTACAGGGACGGAAAGGTCAGGAAGTTTGGGGTATCCAATTTCCTGCCGGAACAGATGGCAGCACTGGAGGCATATACAGGGATTCCTCTCCTGGTCAACCAGGTGCAGATGAGTGTAAAATGCATGGATTTTCTCGCTGACGGGACCCAGGAGGACGCCCTGAGGAGAAAAATACCGCTTATGGCATATTCGCCCGTGGGCGGGGGAGCGCTTCACCGGGCAGATGTAAGCCGGGATGACTTGGAGACAATCGGAGTCTTAAAGGAGATCCAGGAGGAGATCGGCGCCGGGAATATTGATGAAGTTATGTACGCGTGGCTGTACCGCCTCCCTGTAACTGTGATCCCTGTGACCGGGAGCGGGAAAAAGGAGAGAGTCCTGTACGCGGTAAATGCCCTGAAGTACAGCATGACAAGAGAGCAGTGGTACGACATCCTCCGGGTCGCAAGACCGGAACATGTGTCACGGAAATATCATGATATCTGACGCTGCACGAAAGAAGAAAAGAAAAAATATGGCAAAAAGTCCGGGAAAATGGATCCCGGACTTTTTGTTATGGTGCAGCTTTCTCGGCGAAGAGCGCTGCCCCGCAGGCAGCCTCCTCTTTGTTGGCAGAGAGAGTCAGAGGCAGACGGAAACGGCTTTCCGCAATTTTGCACAGGTGAGGATTCAGCCTCAGCCCATTGCCGGAACCGTACAGGACAGATGGTGCCGGGTTCCCGGCTTTGATATAGCTTTCATACATTGAATAGAGTTCTTCTACCATGCCGTGCATCGTGGCATAGATAAGGGGAAGGGGCAGGAAGTTCTCAGGACTCAGCCCGGTTATGCATGCCCGGCGGTCCGGTTCGATGCGCGTGCCCTGGAAGAAGGGTTCCATCACGGGTAGATTGTCAGGCTCCGGGTACAGATCCAGCATATGGGACATGGCAGCATAGCAGTCCCTGACAGGATGTCCCAGGGCCATCTCGGCAGTTTTTCGGAAAAATGTCTCCAGCAGCGCGTACGCTTTTCCACCGCAGAGGGACGAGCCGGCGAGCAGATAATCGTGATCCAGGAACGGTCGTGTTTCCAGGGATTCGCACCGGATGTAATTTCTGGAGTAGACGGAAACCTGTGCCCCCGTTCCGATATTGACCAGCATACAGTTCTCTGCTCCCTGTGTGGAGCCCAGGAAGCTTGCCTGGTTATCCCCTATGGCGGTATAAACCGGTATGGTATCCCGGTACATGCCGATGCACGCTGATACAGCGGCTGGAGGGAGGATGGAGGGATCTATCCCTGTTTCTGTGAGGATATCCCTGCGGAAATCCTGAAGCTTCAGGTCGAACAGCCCGAAGCTTGCCGCATTGCTGGGATGTACAGCCGGCGTCTTCAAACCGGACAGCTTCATGGCAGTATAGTCCGCGACCGTACAAAAGACAACCGCCGTTTCAGGGACGAGTCCGTTTTTCCTGTTATAGAAATGCGTGACCAGCCCAAATCCGGTGGAGAGGCGCTCGCCGGATGCCTCTGACAGATATGAGGCGTAGCTTTTCTCTCCTTTGTATGGCAGGCTGCCGCGGCCGTCCTGCCAGGTATAAAGGGGGCTGACGGGTTCCCCGCTCCTGTCCAGATAGAGAATCCCGTGCTGCTGTCCCGTGACGCCGATCCGTTCGGTGTCCGGGTGTTCCCCGGTCAATTCACTGACGAGAGAAAGCGCAGCATCCAGAATCCTCCCCGGATCCTGGATCTTTTCCCAGGTGTGCCCGGTCTCGATAAATGAATCGTTTGCCACTGTGAGGGAAGAAACCACTCTGCCTGCTTCCAGGACAACAGCGCTGATCGTTGTAGTGCCGATATCAATGCCAAGTGTTTTCATAATCTGCTCCAATCTATGGACACGGAAACGTTCCTGTCCATTTCTATTATAATATCCGAAAAGCGGAGCCCGGGCATGGGCTTCGCTTTTCCGTTTTCAGCATTTGGGTGTGCGGCAGAACTCTGGCAGTGTTCCCCGCGGGAGGCGGACGGCGGCTCAGCAGGAAGTGGAGCCGGGGTCGAGCCGTTTGATGATATCCTGCTGGATCGCGGGAGAGAGGTCAAGGAAGTTGACGAAGGTCCCGTGGATACGCATGATATAAACCCCGTTGGGGGCATATTTTTTCGGGTCTTTCAGCAAAGCGCGCAGGGTATCTGCCGTCGTCACATTGACGTACAGGTAGAAGGGGGAGCGCCGGCTGTTTTTGGGATTGAAGAAGAGAGGTTTTAATACCCGTTTATAAAATTGAACGCCTTTTCCCGGGTAATCCTCTGCGGTAAAATATTTCGGGTCAATCCCAAAATGGGAGGCACAGCCTCCGTTCATCTGCCCGTATGGAAGCTGGAGGGTAGAGACCGTGCGGAACCCCAGCCCGTTCCCGGCTGTCCCAAACAGCGGGTCGACGCCATAGTTGAGCATTTCCCGGCTTCTTCTCCCGTCAGGGGTTGCCCCGACCCAGTAGCCGTACAGGAGATGGGTGGAGGGCGTGCTCCAGTCCGGGCGGAAATCTTCCCCCAGCATGTTTTTCTGGCTGCGTACGATCTCAGATACCCGGTCGACGATCTCTGCCGCAAGAAGATCCACCTCAGGGCAGTTGTTGCCGTATTTCGGGCAGGACTTCACATATGCCAGAAGCTCTTCTTCCCCTTCAAAGTCGGAGGCGCAGGCGTCAATCAGCCTCTGCGCATCTTCCGGGCGGTCCTTGAGCAGATGAGAGACCGCGGCGAAAGAATCGGCAACCACGGATAATCCGTGGATGAGGCATCCGCTTCCGCTGTATTTCGTTCCTTTGCGCCTGACGTCCCGGGTGTCGTATCCGGTCTCCGGTCCGCCCATAAAACAGCTCAAAAACGGGACGGGCATAAGGGATAAGGCTTCCGTGGCGCGGTTTGCCGCGATGCACATTTTTTTGGCGAAAAATTCTACATTTTTATAGAAAAGCTCCTGTATATGACCAAGCAGATCCTCCGCCTCAAAGGAGGCCTGCGGTCCAATCGGTTTTCCGGTCAGGGCGGACCTGCCGCCCGAGACGGTCAGTTCCAGGATCTTTCCCAGGTTCAGCCAGCTATTCGTCGTATTTCCGTTATCTTTCCCCATGATCAGAGGCTCCTGGCAGCCTGCCACAGAATAGTCGGGCAGGTCCGCCTCCTCGATGCCGTGTTCTCTGAGTGTCTCAAACAGGCTGTCGTCGTTAAAAAAGGAAGGGGTAAGGCAGCCGGGCGTAAACAGAAACCGCCCCATTTCCTCATAAAAGGCCTCGGGTGTGTTCCGGTGCAGCTTTACGGACAGAATGGGCTGGGGAAGGTTCATGTCATAGTAGGCGTCAAGGATGGCGTAAGTCATCGGATTTGTAAGGTCATTTCCCTGAAGGTCACGTCCGCCGAGCAGGATGTTCTGGGAGATCGCCCAGGAGCGCTCCCCGACATTGTAGAACACGAGGAAATGCTTGAACAAAGCGGCGGCATCCTCCCGTGGCAGGCCATCCATCGCCCTGTAAGGCTCGAAGATCCTGTCAGCGTTCCCTACAGAAAAGGCAAACGGGTTCGGTGCCTGTTCCAGGCACATCACCTCCCACAGTATAACATAAGACTGCAGGGCTTCCCAGAGGGAGCGCGCCCCGTATTCGGGAACGCGGCGCAGGTTCGCCTCCATTGCGCGGAGTTCCTCTGCACGTTCCGGCGGGGCGGACAGCGCCTGCTCTGCCGCCAGGTCTGCATACCGGTGTGCGAGAAGGACTGCACATTCCAGGCTCTGCTTCATGGCAGCCAGGTTCTTCCGCTGAGTTTCGGACAGGTTCCAAGAATCATCGGATAATTTCTTCTCAATCTCTTCTGCCAGCGCTTTCACGCCATTGCGAAGCGCCGGACGGAAATCCGGGATCATATGCCCGGTCACCTGTTCAACGAAAAAGGCGACTTCGTCGGTATATTCTTTGTTATCCTCATACACCTTTGCCAGCGCCTTTACACAGTCGGTCTGCGCCATATATTCTTTCATGGATGCGATCCGTGCGGCGGTTATCTCCCCGGTGGGAGTCGCGTAGTCATATACCTCGAGGGGATCGCAGTAACCACGGAAGCTCTCAACTTCAAAGGCAGGGTTGATCAGGGCATAGCTTGCCGCAAATGCATCCCGCTGGGTTCCGGCAAGGAGGGCATTGCCGCTGATCGAGATGGGGAGCTCTTCTACGATTTTCTTCAGCTCCAGTGAGGCGCGCAGCTCAGGAAATGTCTCTGTCATTTCGCTGTCTGCCGAAGCGGCGATCTCGCGGGATAAAAACCAGCCGTTGAGGATCTTGTGGTCAGTGCGTTCTTCTTTGTAGAGCGCTTTTGCTTTGTCTGTGATAAGGTCACAGGTCAGAGTGGGAAGTTTGTACATAGGTCATGTTCCTTTCTTTTTTATAATTGTGAGATTCTGTCCGCCGGAAGAATCCTGTCATGTACTGACAAGCGTCATGCCGGAATCTGCCAGGATATCCCGGAAGGCATGAAGGGTCTCATCCGAAATAAAGGCGGTATCATCCATCAGGTAAGGAAGGTTCAGGCTTTCATATTTGGATTTCCCGTATTCGTGGTAACAGAGCAGCTCAAGCGTCGCATATCCTTTCAGATGCATCCTTTGGAATAAGTCCGAAAAATGCCTGGCATCTTCTGTAGAAGCGTTAAATCCGCCGATCAGCGGGATGCGCAGGGCGAGGGTTTTGCCGGCTTTAGCCGCCTTCTCTATATTGCGAAAGGTATTTTCGCAGGAAACGCCTGTAGTTTCCCTGTGTTTTTCGGGATCGTAATGTTTGACGTCCATAATGAGATGGTCAATATAAGGAAACAGTTCGGGAAGACGGGGATGTGTCCCGTTCGTCTCAATACACGTATGGATCGCACAGGAGTGCGCTGCCTTCAGTAATTCTCCTGCGGCGTCAAACTGCATTGTAACTTCACCGCCGGTCAGGGTGATCCCGCCCCCGTCAAAAAACATCAGGCTGCTGCGGAGGATCTCATCCATCAGTTCCTCTGTCGAATACGATGTCCCGCCGTGCATGGCCAGTCCTTCCGGATTGGAACACCACGGACAGTGCATGTTGCACCCCTGCAGATGGTAAACCAGACGGTTGCCCGGTCCGTCCTGTGAAAAATTGAATCCTTTTTGAAAGATACGGATCTCCATTCTTACCTCCTTAGTCTTCTTCTAAATAAAATATAACAGAACACAAATATTTTGTCAATTCAATTTACAAAAAGAACTTAAAAAACGATGGAAACAATATCATTTTAGTTTTTTTCTGAAAAAAATAATGATATAATACATCTCAGAAAAAAGAAGGGGTATCTGTTTATGAGCAGGAAAGTCGCAAGAAATGCAGAATATACGAGGGAATATAATCGAAAGCTTATGCTCCGCATCTTACGGAAAAATCCTATCTCTCGGGCAGAGATCGCAAGGCTGACAGGACTGACAAGGGCTTCTGTCTCCCTGATCGCAACGGAGCTGCTGGAAGAAGAAAAGATAAGGGAGCTAAGGCCGGTTGGGGGGCAGAGGGGGAGGATGCCGACTCCCCTGGCAATCTGCAGCGATGCGGGATATGCCCTCGGGATCTATCTTAACAGGGATGGCTGCACCGTGGGGATGGTGGATATATCGGATACGATCCTTGCGCAGGAGCGGGTCAGGCTGGAGACAGGATCCAGGGAGCAGAAGCTAGAAGAGTTGAGGTCGGCGGCAGAAAGACTGATCCGATCTGTAGGGGTTGCGAAAGAAAAGATCTGGGGAATCGGGATTTCTGCCCCGGGACCTCTGGACGGAGAGAAGGGCGAGATACTGAATCCGCCTATGTTTGACCTCTGGCACAATACTTCCATCGGACCGTGGCTCTCTGAAAAAACGGGACTGCCGGTGCTCCTGGAGAACAATGCGACATGCCTGGCGAGCTATTACTATGACAACCGGGAAGCGGAAGGAAGCGAGAATTTCCTGCTGCTTCTGGTCGACAGCGGGATTGGGTCGGGCATCATTTCCAAGGGCAAGATCCTGAAAGGAGCCGGGTATTTTACCAGTGAGGTGGGGCATATTTCGATCAATTACCGCGGGAAGATATGTCCCTGCGGCAACATCGGGTGCCTGGAAGCGTATGCGGCGATCCCGAACCTGCTTAGCGGGACAGGATTTCCCACATGGAGAGAGGTTGTGGATGCATCGTCATCAGATCAGGGTGCACAGGAGCTGATCCGCCAGGAGGCAGAATATTTAAGTACAGGAGTGATCAGCCTCAACCATATCATCAATATCGATACGGTTATTCTCGCCGGGGAGGTGCTATATGGGGCGGACAGGCTGATTCCCCTTATGCAGGATCAGATCAATTCCAGGTCGCTGCGAAGGGACAGCCAGACGATCCGGGTGCTGCCGGGCAAAAAGGTGGAGGATATCCGGATCCTTTCATCGGCAAATATTGTGTTTGCGAGAGAGCTGCTTGTGTGAAGAGATAAAAGGAGGAAGGCTGCCAGGAGGAAATGTCAAGGCATACAGGCAAAAAAAGAACTGGTATTTTTTGCGGGGTATAGTGTTTTTCAGAATCGGAGAACCTAAACGTATAGCTTTTTAACACGGAAGAAGAGGTGATACGATGCGGGAAACATATTGGGATCAGTTCATGATGACCGGAAGGATTGAGGATTATCTCAACTATAAAATGGGAGGGAACTGCTGCGGCAGGAAGGAGGAGACGCCTGGGGAACAGCACCCTGATTCCGAGGATGGCAGGTCAGGCGTATTCGGAAGCAAAAGTATCTCATCGGACAGAAGGAAGGAACAATGTGAATCAGATCGTACTTACAGGGATGGTGCTGTCCACGGCACCGGTTGGTGAATATGACAGGAGGGTCGTACTGCTGACGAAAGAACAGGGGAAGATCTCTGCGTTTGCCAGGGGGGCAAGAAGACCGAGCAGTCCGCTCGTGGGCGCAGTGAACCCGTTCTCATTCGGAGAGTTTACCGTTTATGCGGGAAGATCTTCATATACGATCCAGTCTGCATGCATTTCTAATTACTTTGCCGAGCTGAGGGAAGATGTGCTCGGCGCTTACTATGGCTTTTATTTTCTCGAATTTGCCGGTTATTATACAAAAGAAAACAATGATGAGCGGGAAATGCTGAAGCTTCTTTATCAGACGCTGCGTGCTCTGATCAATCCCCATATTCCCGACCTGCTCATCCGTTACATATTTGAGCTCAAAGCACTGACTATTAACGGGCAGGCGCCTCAGGTCTTCCAGTGTGTGCAGTGTGCGGACACAGAGGCGCCGGCAGTCTTCAGCGCGGCAAAAGGTGGTCTGGTATGTGAGGCGTGCAGTACAGACATAATCGACGGGATTGTCCTGGATCGCTCAACATTATATAGCATGCAATATATTGAGAGCAGCAAAATAGAGAAACTCTATACATTTACTGTGTCGGATAAGGTGATGGAGGAGCTGGGAAAGGTGATGAAGCGGCTGACAGACCTTTATGTGGATAAGCATTTTAAATCTCTGGAAATATTGGAAACGCTGACCTGATATCTGCCGCAATTTTAGAGGGGCAGTACCTTGAAAAAAGAGGATATACCCGTTATAATAAGTACCGATTGAGATGAAAAAGAATGTGAGGAACATAAAAATGGTTGAAAAGACAATGGATAAGATTGTGGCGCTTGCGAAATCAAGAGGGTTTGTGTATCCCGGTTCCGAGATTTACGGAGGTCTCGCGAATACATGGGATTACGGCAACCTCGGCGTGGAGCTGAAAAACAATGTGAAGCGGGCCTGGTGGAAGAAGTTTGTGCAGGAAAATCCGTACAATGTGGGAGTGGACTGCGCGATCCTGATGAATCCTCAGACATGGGTGGCTTCCGGGCATCTTGGCGGGTTCAGCGATCCCCTGATGGACTGCAAGGAGTGCCATGAGCGTTTCCGCGCGGATAAACTGATTGAAGACTATTGTGAGGAAAAGGATATCGAGCTGGAAGGCTCTGTGGACGGATGGTCCCAGGAGCAGATGTCAGCGTTTATCGAGGAACACCAGATCCCGTGTCCGACATGCGGGAAACATAATTTTACAGATATCCGTCAGTTCAACCTGATGTTCAAAACATTCCAGGGTGTAACGGAAGATGCGAAGAATACGGTATATTTAAGGCCTGAGACTGCGCAGGGGATTTTCGTGAACTTTAAGAATGTACAGCGTACCTCCAGGAAGAAGCTTCCGTTCGGTATTGCCCAGATTGGAAAATCCTTCCGAAATGAGATCACGCCGGGCAACTTTACCTTCCGCACAAGAGAGTTCGAGCAGATGGAGCTTGAGTTCTTCTGCAAACCGGATACAGACCTTGAATGGTTCGACTACTGGAAGAACTTCTGCCTGAACTGGCTGTCATCCCTCGGACTCAAAGACGACGAGGTGCGTTACCGCGACCACGATAAAGAAGAACTCTCCTTCTACAGTAAGGCGACGACAGATGTGGAGTTTCTCTTCCCGTTCGGATGGGGCGAGCTGTGGGGGATTGCTGACCGTACAGATTACGACCTGACACAGCATCAGGACGTATCCGGTCAGGATATGACATATTTTGATGATGAGACAAAAGAAAAATATATCCCGTATGTGATCGAGCCATCCCTGGGGGCTGACCGAATGGTGCTCGCATTTTTGTGCAGCGCATATGATGAAGAGAACATCGGCACAGAAGAAAAACCCGATATGAGGACGGTTCTTCATTTCCATCCGGCGCTGGCCCCGGTGAAGATCGGCGTGCTTCCGCTGTCTAAGAAGCTTGCAGAAGGGGCAGAAAAGATATATGTTGAACTGAGCAAATATTATAACTGCGAGTATGATGACCGCGGAAATATCGGTAAGAGATACCGCAGGCAGGATGAGATCGGAACACCGTTTTGCGTAACGTACGATTTCGACTCGGAAGAAGACGGCGCCGTGACAGTACGCGACCGAGATACGATGGAACAAGAAAGAATCAAGATTGAAGATCTGAAAGAATATTTTGAGAAAAAGTTCGAGTGGTGATCTCGTTCGGGGACGTAGTAAAATTCAATTTTACTACGTCCCCGAACGAAGGCTGCCCTGTCCCAAATTGCAATTCACTATGTCCCCAAATGATAGTCAGTATGTCCCAAATTGAATTTTGTCCTGTCCCAAAATGCCGAAAGGAGTGATGGGATGCCGCGTACTGCACGGAAAGAAAGCTGTACGAATTTGTATCATGCAATAGGACGGGGAATAAATAAAGAACGCATATTCAATCAAACGCGGGAGAAAAATAATTTCAAGAGACTTCTGGTCAAATATCAGGAAAAATATGAAGTGGAGATTTACTCTTATGTGATTATGTCTACACATTTTCATCTGTTGATCTCCGCTGATCTAAAAGTTTTATCAGGTTATCTTGCTGGTATCCTGGCAGAATTTGCAGAGTATTATAATTATAAACATAATCGAAATGGTCATGTCTTTCAAAATCGTTTCAGCAGTGAATGTGTCGAAAGTTTACAATACTTTTGGAATTGTATGAGATATATTCATATGAATCCGGTAAATGCGAATATCGTAAAAAATCCCCTGAAATATAAGTTTTCAAGTTTAAAAGAATACGAAACAGAAAAAAACCAGATAATACATCCGAAAGCAATTAAGGTATATAAGTCGGAATTTACAGATTTCCAGGAATATTTTGAATTTCATCAGAAAGGGTTAAAGAATGTGTTTATCGACGTTCCCGAAGAGGTAGAAGCACAGCAACAAAAACTGGCGCTTTCAATACTGATTCAGGAAGCACATCTCCAAAGCCTTGAAAGTCCTAAAGAAATTATAGAAGACTATAATCTGCGTGAAAAATATAAGAAAAAACTGCAAAAAGAACTTCTGATTTCTAAAAGAAAAACGGAAAGATTGTATCGTCATGTAAAAAGATGTATAATTGGAAAATAGTCAAAAAGGGACAGGGCAAAATTCAATCTGGGACACAGTGAAATTAAATTGGGGACGTAGCAGAATTGAATTTTATTACGTCCCCGAATAGGAGGAAATGATATGAAGGATAATATTTGGAGTGCATACAGCAGTGAGCAGCTTAAGGAGCTTGACCTTATTAATGAGAAATACAAGAGGTGCCTGGATGCCGGCAAGACTGAGCGGGAGTGTGTGGAGTTAAGTGTGAGCATGGCGAAGGAGGCGGGATACCGCGATATGGAGGACGTCCTGGCATCAGGGCAGCCTCTCAAAGCAGGGGACAAGGTCTACGCGGTGAACATGAAGAAGATGCTTGCTCTTTTCTGTATAGGCGAAGAACCGATCTCGTCGGGAATGAATATCCTGGGGGCGCATATCGACTCTCCGCGGATCGATGTGAAACAGAACCCGCTTTATGAAAATGAAGGGCTTGCTTACCTTGATACGCATTACTACGGCGGAATTAAAAAGTATCAGTGGGTAGCGCAGCCTCTTGCGCTGCACGGAGTGATCGTGAAAAAGGACGGCTCGGTAAAGAAGGTGAGCATTGGCGAGGATGAGCATGACCCGGTGTTCGTAATCACCGACCTCCTTGTCCATCTGGCACAGGAGCAGATGGAGAAAAAGGCATCCAAGGTGATAGAGGGGGAAAAACTGGATCTCCTCATAGGAAATTGTCCGCTGGACAGTGTGCTGGATGAGATCTCAGGAGCGAAAAACAGCAATTCCGCTCCAAAAGAAGCGGGAGAAGCGGAAAAGAAGGAGAAAAAAGAAGCGGTCAAGGCGAATGTCCTCCGTCTTCTGAAAGAGAAATACGATATGGCGGAAGAGGATTTCACCTCCGCGGAGCTGGAGATCGTCCCGGCGGGAAAAGCAAGGGACTGCGGTCTGGACCGAAGCATGGTCCTCTCCTATGGGCAGGATGACAGAGTATGCGCCTTTACGTCTCTGTTTGCCATGCTGGATGTGACGAAAGCCAGAAAGACCGGCTGCTGCCTCCTCGTGGACAAGGAAGAGATCGGGAGCGTGGGGGCGACAGGCATGCATTCGAGATTCTTTGAAAATACAGTGGCAGAGCTCATCGCCCTGACCGAGGGAGAATCAGACCTGAAGGTCCGCCGGGCGCTTGCCAGGTCGAGGATGCTCTCATCCGACGTCAGCGCGGCCTATGACCCGATGTATGCCGAGGCATTTGAAAAGCGCAGTTCGGCCTTTCTGGCAAACGGGCTGACCTTCAACAAATTCACCGGAAGCCGAGGGAAATCCGGTTCCAATGATGCAAATGCCGAATACATTGCCGCACTCAGGAAAGCGCTGGATGATGAAAATGTGGCATACCAGTTCGCGGAGCTAGGCCGTGTGGATCTGGGCGGCGGCGGAACCATAGCTTACATCATGGCAAATTACGGAATGGAAGTGATCGACAGCGGCGTGGCTGTCCTGAACATGCACGCCCCCTACGAGGTGACGAGCAAAGCCGATGTATACGAGGCGGTGAAAGGCTACCGCACGTTCCTGAAAATGTAAGCCGCCCTGTCAGGAGATCATCCTGCTGCAAAGGCTTATGAACCTCCTGAGGACCGGGTGGTCGTCATCATACCGGTAATACACGCCAAAGGACATACGGGGCATATCCGTGACCGGGACATAGCATAATCCCGGTTCCCTTGCCTGGACAATATCAGGATACAGCGTATACCCGATCTGTGCCTTTGCAAGAGTAAGCGCGCCTTCCATCGTCTCTGTAAAATAGCGGTGCTCCGGGGAGGCGCCGGTCAGGACCCTGCTCTGGACGGCAAAGATAGAATTGGAAGTCTGGCGCGGGGAGCAGACGATAATATTTCCTGACAACTGTTTTTCTACAAGTGAATCATACTGCGCCAGCGGATGCTCAGGAGAGCAGACGCAGGCGACAGGAGCAGAACAAAGCTCTCTGAAGTAGAGGGAGGATTTGTTCTGCTTTTCTTTTATGCCAAAGGCGGCGTGGGCCTGTTTGTTCTCTACCTGTCCCAGAAGAGAGGGGAAAGGGACCAGGCGGATGGAGGGTCGCATCAGAGGGAAATCTTCTGCCAGCCGTTTAAAGACCCGGGGCAGCAGGTTCATTTCCATATGGTTGTGGCATCCTACGTCAAACGGGATGAAGCGCTCATGCCTGCCCAGGCGCTCTCTGGCGGAGAGCGCGGTCTTTAAGATAAGCTGTGCATCTGCGAGAAACATAAGGCCTTCTTCCGTAAGCGAGACGCTTTTGCTTGTGCGGTTAAAAAGCTTCACCCCCAGCTCTGACTCCAGGGAACGGACCTGGTGGCTGACTGCCGGCTGGGTCATTTTCAGCTCCTCGGACGCCCGGGAGAAATTCAGATGCTCCGCGACGGCGACAAAACATTCCAGTTGGATCGTATTCATGGAAACCTCCTGTATATATTACAAAATTAAAATTAATATCTATAAAAAATGTTTATAGATTATAACATTTTTGAATTTCACATTCAAGAAAAACCGCGGTAGAATCTCTTATGGACAGAAAGTAAGGAAACGAACTGTTCGTATCAAAACTGCCGGTTTGATGCTGACCGGCGGAAAGAGCCGTTCATAGAACAGGGCATGGGAAAGCCAGGGAGGTGCAGGTATGTCGGAAGAGATTCAGGACGAAGAACTTCTTTTCCTGTTAAAACGGATCAACATAGACCAGGAGGTCTATCTGGAAAGGAAATTAAAAGAGAAAAATATGAGCGGAGTCCAGATATATTTTCTGGTGTATATTCTGCGGCATCACCCGGGAGGAACCTACATTACGGAATTATGCCGTGAGATCGGGATTTCCAAGGCGACGCTCTCTGTCCTCGTAAAAAAACTGAGGGAGAAAGGGTACTTATATTTCGGGGAAAATCCAGAAGACATCAGAAAGAAGATGGTGCTCCCCACAGAAAAGCTCGTGGCCGAAGGGAATGAATTTGTCAATAAAGCGGAGCAGATGGAAAAGGAAATATATTGTGTGCTTGATCCTCAGGAAAAGGGACAGCTAAGAGAAGTGGCACAAAAGATTTTAACACAGTTGGGGAAAATGGAAAAAAGGAAAGAAAATCACAGTCAGACAGAAGACAGACGGGAGGTTACGGTATGAAGACAGTTTTAGCACAGCTTAAGCAATACAAAAGGGATACGCTTCTCACGATGGGCTTTACGACTCTGGAGGTCATCATGGAAGTACTGCTCCCTTTCACGACTGCCCTGATCATCGACAGCGGACTGGAACAGTCTGATATGGCGGCTATCATACGATACGGCGTCATGATGATCGTGATGGCGGTTGTCAGCCTGTTTTCAGGCGCAATGGCAGGAAAGTTCGCGGCAGGCGCCTCTTCGGGATTCGCCTGTAACTTAAGGGAGAGCATGTATATCCGTATTCAGGATTATTCCTTCTCCAATATTGATAAATTCAGTACAGCAGGACTGGTCACAAGGATGACCACAGATGTGACCAACGTGCAGAACGCGTTCCAGATGATCATCCGTATTGCGGTGAGGGCGCCGCTGATGCTGGTTTTCAGCATGTTCATGTGTTTTATGATCAGCCGGAACCTAAGTCTGGTCTTCCTCGCTGCGCTCTGCTTTCTTGCAGTGATCCTGGCAGCTATTATGAGAAGATCCTCCTCCGTATTCCGGGAAGTATTTGACCGCTATGACGACCTAAACGCCAGCGTCCAGGAAAATGTGACTGCCATCCGCGTGGTAAAGGCATACGTGCGGGAGGACTATGAGAATAAAAAATTCCAGAAAGCCGCAGAACATCTCTACCGTCTGTTCGTAAAGGCAGAGAGCCTGCTTGCCCTGAACAATCCGGCAATGATGCTGGTGGTTTATGCCTGTATCACTGCGGTCTCCTGGTTCGGGGCACAGTATATCGTGGCAGGCAGCATGAGCACAGGGGACATCACCTCTCTGTTCAGCTACATTATGTCTGTCATGATGTCCCTGATGATGCTGTCCATGATCTTTGTCATGGTCACGATGAGTGCCGCAAGCGTGAGGCGTATCTCGGAAGTGCTCACTGAAAAACCAGAGCTTCACAACCCGGAGAATCCGGTTATGGAAGTGGAGGACGGGAGCATTGACTTTGACCATGTAAGCTTTGCCTACAAGCATGGGACAGGTGAGGACACGCTGGAGGATATCGACCTGCACATACATTCCGGTGAGACAATTGGGATCATCGGCGGCACAGGCTGCGGCAAATCCAGCCTTGTCAACCTGATCAGTCGTCTCTATGACGCTTCAGCGGGTACGGTTAAAGTCGGGGGAAGAGATGTCAGAGAATATGACATGGAGACACTCAGGAATGAGGTTTCCGTTGTGCTTCAGAAAAACGTCCTGTTCTCAGGGACGATCCTGGACAATCTGCGCTGGGGGAATGAGGAGGCTTCTGAGGAGGAGTGTATTGCCGCATGCCGGGCGGCATGTGCGGATGAATTTATCGACCGGCTGCCGGATGGGTACAACACCTGGATCGAGCGGGGCGGAACCAACGTATCAGGCGGGCAGAAGCAGAGACTGTGTATTGCCAGGGCGCTTTTAAAGAAACCAAAGGTGCTGATCCTGGACGACTCTACAAGCGCGGTGGACACAGCCACGGACGCGAAGATCAGGAAAGCGTTTAAGGAAGTGATTCCAGGGACAACCAAGATCATCATTGCGCAGAGGATATCCAGCGTGGAGGATGCAGACCGTATCCTAGTCCTTGACGGCGGGAAGATCAACGGATTTGACACTCATGAACATCTGCTTGAGAGCAATGAGATCTATCGCGATATCTACGAGTCCCAGACTCAGGGCGGCGGAGATTTCGACCATGCGGCGTGAAAACAGACGGGAAGGAGTGTATAAAAAGTGAAAAAGAAGGAGAAAGCAACATCTTTATATGTTTTAAAACGGCTGCTTGCCTATATGGTAAAAAACTATAAATTCTCATTTCTGGTTGTGGTCGTGTGTATCATAATCGGGGCATTTGCGACTATGCAGGGAATGTTGTTCGTGCAGTCGCTTGTGGATGACTATATCATGCCGCTTCTGAATGTGGATAACCCGGATTTCACGCCTCTTGCCCATGCGCTGATGGGGATTGTGGTATTTTACATCATCGGGATTGCGGCGTCATATGCCTATAACCGGATTATGGTAAATGTCAGCCAGGGAACCATGAAGAAGTTCCGCGATGAACTGTTTGCCAATATGGAGTCCCTTCCTATCAAATATTTTGACACACACGCCCACGGGGACATTATGTCGGTGTACACGAATGACGTTGACACTTTAAGACAGCTTTTCAGCCAGAGTATCCCCCAGATCATCAACTCGGCGGCAACTCTGGTTGCGACGCTGATTTCCATGATCGTGCTGAACATACCGCTGACGATCGTCACACTTGCCATGTCCCTTGTCATGCTCAGAGTCACCACTGTCTTTTCCGGCCTTTCGGGGAAGTATTTCCAGAAGCAGCAGAAGGACCTGGGAAATGTGGACGGATTCATAGAGGAAATGATGGACGGGCAGAAAGTTGTCAAGGTTTTCTGCCATGAGGACAGGGCGATTGAAGATTTCAAAAAGCTGAACGACCGGCTCAGAGACAGCGCGGATAAAGCCAACCGCTATGCCAACCTGCTTATGCCGATTAACGCCAACATCGGAAACTTAAGCTACGTGCTCTGTGCGGTTGTCGGGGCGCTGCTGGCACTTTACGGCAGCACGGGTGCAACGGTCGGCACAGTCATTGCATTTGTCGGACTGAACAAAAACTTCACCCAGCCGATTACCCAGATCAGCCAGCAGATGAACTCCATTGTCATGGCGGCAGCCGGAGCGCAGAGAGTCTTTGAACTCCTTGATGAAAAGCCGGAGATTGACAATGGATATGTAGAACTGGTCAACGCCAGGGAAAACCCGGATGGTACTGTGACCGAGTCTGAGGAGCGCACCGGAATGTGGGCGTGGAAGCATCCCCACAAGGCGGAAGGGACCGTCACCTATCAGAAGATGGAAGGCGGGATCGTCTTTGACGGCGTTGACTTCGGGTACAATGACGACAAGATGGTCCTTCACGATATCAGGATGTATGCCCAGCCGGGCCAGAAGATTGCACTTGTGGGATCCACCGGGGCGGGAAAGACCACGATCACCAATCTGATCAACCGGTTTTACGATATCCAGGACGGAAAGATCCGCTATGACGGCATCAACATCAACAAGATCAAGAAGCCGGATCTGAGGAGATCACTGGGGATGGTGCTGCAGGATACCCACCTGTTTACCGGAACGGTCCTCGACAATATCCGTTATGGCAAGCTGGACGCCTCGGACGAGGACTGCATTGCGGCAGCAAAGCTTGCAAATGCGGACAGCTTTATCCGCAGGCTCCCGGACGGATATCAGACTGTGCTCACCGGCGACGGAGGCAACTTAAGCCAGGGGCAGAGACAGCTCCTTGCGATTGCGAGGGCAGCGGTGGCAGATCCCCCGGTGCTGATCCTGGATGAGGCGACATCTTCCATTGACACCCGTACAGAAGGACTCGTCCAGGCGGGTATGGACGCCCTGATGAAGGGCAGGACGACCTTTGTCATCGCCCACAGGCTATCCACGATTAAGAACTCTGACTGTATTATGGTCATGGAACAGGGACGGATCATCGAGAGGGGAAGCCATGACGAACTGATCGCGGCAAAAGGAAAATATTATCAGCTTTATACCGGGAATTTTGCAGCGTAGATTCTCCCATAAAAGGGGTGAAAAGATTGTGTATATTTGCTGACAAAACGCTTGACGCGTGCCCCTGAAACCATTAAAATATTATATGCGAAATATTGCGGAAATATTTGCAAATTTTTTGAGGAGGTCATTGGAACATGGCAACAAAATGGGTTTATATGTTCACGGAAGGTAACGCGACAATGAGGAACCTTCTTGGTGGAAAAGGCGCGAACCTCGCAGAGATGACAGGTCTGGGACTCCCGGTACCGCAGGGATTCACTGTTACGACAGAGGCTTGTACACAGTACTATGAGGACGGCAGACAGATCAACGACGAGATCATGGGACAGATCATGGACGCCATGACAAAGCTGGAAGAGATCACAGGAAAGAAATTCGGAGACAAAGAGAATCCGCTTCTCGTTTCCGTACGTTCCGGTGCAAGAGCTTCCATGCCGGGTATGATGGACACGATCCTGAACCTTGGTCTGAATGAGGAAGTTGTTGAGGCTCTGGCAGAGGCGTCAGGCAATCCGCGCTGGGCTTGGGACTGCTACAGAAGATTCATCCAGATGTATTCTGACGTAGTTATGGAAGTCGGCAAGAAATACTTCGAAGAGCTCATCGACAAGATGAAAGAAGAAAAGGGCGTTAAGCAGGATGTTGAGCTGACAGCAGAGGATCTGAAGACTCTGGCAGGACAGTTCAAGGCTGAGTACAAAGAGAAGATCGGTTCAGACTTCCCGACAGACGCAAAAGAGCAGCTGGTAGGCGCTGTTAAGGCTGTATTCCGTTCATGGGACAACCCGAGAGCAAACGTATACCGCCGCGATAATGATATCCCGTATTCATGGGGAACAGCTGTCAACGTACAGATGATGGCATTCGGTAATATGGGAGATGACTGTGGTACAGGTGTTGCATTTACACGTGACCCGGCTACAGGAGCAAAAGGACTGTTTGGTGAGTTCCTTACAAACGCACAGGGCGAGGACGTTGTTGCCGGCGTTCGTACACCGATGCACATCTCCGAGATGGAAGAGAAATTCCCGGAGGCATTCAAGCAGTTCAATGAAGTGTGCCACACACTGGAGACACACTACAGAGATATGCAGGATATGGAGTTTACTGTAGAGCACGGTAAACTGTACATGCTTCAGACACGTAACGGTAAGAGAACAGCTCAGGCTGCTCTGAAGATCGCATGCGACCTTGTTGACGAGGGCATGAGAACAGAGGAAGAAGCTGTAGCTATGATCGATCCGCGTAACCTTGATACACTGCTTCATCCGCAGTTCGACGCTGCTGCACTGAAGGCTGCAACACCGATGGGCAAAGGTCTCGGCGCTTCACCGGGAGCTGCTTGCGGTAAGATCGTCTTCACAGCTGACGATGCTGTAGAGTGGGCAGAGAGAGGCGAGAAAGTTATCCTTGTTCGTCTTGAGACATCACCGGAAGATATCACAGGTATGAAATCTGCTCAGGGTATCCTGACAGTTCGCGGTGGTATGACATCTCACGCAGCTGTTGTTGCCCGTGGTATGGGCGAGTGCTGTGTATCCGGATGCGGCGACATCGTTATGGACGAGGCTAATAAGAAATTCACACTCGGCGGAAAAGAGTTCCACGAGGGAGATGCAATCTCTATCGATGGTACAACAGGTAACATCTACGACGGAATCATCCCGACAGTAGACGCTACGATCGCTGGTGAGTTCGGACGTATCATGGACTGGGCTGACAAGTACAGAACAATGAAAGTCCGCACAAACGCTGATACACCGGAAGACGCTAAGAAAGCTGTTGAGCTTGGCGCTGAGGGTATCGGACTCTGCCGTACAGAGCATATGTTCTTCGGCGAGGGAAGAATCGATGCATTCCGTGAGATGATCTGTGCTGAGACAGAGGAAGAGAGAGAGACAGCTCTTGAGAAAGTCCTTCCGTATCAGCAGGGAGACTTCGAGGCTCTGTACGAGGCTCTCGAGGGCAACCCGGTAACGATCCGTTTCCTTGATCCGCCGCTTCATGAGTTCGTTCCGACAGAGGAAGAGGACATTAAGAAACTGGCTGACGCCCAGGGCAAGACAGTCGAGCAGATCAAAGCGATCATCGACAGTCTGCACGAGTTCAACCCGATGATGGGACACCGTGGATGCCGTCTGGCAGTCACATATCCGGAGATTGCCAAGATGCAGACAAAGGCTGTCATCCGTGCGGCTATCAATGTAAAGAAAGCTCACCCGGACTGGGATATCGTACCGGAGATCATGATCCCGCTCGTAGGCGACGTGAAAGAGCTGACATATGTTAAGAAGTTTGTTGTTGAGACAGCAGACGCTGAGATTGCAGCAGCAGGCAGCGACCTGAAATATGAGGTCGGTACGATGATTGAAATCCCGAGAGCTGCCCTTACAGCCGATGAGATCGCGAAAGAGGCAGACTTCTTCTGCTTCGGTACAAACGACCTGACACAGATGACATACGGATTCTCCCGTGATGACGCCGGTAAGTTCCTTGATGCATACTACGATGCAAAGATCT
>CALWMN010000010.1 GCA_944381935.1 uncultured Mediterraneibacter sp. | reverse complement strand
GCTGCATAAAAATATTGCCCGGCACAAACCGGGCAATACAAAAAATTTATATTTTTTTCATTGTCTACTTGACGGGTGGCACATCAAAAAGACCTTCCGGTCCTTTTTTGCTGTTCCGTAAGATATACTGTCAATCGGAACAGGGACTATGCTATAATAAACCTGATACCAACGCACAGAATATTGATCGAAAGGATGGGGAATATGGAGCGAAGGATTAAATCGAGGACATTTACCGGAAGTACGAGCCAGAAGATGGAAGATTATGAAATAGACCATGCAGAAGTCGCGCGGAGGGCAGCGGCGGAAGGAATGGTTTTACTGAAGAACGAAGAAAATCTTCTCCCGATCGACAAAGGGAGCAGGATTGCGCTTTTCGGGGCAGGAGCCTCGAGAACTGTAAAGGGCGGCACAGGTTCGGGCGACGTCAATGAAAGGGAGAGCGTCAGCATTTACCAGGGGCTTGACGATGCGGGGTATGAGATCACGACAAAGGAGTGGATCAGGGAATATGAGAAGATCTATCTCCAGGAGCGGCTCGACTGGAGGGAAGAGATCCTGAGGAAATGTGCGGCAATTGAAACAAAAAAGGGAGGAGGAATGGATTTCTTTTCGGCTTATTCCTCCACTCCGTTCCTTGTTCCGGCAGGACCGGATGTATATGGCACGGAGGCGGACACGGCGGTCTATGTGCTCGGGCGTGTCGCGGGGGAAGGAGCCGACAGGAATGTGGCAGGCGGGGACTACCTTTTGAGCGGACAGGAGCATAAAATGCTCTCGGATATCTGCGGGATGTATAAGAGGGTTCTGCTGATCATTAATACAGGCGGCGTCACGGACCTTTCCTTTCTGGACGAGTTCCCGCAGATCAAGGCTGTGCTGGAGATCTCACAGCCGGGGCAGGAGGGCGGACATGCTGTCGCTGATGTGGTGAGCGGGGCGGTTACGCCGGGCGGAAAGCTTACGGATACATGGGCATTCCACTATGAGGATTATCCGAACTCTGCCATATTCTCCCATAACAACGGGAATGTAGGGCAGGAAAAATACGAGGAAGGGATCTATGTGGGATACCGCTATTTTGACTCCTTTGATGTCCCGGTACGCTATGGGTTCGGGTACGGACTTTCCTATACGGATTTTGCGGTAGAACCGGGAGAGATGCGCGCAGACGGGACGGGGAATGTTACGGTCCCTGTTACCGTGACAAACTGCGGCGATACATTTTCCGGAAGGGAGGTTGTCCAGGCCTATGTATCCCTGCCGCAAGGGAAGATGGAGAAAGAGTACAGAAGGCTGTGCGCCTTTGCCAAGACGGGGCAGCTTTCCCCCGGAGAAAAGGAGACGCTGGAACTGACAGTTGGGCCGGAAGATATGGCGTCCTACGATGAAGCGCGTGGGGCGTGGGTTCTGGAGCCGGGATACTACGGGGTTTTCATCGGAAACTCGCTGACGGGCAGCCGGCTCTCAGGGGCACTGGTGCTCAAAGAGGAGAAGATCATTGCGCAGGCGGAGCATATCTGCCCGCTCAAGGAGAAGCTGGAGGAGCTGTCACTGGATGAAGGGAAACGTAAAGCTCGGTATGATGCTCTGGTGAAGCAGGCGGAGAATGTGCAGAAGATAAACTATGATCTCTCCGGGGTCCAGACCGTATGCTTCCGGTATGACCATACGGAACCGGACGATGAGGCAGCGCAGATCGTAAGCAGGCTTACCAAGGAGCAGTTGATCGACCTGGCTGTCGGAGATCCGGGAAAAGGACAGGGAAGCCACCTCGGATCCGCAGGAATTTCTGTGCCCGGATCCGCGGGAGAGACAAGCTCCTGTGCAAACGATGCGGGCGTGGCGAATATTGTGTTGGCTGACGGACCTGCCGGACTCCGCCTGAATCAAAAATATTCCGTTCAGGACGGGGAGATGAGGACGCAGCCTATGGCGGCATCGTTTGAAAAAGGATTCTTTTATGACGGGCCAGAGCTTGAGGGTGAGATCCATTATCAGTATTGTACGGCATTTCCTGTGGGAACGCTTCTTGCACAGAGCTGGGATGAGGCGCTGGCCGCGGAGGTGGGCGATGCGGTAGGAGATGAGATGGAGCGGTTTGGGGTGACACTCTGGCTTGCGCCCGGAATGAACATCCACAGAAACCCGCTGTGCGGACGGAATTTTGAGTACTATTCAGAGGATCCCCTCATCAGCGGCAGGATCGCCGCCGCAATGACAAAAGGGGTTCAGAGCCATAAGGGGTGCGGGACGACAATCAAACATTTTGCCTGCAACAACCAGGAGGATAACCGCATGGGATCTGACAGTATCCTGTCGGAGAGGACGCTCAGGGAGATCTATCTGAGAGGATTTGGGATTGCAATCAGGGAATCACAGCCGATGTCTATCATGACAAGCTATAACCTGATCAATGGGGTTCACGCGGCGAACTGCCATGATATCTGCATGAAAGCGGCGCGGTGTGAGTTTGGTTTCCGGGGAGTTATTATGACGGACTGGACAACGACAGAGCAGGGGGACGACTGCACGGCTTCCGGATGTGTGCGCGCGGGAAATGACCTCGTCATGCCCGGGCAGCCCACAGACCAGGAGAATATCCGCCAGGCGCTCCTGGACGGCACGCTTTCCGTGGGGGAACTGAAGGACTGTGTTACAAGGCTTGTACGCGTGGTTCTTATGTCCAATGCATATAGCGTTTGACAATCAGGAAAACAGCCGATATAATAAGGACGAAACAAGGGCGTTTCCCAGAGGTGGAGGACGCCCTTTTGTATATGGGGAAAGAAAACGGATAAAGGAGGTTTCATTCTATGCATAATTATACAAGGGAAGATATCCTTCGGATTGTAGAGGAAGAGGATGTCGCGTTCATCCGTCTGCAGTTTACAGATATTTTCGGGGCGATGAAAAATATGGCTGTGACAGTCAGCCAGCTCGAGAAGGCGATGGACAACCGATGCATGTTTGACGCATCGTCGCTGGAGGGGCTTTCCGGGGAGGAAGAGTCAGACATGTATCTGTATCCAGACCTGAGCACATTTGAAATATTTCCATGGAGACCTCAGCAGGGCAAGGTCGCCCGCCTGATCTGCGATGTGTACCGCACAGACGGGACGCCCTATGAGATAGATCCAAGATATGTACTGAAAAAGGCGATAGCAGAGGCGGAGGAAATGGGATATACGATGAATGTAGGGCCGGAATGTGAATTTTTCCTGTTCCACACAGACGACGACGGCCTTCCGACCACACTGACACATGAGAAGGGCGGATATTTTGACGTGGGTCCGGTTGATTTCGGGGAAAACGCAAGACGGGATATGGTCCTGACCCTTGAGGATATGGGATTTGAGATCACTTCTTCCCACCATGAGATCGCGCCGGCACAACATGAGATCGATTTCCGCTATGATGAGGCGCTGGTGACAGCAGATAACCTGATGACCTTTAAGATGGTGGTCAAGACGATTGCAAAAAGGCACGGACTCCATGCGACTTTCATGCCAAAACCCAAGAGCGAGACTTATGGCTCCGGGATGCATATCAATCTTTCCCTGAGCAGAGACGGGGAAAATGCCTTCCAGAGTGCAGATGACCCAAATGGCCTGAGCCGGCAGGGATACTATTTCATAGGCGGGCTGATGAAGCATATGAAGGCGATCACATGCATCACGAATCCCACGGTAAATTCCTACAAGCGATTTGTGCCGGGATATGAGGCTCCGGTCTATATGGGATGGTCCGGGAAGACGAGGGGACCGCTCATCCGCGTGCCGTCCGGCAGGGGAGAGAATACGAGGATCGAGCTTAGGAGCCCGGACGCGACAGCCAATCCCTACCTTGCGCTTGCGGTCCTTCTGACGGCAGGACTGGACGGGATCAGAAATGAGATCATGCCGCCCGAGAGCATCGATGAAAATATACAGAAGATGACGCCGCAGCAAAGGGAAAAACTTCATGTGCAGGAGCTTCCCAGGTCTCTGAAGGATGCGGTGGAGGAACTTAAGAAGGATGAGCTTGTCCTGTCAGTGCTGGGTGAAAACCTGGCGGATAAGATCATAAAGGCGCATGAGAAGGAATACCAGGATTACTGCATGCAGGTGACAGACTGGGAGATCGCGAACTATCTGTACAAATGGTGATATGCAGCAGAAAGAGGGAAACGTCAGGAGGTGGAGCGGATTTGAGCAATATTATTGTCGCTTTTTCCAAACGTGAAAATGCAGCAAATATACGCAATATTCTGGTCCGCGCCGGGATGGACGTGTCGGCTGTCTGCCTGACCGGTGCAAAAGCGCTCCAATATGCAGACACATGGAATGAGGGAATTGTGGTGTGTGGCAGCAGCCTGCAGGATATGCGGTATACACAGATGAGAGAACTCCTTCCTGTGAGCTTTGAGATGCTGCTGATCGCTTCACCTGACAAATGGCTGGACGGACTGCCGGAGGGAGTGGTGGGACTGCCGGTCCCGCTGAAGATTTATGACCTGGTTAATACAGTTGAGATGATGCAGCAGACGATCGAACGCAGGCGCAGAAAACGGAGCGGCCGGGAGCGAGGCAGAAGCGACCGGGAGCGGGAAGTAATTGAACAGGCAAAGGCGCTGTTGATGGATCGAAACGGGATGTCAGAAAACGAGGCGCACCGCTATCTGCAGAAGAGCAGCATGGGGAGCGGGACGAACATGTATGAGACAGCGCAGATGGTGCTTACAATCATGAATGAGTAACGCAATATCAAAGAAAGGCTTGGGGATAGAGATGAAATTTACAAAAATGCAGGGACTCGGAAACGACTATGTTTATGTAAACTGTTTTGAAGAAACGATAACCTCTCCGTCGGAGCTTGCAGTCAGGATAAGTGACCGCCATTTTGGGGTGGGATCCGACGGGCTGATCATGATCAAGCCGTCGGATAAGGCGGATTTTGAGATGGAGATGTATAACGCGGATGGATCACGCGGGGAAATGTGCGGGAACGGGATACGCTGCGTGGCAAAATACGTCTATGACTATGGTCTGACTGACAAGACCCATATATCAGTGGAGACATTAGGCGGGATCAAATACCTGGATCTGACGGTGGGGGATGGAAAGGTCGCGCTTGTCAGGGTGGATATGGGAAGGCCGATCCTGAAACCGTCGGAAATCCCGGTGCTATCTCCGGGAGAAACCGTCCTGAATGAACCGGTCACGGCAGCAGGAAAGGAATACAGGATCACATGCGTATCCATGGGAAATCCCCACGCGGTCGTATTTACAGACAGGGATGTAAGGGAACTTCCGCTGGAAGAGATCGGACCGGCTTTTGAAAACCATGAAATGTTTCCCAACAGGATAAACACGGAGTTCGTGCGTGTCCTTGACAGGCATACTGCCGAAATGCGCGTGTGGGAACGTGGATCGGGGGAGACGCTTGCCTGCGGCACAGGGGCGTGCGCCGTCGCTGTCGCATGTGTCCTGAACGGACTGACAGAGAATGAAGTGACGGTGAAACTTCTGGGAGGCGATCTGAAAATTGAGTGGGACCAGGAGAGAGATACGGTCTATATGACCGGGCCTGCTGAGGTAGTATTTGAGGGGGAGTGGAAATAGGCAGATGAAAAAGACCGGTATCAGGCGGGAATCTTTACCTCGCCTGATACCGGTCCGCTTTGGTACGTTATCAGCTTTTCAGCATGACCTTCTGTCCGTTTACATTTATATTCTCTAAATTCTGGAAAAACCAGTGCCTGCTCTGCGGAGAGTATCGGATGACTACCGGGATCCAGCAGCCGCGGACAGACAGATAAAGATACTGTCCCGATCTTACGCTGATATTTTGCAGCCTTTTGTCATCCGTAATGTAAACATCTGCACTGGAATCAGTGCTTAATCTTCCGGTTATCATATAGAACACTCCTTCCTGTGAAATCAGGAATCTTGTCGGAAAATGATTCCTGTTATTACCAGCATAGTCTAATAAACGTATATGAACATTTTATGTCAATAGTGGAAAAGATTTTTAAAAAGATTGTAAAAAGCGGATTAAATTCAGAAAAAAACGGGTGTGCAAAAAAGTATATAGAAATTATAAAAAGTGCTTGATTTTTCCGAAAAGTTTGTTATAATAATCATGTTGCTTGCGACAGTGGGCAAGGAATGATGCGGAATGGTGTAATTGGCAGCACAGCAGACTCTGACTCTGTTAGTAGGGGTTCAAGTCCCTTTTCCGTAGCTGGGAATTTGCCGGAAGGCAGATTCCCTATTTCATGCTAATAGAAGATATGCAGGGATGTTTCCCGTTATGCTATCTTTTATGTTTTATTATCGGAGTGTGGCTCAGCTTGGTAGAGCGCTACGTTCGGGACGTAGAAGTCGCAGGTTCAAATCCTGTCACTCCGATTTTTTACAGGATAAAATCGAAAAGATGATATGAAGAAAAGGATCACTGCTCTTTTTAAAAGCGGTGATCCTTATTTCTCCTGCCATCAAATATCCTCATAATGAGTCCACATCCGTTTGATTAAGACAATCCCATCATACTGATCTTCCGAACCACATATTTTTTCATCGGTCTCATATACTTCATAGACAATACGGTGCTGAATATTAATTCTTCTGGAATAATTTCCTTCCAAATTTCCCCATGATTTTTCGTTCTCTTTATTTTTAAATATTTTGGTAATCCTTCTTTATTTTTTCTCGTACATTCGTAGTATTGATATGATATATTATTCATTGATTTTTTTATTTCTGTTTTGGTTATTATTCTTTCGCTTTTTTCTTGAATGTCGAGATTTTATCTGTCAAAACCATCATAACGTACGTCAAAACTTTTTTGTTTGTACTTTTTATACCTCAGTTGTCCCGGCCCTTTTTATTGGCTGAAGCGGATCACACGGATAAAGCCTTCCTTCTTCCGGGGAGCCTGCATCCTCAGACGGGTGAGGAGGATTCCGATCACCGGCACATGGCGGGAACGGTTTTGATTATTCCGAAGTGCTTTCCACACCGGCGTGTGCAGATAAACGGCAACAATAGAACATCCAGGCGGGAGGATGTGAAAGTAGACACGCCTTGCCCGGATGCTGACATTCATACAGTCAATCACCACATCATGACCTTCCCGGAGATGGGCAGCCGCCCGTTTTCGCATTATAGCATGAATAAATCGATGGCCTTTCAAGGTCAGTTCTTTCCCAAAGAACTCTTTCCTGAGATCATCCGAACCGATGCGGATGGCATGTTTTAATTTTTCTTTTGCATAAGTGGTTTTTCCAGCCCCCGGAATCCCTACCATGATATATAATGTAGGCATGATTGTGCTTACTCCTGCTTTCTTCCTGTTTCTGTCTGCTATTACGGTGCTTTATCTTGCCTGGTCAGGCGTTCACCGGTTCCTTGGATTTTTGAACCCTGATATTATCATAAACTCAATCGGCGGTATTCTCAAGTATATATGTACTCAAAAAGCAATTGTTTAAAATAAGACGCGGTCCATGCCCAGCAGAAAGAAATTGATGTCTGTAATCAGGAGAGCGGACTGCACATTCAGCTTGTGGCAAATGAACCGGGAGCATTTTTTTGCTGTTTATCAGACGAAAACTTTTCCTGGAAAATTTTAAAAAAAATTGAATTTTATAAAACTTTTTCAAAAGCCCTCCTGTCTAAGTCAGTGAAAAAGGGTTGTATGATATCCCTTTTCAATACGGAAAGACATTTATAGAGGAGGAAGCAAAATGAAGAAATTAATGGAATGGATCAAATCACACAAAGCATACACAGCAGCCGCTGCGCTTGCTGTTGTCCTTGGAATCTCTGCAGCCGTTGCGGCAGCGTCAGGAGTATTTGCATCGGCAGAAGAAAAAGCAGCGGGCGTAAACGAATCATCTGGCATTACATCTGCCGCTGACGATGATAATGACAGCGCAGCTGGGTTTACTTTTCATGTGACTGCGGACAAAGACTGGGGTGAAAATTCGACGCCTGCAATTGCCCGCATTACCGGGAAGGATGAGGGGAATACCGATGTGGATTTCTATCATGCTGTGATGCCTGGTTCTGACGGAAACGAGGGGACTTCCACAATTGCCGTGGATGAGGGGAACTACGAGATCGTATTTATCAGTCCGGTGAATCCTGACGGTTCGGCTTATGACATGCCCGATGTGCAGAAGATTACAGTTGGCGCAGACAGCCGTAAGCCCCAGTCTGTTGACTGTACGATGACCCAGATTCCAGCCGGGGAGGTTACAGATGAGATGCTCCAGGATATCATCGCACAGACAGAAGAAGCGGTAAAGAAAGGGGACGAAACGCTCAAAGACGACGCCGGTCAAAGTATCCTTGACAAGATGAATGAGAATGTGGCAAACAACCCGAATGTCTCGGATGAGACGAAACAGAACGCTGACGAAGCAAAGGACCAGGCGGGCAACAAGAAAACTGACAGCAGCACAGTTGACAAAAGCCAGAGTGCGGTGCCCGGCAAAGGAGGCAGCAGCTCTTCCGGCTCTTCAGGAGCCACAGGATCTTCAGAGCCCACATCTTCCGATACGGGCAGTTCCTCCGTACAGGAATCAGGTTCACCACATACACATCAGTGGAAGGACCACATTGCCAAACGCTGGGTATCGAACTGGGTGACAGTGGTTGATACACCTGCGCAGACTGTGTCGGGGGCACAGCTCTATACGGATAACGGCGATGGCACCTGGACCGGGAACGGAGAGATCTACTGGTTTGAAAACGGATTTACCTTGGATGACTTCAAAGCCATTTTAAGAGACAAGATAAGTAATGAGGGATACATCGGAAATTATGTGAATGTTTCCAAAAATGTTCCTGCCGTGACACATCAGGAAGACCAGGGATATTATGAAGAATATGTAGATTACCAGTACTGTGACTGTGGCGCAACGCGCTGACGGCTGTTCCTCTGTCAGGATTACAGAGCCGGGGAATCCCCGGCTCTTTATGCGCCTTCAATATTTGGGGAGGTATGGCTGTTCCCGCTTCCGGCCGTGTACAGATTGGGGGGATATAGAGAAGATTGCGGTGTACGGTGTGCGCGGTCGGTGTTATAATAGAATTGACTGTTTGAGATATGAAATAAAGACCCTGATGATACTGGCGAGGGGAGGAAAGAAAAAGAAACAGGAGGGTAAAGGAAAATCTTATGAAGAAACGATACAGCAATCTGTTCTGGACGATCTTGGTAACTGTAAACCTGTGCCTGATGGGAATTGCTTTTTCTTTCTGGTCATCTGCCAGGGATTATTCTGTGGATCAGAAAGAAAATTCCCGTCTGATCGGATTGAGCTATATGACGATGAATAATGAATTTTATAAGATCATGAGCGAGGAGATCAACGACAGGATAGAGGCGGAGGGCGACAGGATGGTCATGCGCGATCCCGCACTGGACCCGGAACGGCAGATCAAACAGATTGAAGAGATGCTGGAGATGGGAATCGATGCCCTGATCGTGACGCCGGTAGATTCAGGCGGCCTTACTGACGTGCTGGAAAAGGCAAAATCGAAAGGCGTACTGCTGATTGTGCTTGATACAGATGTTGATGAAGAGGGGCTGGCAGACTGCACGATTACATCCGACAATTATAATGCAGGAGTCATCGTAGGAAAATATTTCCTTACACAGTGTAAAAATTCCAGGGTAATCGTCATGACGCATCGGGTGACAAGGTCGGGGAGGCAGCGGGTACAGGGATTCGTGGATACGGTCACTGCAAGAGACGATATAGAGATCGTGGCGGAGATTGACAGCGAAGGACAGGTGGAGATCGCCATGCCCCGGCTGAAGGAAGCGATCAGCAGGGGTGTGGAGTTTGACCAGGTTTTCTGTCTGAATGACCTTACATCCGTTGGCGCAGTGGCTGCGTTGGAAGAGAATGGTATGCTTGGTGAAGTCGGCGTGTACGGGGTAGACGGCTCACCGGATGCCAAGGCGCTGATCGGTGAGGGAATGATGAAAGCGACAGCAGCACAGTTTCCCACAGAGATCGGCAGCAGGGCGGCAGATGTACTCTATCGCCTGTTTGACGGAGAAGACGTAGAAAAAAACATTCTGGTACCGGTGGAACTGGTCACACAGGACAATGTGGAAGAATTTGGCACAGACCGGTGGCAGTGAGGAAGGAAATATGAGCGAAAAACAGTCTTATGATTATGTTCTCATAGTCATGAAAAATCTGAATCTCATTATAGTGTTGTATATTGCAGGGCTTATGGCAGTCAGTCTGGGCGGTTATATAAGGGACGGATCGGCTATGGAGTTTATGGCGGCGGCCCGGAACATACCCTATGCTCCATGGAAGATCCCCGTAATTGTCTGCGGCCTGTATTGTGTCTGCCTGATTTTTATGAACATACAGGCAGAAAAAGCAGTGGGGATATTTCTGAAGATATCTGGTGAGATTATTTTCGGATTTCTTGTAAGTTATATTCTGGGTTTCAGCTATATGGGGATCATCCTCCTTATTCTGGCTGATACGATGCGGTATTTCCCCAGCGCGAGACTGAAGTTTTCGATAGCCATTATTATTTGCCTGATCTATCTTCTGATTAATTACGAATTTATGTCGGCGTATTTCGATGTGGTACCTCTGGAAACTTATCTGGACTACTATTACAGTGATGCGCGATCCTATATGGTCGGTCTGCAGAATGCACTCAGTTCTTTGAATACATTTGTATTCCTGCTGTATATGATTTTTCTTTTACGTGTACAGTTGGATGAGAAAGAACGGATTCTGAGTCTGAACAGGCAGCTCAATGAGGCGAATACCCGGCTTAACGAGGCAAATACCGAGTTGCATCGGGCAAATGTGCAGTTGGAAGAGTATGCCAGAGAAGAGGAGCAGATGGCTGCCACAAGGGAGAGAAACCGGCTTGCCAGGGAAATCCATGATACTCTGGGGCATACTCTCACCGGGATCATTACCGGGACAGAGGCGTGCATTGCCCTTCTGGATGTGGCGCCGGAAGCCGTGAAGCAGCAGCTTAAGGCAATTACAGAGGTGGCCAGGCAGGGAATTACAGATGTCAGGCGGTCTGTAAAAGCTCTCAGACCGGACGCGCTGGAGAAATATGATCTGGAGAAAGCAATCCTGAAGACAGTTGAAGAAATGCAGAATGCGGCGAATGTTGCTATTGAGTATCGCTGCAGTACTCCGCTTAACTGTTTCAATAATGATGAAGAAGAGATCATCTATCGGATCGTGCAGGAAAGTATAACAAATTCCATACGGCACGGTGAGGCGTCACGGATTCGTATTGATATCAGCAGGGATTATGGACTGCTCATTGTGCGGATACAGGACAACGGAAAAGGCTGCACTGACATTAAGAAAGGGTTCGGCCTGCATCATATGGAGGAGCGGTTGAATTTGCTTCAGGGAAAATTAGCGTATAACGGTGAAAAGGGATTTATAGTAGAGGCACGGATACCGATCCGGTGGGGAGAGACGGAGGAAGAAAATGATTAGAGTACTGATTGCGGAGGATCAGGAGCTGATGCGCCAGAGCCTGCAGATCATCCTGGGAATGGAGAAAGACATTGAAGTAATGGGCGCAGTGGAAAACGGTCTGGAAGTGATACGGGCAGTACGCAGAGAAAAGCCGGATGTGATATTAATGGATATCAGGATGCCTGAGATGGACGGGGTGGTCTGTACACAAATCATTAAGGAAAATTATTCTGAAATCAGGATCATTGTCCTTACCACATTCGACGATGACGAGTATGTATTTAATGCATTAAAATACGGGGCAAGCGGATATCTGCTGAAAGGGATCTCCACAAAGGAGCTGGCGGAGGCTATCCGCAAGGTCTATCACGGAACCGCTATGATCAATGAAGACATTGCTTCAAAGGTCCTTCGTCTGTTTTCAAAAATGGCCCAGACTAATCTGACAATCCGGGTAGATGAGGCCCAGACTGCTGAACTTAAGCCTACGGAGTGGAATATCATTGCTCTTGTCGGGAGAGGGATGTCCAACAAGGAAATTGCAGCAAAGCTGAGTCTTTCTGATGGGAGTGTCAGGAACAGCCTGAGTGCGATCCTGAGTAAACTGGACCTGAGAGACCGTACACAGCTTGCAATATGGGCGGTCCAGACAGGGGCCGTGAACAGGGAGACAGAGGAATGAAAGAGGCGGAGAAGAGGAAAAAGCGAAAGAATCGGGTTGCCGGGATTATCTGCGGGATACTGTGCCTGGTTGTCTGGCTCGTGTGGAGCGGCTCTTATCAGGAGATACCGGGAGGAAAAAAGGAGAGGATTACTGTCGGAGTGTTTTCAGACAGTTACTGGGACGTTCAGAACGGCTATTCTTATAAAATCATCGACGATGCCGCACGGATTTTTGAAGGACGCTATCCTGATATTGAAGTGGAATATGTAAGCGGTATCTTAAAGGAGGATTATTCGGAGTGGCTGGCAGAACAGCTTCTGTCAGAGGAAGGCCCGGATGTGTTTTTTGTTCTCGGGGATGATTTCAGCACTTTTGCGGATGCAGGGGCACTCAAGGATCTGTCCACACTTATGGAAGAAGATGAAACATTCGACCAGACGGCATTCTATTCTTCTGCCCTTGCCTGCGGGAACTATAGCGGAGCGCAGTTTGCCCTGCCCTTTGAATGTGCTCCGAAACTGATGTTTGTAAACCGGACGATTCTGAGTAATGAAGGAATCGGCATGCCTGAAAACGGATGGACATGGGGGGACTTCTATGAGATCTGCAGGGATGTTACCAGAGATTCGGACGGAGACGGACTCATCGATCAGTTCGGAGCTGTGGGATATACATGGTCGGAAGCGTTTGAATCCAACGGTGTGGAGCTGTTTGACCAGAACGGTACGGAATGCCATTTTACTGCACCGGGGGTGGATGATGCCCTGAATCTTTTGGAAAGGCTGGATGCACTGACTGCCGGATATAATGTCTCCGAGCGGGATTTTGACCTTGGAAACGTCGCTTTTCAGCCGATGTCATTCTCTGAGTTCCGGGCATACCAGTCCTATCCTTTAAGCGTAAAAAAATATTCCGGATTTGACTGGGGATGTATCCCGATGCCCGCCGGTCCTGACGGGGATAATATTTCAACGCTGGATACTCTGCTGGTGGGGATGAACGACGCTACTTCGGAGACGAAGTATGCATGGAAGTTTATGAAGATACTGACCTGCGAGCCTGAGATCCAGTCAGAAATCTTTGATTATTCGGAGGGAGTGTCCGTGCTCAGGCAAGTTACGGAATCCGAGCACACACTGGAGAGTCTGATGGAAGATTCGGGAAGTGAAGAAAGCCTGAATCTTTCGATTTTGAGCGAAGCAGTGGAGAAGTCTCTTGTAGAAGTAAAGTTCCCAGGATATGAGGATGCGGTTGCGAGAGCAGGCGAGGCCGTGGATCAGATTATTGCGGGAGACGGCAATATCAGTATGGAACAGATTATATGGAACCGGGAAATCAACAGGTATCTGCAGGAGCGGCAATAAAAGAATAATGTGACGGATGTCATTATAATTTGTGACAAATGTAATGTGAAATCAATGACGCTTGTGAGATGAAGCAGGCGTCTTTTTTTTATATACTTTTTTACAGTTAAGGAAAGGGAAAGAAAGGGGTGCAAGGAAATGAAGTATGTATTTTTAGTCAGTCATGGCGAGCTGGCTCACGGAATGCACACAGCGCTCAAGATGCTCTCGGGAGAGAACAGAGAAGACGTCCTGTCCGTTGGCCTGGAAGACGGAATGGGGGCAGATGTTTTCGTTGAGAATGTGAAGAAATGCCTCTCAGTAGTCGGTAAAGATGACGAGATCATCCTGTTTGCAGATCTGGTGGGCGGCTCTCCGCTGACCAATGCGGCAAATACCATTGCAGAAATGGGACTGATGGACCGGACAGTGATGGTCGGGGGCATGAATATACCGCTGGCGCTCAGCGCAGTGCTCATGAAAGATACAATGGAGGCAGCAAATCTGGTAGAAATGCTGATTCAGGAGGCGAGAGAGGAACTGAAGCGGTTCCAGATCACAGCAGAAGAATCAGACGATGAAATCTGAAAAGAAACAAAGAAAAAGGGAAAGTGAGGAAGAGAAAATGGCAGTATCATTTATTCGTGTGGATGACCGTATGATCCATGGACAGACATGTACAAGATGGGCATTGGAGTATCCCTGTGACGGGCTGATCGCAGTGAACAATACAGCGGCAAAGAACCCGGTACTCAAGGCGGCATATAAGAGTGCGAGCGGCAAGAAGACATTTGTCTGGTCATTGGACGACTTCAAGGCAAAGTCGGACAAAGTACTCGCAAGTAAGGATAATTATTTTCTGATTACGAAGAATCCTGTTGATATGAAAAAGATCCTTGTGGATCAGGGGTTCAAGCCGGGAGTCAGGACTGTGGTTATCGGCCCGTGCAATGACAGGCCGGGTGCAACGAAACTTGGAAATAACCAGTCTATCACTCAGGAAGAAGCCCAGGCGCTGGAAGACATCATGAATGCAGGATATGAAGTGGAATTTGCTCTTTTGAAAGAAGAGGCGATTGGAAACTGGAAGAAATTCAGAGGTCAGTTCGGATTTAACTAAGGAGGTGCGGAAATATGGAAATTAGTTGGTTACAGGCAATATTGATCGGAATATGCGCCTGCCTGTCAAGTATGCCCGGCATGGGAGGCTCATCAATCGGCAACTATACACTCGGAAGGCCCCTTGTAGGAGGTCTGGTATGCGGCCTTATCCTCGGAGATGTGACAACAGGCGTCCTTGTGGGATGTGCGATGCAGGTCGTATATATCGCACTTGTCACACCAGGCGGAACTGTTTCCGCGGATGTCAGAGCGGTCAGCTACATTGGTATCCCGCTTGCCATGGCAGCGCTGAACAGTTATGGGCTGGGGGCATCGACTGCAGAAGGGACCGCGCTGGCCACTTCTTTCGGAACCATGGTAGGAACACTCGGAACTGTATTATTCTATGGAACAGCAACCATTAACCTTGTATGGCAGCATATCGGCTGGAGAGCGGTAGAGAAGCGACAGTATAAAAAATTGTATCTGGTAGATATGGGGCTTCCGTGGATCTCCCATCTGATCTGCTCCTTTATTCCGACGGTGATCATGTGTAAACTCGGAGCTGACGTGGTCGAGCTGATCAAGATATCGCTTCCGATGGACGGACTTGCAATGAAGACGCTGTTTACAGTGGGATCCCTTCTTCCGTGCGTAGGTATCGCGATACTGTTAAAGCAGATCGTCAAAAAGGCAACAGATTTTATTCCGTTCCTGTTTGGTGTAGTCCTTGCAGCTTCTATGGGCGTCAACCTTGTATCTGCAACAGTGATCGCAGGTATGTTTGCAATCATTACATACAACTTAAAGATGCTTTTACTGAAAAAGTCTGCAGACGGAGTAGATGACGATGATGAGGAGGATATATGATATGGAAAAGAAGTTATCAAAAAAATCATTGAATAAATCTTTTCATAACTGGTACTATGGCCACCTGACCTGTTTCTCCCAGGAGCATATGCAGACATTCGGTTATCTCTGCGCAATGCTTCCTCTGGTAGAAGAACTCTATGACAATGAGGATGACAAGGCAAAGGCCATGAACACATACACTGCTTTCTTTAACACAGAACCTCAGCTTGGTTCCGTGATCGTAGGAATCACAGCCGGACTTGAGGAAGCAAGAGCCCGTGGACAGGAAGATGTGGATGAAGAGACGATCAACGGCCTGAGAGCAGGTCTGATGGGACCGATCGCCGGAATCGGTGATTCGCTCGTAGTAGGTACTGTGATCCCTATTCTCCTTGGTATTGCTATGGGTATGTCAACAGGCGGATCTCCCCTTGGGGCAATCTTTTACATCATCGTATGGAATCTGTTTGCATATTTCGGAATGAAGTTCATGTATTTCAAAGGGTATGCGCTCGGTGGAAAAGCGGTTGATTTCCTGATCGGAGCACAGGGCGAAGCGCTCCGTGACGCAATCACGACTCTGGGTGGAATTGTTATCGGTGCAGTGTCGGCGACATGGGTAAGTGTGAAGACGTCGTTGGAATTGATAAGTAAAGAGACAGGAGAAGCCTATGTGGTGCTTCAGGATCAATTGGATGCCGTATTTCCGGGACTCCTGACAACACTGTTTATTATTCTGTGCTGGTTCCTTATGGTTAGGAAGAGAATGTCGCCGATCAAGGTTATGCTCCTTTTGGTAGTCATCGCATTTGTCGGAGTCCTTGTCGGATTCTTTGATCCGAACCTGACATATTAATTAATAAAGGAGGAGGCACCATGAATGTTATAGATAACAGAAAGCTGTCGAAAGAAGCGAAGATGCAGATAGAAGCTTTAAAAAAGATCAATCGGTGGAAGCTTATCGCCATTGCAGTTTCAACACTGGGAGTGGCTGCGGCCTATGCCGGACTTGCCGGCATTGTCCCATCCCTTTTCCTTGGCGTTCTTGGTGTTTGCATAGCAGTTGTGGCTGCAGCCGCAGCCCTGGTATTTAATCTTGGGTTGAAAAACGGAAGACGAAATGTTGAGAAAATATTGAATGTACTGGAGAGGGGAACAGCTTCATGAAATATGAATTGATCTGCATTGATATCGATGGGACTCTTCTGAACAGCGAGAAAGAACTTCTCCCTGAGGTGAGGCGGGCGATCCGCAGGGCATCGGAAGCCGGTATGGAAGTTGTGCTGGGTTCAGCCAGGATGCCCGCCGGAGTGGAATCGGTCGAGAAAGAACTGGAGATCGGATGTATGAAGATATGCGATGCAGGAGCATATATTCTGGCAGGCAATAAGTGCATTAGCAGCAGACATTTTCCGGCTGACGACATGCTGGAGATTTATGAGGAATACGCAGAAAAAAACAGGTTAAATATGTGGGTATTCCAGGACAGAGACTGGTATATTACCGGTATGGATCCATATATAGCCAGGGAGATTGAGATCATAGGATATAACCCGAAAGTAATTGACGTTCGTATGATATCGCAGGAGTGGAAAATCTGTAATTCCGGACCGAGCAAACTGCTCATTGCAGCAGAGCCGGAACTGATTCTGCAGATACAGGATGATATCCGGGCGAAGTTAAGTATGGGAATCTGGCCGCAGATCGATATAGCCCGCTCCGCAGACAGATTTCTTGAAATATTTCCAAGGGGAGTCAATAAAGGAAGCGCTCTTCGGAAGATTTGCGAAATACAGGGGATTTCACTGCAGAAAACAGCGGCATTCGGGGATCATGAGATGGATATTCCTCTGATCGCAGCTGCAGGTCTGGGGATCGCTATGGGAAACGCCGTGGACAGTTTGAAAAAGATTGCTGATTATGTAACGCTTTCCAATGATGAGGCAGGAGTTGCATATGCGCTGGAGCAGATTCTGGAGCACAAACTATGACAAATATTATAGATATAGACAGGAGACGATTAAGATGGTATCATTTACATTCACAGTACATGATCCCGCAGGTCTACATGCAAGGCCCGCAGGAGAGCTTGTAAAAGCAGCAGGACAGTGCACAAGCAGCGTGACAATCTGCAAAGATAAAAAGACCGGAGATGCAAAGAGACTATTTAAAGTAATGTCTCTTGCCGTCAAACAGGATGATGAAGTAGCTCTTATTCTGGAGGGGGAAAAGGAACGAGAAGAGGCAGAAGCGCTAAAACAATTCGTGACAGAAAACCTGTAGGAGCCAAGAGTACATTCCATTTTAATGAGGAGAGCAGCATGGAAAGCGCTGCGGCGATTTTCATCAATAGTATGAACACAATGGTGTCGCTGCAAAAAGAAGGATCACAGAGCCGGGAAATTCTCGGCTCTTTTAGTCAGTTGATAAAAGATTAATAAGAAGAGACCTGGATTCTTGAGGTATCATTATTTCAACCCCAAATAAAAACGGAAAGATGTACCAATGCTGACGCCCTGATCCGGGAAGGCGGAGGGGCAGATCCTGCTCTTTATTGTGCAAAAGCGTATGCAGAAAAGAATGGACTGGACACATCAGATGGGATAAAATGATAGGCGGAAGACAGAGTTATCAGAAAAGAGAGAATAAGATGAAACGACTTTTTTTACTTGAGGATGATTTGAGCCTGATCAATGGGCTTTCCTTTGCACTGAAGAAAGAAGGGTATGAAACAGAGGTTGCCCGGACTATGCTGGAAGCCCGGAGGATGTGGTCAGACGGCAAATATGATCTGGCTATTCTGGACGTATCGCTGCCTGATGGCTGCGGTTTTGACTTTTGCAGGCAAATGCGGCAGACATCAAAGGTTCCGATCCTGTTTCTCACTGCTGCTGATGAGGAGACAGACATCATCATGGGGCTTGATATCGGGGGCGACGATTATATGACGAAGCCGTTTAAGCTCGCCGTGTTTCTCTCAAGGATCAACGCGCTTTTGCGCAGAAGTGACAATTTTAACCGGGAGGATACACAGCTGAGTTCAAATGGCGTCACACTCCGGCTTCTGGAGGGGACGGCATATAAGGGCGGGGAGAAGATCGAGCTGACTGCAAATGAATATAAGCTTCTGCGCCTGTTCATGGAGAATCCCGGGCAGGTGCTCTCGCCGGAACAGATCCTGGGAAGGCTGTGGGACTGTGGTGAAGAATATGTGGACGGCAGCACGTTGACGGTATACATACGCAGGCTGCGGACGAAGGTTGAGGAAGATCCGGGGAAACCTGACAGGATTGTGACAGTGCGTCGGATGGGATATAAGTGGAATATGGACAGGTGAGGCAGATATGAAGATACTGGCGGACAGAAGGATCAAGAGTTTATTTTGTCAAATTGCAGCGGTTATACTGGTTTTTCTCCTGGCCTGTGCACTGGTCCTGTTCTTGTCCCCCGATCATGCAGCGGTCTGGATCCTGCTGTGTGTTTCTGGCATGGGCGCGGCGATCTTTGCGGCATGTTTTGCCTTTTTTAAGCGGCAGAATGAAATTATGGAAAATGCGGCGGCACAGATTGCGTCATATATTTCGGGGGACAGGGATGCCCGCATCGAATGCGATGAGGAAGGAGAGATGTATCGCCTGTTCCATGAGGTGAACTCCCTTGCCGCGATTCTCAATGCGAAGGCAGAAAACGAGAGGACATCGAAACAGTTTTTGAAAAATACCATATCGGATATTTCCCACCAGCTGAAAACTCCCCTTGCCGCCCTGAATATTTACAATGGACTGCTTAAGGGAGAAACAATGGAGCTGCCCGAGCTCCATGAGTTCGCGTCTCTGTCGGAAAGGGAACTGGAACGGATCGAAACGCTGGTCCAGAATCTGCTGAAGATCACCAAGCTGGATGCCGGTAGCATTGTATTTGCCAGGAAACCGGAGAATGTGGCATACATGCTAGGAGAGATTGAACTGCATTTTGCATACCGGGCAAAACAGGAGGGGAAGAGGCTGGAGGCAGAGGGAGACGAAGATATTTTTCTCAACTGCGACCGGGCCTGGATGACAGAGGCGATAGAAAATATTGTGAAAAATGCGTTTGACCACACGGACAGGGGAGGCTGTGTACGAATGAAATGGAGGCAGTCTGCGTCGGCGGTCCGGATTGAGATAAGGGACAATGGAAGCGGCATTCATCCGGAAGACCTGCATCACATTTTCAAGCGGTTTTACCGGAGCCGCTTCTCAAAAGATAAGCAGGGAACCGGACTGGGGCTGCCTCTTGCGAAGATGATCGTGGAAGCGCATAATGGGACGATAGAAGTGGAAAGCGAGCCGGGATCTGGAACGGCGTTTGTTCTCAATTTTCTGATTCCTACAAAATTGTAGGCTGACAGTCATACTGCTGTAAGGTATGGATGATATCCTTTTCACAGAATAAGAAGAAAGAGGTGTTTACCATATGGATTTATTAGAAGTCCGTTCTATTTCCAAAACCTACGGCAGCGGTGAAACAGCCGTGCACGCCCTGAAAGACGTCAGCTTTTCCGTACCGAAGGGAGAGTATGTGGCAGTCGTCGGCGAGTCCGGTTCCGGCAAAAGTACGCTCCTGAATATGATCGGGGCGCTGGATGAGCCTACGTCGGGAAAGGTGTTGATCGACGGAAAGGATATCTTCTCCATGAAGGAAAATAAGCTCACCATATTTCGGCGAAGGAATATCGGGTTCATCTTTCAGGCGTTCAATCTGATCCCGGAATTGACGGTGGAGCAGAATATGATCTTTCCTGTGCTTCTGGACTATCAGAAACCGGACAAAAGATACCTGGAGGAGCTTCTGGGGGTGCTGAACCTGAAAGAGCGCAGGAGCCATCTGCCGGGACAGTTGTCCGGCGGGCAGCAGCAGAGGGTTGCAATCGGGCGTGCGTTGATTACCCGCCCGTCGCTTATTCTGGCGGATGAGCCCACGGGGAATCTGGATACACAGAACAGCAGCGAAGTGATTGCGCTTTTGAAAAACGCGTCAAAGAGGTATGCGCAGACGATCATTATGATTACGCACAACCGAAGCATTGCGCAGACAGCGGACCGGGTCCTTCAGGTTTCGGACGGTGTTCTGACCGATCTGGGGAGGTGCAGGGAATGAAGAGCTATCTCAGTCTGGTGCCGATTTCGGCGCGCGTGCATAAACGGCAGAGCCGCATGACGCGTATCTGCATCATCCTTGCCGTATTCCTTGTGACCGCGATCTTTTCTATGGCAGAAATGTGGATCAGGGCAGAGACGGAACAGATGATCAGGAAACACGGGAACTATCATATTATTCTCCAGGATATATCGGAGGATACCTCACAAAAGATAGGGGGACGTCCCGATGTTGCAGTGTCATCCTGGCATGACGGCATCAATACGAAAGGGGAGCAGGAGTATGGAATAAATGGGAAGAACACTGTCCTGTACGGCGTTGATAAGACATATATCACCGACGTCATGGGCTATACGCAAGAAGGATCCTTTCCCCAGAATGACAGGGAGGTGATGCTCAGCTCGGATGCAAAACAGCTTTTCGGGATCAGCACCGGGGATACGGTTACTCTGCATACGCCTGAGGGGGACCTGGAGTATATCGTGTCTGGATTTTGTAAGGATGATGCGCAGTTCAACGACATGATTGACGGATGCTGCGTATACATGGCCAGAACTGCCTTCGACGAAGTCAGAAATCTCAATCATGAAGCTTCGTCACCTCAATATTATATCCGCTTTCAGGATGGCGCCGGTGTGCGTAAGGCAATAGACGACATCAAAGAGCAGTATGGACTTTCATCTGAAAACATAGATGAAAACACAGCTGTTATGGGGCTGATGGGAGCAAGCAGCAATGAAACAATGAAGAATATCTATCCATTGGCAGCAGTCTGCTTCTTCCTGATCCTGATCGCGGGCATCCTGATGATCTCAGGCTGTATGAACAGCATGGTTGCGCAGAGGACAAAGTTCTTCGGTATGATGCGATGCATCGGCGCGAGCAAGCGGCAGATCATACGCTTCGTCAGGCTGGAGGCGCTTAACTGGTGTAAAACGGCGATCCCGGAGGGATGCATGCTGGGGATGGCAACGTGCTGGGCCCTGTGCGCCATACTGCGTTTTATTGTGAAGGGGGAGTGGGCAGATATGCCGCTTTTCGGGGTGAGCATAAGCGGTATTGCATGCGGAGCCGCAGTCGGTATTATCACGGTATTTATTGCGGTACATTCCCCGGCAAAGCAGGCGGCGAAAGTGTCGCCCGTGTCGGCTGTATCCGGGAATGCCGGGATGGAAAAACGGCGCGGATACGCGGCAGACACGCGGATTTTCCGGGTAGAGACAGCGCTCGGCATTCGCCATGCGTCGGAGGGGAAGAAAAATCTGTTTCTTATGACAGGCTCTTTTTCCCTTATGATCGTTTTGTTTCTTGCCTTTTCGGCATGCCTGGATCTGGTAGACAGGCTGATCCCATCGGCGAGTGATTTTTCCACCGACCTTACTATCTCCAGCCAGGATGACGCCAACTCCATAGACAAAAGCCTGTTGGAGAAAATCTCAAAGCTCCCGGGAGTGGAGGCTGCGTTTGGCACAATGCTCAATATGGAATATCCCGTTGAGATCAACGGCAGCGAAGGGGCGGTGGACCTGTTTTCCTATGATGAATTTATGCTGGATAATACGGAAAAATCGGTGGTAAGCGGCGACCTGTCTAAAGTGTATGGAGACTCCGGCTATGCCCTGGCAATCTTTAACCAGAACATCAGGCTTGCTGTGGGGGACGAAATCAGGATAGGGGATGAGAAGATTGAGATTGCATGTGTGGCATCTGAGGGAGTGGGCGGAGTAAGCGGGGCAGCCACAGTAGTCTGCTCTGAAGAAACGTTCACACGCCTGACTGGGGAACAGAAGTATAGGATGATAAATGTTTTGCTGGACCAGGATGCTCCTGAAGAAACAGTAAATGAGATCCAGGGTATGGCGGGAGGCAGCTTGTTTCTGGACAAGAGAGAAGACAATCAGGCAGTCTATGGCTCTTACTGGGTATTCCGGCTTGCGGCATACGGGTTTCTGGCCATTATCTCCTTTATTACTGTGCTGAATATCATGAACAGCATCTCGATGGGAGTGACGGCGAGAACCAGGCAGTACGGAATGATGCGGGCAGTCGGGATGGAGAGCCGCCAGGTTACAAAGATGATAGCCGCCGAGGCTGTCACCTATGCCGCCAGCGGAACTGCGGCGGGGATCATATGTGGACTGATCCTCCACTATTTGATTTATGTCAGGGCAGTGGTTACACATTTCGGAGGAACCTGGAAGATACCGGGCGGCCCGCTCGCTGTGATATTGCTGATCGTTTCCGCCTCGTGCATGGCGGCAGTGTATGCGCCTGCCAGACGTATGGGGAAAATGGCAGTCACAGAGACAATAAACGAACTATAATAAAAAGGAGGACGACAGAGTATGTTTCGGGAGATGCGAAGAAAAAGGCAGAAACTTTCCGGGGAGGAATGTGCCTGTATACTGAACCGGGGGACGTCGGGGGTGCTGGCCCTTTTGGGGGACGGAGGTTATCCTTATGCCGTCCCGATCAGCTATGTGTACGACGGCGGGGCCTTATATTTCCACTGCGCCAAAGCAGGGCATAAGCTGGATGCCATCAGGCGGGAACCAAAAGCGTCTTTCTGTGTGATTGACCAGGACCAGGTTGTCCCGGAAGAGTTTACCACTTATTTTCGGAGCGTGATTGCTTTCGGGACGATACGGGTGCTGGAAGAGGAACAGGAAAAGCGTGCTGCGATCGGGAAACTTGCCATGAAATACTCGCCCGGAGAGAGTGAGGACAGCCGCAGGAAAGCCATTGACAGGGAATGGGCGCCGCTGTGTATGCTGGAGATGAAGATCGAACATCTCACGGGAAAAGAAGCCATCGAACTGGTGAAAAAACGGTCGAACTGAAAAGAAAGCTCTGGCAAATCTTCTTTTGACCTATATGCCTTTGCGTGTTATGATGGTAACATACGTAATCCATCAGAAGCAGAGAAAATCCCTGCCTGTCAGGGATTTGCAATAGAAAGTCAGGGGAGGACTGTTCATGAGACTTAGAAATATACCAAGGGCCGAGGGGACGATACAGGCCCACCGTACAGTGATAAAAAGACCGGAAGATCAGAGGGGATGTTGGAATCAGGTATTTGGAAATAAGAATCCGATCGACATTGAGATCGGGATGGGAAAGGGAAAATTTCTGCTCGATATGGCGAAACGCCACCCGGATATCAATTTCGTAGGGATAGAGCGGTATTCCAGCGTTTTGCTCCGGGCAGTCGAAAAATACGATGCAGAGGAATACTGTGAGCTTAAAAATATCAGGTTTGTATGCATGGACGCAAGGAATGTGGCAGAGGTATTCGCCCCGGGCGAGGTTGAGAAGATCTATCTGAATTTTTCCGATCCGTGGCCCAAAGCGCGGCATGCGAAACGGCGGTTAACCTCCGTGGAATTTCTGGGGCGCTATGAGAAGATTCTCCCGGAGGGCGGGATGCTTGAGTTCAAGACAGACAATACACAGCTCTTCAATTTCTCCCTGGACCAGATCAGGGAGGCAGGCTGGCTGCTCTGCTCCTTCACCTACGACCTGCATCATCACGAAGAGATGAATAAAGACAATGTGATGACAGAATATGAAGAGAAATTTTCACAGAAAGGCAATCCGATCAATAAGCTGGTGGCAATGAGAAAATAACCGGGCGTGTCCTTGTTCCTGGGGCATATTCAGAACCTTTCTGTTTTATGCGCATATAATAACCTATATGAAAAGAGATGGGTGGTTATATGAGAAGGAAATGCTGGAAAATGGCGGTGAATGAATTGTTTTACTGCAAGCCCAGGTTAAACAGATGGGTGTTATGCATGAGAAACTCCCTGCACGAAGTATGTGAGGTGCTCAATACAGATATCTGCCATCCTGACAAACGGTCAAAGAAAAAATGCAGGTGATCGCAATGACAGTAAAAGTGACAGAGAAGAATTTCCAACAGGAAGTAACAGAAGCAAAGCTCCCCGTCCTGCTGGAGTTCTATGCGGTATGGTGCGGAAAATGCGCCATGATGGCGGACGTAGTCTCAGAGTTTGCCAGGGAGCAGGAAGGCAGGATCAAAGTCTGCCAGACAGATCTTGACCGGGAGGCAGATCTGGCAGCAAGATTCGGCGTGGAGAAAGTTCCGACTTTCGTGTCGTTTTATGAAGGCAAGGCAAAAGGGGCAGTTGTCGGAATCGTGTCGAAGGATGCCCTGAAGCAACTGTTTTAGATGGCCTGCAGCCGCCCTTTACAGAGGGCGGCTGCGTTGATTGGCAAAAAAATAAAAAAATACTTGCATTATAGAATAAACTGTTATATAATAACTTCTGCGTTACGAAAAATATAAAAAAACGTAAAATGCGCGATTAGCTCAGCTGGCAGAGCACCTGACTCTTAATCAGGGTGTCCAGGGTTCGAACCCCTGATCGCGCACTTGAAATCGCTGTTTTTGCGGACATTGGAGCCGCGGGGACGGCGGTTTTTTTGCGTGCAGCAATTGAGCAACGCGGATAAGAATGGGAAAGGCTGCCAGGAAGTGCTCGCATTTCCTGGCAGCCTTGCCCATTCTTATCCATGTGGCGAAAGCCACGACCGAGATGAAGCGAAGCGGAATCGAGGTGCGTTGCGCGATTGCGGAAGGAGGCGAAAGCCACGACCGAGATGAAGCGAAGCGGAATCGAGGTGCGTTGCGCGATTGCGGAAGGAGGCGAAAGCCACGACCGAGATGAAGCGAAGCGGAATCGAGGTGCGTTGCGCGATTGCGAACCACCTCAATTCACCACAAACTCGATTGCATGCATCCCATTCTGTCCCTGCGGGAAAAAGATTCTTCCTCCATGAGCGGTGACGATCTGCTGTACAATTCTCAGCCCCATGACATGAAGCCCTTCTACAGGCCGCCCTTTCAGGCAATCAACGACATTCTGCGGGATGCCCGGTCCCGTGTCCGAAAACCTCCATACTACACTGCCAAGATCCATGAAGAGTTCTGCCTGAATCCGGCAGCCGTCAGGGTTGTGCCGGATGCTGTTGCCGATTATATTGCGCAGCGCGCGCTTTATCAGGCTCACATCGCCATCCAGCCGGACTGCTTCCACCTCCGGGGCGATGCGGATTTCGATTTCATATTCGTCTGACAGTCCATCGTTATAATACTCTGCGGCGGTCTCACGCAGGAGGAAGGCAGGGCTGTATGGGACTTTGTGCAGCGGCTGTGCATTGTATTCCAGTTTGGAAGTCAGATTCAGGTCCTGGATGAGCTGTTTGATCAGGATGCCCTGCCTGCGGATATTTTCTGAACGCTGTCTGTTTTCTTCCCTCAGGTCCGCGTCGGAGGCAAGAGATTCTGCGTAGCCGATGATCAGTGCCAGCGGAGTGCGGATGTCATGGGACACGCCGGAGATCCACTCTGTGCGGGCGTCATCCCTTTTTTTCAACTTTTCATTCTGGGCGTCCAGCATCCGGGATGTTTTGTTCAGCTCCCGGGACAGCTCTTCGGTGATCCCCCTCTCCGGCAGAAGGACAGGCCGGCTGTCTGCCATGCTTTCAATCCCTTTCGCGAGGGGGCGTAAGGACCGGTAGAACCGGTAGCCGAACCAGAGTGCAAGGGAGAGGATCAGCACGAGGTTCAATGCGATAAGTGAGACAACATAAATTTTTATACTGTCCACATAGGAGGTTGTGTACACCAGATTGATCCGGAAAATGCTGTCCCGGTCCTCACCCGTTACCAGAAGATGATCACCCGATTCCCATATGCGGGTCGGGTAATCATTCAAATACCAGCGGCTGAATTGGGCGACTTCCGGGATACTGTAGGAATCGGCGAACTCTTCCGGGAGGTGCCAGCTCCACACGACATTGCCGCCCGGGCCAAGCAGCATCGCCCAGACATATTGGGACTGTTCCAGGATGCTTCTTCCCTGGTCGGAAATACGGCAGATACCTTCGGAGTATGAAATTTCCCGGGAGATTTCATCCAGCTGTTCAGAGGCGGAGGAGTAAGCGGCTGCCTCAGGTGTCGGATAAGAGAGGCTGAGGCGGTACAGGATAAAAAAGGTTGCAATGATATTAAAGGCAATGACGAACAGGACGAGCAGCACTGCGTTTGCGACATACCGCCGTATGATCCTAAACAGACTTTTCATCAGCAGTATCCTCCTTTTTTAACCGGTACCCAAGACCGCGGGCAGTCAGCAGCCATTTGGGGGAGGAAGGGTCGTCCTCGATTTTTTCGCGAAGATGCCGGATGTGCACCATCAGTGTGTTTTCGTAACCATAGTAGGAATCTCCCCAGACGCTCATGCACAGGGCATCGAAGGTGACGATTTTCCCTCTGTTCTGATTCAGCTTTTTAAGGAGCTTCAGTTCTTTGGCAGTGAGGGAACAGACCTGACTGCCCCATGTGACCGTGGCGTCCGAAAAAGAGATGCAGTGGCTGCCAAGCACCAGGATGTCTCCCTCTGGGGAGAAGCCGGAATCGGAAAATGCGGTTTTGGTCTGGTAGGTCCTCTTTAGAACTGCCCCTACGCGAAGGATCAGTTCCTGCGACAGGAAAGGCTTTGTGATGTAGTCATCCGCGCCAAGTCCCAGACCGAAGAGGCGGTCGTTATCTTCATCCTTTGCAGAGAGAAAGAGGATCGGAACCTCAGATATCTCACGCATCTGGCGGAACAGGGAGAAGCCGTCGCCGTCAGGCAGCATAATGTCCAGGATCACCAGCCTGGGGGATTCCTGGCGGAATTTAAGGAGACCCTGCGCGCAGGTGTGCGCACAGATGATATTTTCATAACCGTTTCTGTATAGGGTGTCACGTATCATGTAAGCCAGTTCCCTGTTATCGTCCACGATCAGGATTCTACAGTCATATATTTTCATGATTCCAAGTCCTTTCTGTCAATATAAGAGGGCAGATGCCCTGCCATGCATATCATAACATGCCCGGCAGTGAAAGAACTACGCCCGACGTAAATTTAAGGTAAAAATAAGGGACGCTTCATGGCCAGATAAGCCGGGAAGAGTAGACTGTGGTCAGCGAAAGGAGAGAAAGCTATGGAAAACATTGTTGCCACTGAGTCACTTTCTAAAAAGTATGGGAAAAAATATGTCGTGAAGAATCTGAATATGAATGTCCCCAAAGGAAGTATCTACGGATTCCTGGGACCGAACGGGGCAGGGAAATCCACTACGATGAAAATGCTCCTGGGACTGGCAAGGCAGACACAGGGGGATATCCGAATATTCGGCGTCCCGGTCAGGGAAGAAAACAGGATGAAAATCTTGAAAAACACAGGTTCTCTGATCGAATCACCGGCGCATTACGGGCATCTGACCGGCAGGGAAAACCTGGAGATCATCTGTACGCTCAAAGGAGTGCCGAAGACCGAGATCGAGCCTGTTTTAAGGACAGTCCGCATGGAAAAGCAGCAGGACAAGAAGGTGAAAAACTATTCTCTGGGGATGAAGCAGAGGCTGGGGCTTGCGTCAGCGCTTCTGGGGCATCCCAGGCTGCTTCTTTTGGATGAGCCGACAAACGGGCTGGATCCGGCAGGCATACAGGAGATGCGGGAGCTGATCTGTTCCCTGCCGGACAGGTTCGGGATGACGGTTCTCGTCTCCAGCCACCTGCTCAGCGAGATCGACCAGATGGCGACCCATGTGGGGATCATCCATCAGGGGGAGCTGCTCTTTGAAGGCGGGCTGGCCGACCTGCACCGGCACAGCCGGCTAAGGCTCAAGGTGAGGACCACGGACGATGAGCGGGCGTTCCGGGTGCTGAAGGGGGCAGACATCCCGGTCCGGTATGACAGGGAAAGCGGAAGGCTGCTCCTTGACTCGGAGGAGGACGCCTGCGTCCTGCGAAGTGTAAGGCTTTTGGCGGAACACGATATCGGTCTTCTGCGCCTGGAAGAGCTTCAGGTAAGCCTGGAGGACATTTTCCTGAAGCTGACCGGAAAGAAGGTGAGCCTATGAGGACAAAGCAGAGGCTTTTTTGGGCAGAACAGAAAAAAATGAAAAGAAGGTTCGTGTGGCTTGTCCCCATCGGCTTTGCCGCGCTGCTCATGCTGTGGAGCATGGCGAATATCCGCAATTTTACAGATGCGGACAGGGCGTTCGGGTATGCCTATCTTTTCTACAGTTATTGTGTGATGAATGCAATCTTCATGCCGGTGATGCTCGCCGTGGTGGCAAGCCGCCTGTGTGACATGGAGATCAAGGGGAACACATGGAAGCTTTTGTATACAATGGAGAAGCCGGGGAGCTTTTATGATATCAAGTTTTTCTTTGAGTGCAGGTATCTCGTCTGCTTTACGGCGGCGGAGACACTGGGCATCCTGCTGTTCGGGAAGCTGTTTGGATTTACGGAGCCGGTGCAAGCAGGCAGGTTCCTGCTGCATTTCCTGGCGATCACTGCGGTCGGCGCCGTACTGCTGGGAATCCAGCACCTTTTATCGCTTATGAGCGACAACCAGATTATCCCGCTGCTTGTGGGGATCGCCGGAGGTTTTCTGGGGTTGTTCTCCATGTATTTCCCGCGCATCGTCAACCAGCTTGTCATATGGGGGTATTTTTCAATTTTCTCCGTGGCGGCAGTAGACTGGGAAAAGACGGCAAATGGCGGGATGGCTCTTTACTATGTAGATTTCCCGGAAGTTCAGTTTGCCGTATTCCTTCTGGCGGGGGCAGGGCTATATCTGGCAGAGAGATGGATTTATCTGAGGAAGGAGGTATAGAGGATGCTGATAAAATGTATCAAAGCCGAAAATATGAAACTGAAGCATTCCTGCATCTGGATTGCCTGCGTGGCCGTCCCTGTCATCCCCGCCATTATGGGGACGTTTAACTATCTGAATAATCTGGGGATGCTCACGGAAGGATGGTATTCCCTGTGGACGCAGCACACCCTGTTCTATTCCTGGCTGTTTTATTCGCCCCTGATTGCCCTTTACTGTTCCTGGCTGTGGAGGCTGGAGCATCTGAACCATAACTGGAACGTGCTGATGACGGCTCCGGTCCCGGTCCGGGATGTTTTCCTGGGGAAGCTGGCAGTCATATTCCGCGTGACCCTGGCTACGCAGCTCTGGGTCGGCGTGCTTTACTTCCTCTGCGGGAAGTTCTGTTCCCTTCCGGGAATGATGCCGGGGAATACCATTCTGTGGCTTTTGCGGGGAACGCTTGCAGCTGCGGGGATCGGGACATTACAGCTGTTTCTGTCCATGATGATCAGAAGCTTTGCCGTGCCGATCGGGATTGCGCTGGCAGGGAGCATCCTGGGATTCCTGTTCGTAAGCCAGGGGTGGGAGCTGTTCTGGCCTTATTCCCTGATGATGGCAGGAATGAACTCAAACAGGTCTGACGATGTACTGGGGGGAGACATCCTTCCCTTCCTTATCAGCCTGACAGTCTTTTTCGTCCTGTTTACAGCGGCAGCGGTTCTGTGTCTTAAGAAGAAGGACGTGAGGGCATAAGAAATTTCACTGGGACTGGAAAAATTACAGATTTCCTGCTACAATGAGGAACGTACAAGCAGGAAAGGAGAAATGACGATGCCAAGTTTAAATGAAAATTATCAGAATCTGGAAGAAAGTTACCTCTTTGCAGAGATTGCAAGAAGAGTGAATGTATATGAGCAGTCGCATCCCGGCAAAAAGATCATACGCCTGGGAATCGGCGACGTGACGAAACCTCTGACGAAGAAAGCGATTGAGGCGCTCCACGAGGCTGTAGACATGCAGGCGTCCCCTGATACGTTCCGGGGATACGGTCCCGAGAAGGGATATGACTTTTTGCGGAAGGCGATTTCAGGCTACTATAAAAGAAACGGGGCGGATGTGGACCCGGATACGATCTTCATCTCGGACGGGGCGAAGAGTGATACGGGCAATATCACGGATCTCTTTGCGAAGGACAATGCCGTGCTGGTGCCGGACCCGGTGTATCCGGTGTATGTGGACACGAATATCATGGACGGAAGGAAGATCCTCTATATGGACGGGACGGCGGAGAACAATTTTCTCCCCATGCCGGATGAAAATGTGAAGGCGGATATGATTTACCTCTGCTCCCCGAACAACCCGACGGGGGCATGCTACAATAAGGAGCAGCTTAAAGTATGGGTCGATTATGCCAGGAAGAACCAGGCAGTGATCCTCTTTGACTCTGCATATGAAGCGTTCGTATCTGACCCGGAGCTTCCAAGAAGTATCTATGAGGTGGAGGGCGCGAAGGAATGTGCGATTGAGTTCGCTTCCCTCTCGAAGACAGCCGGATTTACCGGGACGAGATGCTCCTATACGGTAGTGCCCAAAGAGCTGGTGTTTACGGCTTCAAACGGGAAAAAGATGTCCCTGAATGAGATGTGGAACAGAAGACACTCGACGAAGTTTAACGGGACTCCGTTCATTGTGCAGTATGCCGCTGCCGCTGTGTTTACAGAGGAGGGAATGGCAGAGTGCCGGGAGAACATCGCATACTATATGGAAAATGCGAAGATGATCGCAGACGTGCTGAGAAAGAAAGGAATCCCCTTTACCGGCGGCGTGAACTCTCCGTATATCTGGTTTGAGTGCCCGAAGGGGATGGAATCCTGGGAGTTTTTCGACTATCTCCTTGAGAATGCCCAGGTGGTGGGAACGCCGGGGGCAGGTTTCGGGCGGAATGGGAAACATTATTTCCGCCTGACGTCATTCGGGCAGCATGAGAGTACGGCAGAGGCGATGGAGAGATTTGACAGACTGTTCTGAAGTATATTCACGCAGTATAGGACGAGAGGGTTAATAAGATGATAGAAAGCGACAGCCACACACATTCCAGCTTTTCCACGGACAGCGAAGCCGACGTCAGGAAGATGATAGAGGGCGCCATGCAAAAAGGCCTTAAGGAAATATGCCTGACAGACCATTATGACAAAGATTACCCGACAGAACCGGGGGAGGAGACGCCGGCATTTGTCTTTGGCCCGGAGGAATATTTCCGTGTGCTCGAGGAGTGCCGCAGGGAATATGCGGACAGGATTACGGTCAAGATCGGAGTCGAGACGGGGCTTCAGCCGCATCTGGGCGGTTTTTACCGGGAGCTTGCGGGGCGTTATCCCTTTGACTTTGTCATCGGATCGGTTCATCTGATCGGCGGGGCAGACCCGTACGACGGGGCAGTGTTTCAGGGACGGTCGGACGGGCAGGTCTATTCGCAGATGTTCAAAGAGACGCTGGATAATCTTGAGCGGACGGACAGCTTTGACGTGCTCGGGCACATAGATTATGTGGTGAGATACGGAAAAAGGAAAGCGGAGGAATATTCTTATGCAGCGCTTTCGGATGAGATCGACGCAGTTCTGAAGAAGGTGCTGGATATGGGGAAAGGGATTGAGCTGAATACATCTGGATTCAGGTATGGTTTGGGGTTCTGCCACCCCCATCCGGATATCCTGCGCAGATACCGCGCGCTGGGCGGAGAGATCATCACGGTCGGCTCAGACGCACACTGCCCGCAGTATATCGCATACGGTTTTGACAGGGCGAAGGATATCCTGTCAGACTGCGGGTTTAGGTATTACACAGTATTTGAGCAGAGGAAACCACTTTTTCGGAAATTGTAGAACAGAAAGTGCGCAGTTACGGTGCAGATATGCCGGCTGCGCACTTCTTTTGGCAGGAGAGGAGGAAAAGCATGACAGAGGATATCGAAAAGAAGATGACAGAGACGGCAGATTATATCTTCCGGCATCCGGAGCTCTCAGAGCATGAGGCTGAGTCGTCGCGGGCACTGGCGAGCTTTCTGGAAGAGGGGGGCTTCTCCCTTCAATGGGGGCTTGCCGGCTTTGAGACAGCGTTCCTGGCCCAATGGGGGACAGGAGAGCCGGTGATTGGATTCCTTGCAGAGTATGACGCGCTCCCGGGACTGGGGCAGGAAGTGTGCAGCTTTTGCAGCCCGACAGACGGACCGGGGCACGGCTGCGGGCACAATCTTCTCGGGAGTGCCTGTGCGGGAGCTGCCATCGCGCTGAAAAGACGGATGGAGGCGGAAAACCTGAAGGGGACGGTCCGGGTCTATGGCTGCCCTGCGGAAGAGATCGTGATCGGGAAGATCAGGATGAACGAGGCGGGCATTTTTGACGGCCTGTCTGCAGCCGTTACATGGCATCCCTTTGACCGGAACCGGGTCAGTTACGATATCTGGCAGTCACAGGATATCAAGAACTATCACTTCTACGGAACTTCCGCCCATGCGTCCAAGCATCCGGAGATGGGGCGCAGTGCCCTGGACGCGGCGGAGCTTATGAACGTCGGGGTGAATTATTTGAGGGAACATGTTGCGGATGGCGTCAGAATCCATTATACTTATACGAATACGGACGGACCGGCGAATATTGTGCCGGCGTATGCAGCCACCAACTATTTTATCCGCTCCTCTAAGTGGGAGAGGACACAAGAGGTTTCAGAGCGGGTGGACAACTGTGCGAAGGGAGCGGCGCTCATGACGGGAACCCGGGTGGAGATCGAGAGAGTGACCTGCAATAAAGAGATGAAAGTGAACCGGACGCTTTCCGAAACCTTCTATGAGGAGATGAGAAAGATACCGGTGCCGGTTTACACGGACGAGGAAATCCGGTTTGCCGCGGCAATCTCAGAAGAGGCGGGGCTTGATAATGGCGGGGAATATTTTGCAGGCCTGGAGCCTCTGGAGGATGAGCCGGTGCCGCTCTCCATCGGAACAGATGTGTCGGATGTAAGCCATACCGTCCCGACCGTTATGCTAAGCGCAGCCGCCATGTGCAAAGGGACGCCCCTGCACCACTGGGCGGCGACGGCGCAGGCAGGCATGAGTATCGGGAGCAAAGGGATGGCGTATGCGGCGAAGTGCATGGAGGCGGGCGCATACAGGCTGATGACGGAGCCGGAGATCTTAAAGCAGGCGTGGAAGGAAATGCACAGATAGATTTGTGGAGCAGCCAGGAGGAAGACACAGTGAAAAAGAGGATCATCTTAGGATCGGCTTCCCCGAGAAGGAAAGAGCTTTTATCCCAGATCGGTGTGGAGTTTGAGGTGATGGTAAGTGAAAAAGAAGAGCGGTATGAGAGCACGGCGCCGGATGAGATCGTAAAGGAGCTGGCCCTGATGAAAGCAGGGAATGTGTTATCTGAGGCCAAAGGAGAGGACCTCGTCGTAATCGGGGCGGATACGGTCGTCGTGCTGGATGGCAGGATACTGGGAAAACCGCGGGATGGGGAGGAAGCGAAAGCCATGCTGCGCGATCTCCGGGGCAGAGAACACCAGGTGTTTACAGGTGTTGCCGTCATTTTCCGTGAGGAGGGGGAAGAGGCGCGGACAGAGAATTACTCCGTAAGGACCAGGGTGTTCGTGCATGCCATGACAGAGGAGGAGATTGAAGCGTATGTGGAGACGGGAGAACCTCTGGATAAAGCGGGAGCTTATGGAATACAGGGGCGGTTCGCCGCATATATTGACCGGATAGAGGGCGACTATTATAACGTAGTCGGGCTGCCGGTATCCCGCCTGTATCAGACGTTGAAAGAGGCCGGGGCGCTCTGAGGCAGAGGCGGTACTGCGGAACCTATGAGGCATCCCACAGGGAATCCCCGTGGTCCCGTAGCCATTTCCTGGATTCCTTATAGTCGGGAAGCACGGATTCCACAATGCGGTAGAAGGCTCTGGAGTGGTTCATTTCCCGGCGGTGTGCGAGCTCATGTACGACGACATAGTCGAGGACAGGTTCCGGGGCAAAGATCAGGCGCCAGTTGAAGTTCAGGTTGCCGCCGCTGCTGCAGCTCCCCCACCGTGTTTTCTGCTCCCGGATGGAGATCCGGCGGTAAGTGACGTCCATGATGCGCGCATAGTAGGCAGCCTTTTGGGTAAAGACGGCGCGGGCGGTTTCGATATATTGCCGCCGTTTTGCCTCGGGAATCTCAGGGCGCGTTTTTTGCGGTGAAGAGGCGGCCTTTTCCAGGAGACTTAGGATCCATTCCTGCCTTTCGAGAAGGAAGGAGTCGATAAAGGAGCGGGGGCAGCCGTACGGAGCGCGGACCTGCACGTTTGCCTCCCGTGTGATCTGGATGGCGACGGTTTTGCGCCTGCTGTATATGATATCAAAAGGAAACGGATGTTTCATACAATCACCTCAAAGATCAGTTTAACAGAGAGGCAGGCGGACTGCAAGAGGACAGGAAAGGCAAAGTGAGGAAAGAAGATGAAAAACAACGGTAAGAAAACAAACTGGTTCAAAAGCATGGGAGACGCTCTGCACATGGAGCTGAGAGAGCACAGAAGCTCGTTTCTCGTATATTTTATCCTGCGGATACTTGTCATCGTCATGATGATACTCCAGGTTCTGAACCGCAATTATGAGAATGTATTTCTGTGCGCGCTGACGCTTCTCTTGCTGGTAATCCCAAGCCTTGTGCAGATCACCTTTAAGGTGGAGCTTCCCACAACTCTTGAGATCATTATTCTTGTGTTTATTTTTGCGGCGGAGATCCTCGGCGAGATCAGTGAGTTTTACCTGATCTTCCCGTTCTGGGATACGGTGCTGCACACACTCAACGGATTTTTGGCGGCTGCGATCGGCTTCTCCCTTGTGGACCTGCTGAACCGGAATAAAAAGGCGGTGTTTAATCTGTCTCCTTTGTTTATGGCGATCGTCGCGTTCTGCTTTTCCATGACGATCGGTGTTGTGTGGGAGTTTTTTGAGTTTGGGATGGATCAGCTCATCGGGTACGATATGCAGAAGGATACGGTCGTCCATACCATCCGTTCGGTCACGCTTGACCCGACCCGGAGCAATATCCCATATGTAATAGAAGGAATCACGGATACAGCTGTGAATGGGACAGAACTGGGCCTGGGAGGATATCTCGACATCGGGCTTATCGACACAATGGAGGATCTGATCGTTAATTTTATCGGGGCCCTGGTTTTTTCTGTCATTGGATTCCTTTTTGTCAAGAACCGTGGGAAAGGGAGCCTTGTCAGCAGGTTTATCCCGAGAAGGAAGGCACGGGACCGGGACTTCCTACGGATTGCGGTGGAGAAATCTATGGAGGACGAACCGGCCAGGGACATGCCAGAGGAGAGAGAGGAGAAAAGCGCCAAAGACAGTGGCTGCGATATAGAGCAGGATGGCAGGCAGGTTCCCGAGAGAAAGTGACAGGCTGTGAAAGAAAATCTGCTGCATCTGATAGTGGGGATTGATATAGAACATGTTGATCGTGCCGAACCGGTCCAGCGCCAGGTTGAAGATTTCCGCCAGGAGGCAGCAAGACAGGTACAGGCAGGTTCCCGAGGCGAAAGCAGGCAGAAGCCGGGCGGTTCCGGAGCTGAAAAGGGACCCTGCAAAAAGACCCACTGCAATCAGCAGGATATGCCAGAGGTAGGAGTGCGCGGTGAGTGACGCGAGGGGATAGTGAAGCCCGCTTGTGTCGGCGAAAACGGCAATCCCCCCGAGCAGGGTGTATGACATAAGGAAGCCCAGCAGAGCGCTCCGGATTCCGGGGGCGCGCAGCCAGGGGTAGGCGAGAAGAATGTACATGGGGATGCTGCAGAGCTGGAAGGGGAAATACCACCAGTTGTAGTGCCCGTGTCCGAGAAGGAAGGTCAGGGTAAGCTGTTTCCAGATTTCACTGCACAGCATGACGGCACCGCACAGGAAAAAGATGCGGTCAGAATATAGTGGGAAATATTTTGTCTTTAATCCTTTGATCCGGTTCATAAAAGACACCTCTGAAAGATTTTTCTCTGTCTTATCATTATTATTATACCTCAGAATTATTTTGATAAGCAGTATTACTGAAAATTGCTTTCAAAATTGTGTAAAAGTGTATATCTTATTGTCTGCCATGCGGCCAGAAAAGATAAGAAGACGGGCGGATTCGACAAATAAAAAATAAAAAACTAGATTTTTCGCACGAAAACGTGAGGTGCTTTAAAAGTAAAAAAGCCGTGAAGGAAAAAAATAGATAAAAATTGAATAAAAATCACCGGATACCGGGCTGAAATCAAGACAAATTGAAATAAAAAACGGGCATTTTCCTCTATTAAAAACGGATTTTAAGAATGGTTGACAAACAAAAAAATTGGGGGTAATATTTAGTCGACTTTTGAGGGATACAGAGTATCTCCGGTCGCTGATACAGCACAAATCCAAGGAGTTCAAAGGGGAACGGCTCTTTTTTTTATGCCCGGATTTACCGGAAACCGGTCCGGGGCGGCAGCAAAAGAAGGCGGACCCCACATTGAACAGCAGCAAAGGAGGGAGTAATACGGGAAATTTGGTAGACACACTTATGGAAGAACTGAATTGTGAAACAGTATTCACACTTCCGGTTCTCGGCGGGATCTCGGAGTCTGTGGTCGTCACCTGGATCATTATGGCAGTACTCGTCCTCTTATCCATTGTACTGGTGAGGAATCTGAGAGTTGAGAATCCCGGGAAAGTGCAGCTCGCACTGGAAGCCGGCATCGGCTGGGCGCAGGATTTCTTTGAGGGGATCATCGGGAAAGAGAACAGAAGATACATACCATATCTGATCACAGTGCTTCTCTATCTCGCCTTCTCGAACACCATCGCCCCCCTGTTCGGTTTCAAGCCGCCGACAAAAGATCTGAATGTGACGGCAGGGTTGGCGATCATGAGCATGTGCCTGATTGAGTATTCAGGTATCCATAAGAACGGGCTGAAGCATTGGGTAAAGCATTTCGCCCAGCCGGTTCCGGTGGTCGCGCCGATCATGATCCTCGAGGTCATAATCAGGCCATTGTCACTGTGTATGCGTCTTTTCGGAAATATGCTTGCCGGATTTGTGGTCATGGAGCTTTTAAAGACCATTGTACCGCTGATCATACCGATCCCGGTGAGTTTCTATTTCGATATCTTCGACGGGCTTCTCCAGGCATATGTTTTCGTATTCCTGACAGGGCTGTTTATGAACGAGGAGATGGAGTAGGCTCGCAGAAGCAGGAAAAGAAAAGAATTACTGAAAAAGAAACCTCTAAAAAATGTGAAAAGGAAAAGGAGATTAGTATTATGGAAACACTTATAGCAATCGGAGCAGGAATTGCAGTACTCACAGGTATCGGAGCAGGTATCGGGATTGGAATTGCAACATCTAAAGCTGCAGAGGCGATCGCAAGACAGCCGGAGGCTGAAGGAAAAATCACAAAGACTCTGATCCTCGGATGTGCGCTTGCAGAGGCAACCGCTATTTACGGTTTCATCATCGGTATCCTGATCATCTTCTTCTTAGGATAATGGGGGCAGGAAACAAACGGATGGAAAGTAACAAGAAAGGCGGGTGGAAAAGATGCTGAGTCTTGATTTGAACCTTGTCTGGAATATTATAAATCTTGTTGTTCTTTATCTTCTGCTCAGTCATTTCCTGTTCAAACCGGTGATGGGGATCATGGAAAAGAGAAGACAGATCATTGAGGACGGACTTAAGAATGCACAGGCTGCACAGGACGATGCGGCGAAGATGAAGCAGGAGTATGAGGATGCCCTCAGAGGAGCGAAGCAGGAATCCGTACAGATTCTGGAGAAGGCGCGTTCGGCGGCGAAGAGCGAGTATGACAGGATCGTCGGGGAAGCCGGCGACAAGGCGGGAAATATTATTGAGAGTGCGAAAGAGACTGTCAGGGCAGAGCGGGAAAAGACCATGAAAGAACTCCAGGGTGAGATCGCAGGGCTGGCTGTTGCATCTGCGGCAAAGATCGTCGGCAGGACAGCGGACGAGGATCTCTATGACCAGTTTCTGAAAGAAGTAGGTGGAACCCATGACGACACAGACGACAAATAATCCTGTGCACTGCTCTCTTGCGGCAGTGAGGTACGCCCGTGTCCTCCATGAGACCGGGGTTCCTGCCGACAGAGTGCATAAGACCAGGGAGATATTCGCAGAGGTACCTCAGCTCCATGATATTTTCGTGAATCCCACGATCGACCTGAAGAAAAAGCAGAGGGTGATTGACAGGGTATTCCCCGGTGAAATGCGAAATTTTCTGAAGGTTGTGTGTAAATATCACAGAATGGACCTGATTTCTGAAATATTTACCTCGTATGATGCGATCTGCGATGAGCAGAGAAAAGTCTTAAGCGCTACGCTGACATGTACGGTCCCTCCGAGCGAGGAACAGAAAAGGGGAATGGAAGCATTCCTGTGCGGCAGATACGGCGCGAAAGAAGCACATATAGAAGTATGCCGGGATGAGGCGCTCCTGGGAGGGTTTATCCTCCGTGTGGGGAGCGACGAGTATGACTGGAGCATAAGAGGACGCCTGAACAGATTAGAGCAAAGATTAAAGTAACCGGAGGTGAGCAAGGTGAGTTCAATCAATTCAGATGAGATTATTTCTATACTCCGGGAGGAGATAGAAAATTTTGATACAATGAGCAAGGACAGTGAAGTCGGGACTGTCATTGCAGTGGGCGACGGGATCGCCACTATATACGGAATTGATCATGCCATGTACGGAGAGATCATCACATTTGAGACCGGACTTAAGGGAATGGTGCAGGATGTCAGGAAGGATGAAATCGGCTGCATCCTTTTCGGAAGCGATTCCGGGATCCGTGAAGGCACGAAAGTGTCCCGTACAGGAAAACGGGCAGGAGTCCCGGTCGGGGAAGGATTTATCGGGAGGGTCGTGAATGCCCTCGGAGAGCCGATCGACGGGAAAGGTGACGTACAGTCATCCGGGTACCGCCCGATTGAGCAGGAGGCGCCGGGAATCATTGACCGTAAGTCGGTCAGTGTTCCGATGGAGACCGGAATCCTCTCCATTGACGCCATGTTTCCGATCGGCCGCGGACAGCGTGAGCTGATCATCGGGGACCGTCAGACAGGAAAGACGTCCATTGCAATGGATACGATCCTGAATCAAAAAGGCAAGGATGTGGTCTGTGTCTATGTTGCAGTCGGGCAGAAAGCGTCCACTGTCGCAAAAGTTGTAAATACGCTGAGCAGCCACGGAGCGATGGATTACACGATTGTTGTGTCTTCCACGGCCAGTGACTGCGCATCTCTCCAGTACATTGCGCCGTATGCGGGAACTGCGATGGCGGAGTATTTCATGTACCAGGGGAAAGACGTGCTGATCGTATATGACGATCTCTCCAAGCATGCGGTTGCGTACCGTGCCCTTTCGCTTCTTCTTGGAAGATCGCCGGGACGTGAGGCGTACCCGGGAGATGTATTCTATCTTCATTCCAGGCTTCTGGAGCGCTCCAGCCGTTTAAGCGATGAGAAGGGCGGGGGATCCATCACGGCGCTTCCGATCATCGAGACTCAGGCGGGAGACGTCTCCGCGTACATCCCGACCAACGTGATCTCCATCACGGACGGTCAGATCTTCCTTGAGAGCGGTCTGTTCGCATCCGGGATGAGACCGGCGGTCAATGTCGGACTTTCTGTATCCCGTGTGGGCGGCGCGGCACAGACAAAAGCTATGAAGAAGGCTTCGGGAAGTATCCGTATCGACCTTGCGCAGTACCGCGAGATGGAAGTGTTCACGCAGTTCAGTTCTGACCTGGATGCCGCGACAAAGGAACAGCTAGAGTACGGAAGCGGTCTGATGGAACTGTTAAAGCAGCCGCTCTGCCACCCGTTAAGCCTCCATGAGAAAGTGATTACACTGTGTGCGGCGACACACAAGGTTCTGCTCGGGGTGGAGAAGACAAAGATCAAACAGTTCCAGGCGGATCTGCTGCACTATTTCGATGCAGAGCATCCTGAGATCGGCAGGGAGATCGAAGAGAAGAAGGCGCTGACGGACGAGCTGATAGAGAAAATCGTAGAGACAGCGAAGGAATTTAAGAAGAGCAGGTGTTAATATGGCAAATATCAGAGAGATACAGAGCAGGATCAACAGTGTCAGGGACACGATGAAGATCACCAACGCGATGTACATGATATCCTCATCCAAGCTGACACAGGCAAAAAAGAAGCTGGCTGACACAGAGCCTTACTTCTACGGCCTTCAGGGAGAGATATCGAGAATCCTGCGCCATCTTCCGGAACTGAGGCACCGCTTCTTTGACCAGAGGGAAAAGATTCCGAAGGAAGAGAGAAAGATCGGTTCTATTGTCGTCACTGCTGACAAGGGACTTGCCGGGGCATACAACCACAACATTGTGAAGCTGGAGGAGGAGATCCTGGCAAAGCCGGGAAAGCACAGGCTTTTTGTCGTGGGTGAGCTGGGAAGGCATTACTTTGCAAAACGGGGCGTGGAAATTGACACGAATTTCCAATATACGGTCCAGAAGCCGACTATGCACAGGGCGAGAGATATTTCCAGTGTTCTGATTGACCAGTTCCTGGACGGGGATCTGGATGAGGTTTATATTGTATATACCCGCATGGAGAACTCGGTGCAGGCGGATGCAGAGATCATGAAGCTTCTGCCTCTGGAGAGGGCAGACTTCAAGGTCATGAAGATGCCCCTTAATATGCACCGGGAAGAGATTGAACTCTATCCTTCTGCGGAGCATGTGATGGACAGCATTGTGCCCAACTATGTAAACGGAATGATCTATGGCGCTCTCGTGGAGGCGTATGCCAGCGAGCACAATGCCAGAATGATGGCGATGAAGTCCGCAACGGACAGTGCTGACAGCCTGATCAAAGAGCTGTCGATCGTGTACAACCGCGCGAGACAGGCGGCGATTACCCAGGAGATCACCGAGGTGTGCGGCGGAGCAAGGGCGCAGCAGAGAAAATAGATTCTAGGAGGTTTCTATCACAGCCTCCACCCAACATGCGCACTCGTCGCCTCTATGAGGCCCCAGTCCCGCTCCTTGCGGAGCTAAGACTGCTTATGTGGGTGGTGTGACGTTCCACAGTGACATATCAGGCTTAGAAACAGATGCTTACGTGCGGGCACGACGCTCCTGCTGCCAAGCCTGATACGGCTGTGAATAGTAACAATAGGAGGAACATGATGAAGAAAGGACGAATCGTACAGGTTATGGGACCTGTCGTTGACGTAGTATTTGAAGACGGCGACCTCCCTTTTATCAAAGATGCTCTGGAAGTGGAGAACAACGGAAAGAAATGCATCATGGAGGTTGCTCAGCATCTTGGCAATAACGAGGTGCGCTGCCTTATGCTGGCAGCCAGCGAGGGACTCTGCAAGGATATGGAAGTTACCGCGACCGGAGCCGGCATCAAAGTGCCTGTGGGGGAGCAGACGCTTGGCAGGCTGTTTAATGTGCTTGGCGAGACGATTGATGATGGCGCACTGATTGAGGATTCAGAGAAATGGGTCATCCACAGGCAGCCCCCGTCATTTGAGGACCAGAGCCCGGTAGTCGAGATCCTGGAAACAGGAATCAAGGTTATCGATCTCCTGGCGCCTTATGCAAAAGGCGGTAAGATCGGTCTGTTCGGCGGCGCCGGTGTTGGAAAGACGGTGCTGATCCAGGAGCTGATCCGAAATATCGCTACAGAGCATGGTGGGTATTCGATTTTTACCGGAGTCGGGGAACGTTCCCGCGAGGGAAATGACCTCTGGACCGAGATGAAGGAGTCTGGCGTGCTGGAAAAAACAGCTCTGGTGTTCGGGCAGATGAATGAGCCGCCCGGGGCACGTATGCGCGTGGCAGAGACAGGGCTTACAATGGCAGAATATTTCCGTGACGAGCAGCACCAGAACGTGCTTCTCTTTATTGATAATATCTTCCGTTTCACCCAGGCGGGATCTGAGGTGTCTGCCCTGCTGGGACGTATGCCGTCGGCAGTCGGATACCAGCCGACACTGGCGACAGAGATGGGCGAGCTTCAGGAACGTATCGCTTCCACAAAGGACGGGTCCGTCACCTCGGTGCAGGCGGTTTATGTGCCTGCCGACGACCTGACCGACCCGGCGCCGGCCACTACATTTGCGCATCTGGACGCCACGACCGTGCTTTCCAGGAAGATCGTGGAACAGGGAATCTACCCGGCAGTAGATCCTTTGGAGTCCAGTTCCCGTATTCTTGAGGCGGATGTGGTCGGAGAGGAACACTATGAGGTGGCAAATAAGGTGATTGCGATCCTCCAGAAATATAAAGAGCTGCAGGATATCATCGCGATCCTTGGGATGGAAGAGCTTTCCGATGAGGATAAGGCGACAGTCATGCGTGCGAGAAAGATCCAGAGATTCCTGTCACAGCCTTTCTTTGTGGCTGAGACCTTTACGGGAACTCCCGGCAAATATGTGCCCCTCAAAGAGACGATCCGCGGGTTTAAGATGATCATTGACGGGGAGATGGATGAGTATCCCGAGTCAGCGTTCTTTAATGTGGGGACGATCGATGATGTGATAGAAAAGGCGAAAGCCGAGAGCCAAGAGGCATAGACGGGAGCGTGACCATATGGAGACATTCGGATTGAAGATCATAGCCAGTGACAGAGTCTTTTATGAGGGCAGATGCTTAAGCCTCGTCATTCCGGCGCCGGACGGCGAGAAAGGGATTCTTCCCCGCCATGAGAATATGGTGATTGCCATTGACGTGGGAATCGCCAGGATGGAACTGGAAAAAGGCGAGTGGACGGAGGTTGCGGTGGGAACCGGGTTTGCAGAGATTGTCAATAACCGTGTCACCCTCCTGGTAGATACTGCGGAACGCCCGGAGGAGATCGATATCCGCCATGCCCAGGAGCAGAAAGAGCGTGCGGAAGAACGGATGAGACAGAAGCAGAGTATCCAGGAATACTACCATACCCAGGCGTCCCTTGCCAGGGCGATGAACCGTCTGAGGCTGGCTCAGGACAAAAAATGGAATTTATAGGCTGTCTTAGAAAAAGAGATACCGTATCCTGCCAGGGGAGGTATCTCTTTTTGTCTTGCAATTTAGAGATGAGTATACTACAATATTCATGATGTCAGGGGTGGGGATGCAAAACAAGCCCGGGGCATTGCGGAGCAGGGTTTATAAAAAAACAGGGGAGATATTCCATGAGTGATGAAAATAAAGTGCGTTCTGTCATTGATATCATCAATGACATCCTGAGCGCGATACGGGATTATTACGATTCAGAATACGTTTACTATATTGAAAAAGAAGAAGATGACATTGAGACAATTTACGAGTGGTGTGCCAGCAACGTTCCCTGGCAGAGGGACCGGATTAAAATGCTTCCTGCCGATCAGCAGCCGAAGTGGATAAGGCAGGAAATTACGGACACGACGTCTGATGATTACAGCGTCTTTATGAAGCTTGGCAAGGACACGGACACAACGGCAGTTCTTGCGGTTGTGGGCGTGCACCGTGGAGGCTGCGACCTGAATATGATGAGGGCGCTTCTCCCATATATTCCTCAGGTTATTGCGCTGCAGAAGACGCAGAAGCAACAGGAGTATTTAAGCTATCACGACAACCTTACAGGCCTTTTGAACCGGAACAGCTTTGTGGCCTACATGGATGAGGTGGAGGAAAAAAAGCTGAAGTCCCTCGGGGCAATGTCGCTCGATATCAATGGCCTTAAGAATTTTAACAGGGAGTTCGGTCGTGATTACGGCGACGAGGTCGTGATGCGCGTAGGAGAGGTCCTGGAAGAGTATTTCCACAGCGGACAGGTTTACCGTATGACAGGCGACGAGTACCTCGTTTTAGTTGAGAACAGTTCTTATGAGAATTTTACAAAGCAGGTTCATGCCGTGCACAGGAAGCTGGATCATATCAGCCTTGGACTCGCTTCCATCGGATACGCATGGGAGAAGCTGGATATTGATGCGAACAGCCTTGTGGTGGCGGCGGAAAACATGATGCGGGAGGAAAAGAGGAAGTACTACAAGAATCTGAAGAAAGGGCATCATGAACCGATCATTAAAGAGGATCTGCTCCATGACATTGAAAGCGGCAATTTTATTGTCTGTTTCGTCCCGAAAATTGATGTGAGGACAGGGAATGTGGCAGGTGCAGAGGCCGTCGTACGTTATCAGCATAAAGACCTGGGCATTATGAACCCGGCAAAATATATCAATCTTCTGGAAGAGACAAGGCTGTCCCATTACCTTGATCTGTATGTGTTTGAGGAAGTCTGCAAGACCCTGCACAGATGGGACGTACAGGGACTTCCGATGATGCCGGTGTCCGTTAATTTCGCAGGAGCGACTCTCCGGCAGGAAAGCATTGCGGACAAGATGCTCCATCTGATCGAGAAGTATCATGTATTCTGCGAGTACCTGGAGGTTGAGGTCTCGGAGTCATATCATGATATGAACCAGGAGATGCTGGCAGAGACGAGCAGCAAGATCCGAAAGGCAAATGTCCGGGTCATCCTGGATCATTTCGGGGCAAAGGATTCCAGCTTTTCCATCCTTTCTGTCATGGAGTTTGACGGTCTGAAGCTGGACAAAAGCCTGATCACAAACATCGTAGGGAACAGCCGCAGCCGGATTGTGGCGAAGGCGGTCATTGACATATGCAGACAGCTTGGGGCGTATGTGCTGGCATCCGGCGTGGAGACGCAGGACCAGCTCAATGTGCTGGAGGAGCTGAGGTGTGATTATGCCCAGGGGACGCTCTTTAATAAGCCGATTACGATCGATACTTTTGAAGTGCGCTATCTGAAGGAATAGAGGGATGGTAAGAGCATGGATTGCGGACGTCAGTCCGCTTTACCAGGAGGAATGTTATAAAGGATATTATGAGGGACTTCCGCCTTTCCGCAGGAAAAAGGCAGATGCAGCCAGGTCCGTCCAGGGCAGGGCGCAGAGTGCGGGAGTGTGGATTTTATGGGAAAAGATTCGGGCAGAATATCATCTGCCTGAATCTTCTGTATATAATCTCTCCCATTCCGGAGACTACGTGATGTGCGCGGCGAAGCTGGACCCGGGGGAGGCACAGGTCGGATGCGACATTGAAAGAATGAAGGACATAAGGCTTAAAATCGCGCGCCGGTTCTTCTGTGAGGAGGAGTACCGTACGATTGAGGGAGCAAAAGAGGATGAGGAGCGCAGAGATCTTTTTTACCGGTACTGGGTCCTCAAAGAGAGCTTTATGAAGGCAACCAGACAGGGGATGGCAATGCCGCTGGATGCGTTTTCTATACAGCTGGGCAATCCTCCGGTGCTCATAAAACAGCCGGGGGAGTACACAGCTATCTACTATTACAGAGAATTTGGGATAAGCGGACTGCCGTACAGGATGGCAGTGTGCACAACGGACAAAGAGATCGATTCAGAGATACACACGGAGTTAAGATTATAATGAGACGGGAAAGCAGGAAGGCAAAAACAAGAAGAATTTTACTGACTGGAGGTACGGCAGGCCTTGCGGTCGGCATTTTGCTTACAGTCTTTGCGGCAAGAGCAGTCGTGAAGGAGCATGAGGCTACCCTGACCGCAGAAAATGAGCAGCTTCAAAGCGAGATGGAAGAGCTTCGCACCGTGGCGCTTAGAAGCAGTGCGGTAAAAAACAGTGCGGAGCTTTTAGCAAGCAGTGAAGACGGCTGGGCACTTGCGCTGATCAATGAAAATTATCCGCTGGATACAGAATATGAACCGGCAGAGCTTACGGAGATCGAGCCGGAGCGCTCGGTGGACTCCCGCATCGCGCAGGATCTTCAGGACATGCTGGATGATGCGCAGAAGGCAGGACTGAGCATGTATGTGGCTTCCGCTTACCGCGCCTACGACAAACAGCGGGAAGTGTTTAATTCTACAATGCAGGACTGGATCGAACAGGGATATGGTCCGCTGGACGCCTATGACGAGACGAGAAAATCCGTTGCAGTGCCGGGAACAAGCGAACATGCATCCGGGCTTGCGGTGGATATCATTTCGTCAGACTATGAAGCGCTGGACGACCGTCAGGGGGATACGGACGAACAGAAATGGCTGATGGAACACTGCTGGGAGTATGGCTTTATCCTGAGATACCCACAGGACAAAGCGGATATAACCGGGATCATTTATGAGCCTTGGCATTACAGATATGTCGGAAAAGATGTGGCAAAGGAGATAACACAGCAGGATATCACTCTGGAAGAATATATCCTGGAACAGTGAGCAAACGCAGACCGGAAGTGAGAGGGCAGGGGATAAAAGGAGTATAATATACATAAGGAGGAAGAACATGGAAGATTTAACATTTGGCGAACAGGTTAAGATTATCCTCGGCAGAAAAGGCATGACGATCAAAGAACTTGCCGAGAGCATAGAAGAAAAAACCGGGAAAAAGATGTCCAGGCAGAATCTTACCCAGAGGCTGGGGCGCGATAATTTCCAGGAGCAGGATATGAGAATGATCGCAGAGATACTGGGGTGCCCGTTCCACCTGAGTATCATGTCGGGTGAAATGATGCAGAAGAAGGAGGAGACCCAGAGCCCTGCGGAGAAAGTTCACGGAGATGTGCAGGATGAGCAGATACAGGGCGAAGACCTTCGGGAGAAAGAAGATGCTTCCATAAAGGAGAACATGCGGGTTGAGGAAAAGGAAATCTCCATAAAGGAGAGCGTGCAGGCTGAGGAAGAAGGGATTTCCATAAAAGAGAGCGCGCAGGCGGGGGAGACGGAGCACTCAGAGGAACGGGATATAACGATCGGGGAACTCTATGACATACACAGAGAGCTTTCCAAGCTGGAGGAGGATGCAGAAAAGCCGGAGAAACATCAGGATGAGCCGGCAAAGGATATCCCGGATAAAGAGCGGGATGAAAAGCAGGAAGGCTTTGAGCCTGTTATTCCCGAAAATGACCTGGAAGAAGACAGGGTGAATGGAGAGATTAACCCATATACGGGAAGAGAATACCAGTCTAACAGTGTCAGGATGCATCCCAGCAGAATCGGGTATGTCCAGGTGTATGACAGGAAGATACATAAATGGACGGATATGACGGAGTGGGCGTTTCTCGGCTATCAGGAGAGGAAGAAGGCGCTTCTCGGGACAGCGTATGTGCCCCCGATCTATCTTGACTGACCGGGAGTAGGGACAGGATTATAGGGAAGGCTTAGGCTGACCTTACGGAGCAGGAAAGAAAAAAATGGAAAGAATGGAATGGACAAGGCTGCTGTCCGGGAAGAGGGAGCGCGAAAGCCAGGGACGCAACAGATCGGCAGATCTAAGAAGTGAATTTGAGAAGGATTATCACAGGATTATCGGAAGCGCATCATTCCGGCGGCTTCAGGATAAGACGCAGGTATTCCCTCTCGACAAGAGCGATTTTATCAGAACGAGGCTGACACATTCCCTGGAGGTTTCTTCTCTCGGGAAATCTCTCGGGCAGAATATCGGTGAAAATATTTTGAAATACCGGAAAAATTCAGGGTTTACGCCAAAGATGAGGGAGGATATCTCCCATATACTGGAATGTGCTGGCCTGATTCATGATATCGGGAATCCGCCGTTTGGCCATTTCGGTGAGACGGCGATAAGAGGCTGGTTTGAGAAAAATCTGCCGGAGCTTACCTTCCTGGGACAGCCGGTAGAGCAGCTTTTGGACGACCAGATGAAAGGGGATTTCTATCATTTTGAAGGAAATGCCCAGGCGCTCAGGCTTGTGACCAGGCTCCACTATCTTGTGGACGAACACGGGATGAACCTTACCTATGCGCTGCTCAATACGATTATCAAATATCCCGTCCCATCTACGGGGATCAACACGAAAAGCGGCAGCATCAGGGATAAGAAAATGGGGTATTATTATGCAGACCGGGAGACTTTCCGGAAGATAACCGAAGCGACCGGAGCCGGAAACAGGCGGCATCCGTTGACGTTCATACTGGAAGCGGCGGACGACCTGGCGTATAAGACGGCGGATATTGAGGATGCCTTTGTAAAAGGCTTTATTACCTATTATACGCTGGAGAAGGAGCTCTCTGCCCTGGGCGGGGACTATGAAGGTTCTGCTTTTCAACCGCTTGAGAAACTGCATCAGCTCTATGAGCGCGGGAAGAAAAAGACAGTGGACAGCCCAGAGGCTTACGCGGTCAAGAACTGGATCGTGAGTGCGCAGGGATTTCTGATAAGCTGCGCCACCTTCGGCTTTACATCCCACTATGACGCCATTATGGAGGGGACATACGGGAAGGACCTTTTCAGCGGTACATACGGGGAAAAGCTGATGGATCTGCTCGGAGATATGGCATACCGCCATGTCTTCTCATCAAGGGCGATCTATAAGATGGAGCTGACAGAGTCCACTATCCTCAACTTTCTTATGGACCGCCTTGTGCAGGCGGTGCTCTACTATGATACGGACCAGAAGCAGGATTCCATAGACCGGCGTATTGTAGCTTTTATTTCTGACAATTATAAAAATGCCTACAGGATTCAGGCAGAGGGCAGAAGCGAGGCGGAAAAGCTGTATCTCCGCCTGCTTCTTGTCACAGATTATGTCTGTGGAATGACAGACAGTTATGCGAAAAGGCTCTACCAGGAGATGAATGGTATTATTTAGGATCTGCCGGGTCAATGTAACGGCACCAATGCCCGAAATCGGCTTCATCGTTTCGCTCATCTTCTGTCAGGTCAAGCAGGGAGACATAAGAGCGGGTAAACTGGGGGAAACCGAACAGATCGGCAGCCCGTGCCTCGCGCCTGTCATAGATTCCGGGTACTCCGAGCCACATATGGCCATCTTCTTCCACAAGAAGGAGATGGTTATAATTATGATATCCGTGAAGCAGAAAACTGTTATTTGCAAGGAACCAGAAACGTCTTGGAAGCTGGGATAGATCAGAACGCTGGATTTTTCTGGCAGTTACTTTGCTTCCGGCATCGTCTTCGCGTTCTTGTGGCCCCTCATCCTGTGAAGAAAGCCCACTGTCCTGTGGCAGGAGCTCTTCCTCTCCGGGGGCAGGCGCTTCTTCAGGCCCATTGTCCTGTGGCAGGAACTCCTCCTCTCCGGGGGCGGGCGCTTCTTCAGGCCCATTGTCCTGTGACGGGAACTCTTCCTCTCCGGGGGCGGGCGCTTCTTCAGGCCCATTGTCCTGTGGCAGGAGCTCTTCCTCTTCAGGGGCTGGTTCTGCAGTTTCTTCGGCTTCGCTGTCCTGCGGCTGGTTCAGCTCTTCGGGAGAGCGCATGTCGGAGGGATCTGCCTGGAGCATATTTTCCGAGGCGATCCAGTACAGAGAAGTGTTCCTGCCCGGCAGCATGATGAGAAAACCGTCAATTCCATCCAGGCTGTGATTGCCGGGAAAGTGTGTTTCTGACACAGAAAAGCGCATGGAAACTGTCCGGCTGTAACAGGCCAGGTCTGCAATTTTAGAGCTGGCAAGGAACCCGTTCTCCAGATAGAAGGCATACAGCTCTAAAGAAGCTCCGTTTCCGACCGGAATACCCCGGGCGTGGATCTGGAAGATACAGGACTGATAATGCCGGGAAACTTTTATAAAACCTACGTTTCGTTTTCGCTGTTTTTTCTCATACTCATATAGATAACATATACCTGGGTGCATAAGTTTACCTCTGATCTTGTCTCTTTTATGTCTAGTCTATTCAGAGAGAGGGGGAAAAAGAACCATGTTAGGATGTGGGAAGGGCAAAACAGCGGGGAAAGGAAAGAACGATGAATGACAGGACGCCGGAAACCGGCAGGACAGACGAGAAGTTCATGAGAGAAGCGCTGCGGCAGGCAAAAAAAGCGTACGCCATAAATGAGACGCCGATTGGCTGTGTGATCACCCACGGGGGAAAGATCATCGGAAGGGGATACAACCGGAGGAATACGGAGAGAAATCCGCTTGCCCATGCAGAGATTGCCGCGATCAGGAAGGCAAGCCGGAAGATGGGAGACTGGCGGCTGGAAGACTGCACCCTGTATGTGACGCTGGAGCCGTGCCAGATGTGCGCGGGCGCGATCATACAGGCACGGATTTCCCGGGTAGTGATCGGGTGCATGAACCCGAAAGCGGGATGCGCCGGTTCTGTTTTAAACCTGCTTAAGATCGAACAGTTCAATCATCAGGCGGATCTTACAACAGGTGTGCTGGAACAGGAGTGCAGCGATATGATGAAACAGTTTTTCCGGGAACTCAGAGAGAAGAAAAAGCAGGAAAAGTGCAATAAAAAAACTCCGGATCATGCCGCGGCAGATACGCCAGAGACATAACTCCGGAGGATTCTTCTTTTTGCGTGCATTGCGCTTCGAGCCTGGCCAACAGACGTTACCCCGGCAGTAAACTCAGTCCAGGCGCCCTCACGGCACCCGGAAGGTTCTGCTTAGTGCTGCTCCGTTCCCGGCCTGACACGGTTCACAGATTTCCGTCGCGTAAGACCCGAACCTCAGCGTCACTTACCGGGGGCAGCCCTGCCGGCTGCCGCCCTCTGCGCAATATCACCCCTGCTATAGCGGATTGCAGGTACAAGGTACCGCTAACACCCCGGCTGCACGAGTCATAATTTTACATGGTTTTGAAGGAAATGTCAACGGATAGAGAGTGTTTTTGTTTCCCTGCCGGAAAAAATATCGTTAAGGAGTTTTTTATGAAGGTTTTGCTTGTGGCAGTAAACGCCAAATATATCCATTCCAATCTTGCGGTATACAGCTTAAAGGCGTACGCCGGTTGCTCCGGTGAGGAGATCGGGATCGTGGAATATACGGTCAATCAGCCTCTGGATGTGATCCTGATGGACTTGTATAAACACCGGCCGGATATCCTCTGCTTTTCCTGCTATCTTTGGAACATCTCTTACGTGAGCCAGATTATGGTGGAGATCGTGAAGGTTCTGCCGGCGGTGAAGGTGTGGGTGGGGGGACCGGAAGTCTCCTACAATGCGCTGGATATTCTCTCCCGGTATCCTATGGTTTCGGGCGTCATGTGCGGAGAGGGGGAGGAGACCTTTCTGGAGCTTGTGCAGTGCTGGTCGGGAAACGGAAAGCCGGTGGAAGAGATCAAAGGGATCGTTTACCGGGACGGGGAAGGAGTGGTGAGAGAAAACCCTGCAAGACCGCCCATTGACCTGAGTACCGTGCCTTTCGTGTACAGGCAGGAAGGGGACTTCCAGAACAGAATCCTCTACTATGAGTCCAGCCGGGGATGTCCTTTCGCGTGCAGTTACTGCCTGTCTTCCATTGACCGGTGCCTGCGTTTCCGGGACGTGGAACTTGTGAAGGAGGAGCTGCAGTTCTTCATCGACCACGGGGTGCCGCAGGTGAAATTTGTAGACCGGACATTTAACTGCAGGCACGATCATGCCAGGGAGATCTGGCAGTATATCATGGAGCATGACAGGGGGGTTACGAATTTTCATTTTGAAATTTCGGCGGATCTGCTGACGGATGAGGAGATACGGCTCATCAACAGTATGCGTCCGGGGCTGGTCCAGCTTGAGATCGGGGTGCAGTCCACCAATGAACAGACGATACGCAGGATTAACAGGACGATGCGCTTCGACCGGGTAAGAAGCGCGGTCGCGCGCATCAGGGAGAAGGGAAATGTCCATCAGCACCTTGATCTGATCGCGGGGCTTCCCCTGGAAGATTACGGGAGCTTCCGGCGGTCCTTTAACGACGTCTATGCGCTGAAGCCGCAGCAGCTTCAGCTTGGGTTCCTGAAAGTGCTCAAAGGGTCCGAGATGTATGAGAGGGCAGGGGAATACGGTATTGTCTGGCAGGACAGGCCCCCGTATGAGGTGCTCAGGACAAAATGGCTTTCCTACGGTGAGATCATCCGCCTGAAACAGATTGAGGAGATGGTGGAAGTCTATTATAACAGCGCCCAGTTCAGAAATACGCTGGAACATCTGGAGCAGGAATTTCCGGACGCATTTGACATGTACCGCAGCCTTGCCGGATATTATGAGCAAAAAGGATATTTTAAGGTGAATCATTCCAGGATCGCGCGCTACGAGATTCTCTTTGGGTTTATCTGTGGGACCAGGGCGGAAAATGCAGATCAGTACCGGGAATGGTTGACATTGGATATGTATTTGAGAGATAATGTGAGAAACCGCCCGGATTTCCTGGGGGAGAGCAGGGTGACAAAGGAGGAGGCTTCCGCGTTTTATAAAAGGGAAGCAGATGAGCACTGGTATCTCAGGGGATATGAGAAATATGACAGCAGGCAGATGCGCAAAATGACGCATCTGGAACGAATCGGAGACAGGCTTCTGCTCTTCGATTACAGGAACCGGGATCCGCTGACTTCTGACGCGGCGGTCTATGAGGTGCAGTCCTGGGCAGGATGCACAGAAAGGAACGAAGACGGATGAATTTTTATGATAAAAAAGTGAGAAGGATCATATCTATTATCATTATGGTCGTGATCATTGCAATGGTAGCAACGATGGTAATACCATATCTGGTATAACAGGAAGTGTCTGGAGCTGATATGAATGACGAATAGGAAAAGGCAGGATAAAAGAGCCGGGAATAAGAAGGACATAAAGAAATCACAGAAAAGAACAGCCTTGGTACTGGCTGCCGTTGTCGTATGCGCCCTCGCAGTGATAGCAGCCATACAGACCATGATCAGGAGAACGATTGACAGCTATGACCCGGATATCATTATAAGCGGCATCTCGATCGGAGAGACGGACGTGTCCGGGATGACTGCCGGGGAAGCGGCAGATGCAGTGAACGCGGCAATGCAGGCATATGGCGGGGAGGAGATCACCCTCACGCTGAAGAACGGAACCCAGGCAGTGACGACGCTGCAGGCGCTTGGCATGTCTGTAAAAGATCTCGACAGCATCGTACAGGAGGCTGTGGACTACGGGAAGAAGGGAGATGCCGTCGAATGTTACAAGATACTCAAACGCGCAGAGAAGAACGAGAACAGTAAAAATTTTCCGATTGAATATCAGGTTACGGAGGAATCGGCAGGGGAAGAACTTACAAAGCAGCTTGGCAGCCTCCTGAAAAGTCCGGTCAACGCCACGCTGACCCAGGAGGATGGAGCTTCCACTGTGACGGAGGATGAACAGGGCGAAGTCCTTGACATGGAAAAGACAGTGGCAAATATTAACAGCCTGATCAGCGGAGATTGGAATAAGAAAGGCGGAAGTGTCCAGGCGGAAGTCAGCTATGAGGATGCGGATATCACGGCGGAGGATTTAAGCGGGATCACGGATATCCTCGGCACATACAGCACGTATTATGGGGACAGCGGTGAGGGCCGCAGAAAGAATGTAGAGTCAGGGGCGCGCCATGTAGGCGGGAATCTTGTCCAGCCGGGAGAGGAGGTCTCGGTCAATGCCCTGATGGAGCCGTATACAGAGGAGAACGGCTATGCTATGGCAGCGTCCTATGAGAACGGAGAAGTGGTCGATTCTATGGGCGGAGGCATCTGCCAGGTGTCGACAACACTGTATGATGCGCTTCTCCTGGCAGAACTGGAGATCACGGAGAGATATGCACACTCCATGACCGTGTCATATGTGGAACCTTCTATGGACGCCGCAATTGCGGATGACGTGAAGGATCTTAAGTTCAAGAATAATAAGGAGGACCCGGTCTATATAGAAGCAGTGCTGGCGGACGGGAACATCCGGTTCAACATATACGGCAGGGAAACGCGGGATGAGAACCGTACCATTGAGTTTGAGAGCGAGACGATCGAAACGACAGAATCCGACGAGCCGAGATATGTCGCCACGGATGACAGTATCGGGGAAATGTATACGAGAAGCTCAGGAAGGGAGGGCCTTACTGCCCAACTGTGGAAAATCGTATACGAAAACGGGGAAGAGGTCAGCCGTGATACGGTAAATTACAGCCAGTACAATGCCAGCGGGGAGACAATTGCCGTGGGTACGGCGTCGGACAATGAAGAAGATACACAGAGAATGAACGACGCGATCGTGACACAGGATGAGGACGTGATCCGTGAGACGATCGCAGAGATCACAGGGGACGATGAAGAATGAAACCGGGAAAAGTTACACAGACCGTATGGCGCAGGAATGTGGGAAGGGAACTTCATATAAAGAAAGCACAGGATGTGTTCACTCCTTCCGGCGAGCAGAAATATTCTGTTCTGGAAGGCAGAGGCAGAAGCTTTCTTAGCTGTGCGCAGGCGCAGGCATACGGAAGGACAGGAAGGGTCGGGTACTATGCCGCGCTTGAGGCGGCAGGGCATGTGGCTGCGGCAGGATACATGCCTGAGGCGCTCTCGGCTACTGTCCTGATGCCGCCGGAAGAAGAGGAGGGAACCCTGAGAGCGGCCGTACAGGGGCTGCGGGATGCGGCAGAGGAAATGGGGCTGCACATTGCAGGCGTCCAGGCGGAGGTCATACCGTCTGTCATATGCATTACGGTTGTTGTCCAGGCAGTGGGGACAGCAGCAGAATCCCCGGGGATCTGGGTCGGCGGGGCGAGACCGGGACAGGAGATACTACTTTGCGGCTATACGGGACTGGAAGGCATGCTGAGAATCATGGAAGAAGAGGAAGAAGAACTCTCCAAACGGTTTGTGCCCTCGTTTCTTGCCGGTGCGAAAGCGCTTAAGAGAGCGCTTGTGATGCCGGATACCATCTGGAAAGTGTGTGCCGGGAATGGAACAGGCGGGCAAAGGGATATGGTGTCGGCTGTGCAGCAGATCGGAAGCGGCGGGATTTTCGCCGCGCTGTGGGAGCTGGCGGAAGCGTCGAATGTGGGTGTGGAAGCAGATCTGGCGTCTATGGCATTGAAACAGGAGACGGTGGAGATCTGCGAGTTCTTCCAGCTGAATCCATATCAGATGACGTCTGCCGGGAGCTTCCTGCTTGTGACAGACTGCGCAGAGGATGTCCTGGATATTCTTAAGGGGGCCGGCGCACGAGCCGGCAGGCTTGGGGTCGTAAAGGCGCAGAATGTGCGGACGGTCACAAGCGGAGAGGAAATCAGGTATCTGGAAAAGCCGGCTCCGGATGAGCTGGCAAGATGGCAGGCAGCGCGCACTGCTGTAGAGTGAATCATAGCAGATTGGGAGGTAAAATATCATGCATGAGAAAAAAGAAACTCTGAGACTGGAAATATTGAAAACGCTGGAGGGGAAAAGCCGGATCGATCTGGGAGAGCTGGCTGTCCTGCTGGGAGTCGGCCAGACAGACGTGGCAAATGAGATAGCGGAAATGGAACAGGAAAAGATCATCTGCGGATATCATACACTGATCGACTGGGACAAGGCGGGAGTGGAGAAGGTTACGGCATTGATTGAAGTGCGCGTGACGCCGCAGAGGAACAGGGGGTTTGACAGGATTGCGGAGAGGATATATAACTATCCGGAGGTCTATGCCGTTTATCTGATATCCGGAAGCTATGACCTTCTTGTCACGCTGGAAGGAAAAACCCTCAAGGAAGTGTCTAAATTCGTGTCGGAAAAGCTGTCCCCGATCGATGAGGTGATCAGCACAGCGACACACTTTATCCTGAAAAAATACAAAGACCACGGGACTGTTATGGTTCCGCGCAAAGAGTCGGAAAGGATGCTGGTGACGCCGTGATGAGAAATCCATTATCAAAGAAGATCACAGGGATAGAACCTTCCGGGATCCGGAAATTTTTTGATGTTGCAAACGAGATGGAGGACGCCATCTCGCTTGGAGTGGGAGAACCGGATTTTGATACCCCCTGGAGGATACGGGAGGAAGGAATCTTTTCGCTCGAGAGAGGGCGCACATTTTATACATCCAACGCGGGGCTTCAGGAGCTGAGAGACGAGATCTGCAAGTATCTGGAGCGGAAAATACATGTTTCCTATGATCCGCATAAGGAGACTCTGGTCACAGTAGGAGGAAGCGAGGCAATCGACATAGGGCTTCGCTGCATGCTTGATCCTGGGGATGAGGTGCTGGTTCCCCAGCCAAGCTACGTGTCCTATGTTCCGTGTGCGGTGATGGCGGACGGAGTCCCGGTTGTGATCCCCCTCCAGTATGAGAACGAGTTTAAGCTGACTGTGGAAGACCTTGAGAAGTATACGACGCCGAAAACAAAAGTACTTATTATGCCGTTCCCGAACAATCCTACGGGGTCAATCATGACAGAAGAAGACCTGGAACCGGTCGCAGAGTTCATCCGGGAGCATGACCTGTATGTTATTTCTGACGAGATCTATTCGGAGCTGACCTATAAAGGAGGGCATGTCTCCATTGCCTCGCTCCCCGGAATGAGGGAGAGAACGGTCGTCATCAACGGGTTTTCCAAAGGTTTTGCGATGACCGGATGGCGGCTCGGTTACTGCTGCGGCCCGGAAGTTATCATCGAGCAGATGATCAAGCTGCACCAGTTCGCGATCATGTGTGCCCCGACGACCAGCCAGTATGCGGCGGTGGAAGGACTGAGGAACTGTGAGAATGAAGTGGAAGAGATGCGCAGATCCTATAATCAGAGGAGACGCTTCCTGATGCATGAATTTGCAAGGATGGGACTGGAATGTTTTGAGCCTTACGGGGCATTCTATGTATTTCCGAGCATACAGGAATTTAAGATGCCGTCGGATGAGTTCGCTACGAGGCTCCTGCAGGAAGAAAAGGTTGCGGTCGTTCCGGGGACAGCATTTGGAGAATGTGGGGAAGGGTTTCTGAGGATTTCCTACGCATATTCCCTGGAGGACCTGAAAGAAGCGCTGGGAAGAGTGGGCAGCTTTATACAGCGTCTGAGAAATGAGCAGTAGGGAGAGACTATGTTAAATATCGTTTTGTTAGAGCCGGAGATCCCGGCGAATACGGGGAACATCGGCAGGACCTGTGTGGCAACGGGAACCCGGCTTCACCTGATCGAGCCGCTCGGGTTCAAACTGAGTGAAAAGGCACTCCGGCGTGCCGGGATGGATTACTGGAAAGACCTTGACGTGACCACATATGCCGACTATGCGGATTTTCAGGAGAAAAATCCCGGGGCGAAGGTTTATATGGCGACGACCAAAGCGCAGAAAGTCTATACGGAAATCTCATATGAGGAAGACTGCTACATTATGTTTGGCAAGGAAAGCGCCGGGATTCCCGAGGAAATCCTCCTTGAAAATCAGGAAAACTGCGTGAGGATCCCTATGGTCGGGGATATCCGTTCCCTGAACCTGGGAAACTCTGTGGCAGTCATTCTGTACGAAGCGCTGCGGCAGGGAGAGTTCGGGGGAATGAGGACAGAAGGGGAGCTCCACAGGCTGAAATGGCAGGGGACTGTCGAAAGCAGGGCGAAAAATAGATAAAATGTTTTGAAATATTTACCAGCGTAGTATATAATGAGCCTATGTCAAATGTTAAAATTGTGTCAAAAAGACTTTTTGTATGGAACCGGGAGGATTGGAAAAGATAATTGACAAAAGATAACATGACATAAGAAAAAGGAGGGAAAGGTGGTGGAAAAGTTATGGTAGAAGAGACGATCCAGTCGATTCGGGAAACAGAAGGAAAGGCGGATTCTGTAATCAGAGACGCGCAGGAAGAGGGAAAGCGGCTCTGTGAAGCCGCGGAGCGTAAAGCATCCGAAGTAAAGACAGAGATACTTAAGGCGGCGCAGCAGGAGAGAGCCGACCGGCTGGAGCAGGCGAAAAAAGATGCGGCAAAGGAAGAAGAGGCTGCGCGAAAGGAACAGGAAGGGATGATCCGGGATTTGAAGGCCAGGGCGGCAGGGATGGAAGCGGAAGCAGTTGACCTTGTTGTTTCAAATCTTGTGTAAGAGTATGAAGAACCAGACAGAAAAGGAGGGGATAAGACTATGGCGGTATTAAAGATGCAGAGAATCAGCATCTGTGCCCTGAAAAGAGACCGAAAAGCTATCCTTGAAAAGCTGCAGAGCTTGGGCGTGCTGGAAGTGAACCATGTTATTGAGGAAGATGACCTCTTTCATAAGATGGATACGGCAGGCAGGAAGCTGGGATTTGAAAAAGCTGCGGCTTTAGCAGACCAGGCTCTGGAGATACTGGAAAAATATGTCCCGGAGAAGAAATCTATGTTTGCTGCCCTGGAAGGCAAGAAACTGATCGGACCCGAGGAGGGGAAGGCTGTACAGGAAGAGCGCCGGGAGCTTCTCAAAGATGCGAGGGCCATCTATGATCTGGACCGGGAGCATGCCGAGTGGGCTGCAAATATCTCAAAGCTTGAGAACAGCATAGAGAGCCTTACACCCTGGCTGGCGCTTGACGTGCCCATGCAGTCGGCGGGAACGGAGAAAACAGCGGTGATACTGGGAACGATGCCGGGAGAGACGACGCTTGAAAAGGTGTATGAGGTTCTCGGGGAAAAGGCTCCTGATGAAGGGGCAGACGTACATGTAGTCTCGGCGGAGCAGAGTGCAGTCTATCTCGCAGTGATCTGTATGAGGGAGTCCGTCCCGAAGGTGGAAGAGGCGCTGCGCAGCGCCGGGTTTGCAAGGCCATCCCAGGTGTGGGACAAGATTCCCGCACTGCAGAAACAGGAGTTTGAGGATCAGATCGAGGACTGCAGGCAGAAGACGGACAAAGTGGAAAAGGAGATCCGTGGATTTGCCTCCAAAAGAGAGAAGCTTAAGATCGTGGCGGACTATTACCGGATCCGCGCAGAAAAATACGCAGTTCTGGGGCAGCTTCCCCAGTCCGGCAGGACGTTTGTGATCAGCGGCTATATCCCGCAGTGCGAGGCCGAGAAAGTAGCGGGATACCTGGCCGGGAACTATGACTGCGTGGTGGATGTAGAAGAGTTGAAGGAAGACGAGGAGGCGCCGGTTATTCTGAAGAATAATCCGTTCTCCGCAAGTATGGAAGGTGTCGTGGAGTCCTATGGCCTGCCGGTCAAAGGAGAGATAGATCCCACGACGATTATGTCATTTTTCTATGTGTTCTTTTTCGGCATGATGCTCTCGGACGCGGCGTACGGTGCTCTTGTGGCAGTCGTATGCGCCGTGCTTGTCTGGAAGTTCCCAAGAATGTCGGCAGGGATGAAGAAGTCTTTGAAGCTGTTCCTATACTGTGGGATTTCCACAGTCGTATGGGGTATCCTGTTCGGGGGATATTTCGGAAATATTGTAGATATTGTCTCAGGAAAGTTTTTCGGGAGGACGATCACTCCCCCGGCGTTGTGGTTTGTCCCGCTGGATGAACCGATGAAGCTGCTGCTGTATTCGCTTCTGTTCGGTGTGATCCATCTGTTTACCGGACTGGCGATCAAAGGGTACCTGTGTGTCAGGGACGGGAAGATCATGGATTTCTTCTGTGATGTGGTGCTCTGGTTCATGCTCCTTGTGGGGTTGATCATGATGCTCCTTCCAAGCGAGCTGTTTGCATCAATTGCGCAGATGGAGATTGTATTCCCGGAGGCTGTCAATACGCTGGCGAAGGTGCTGGCGGCAGCGGGCGCCATCGGCATTGTCCTGATGTCGGGAAGATCCAACAAAAACCCGGCGCTTCGCATCGCACTGGGGGCATATGACCTGTACAATATCACCGGATGGCTCAGTGATGTCCTGTCCTATTCGCGCCTGCTGGCGCTGGGACTTGCCACGGGTGTTATCGCATCCGTAATCAACCAGATGGGGAGCATGCTCCCGAACAATATTATCGGGATCATTTTCTTCATCCTGATCTTTATAGTAGGCCATGCAATGAACCTGGCGATCAACCTGCTGGGGGCGTATGTGCACACGAACCGTTTGCAGTTCGTGGAGTTTTTTGGAAAGTTTTATGAGGGCGGCGGCCGGCCGTTCGATCCTTTTAAGGAAAATACAAAATATGCAGATGTTAAGGAGGAAACTTTATCATGAGTGAATTAGGAATTGTATATGCATTACTTGGAGCGGCGGTTGCGGTTCTCCTGTCCGGTACAGGATCAGCGATCGGAGTAGGTATCGCAGGACAGGCTGCGTCAGGCGTTGTGACAGAGGACCCGAGCAAGTTCGCGAAGGTTCTGATCATCCAGCTCCTTCCGGGTACCCAGGGACTCTATGGCCTTCTGATCGGCTTTATTACGCTGTCCAAAATCGGCGTGTTGGGCGGAGGGCTTGCTGACCTTTCTATCCAGACGGGCCTTCTGATCCTTGCGGCATGCCTGCCGATCGGTGTTGTAGGACTGCTCTCTGCGATTGCACAGGGCAAGACGGCAGCGGCAGCGATCGGGATTGTGGCAAAGAAACCGGATCAGTTCGGAAAAGCCATGCTGTTCCCTGCTATGGTTGAGACTTATGCGATCCTGGCTCTTCTGATCTCCTTCCTTTCAGTCAGTGGGATTCAGGTATAAAAGGAGTGCGGAAACATGAGTGGACTGGATAAAATGAAAACCCAGATTCTCAAAGAAGCAGAGCAGTCTGCACAGGAGATCCTGGACCGGGCGAAAGGAGAGGCGGACAGCGTGCTGGAAAAGGCGCGGGAAGAAGCGGGCAAAGAGGCCGCAGAAATCCGGGCAAAGGCATGCCGTGAAGCAGAGGACTATGCCGGCCGTGCGAAGTCCGCATCCGATATGCGCAGGAAGCAGGCAATCCTCTCCGCGAAGCAGGATGCCATACGGGAAGTGCTTGGCAAGGCATATGACAAAGTGATGGATCTGGGCGATGAGCAATATTTTGACCTGCTTGAGAAGCTGCTTGAGAGATATGCACTCCCGGAGGACGGGGTGATCTGTTTCTCGGAAAAGGATCTTAAGCGGATGCCCGAAGGATTTTCGGGGAAGATTAAGACAATTGCCGCAGCGAAGGGCGGAAGCCTGGCGCTGTCCGATGAACCGAAGGAGACAGACGGGGGATTCCTGCTTGTCTATGGAGGCATTGAGGAAAACTGTACGATAAAGGCAGTGTTCGACTCAAAGAGGGAAGAACTGTCAGATAAAGTGAACAGGATGCTGTTCGGATAGGGCGCAGCCGGCAAGGAGGGTTTGTTTTGAGCAATACAAAGTATACTTACGCGGTTGCGCGCATCCGGGCGCTGGAAACGTCTCTGCTGACCGACGCGTCGATCGAGCAGCTTCTGGCGTGCAAGACAGTGGAACAGGCATTGCAGTTCCTTGTCGAGAAAGGCTGGGGCGGCGCGTCCTCCGGGCAGGATATGGATAAGGTGCTGGAGGCGGAAGAAGAGAAGACCTGGCGTGTGATCCGGGATGTGGCTCCGGATATGAGCGTCTTTGATGTGCTTTCTTATCCGAAGCTGTACCATAACCTGAAGGCTGCCGTCAAGGCAGTTTGTACGCAGACGCAAAACGGGCATCTTTTCTATGATGACTGCCCCATATCCGGGGAAGAGATGCTCCGGATCGTGGAGAACAAGGACTTCTCCCGTCTTCCGGGGAAGATGTCCCAGACAGCGGCGGAGGCGCTTGATACGCTGCTCCATACAGGAGACGGGCAGCTCTGCGATATCCTGATCGATAAAGCGGCGCTGGAAGCCATATCTGAGGCGGGAAAGCGTTCAGGAGAAAAGATCATAGAGGACTACGCGGACACTACAGTGGCGATCGCAGATATCAGGATTGCGGTGCGCTCCCAGAAGACGGGGAAATCCGCTGAGTTCATGAGAAGCGCAATGGCACAGTGTTCCGGGATCAGTGTTGACCAGCTTATCAAGGCGGCGTTATCCGGCATGGATGAGATCGCCCAGTATCTGGAGGGCACTTCCTATGCGGGCGGGGCGGACGCTCTTCGCGAGTCACCGTCAGCCTTTGAGCGCTGGTGCGACAACCGTATGATAGAGACAATGAAACCACAGAAATATGAAACATTTTCTGTAGGTCCCCTGTTGGGGTATTTGATCGCAAGAGAGAATGAGATCAAGACAGTTCGGATCATTCTGACCGGAAAGCAAAACCATTTTCCGGACAATGCGATCCGGGAAAGGATAAGGGAGATGTATGTATAAGATTGCAGTAATCGGCGATTATGACAGTATTTACGGATTCGCCACGTTAGGCCTTAGCATCTGCCCTGTTAAGACCCGGGAGGAGGCACGCGACAAGTTTAAGCAGCTTGCAGAGAGTGATTACGGGATCATTTATATCACAGAGGCGGCTGCCGCGGAGCTGGAGGATGAGATAGAGCGGTATCGGGAGAAAACGCTTCCGGCTGTTATTCGGATACCGGGTGTATCCGGCAATACAGGAGCCGGGGTAGAAGGCGTGAGAAAGACCGTAGAGCAGGCAGTCGGGTCAGATATTCTGTTTGGAGGAGTAAGCTAATGAGCACAGGAGTAATCAAAAAAGTCGCAGGACCTCTCGTTATAGCAGAGGGGATGCGGGATGCAAATATGTTTGACGTGGTCCGTGTGTCGAATCAGCGCCTGATCGGCGAGATCATTGAGATGCACGGGGACGAGGCGTCGATCCAGGTATATGAGGAGACCTCTGGCCTGGGACCGGGCGAACCGGTGGAATCTATGGAGGTTCCGATGTCCGTTGAGCTGGGACCGGGACTTATCACCAGCATTTACGACGGAATCCAGAGGCCTCTGGATGATATTATGAAGATCTCCGGAAATAACTTAAAGAGAGGGGTGGAGGTTCCGTCCCTGAAGCGCGACCTGAAATGGGAGTTCGTTCCCACGGTAAAGGCGGGCGATGAAGTGGAGTCCGGAGATGTGATCGGTACGGTGCAGGAGACTGTGCTCGTACAGCAGAAGATCATGGTTCCCTACGGGATAAAGGGAACGGTCAAAGAGATCAGGGCAGGAGAATTTACCGTTGAGGAAGTTGTCGCTGTCGTTGAAACAGACAATGGGGAGAAAGAGCTGACTCTCATGCAGAAGTGGCCGGTGCGCCGGGGGCGTCCTTATAAGAAGAAACTGCCGCCGGAGATGCCGCTTGTGACGGGACAGCGTGTCATTGACACCTTTTTCCCGATCGCAAAGGGCGGTGTTGCAGCAGTTCCGGGACCTTTCGGAAGCGGCAAGACCGTGATCCAGCATCAGCTCGCAAAGTGGGCAGAGGCAGATATCGTCGTCTATATCGGCTGCGGAGAGCGCGGCAATGAGATGACGGACGTATTGAACGAGTTCCCGGAGCTGAAGGACCCGAAGACAGGGCAGCCTCTGATGCAGAGGACGGTCCTGATCGCGAATACTTCGGACATGCCGGTGGCTGCCCGCGAGGCATCCATCTACACAGGAATCACGATTGCGGAATATTTCCGCGACATGGGATATTCTGTCGCGTTGATGGCAGATTCCACTTCACGCTGGGCAGAGGCGCTAAGAGAGATGTCGGGACGCCTGGAGGAGATGCCGGGCGAGGAAGGTTATCCGGCATACCTTGGAAGCCGTCTGGCGCAGTTCTACGAGCGTGCTGGACATGTGACCTCCCTAGGCAAAGAAGGCCGGGAGGGAGCCCTGTCTGTAATCGGAGCCGTATCGCCACCGGGAGGAGATACTTCCGAGCCGGTGTCACAGGCGACACTGCGTATTGTGAAAGTGTTCTGGGGATTGGATTCCGAGCTGGCGTATAAGAGACATTTCCCGGCGATCAACTGGCTGAACAGCTATTCCCTGTATCTGGATGATATGGAGAAATGGTTCAATGGCGAGGTGGCTTCGGACTGGATGGCAGGACGCCAGAAGATGATGACGCTCCTTCAGGAAGAGGCGGAGCTTGAGGAGATCGTGAAAATGGTCGGAATGGATGCGCTTTCCCCAACTGACAGGCTGAAGATGGAAGCAGCGCGCTCCATACGCGAGGATTTCCTGCATCAGAACTCCTTCCATGAGGTAGACACATACACGTCGCTCAAGAAGCAGCATATGATGATGCAGCTTGTAAATGCGTTCTACGACAGGTCGGCGGAGGCGCTTTCAAACGGAGCTTCCCTCCAGAAGCTGATCTCCATGCCCGTAAGAGAGCAGATCGGACGTTTCAAGTATGTAACGGAGGATGCGCTTGACGAAGAGTATAAGGAAGTAGACGAGAACCTGAACGCTGAAATTGCCAGCGCATTTGAAAAGGAGGACCGCTAAATGCCGAAAGAGTACAGAACTATACAGGAAGTAGCCGGCCCGCTGATGCTGGTGCGCGGCGTAGAAGGTGTAACTTATGATGAGCTGGGAGAGATAGAGCTCGCCAACGGGGAGACAAGACGGTGTAAAGTCCTTGAGGTAAACGGAAGTGATGTGCTGGTCCAGCTCTTTGAGAGCTCAACCGGAATCAACCTTTCCAACAGCAAAGTGCGTTTTCTGGGAAGAAGCATGGAGCTGGGCGTGTCGGAGGACATGCTGGGACGGGTTTTTGACGGACTGGGGCGCCCCATTGACGACGGACCGGAGATTCTGCCGGATGAGCGCAGGGATATCAACGGCCTGCCGATGAACCCGGCAGCGAGAAGCTACCCCGAAGAGTTCATCCAGACAGGCGTGTCTGCGATAGACGGACTGAACACACTTGTCCGGGGACAGAAGCTGCCGATCTTCTCTGCATCAGGCCTGCCCCACGCCCAGCTTGCGGCACAGATCGCAAGACAGGCGAAGGTGCTGGGGAAGGATGAAAACTTTGCAGTTGTATTTGCAGCAATGGGTATTACATTCGAGGAGTCCAATTTCTTCATTGAGAGCTTCCGTGAGACGGGCGCGCTGGACCGAACCGTCCTGTTCGTGAACCTGGCGAACGACCCTGCCATCGAGCGTATTGCAACGCCGAAGATGGCTTTGACTGCAGCCGAGTATCTTGCCTTTGAGAAAGGGATGCACGTGCTGGTCATCCTGACAGATATCACAAACTATGCGGATGCGCTTCGAGAGGTGTCCGCTGCACGTAAGGAAGTTCCGGGACGCCGTGGATATCCGGGTTACATGTACACAGACCTGGCGTCCATTTATGAGAGAGCGGGACGCCAGAACGGCAAGGCGGGAAGTATCACGATGATTCCGATCCTGACTATGCCGGAGGACGACAAGACCCATCCGATCCCCGACCTTACCGGATATATCACAGAAGGACAGATTATCTTAAGCCGTGAGCTCTACAGAAAAGGCGTAACGCCGCCGATCGATGTACTGCCGTCCCTGTCCCGTCTGAAGGATAAGGGAATCGGCGAGGGCAAGACAAGGGCGGACCACTCCAATACCATGAACCAGCTCTTCTCTGCATACGCAAGAGGAAAAGACGCAAAAGAGCTCATGGTAATCTTAGGGGAGGCGGCTCTGACCGAGATCGACCTGATGTACGCCAAATTCGCGGACGCTTTTGAGCAGGAGTATGTGTCCCAGGGATATAGTGCAGACCGTAGCATTGAGGAAACTCTGGATATCGGTTGGAAACTGCTTCGGATGCTGCCGAGAACCGAGCTGAAACGAATCGACGATAAGTATCTGGATGAATATTATGATGCATAGGAGGTGACGTTTTGGCGGCGAAACATGTGAATCCCACCCGGATGGAGCTGACCAGGCTTAAAAAGAAGCGTATTACCGCGATTCGCGGCCATAAGCTCCTCAAGGACAAACGTGACGAGCTGATGCGCCAGTATCTGGATCTTGTCCGTGAGAACATGGAAGTGCGTAAGAAGGTAGAGGCGGGAATCCTGTCAGTGAACAAAAACTTCGTCATTGCCAAGGCGGGGATGTCGGAGGCGGCGCTGAACACCGCCCTGATGGCGCCGAAACAGGAGGTCAGCCTGGATACCGGAGAAAAAAATGTGATGAGCGTGGACATTCCGACGTTTGAGTATAAGACGAGGACGGCAGATGAGAATGATATCTACTCGTATGGTTTCGCGTTTACATCCGGCGACCTGGATGGAGCGGTCAAATCACTCGCCGATATCCTGCCGGCCATGATACGTCTGGCAGAGTGTGAGAAGGCGTGCCAGCTTATGGCTGCAGAGATCGAAAAGACGAGGCGGCGTGTGAATGCGCTGGAGCATGTCATTATTCCGGAGACGGAGGAAAACATCAAATACATTACGATGAAGCTGGATGAGAACGAGAGAAGCACACAGATCCGCCTGATGAAGGTAAAGGATATGATGCTGGAAGAGGCGCATCATTACAGCGAGAAATAGAGTGTCAAAACAGGACCCCCGGAGGATTTCAGATCCTTCCGGGGGTTTGCCATTCTGCGCTTACTATATTATGGAAAAATATCACGATCTTATGTATTTTTGTGTTCATTGCATAAAAACCTTCACCTTTTTCTGGATTTGAGGTACAATTTGTACATAAAGTATTGCGCTTCCAGAAGGGGGCATCCTGTCCGTCTGCTGGATCTGTGCAAAATATGATAGAATAGGGGAAGAATTATGGCAAAAGAAATGATTGCAATGCTTCTTGCCGGAGGACAGGGGTCACGCCTGTATGCGCTGACACAGAATCTGGCAAAACCTGCAGTTCCTTTCGGCGGGAAATATCGGATCATTGATTTCCCGCTGTCGAACTGCGTAAATTCCGGTATTGATACTGTGGGTATTCTGACGCAGTATCAGCCGCTTGTGTTGAATGAGTACATAGGCAACGGACAGCCCTGGGATCTCGACCGCCTTCATGGCGGCGTGCATGTGCTCCCTCCGTACCAGCAGGCGTCTGGTTCGGACTGGTACAAGGGAACCGCCAATGCAATCTATCAGAATATTTCCTTTATTGACCGCTATGACCCGGAATATGTGATTATTCTCTCGGGCGACCAGATCTGCAAGCAGGACTACAGCGATTTCCTGAAATTCCACAAGGAAAAGGGAGCTGAGTTCAGTGTGGCGGTCATGGAAGTGCCGTGGGAGGAAGCTTCCCGCTTCGGACTTATGGTGACGGACGAGAACGACAAGATTACAGAGTTCCAAGAGAAGCCGGCAGAGCCGAAGTCGAATCTTGCATCTATGGGGATTTACATCTTTAACTGGGATGTCCTGAAAAAATATCTGGAAGAAGACGAAGCGGATCCGAACTCGGAAAATGATTTTGGAAACAATATCATTCCGAACCTGCTCCGCGATGAGAGGAACATGTATGCGTATCATTTCAGCGGATACTGGAAAGACGTCGGAACGATCTCTTCTCTGTGGGAAGCGAATATGGAAGTCCTAGACCCGGAACACAGCGGTATCGACCTGTTTGACGAGGAATGGAAGATCTACAGCCGCAACAGCGGCATGACGGGGCATAAGATCGGTGAGACGGGTGTTGTGGAGAACTCCATGATCACAGACGGATGCCGCATCAACGGGCATGTGAAGCACTCGATCCTGTTTGCAGGCGTCAGGGTCGAGGAAGGCGCGGAAGTGGAGGATGCGGTTGTCATGGGCGGCACGACGATCAAGGCCGGAGCTGTGGTCAAACACTGCATCGTAGCTGAGAAAGTGACCATTGGAGAAAACGCTGTGGTAGGAGCCATGCCGGAAGGCGACAGCAAGGGCGTGGCGACAGTGGGGAGCGGCGTGAAGGTAGGAGCCGGGGCGAAGATCGGGCCGGCTGCCATGATCAGCACGGATGTAAAGGAGGGGGAAGAGCGATGATAAATTCAAACATAGATGCATTGGGTATTATTTTCCCGAACAGTTATGATGACCTGGTCCCTGAACTGGTGGCGGACCGCCTGATGGCTTCCATCCCGTTTGCGGGGCGTTATCGCATGATCGATTTTATCCTGTCCAGTATGGTGAACTGCGGGATAGACAATGTCTCTGTCATCGTGCGGAAGAATTATCATTCTCTGCTGGACCATCTGGGAGCGGGGCGTGAATGGGATCTCACCCGCAAGAACGGCGGGCTTAACATCGTACCTCCCTTTGCGGAGAAGACGGTAAAAGTATATAACGGGCGTGTGGAGGCTCTGGCAAGCATACTCGGATTCTTAAAGAGCCAGAAGGAACAATATGTCGTGATGGCAGATACGAACATTGCGGTGAATTTCGATTTCGGCAGATTCCTGGAATTTCATATTGCAAGCGGCGCGGATGTGACGGTGGCATATACGCAGGAGACGCTGCCGGAGAGTTTTGGCGAGGAGGGGACGGACAACAAATCGCTTTACTACACGCTGGAGCTTGAGGATACCCGGGTGAGCAATATCAGGATTAATTCCAAGGCGTCCGGTGTACAGAACCTTTCCATGAACATCTATGCAATTGAGAGGGAGCTGCTGATCGACCAGATCAGCCAGGCGTTTGTGCGGGGCTATGTATTTTATGAGAGGGACATCCTGTCGCCGCATCTTGTGACGCTGAATGTGCAGGGATATAAATATGAAGGATACTGTGCGCGCATCACGGATATGAGGAGCTACTATACGGAGAATATGAAGCTGCTTGATGATGAAAATCTGGATGCGCTTTTCCGTAATAGCCAGATATACACAAAGATCCGCGATGACAACCCGACCCGTTATATCACCGGATCCGCTGTCAGGAATGTGATGGCGGCGGACGGATGCGTGATTGAGGGGAACGTGGAGAACTCTATCCTCTTCCGGGGCGTCAGGGTAGCAAAGGGCGCTGTGGTGAAAAACTGCGTTCTTATGCAGGATACGACAGTAGAGTCGGGGGCAAACCTTGAGTATGTGATCACGGACAAAAATGTGGTGGTCACAGAAGGGAAAGAATTGAAAGGAACAGATACCTTCCAGGTATTTGTTGAAAAAGGAAAGACTGTATAAAGAATTTATGAATTTAACAGGGCTGCCGTTTGAGATTTTCTTAAAAATCTTCCGGCAGCCTTGTTGTGCTTCCTGTGTCGTGGTAGAATAAGGAAACACAGACCGGGGATACTCTTGCACAATACCGGTGAAATATGGAGGAATTATGAAGCTTGATAAAGAAAACATGAAAAAAATCAAAGAACTGATTGTCTTTACGATCATCATTCTGATTGCCCTGTGGAATTATCTGCTGATTTTTCAGGGAATCCGATTCGTTTTCGGGATTATATTCCCGTTTCTTCTGGGCGGTGCGATCGCGTTCGTGCTGAATGTGCCGATGAAATTCCTGGAAGAAAAAATATTCCACAACCGTTATCTGGAGGATAATAGGGTGGCGCAGAAGCTTGCGCGCCCTTTGAGCCTTATTCTGACCCTGCTTATTGTGATAGGGATCGTGGTTCTTGTCATGTTTGTTGTGATCCCGGAGCTTGGGACAACGCTCCTTTCGCTGGGGAAAACGATACAGGAATTTGTGCCTGTGGCACAGCAGTTTCTGGAGGAATTGTTTACGAACAACAGTGAAGTGAGGGCATGGCTTGAAAATCTGAATATTGATGTGGACAGGGTTTTAAATAATTCCGTTTCTTTTTTCCAGAGCGGCGCCGGTAATATCCTTAATTCTACAATGTCTGCCATCGGCTCTATCGTAAGCGGCGTTACTACGTTTGTAATTGCGTTTGTATTTGCCTGCTATGTACTTCTGCAGAAGGAAAAGCTTACTGTCCAGGTGACAAAAGTGATGTATGCATTTCTCTCTGAAAAAAGAGTGGAATGGTGCCTGGAGGTCAGCTCACTCACTGCGAAATCGTTTTCCAGTTTCCTGACCGGACAGTGTGTGGAGGCGCTGATCCTGGGAATGATGTTCTTCATTGCCATGAATATTTTTAATATGCCCTATGCGCTTCTGGTTGGCGTTCTGATCGCGTTCACGGCGCTGATCCCGATCTTTGGCGCCTTTATCGGCTGCATTGTGGGAGCTTTTCTGATCTTGATGGTGGATCCGCTGCAGGCGCTTGGGTTTGTGGTTATGTTCCTGGTCCTCCAGCAGATCGAGGGAAACTTTATTTATCCCAAAGTGGTGGGCAGCTCTGTCGGACTTCCCTCCATATGGGTGCTGGCGGCAGTGACCATTGGCGGAAGCCTGATGGGGGTCGTGGGTATGCTGATCTTTATTCCGATTGTGTCAGTGGTGTACAATCTGTTCAGGGCAAGCGTATATAAGCGGCTCAGAAAAAAACACAGAGATATCAGGACGGCGGAAAAAGAAACGGACAAGGAAACGGAAACGAACAATGTGAAAATTTAAATCAGATTTGTCTGGTTCTTTGCATATGTCATGTTACCATATATGAAGCATTTACGTTTCTGACAGCCCAAATCTATGGCGGCACCCGCCGCGCCGGATCTTCTGAATAACATGTCAAACGAAATCTCAATGCTCTGATCCCAATCAGATAATGCAGTGAGGTTTCCATTGAAAGGGGACCTCCTGCGTACCATTCAAAAGGAGGAACCCATATGGAAAAGAAACCGAACCGTCTGTATAAGTCACGGCTATTCGTCATGATCTTTGAGGACAAAAAGAACCTGTTGGAACTGTACAATGCAGTAAGCTAAAAACAGTACAAGGACCCGGACCTAATGGGAGCCAGCCACACTTTGTGGGAGTACGCGCAGTACACGAGCAGGGTAAGGAAGTATGCAAAGGAGATGCCTATCGCAGAGGCTGCGTGGGAAGACGGGCAGAATGAAGGCCTGGATGAACTGGGTATATCCACCAAAAACAGCCTGAGCACGTAATGGGGAATATGTACGATTTAAAGAAAAGACCTTGACGGACTCCTGCCCGGCGTGGTACAATAGCGGGGCGAATGGAAGTAGGTCTTTTTTTTATGCCTAAAAATCGATGGCTTCGCAACCATCAGCAACACGTAGGTGAATAAGTAAAAAGCGAGGTGGAAGTTGTGCGCACAAGAATTACTTTAGAGTGTACGGAGTGTAAAAGACGTAACTACAATATGACGAAGGATAAGAAAACGCATCCGGACCGCATGGAGACTAAGAAGTACTGCAGATTCTGTAAATCACATACACTGCACAAGGAAACGAAGTAGTCGCTGGAAGGAAGTGGACGATCATGAGTGAAAAGGCAAAAACTCAGAAGAAGAGCTGGTTCAAAGGACTTCAGGCAGAATTTAAGAAGATTATTTGGCCAGACAAAAAAACACTTGCAAGGCAGACCACGGCAGTTGTTGCAGTTTCCGTAGTTCTCGGAGCAGTGATCGCAGTGATCGATGCGATCCTGAAATACGGGATTGACCTATTGGTAAAATAGTTGACCGCAGCAGAAAGGTGATTTTATGTCAGAGGCAAAATGGTATGTAGTTCATACTTATTCCGGGTATGAGAACAAAGTAAAAGCGAACATTGATAAAACGATCGAGAACCGTCATCTGGAAGACCAGATCCTTGAAGTCCGCGTCCCTATGGAGGAAGTGGTGGAACTCAAGAACGGCGTGCAGAAAGCGGTTCAGCGCAAGATGTTTCCGGGGTATGTCATGATCCATATGATCATGAATGACGACACCTGGTATGTTGTGAGGAATACCCGCGGTGTGACAGGTTTTGTGGGACCGGGTTCCAAACCTGTTCCGCTGGAGGAGAGTGAGATGGCGAACCTCGGCATCAGGCGCGAGGATGTTGTCGTGGACTTTGGCGTCGGAGATACCGTTACCGTCTTAAGCGGAGCGTGGGAAGGCACCGTAGGCGTCGTGCAGAGCATGAATGAGCAGAAAAAGAGCCTGTCCATCAATGTAGAGCTGTTTGGCCGTGAGACTCCGGTTGAACTTGGTTTTTCAGAAGTGAAAAAAATGGATTAATGATGAGTGGGAGGGAGAGATCCCGCCAATACCACAAGGAGGTAATTTAAAATGGCAAAAAAAGTAGAAGGTTATATCAAATTACAGATTCCTGCCGGTAAGGCAACCCCGGCACCGCCGGTTGGACCCGCGCTTGGACAGCACGGTGTGAACATCGTTGAGTTCACAAAGCAGTTCAATGCAAGGACAGCGGATCAGGGGGACGTGCTTATCCCTGTCGTGATCACGGTATACAATGACAGAAGTTTCAGCTTTATCACAAAGACACCGCCGGCAGCGGTTCTGATCAAGAAAGCGTGCAAGATCCAGTCCGGTTCAGGCGTGCCGAACAAAAACAAAGTGGCAACGATCACAAAAGACCAGCTCAGAGAGATCGCTGAGACAAAGATGCCGGATCTCAATGCTGCGACTGTAGAGGCGGCTATGAGCATGGTAGCAGGAACATGCCGCTCTATGGGCGTTGTTGTAGAAGAGTAGAGCACTTGGCAATGCGCTGAACACTTGGCGAGGACGTATCCTCTTTGGAGCCTGGTGCATTTACCTTATAGTTAATTCAGTGGGAGGGGCAAGATCCCGCCAATACCACAAGGAGGTTATTTTAATATGAAACGAGGAAAAAAATATATTGAAGCTTCAAAACTGATCGAGAGGGGTAATCTCTATGATAAAGAGGAAGCAGTAGCATTGGTAAAGAAAGCGGCAACAGCAAAGTTTGATGAGACAATCGAGGCTCACATCAGGACAGGGTGTGACGGACGCCATGCAGACCAGCAGATCCGCGGCGCCGTGGTACTTCCCCACGGGACAGGCAAGAAAGTACGTATTCTTGTGTTTGCAAAGGATGCAAAAGCAGAAGAGGCAAAGGCGGCAGGAGCTGATTATGTAGGCGGCGACGATATGATCCCGAAGATCCAGAACGAGGGATGGCTTGAGTTTGATGCAGTTGTGGCAACTCCTGATATGATGGGTATCGTGGGCCGTCTCGGACGTGTCCTTGGACCGAAAGGGCTTATGCCTAACCCGAAAGCCGGGACTGTTACAATGGACGTGACAAAAGCGATCAACGACATCAAGGCTGGTAAGATCGAGTACAGGCTGGATAAGACAAATATTATCCATGTGCCGATCGGGAAGGCTTCCTTTACTGAGGAGCAGTTAGCGGACAACTTCCAGACGCTTATCGATGCAATCAACAAGGCAAGACCGGCGGCCGTAAAAGGACAGTTCTTGAAGAGTGTGACTCTTACATCAACAATGGGTCCTGGCGTAAAGGTTAACCCGATGAAGCTTGCATAGAATATAGAAGAGAGAATATTTCCCCGGAGGATTTTCAGGAATTTTCCTGTCCCTCCGGGGATTTTTCGTCTGCAAAATGACTGCAAATTCCAGGAAAAACGCCGGAAAAGCAGGCGCAGGAAAGGGAAAGAGAGTTGCGTGCCGTGCCGGATGATACTATAATGATGTTGAGACACAAATCTGCCCTGTACGCGGGGCGATGAAGGAGAATACGGAAACATATGAATCTTATGAGCAGGATACCCGGGGATTTCTATAAACTGTTTGCAAGCAAATATACAGAACAATACATCCTGTTTCTGGCAGCGATCCATGAGGAAATGGGCCTGTCTTATTCTGTGCTCGGACTGACGGAGAAGGAGTGCCGTGCAGTGATGAATGAAAAGATCGCCTCAGCGACACTTCTCTGGGATGAGGAAAATTACGACGAGGAGGGAAATTTTCTGACCCGTTCTAATATGGCGTCAGTCTGCCTGAAGCATTTTGAGGAATGGGGATGGCTGAGGCGGGATTACGACGAGACGCTCAACAGCTATGTGGTGACGTTCCCGGAGTACAGCCAGATGTATGTCGAACTTTTCAGGCGCCTGCTTGACGAGAGTGAAAGCGAAGAGCGGGAAAGCGTGATGACCATATACAGCCATCTATACACTTACAGCGCGGATACGGAGAAGAACAACGATATTCTCAAAAGCGCGCTCAATGTCTCCAAAAAGCTTGTGCAGATGCTGGTGAATATGCAGGATGGGATGAGGGGGTATTTTGACGAGCTGTCCAGGCAGAAAGATTTCCGTGGAATCCAGGAGGTCCTGGTCAATGAAATCAATAATAGCGACAGCCGGAAGTATGCGATATTGACTACAACAGACAGCTTTTACCGTTATAAAGAGGCGGTAAAAGAGCTAATCGACAAAAATCTGCGGGAAAATGATGTGCGCAGACAGAAACTTGATGAAGAGATGAACACGCTGGAGAGAGGCACGCCGAAATTCCTCCGCGCCCAGAGGGCAGTCTCTCTGTGCGGCGAGGCATCGGATACGCTGCTGCGCATTGAGCGCCAGTTTGATGCGATTGAGCGCAGGTATAATAAGCTGATCGAACAGAAGACGATATTTGCAAGCCGGGCGGCGGCAAGGATACGATATGTCCTCCGGGAAGGGGCGGAAGAAGACCGGACGGTTGTCCTTGTAGATATGCTGGGCAGGAGCGGAAAGAAGGAGGAATTGCTGCAGGCGCTCACAGCGAAGATACATATGACCCGGCAGTATTCTGTTATGAAGGAGAGCAGCCTGCGCAGGCGCAGGGAGAATGAACGGGAGGAATTTATTCCCCAGGCTGTCAGACAGGAAGAGCAGACGGAAGGGGAGCTGGACTCATTCATCTTAAAGCCTCTGTATACCCAAAAGGAGCTGCAGCGATTTAAAAGGAAGAACGAGAAGGACGGAGTGTTCCGTGTTGATGACAGTACGGTGAACTCGGTGGAAGACCTGGAAAAACTGTTCTTTGTGTGGCAGGAGGCGACAGAGAACGCCCACAGCGAAAATGAGATCACGGTCGGGGAAGACAGGAAGAACGCCCAGGGGTTCAGCTTCTCTGCCCTGGAAATACGGGAAGAATAAAAAAGCGGCAAAAGAAAAGGAGAAGACATGTTTACATATTTAGAAGAAGTATCTGTCACAGAAGCGGAGCAGATAAAAAGGGCGGTACAGACGCTGTTCCGTCACACCTGCATCCTTCAGGTAAAATATGACCCGGCGACGCTCACTCCCCGGGATAATCCGCTGTATGCGACATGTGCGCGGCACAGGAACTTTATTGAGGATTATGTATCTGTGCTGGGGTGCGAGCTGGTGCACGATGCCCAGGAACATATCTTCCGGCTGACAGGGGACGGCGTCATGCCGGAGAAACTGAGCGTGACGTCAACCATAATCCTGGTCCTCATGAAGCTGATCTACCGGGATAAGATCATGGGAGAGGGATTAAACGCACCGGTCACGACCCTTTCGGAAATACGTGAATACGGGAAGAATACGAACCTGATTACGCAGAAGCTGACCGTGGCAGAGTGGCGCGAGGCGCTGTCTGTGATGCGCGTCCACCAGGTGATTGATGTGCCGGGGGCAGTCCGCGATGTGGACGACAGCACACCTGTCTACATTTACAGTACAGTGAACCTGTACGTGGCGGCGGGAGACATCAATGCGTTAATTGAAGAATACAGAGAGGAGACGGAAGAGATTGAGACAGCCGAAGAAACTATTTACCCGGATGCTGATCAATAATTGGGGAGGCATCAGCCATAAGATACTTAAGTTCCACGAGCATGTGAATCTGTTCAGCGGCAAGAGCGGTTCGGGGAAGTCTACGGTCATGGACGCAATCCAGGTTGTCCTCTACGGCAGTATCTCTGCGAATTTCCTGAATAAAGCTGCTGACGATGCGAAAAACAAACGGAGTGTCCTCAGTTATCTGCGAGGCGCACAGAAGGACGGAAGCGCGAACCGCGGCGGCATAGATTTCTGTTCTCAGATCGTGCTGGAGATCGAGGATACCGGCACTCATATCGTGACATGCATCGGCGCGGTATTTGAGGTCGGGAAAGGGGACCAGGATCTGAGGAAATATAATTTCTTCAGCCATTCGGGGAGAATACCGGAGGATGAATATTTAAAGGATGGAGTCCCCTATTCTGTTGCGCAGATCAGAAAACTGACAGAGGCTAGGAGCAGGAGTGAGGACAACCGCGGGCACGGTGATGTTAACCGTGTCTATCCGTCCCGGGAAGCCTATCTCAACACGCTTTACGACGTGATCTTCGGCTATGTGGAGCCGGGGCGTATGATCACAATGGAGAAAAGCGCCATTGCCCTAAAAATGACAAGCGGGACGGGACAGTTTATCCGGGACTATATGTTCCCGAAGAGCAAGGAGGATACGGTTGCCACCATCAGTGAGCAGCTCGGGGCGTACCGGGAGATTAAGGAACGGGTGGAAGATCTTGAGAAGAGGATATCTCTGCTCGACCAGGTTCAGAGCCGGGACCGGGAACTGGCAAATGTGCGGGCGGATAAGCTGCGAACAGAAACTGAGCTTAAGTATATCGACATTGAGGGATGCACGCAGCGTCTTGGGTCGCGGAAAAGTGACCTGGAATCTCTGGAAGACGCGGCGCGCAAGGCAGAAGAGGAACAGAACCGCCTTCAGGATGAGCTGAGCAACGCGCGCAGCGAACTGGTGGATGTAAAGGCTGAGTTAAGGGAGAGCGACTACGGAAGGAAGGAGCAGGAGCTGGCTGAGCTTGAAAGGACCGTGCGTCTCCTTGCGGATAATTCTGCCCAGTGGCGCATGATCGTGCAGGGGCTGAAGCGATGGGAAGAGGAAGAACTGGTGACAGACTATGTGAGCAACCGTGCCCTGCAGCTCATCCAGGATTTTTGCGCCGGAGAAGTGACGGAGGCTGCCTGCGGGGAATTGAAGCGGCATCTCAGTTCGGCCCTGGACAATATTACGAACGAGCTGTCAGAGCTGCAAAGCAATATAAAAGAGATGGAGCGGGAGTTTAAGGAGAAGTCGGATGCAGTGGAGGATATGCGCAATGACAGGAAACCGTATCCGGCAGATCTGAAAAAGGCGCGTCAGGAGCTGCAGAGTGCTTTGGGCGACAGGTATGGAAGAACGATCCAGGTGCACATTCTGGCGGATCTTTTTGATATCACGGACGAGAAATGGAAGGATGCCGTGGAGGGGAGGCTTGGCAGGATAAAACGCAGCATGATCACCGAGCCCGCGTATGCGCTTGACGCGGCAAAGATTTTCCGGCGCATGAAGAATTTTGAAGAAGCGGACCTGATCAACAGTGCGGCGATACAGAGAGATTCTCCCGCGTCAGATCATAATTCTCTGTACGAGGCAGTTCACACAGAGTTCTCCTATGTGGACTGGTGTCTGAAGCGATATCTTGGAAGGATACAAAAATGTGAGACTGTGGAGGAACTGGACGGGGTGCAGGACGGAGTGACGCCGGACTGCTATTCCTACAGCGGCTATATGTTCCGTCACTTGAGAAAGAAAGATTATACGAAAAATGCCTGCATCGGCACAAGGGTTTCCCGGGCAAAGCTCAGAGAGCTTGAGGAAGAGATTACGGATCTTCAGCAAAAGATGATCTCAGAGCGTCAGATGGAAACTGCACTGAAAGAGGCGCAGCAGTATGAGCGGCTGAGCCAGGGGACAGGCCAGCTGATCCGGCTTGCCAGGGCGTCGGAGGAGCTGGAAGAATATTACAGAAGACAGGATAAGCTCAGGGAAGAGCTGGCAAAGTTAAAAGACGGGACACTGGCAGCAGGATTAAGAGCGCGTGTGGAAGAGCTGAACGGGCAGATTGATGAGAAAGATGCAAAGGCGCGGAGCCTCCAGAAAGAGCAGATCCGCATCGGAGAGGCGAAGGGAAAAGCTCAGAGGGACATCAGGGATCTGGAGGAGAGGCTGTCTGCCCTAAGAGAGGGATATACGCCGGATGAGACTCTGCTTGCCCAGGTGCGGCAGACCCTGGAAAAGAAAAGCGAAGGAACATACCGCCAGGAGAAGAGGGTGCAGCTTGAACGTCTCCGGGAGCAGGAGGCAGAGGCACAAGATGAGAGAGGACGGGCGAGAGGAGAGTTCAACAAGGCGTATCCTTCCTATGGATTTGACGGATATGAGCACGAGAATGATGTATACGACAAAGTGCTCGAGCGATGCAGGAAGGACTTTGAACCCCGGTACAAGGAAGAGTTCCAGAAGCAGTATGAACTGGTCTACCATTCCCTGCGGGACAATGTGATCGCCACGATTCATGGAGAGATCAAGGCGGCATACCGGCACAGGAGGCAGATCAACCAGATGCTTTCCAGAATACGCTTTTCGGACAGTATCTATCAGATCGACATTCTCCCGGCAAAGAATGAAAACGGCCAGTTCTACGATATGCTGATGGCGGAAGAGCTGGACAGCAAAGTGATTCATCATGGCGGCGTGGAGGGGCAGATGAGCCTGATGGAAGATGAGTTTTTCCAGAAATACGAGCAGAAAATACAGCTTCTGACCCGGAAATTCATGCCGCCGAGGGATGAGGACACCACGGGACGGGAGCGCCACAGACAGGATATGGACCGCTTTGCCGATTACCGGAACTACCTGACTTTCAGCATGTATGAGCGGACTGTGGACGAGGACGGAAATGAGAAGAAGAACTATGTGGATGACATGGCAGGCGTGGATTCCGGGGGCGAGGGGCAGAACCCCAAATATGTCGCCCTTCTGGCGGGGTTTGCCATGCTGTATATGCAGCAGAGCAACCGCGATTCCAGGATACGCCTTGTGCTCCTGGACGAAGCCTTCTCCAAGATGGATAAGGAACGGAGCGAAGTGTGCCTGAAATACGCGAGGGAGCTGGAGCTGCAGCTTATCGTCTGCGTGCCGGACGAAAGGCTGCAGTCGCTGATCCGAAATGTAGACAGCGTATACGGCTTCCGCCGGTTTAAGAACCAGATCACGATGATGCATATTGACAAAGGAGATTACCTGAATATGCTGGAGGGGGAGGAAGGCTGACCGATGGGAAAAGTGAAGAACCGGGAGACGACGCTGGTCCGGTATCTGATCGGGCAGATTGACGGAAATGCGTACCGGGCGGGCACGCTGAAGGGCATGAAGCACACGAAGATAGATTCTGGCGTGTTTGAGGCTGTCGGGGGACGGGGCGCGCTGATTGAACAGGCGGATCAGTTGAAGCGTGAAGGGCTTCTCCAGTTCAGGAAAGAGGATCTGGGGGCAGATATCAAACAGATACACTATTCGGTGGATATCATGCCGGCGCTGTGCGAGAGGGAAGGAATAGAAGATCCGAGACACAGGCAGAAGCGGTATATCAGGCAGACAAAAGGATGGCTCGCCCGGGCAAAAGGAACGTGGCTGTCCCCCTATTATGAGAGGAATCTTGACCGGCTGGAAAGGGGAGATGAAATAAAGAGTGTTGACTTTGAAGATGAACTCTTTTTCAGATGCCTGGACAGGATGCTCTATTTGGAAAAACCTGTCTGGCGCCGCGTGTTCAGCGCGATGGTTTTCGGGAAGACGAAAGCTTTTGAACAGGAGTATCAGTCCAGGATTTTATCGGTTCTCAGACAATACTCTCCCTTCTGCGAAGAGGGGATGACAGATGCGGAGCTTCTGAAGGTACACGGCATCCTCACCTACTCACAGACCCTGGAGTGGAAAGGGCCCCTGCGCTATCACATAGGGGAGGGCATATCTGTAGACACGTCGGATTCCCTCTATGGCACAGTCATCAATGCACAGACACTGGAGCACGCGGTTCCCGCAGCGCTTCCCGGCGTCAGGAGAGTCCTCATCATAGAGAATAAGGCAAACTATGAAGATATGGAATACCGCCCGGATACCCTGTATCTGTTCTGCCATGGATTCTTTTCTCCGAAGGAGATGGCATTTTTAAAGGGGATCGCCGCGGTGGCGGAGGATGGGACAGAGTATCTTCACTGGGGTGATATGGACCTGGGAGGGATCCGCATCTTCCAATTCAACAAGAAGAATATTTTCCCGCAGTTAAAACCCTGTAAAATGGACAAAGAAACCTTTTACAGGGCGCTGGGCCAGGGAGCGGGAATCCCGCTGGATGGTGAAGTCGGCAGCGGAAAAAAAGGGGACTTAAAAAGAGAGAGGCTGGAGAAACTGGATGCCGGAGAACTGGAGGAATTAAAGAACTGTATTCTTGAGAGCGGAATGGAGATCGAACAGGAAATCCTTCTGGCAGGAGAAAATGAGTCCGCCGATATCTGAAAAAGCGAAAGAAAACCTTGACACATTTTTGCGGATATGTTATTTTATATGAGCAACTGCCGAAGACAGTAGGTGCTGAGAAGCGTAAGGATGAAAACGCCTACCGAGGAAAGTGGGATTTATTACGTGAGTATGAATTTGCGAACCTCTGTGTCTTTGCGCACGGGGGTTTTGTTTTACATGGGGTGAAAGGCTCCCTGTAGAATATATACTTTGGCAGTACACGCAGAATAAAATAAGGAGGTGTACCCGAAAGTGGCAAAAGTTGAATTGAAACAGCCGATCGTTCAGGCGATCGCAGAAGAGATCAAAGACGCTCAGTCAGTTGTTCTTGTCGACTACCGCGGACTGACAGTTGCTCAGGATACAGAGCTTCGTAAGCAGCTCAGAGAAGCAGGTGTCGTTTATAAAGTATACAAGAACACGATGATGAAGAGAGCTTTTGAGGGAACTGAGTTTGAGGGACTTGAGAGCTGTCTGGAAGGACCGAGCGCTGTTGCGATTTCCAAGGATGACGCGACGGCACCGGCAAGGATTCTCTGCAAATTTGCAAAAGACACTCCGGCACTTGAGCTGAAAGGCGGAGTTGTTGAGGGCAATGTCTATGACATCGCAGGACTGACAGAGCTTTCCAAGATTCCTTCAAGGGAGGAACTTCTTTCAAGACTTCTTGGAAGCATGCAGTCGCCGATTACAAACTTTGCGCGTGTTATCAAACAGATCGCAGAGAAAGGCGGCGAGGCTGCTCCGGCAGAAGCTGCAGAGGCAGCGGAAGCACCGGCGGCAGAATAGGGAGACAGAGTTTCTGTTTCGGAAGATTTACATTTAAAACGAAATTATAATCAAGAAAATGGAGGATATGAAAAATGGCTAAATTGACAACGGCTGAAATGATCGATGCGATCAAAGAGTTATCAGTATTAGAGTTAAATGAGCTTGTAAAGGCTTGTGAAGAAGAGTTCGGCGTATCTGCAGCAGCAGGCGTTGTAGTTGCAGCAGCAGGCGGAGACGGAGCTGCAGCAGCAGATGAGAAGGATGAGTTTGATGTAGAGCTTGTTTCTGCAGGAGCTTCCAAGGTTAAAGTTATCAAGGCTGTACGTGAGATCACAGGTCTTGGGCTGAAAGAGGCAAAAGAGCTTGTTGACAACGCTCCGAAGGTACTGAAAGAGGGCGTATCCAAGGCAGAGGCTGAGGAGATCAAGGCAAAACTGGAAGAGCAGGGTGCAGAAGTGAACATGAAATAATCATTTTCATAATGATGCAGCGACCGCAGAAGATAAAATACCTTCTGCGGTCTTTTTGATTTAAGAGATAGAATGATATCACATATATCGGGAAAAGTCAAGAAAAATCCTGAAAATCTTGTTGACAAGAAAAAGGGCACTGTGATATAGTATAAGATGCTCTATTATGGAGAGGTATGCCATATGGCGGCGGAAAGGGCGCCCGGCAAATTTCATTCATAAGCAGATGTTCAAGGCGTCCGGCTTTATAACCGGGCGGTTGAAAAAAATATATGAGGAGTGAAACGTCAATGGAGAAAAACAGAATTCGTCCCATTAAAACCGGAAAGAGCTTCCGCATGAGCTATTCCAGGCAGAAAGAAGTTTTGGAGATGCCAAACCTCATTGAAGTTCAGAAAGATTCTTACCAGTGGTTCCTTGATGAAGGGCTCAAAGAGGTATTTGATGATATTTCCCCAATCGCTGATTACAGCGGCCATCTCAGCCTGGAATTTGTAGATTTCACACTCTGTGAAGATGATGTGAAGTATACGATTGATGAGTGTAAAGAACGTGACGCGACTTATGCGGCACCGCTGAAGGTCAGAGTGCGGCTTTATAATAAGGAAAATGACGAGATAAATGAACATGAGATTTTCATGGGAGACCTCCCTTTGATGACGAAGACAGGAACCTTCGTGATCAATGGGGCTGAGCGTGTCATCGTCAGCCAGCTTGTACGCTCTCCGGGAATTTATTATGGGATCGCCCATGACAAGCTCGGGAAAAAGCTTTACTCAGCTACAGTGATCCCGAACAGGGGGGCATGGCTTGAGTATGAGACAGACTCCAATGACGTTTTTTATGTGCGTGTTGACAGAACAAGAAAGGTTCCGATCACCGTTCTTATCCGTGCCCTTGGGATCGGTACAAATGCGGAGATTATCGATCTTTTCGGTGAGGAGCCAAAGATTCTTGCAAGCTTTGGGAAGGACACTGCTGAGAACTATCAGGAGGGTCTGTTAGAGTTATACAAGAAAATCCGTCCGGGCGAGCCGCTTGCAGTTGACAGTGCGGAGAGCCTGATTACCAGCATGTTCTTTGACGCAAGGCGCTATGACCTGGCGAAGGTCGGGCGCTATAAATTCAACAAAAAGCTGATGCTCAGAAACCGTGTGAGAGGCTGTGTTCTGGCGGAGGATGTGGTAAGCCCCCTTACGGGAGAAACCGTGGCGGAAAAAGGCACGAGGCTGACGGCTGAGATCGCGGATGCGATCCAGAACAGTGCGGTGCCGTATTTATGGGTAGAGGGAGAGGACGAGTCCAGAAACATCAAGATCCTTTCCAATATGATGGTGGACCTTGAGGCGGCCTGCGGCATTGGCCCGAAGGAAGTCGGAGTAAAGGAGCAGGTTTACTATCCGGTCCTTGCCGGCATCATTGAGGAAGCGGCAGGAGATATCGATGAGATGAAGAGAATGATCAGGCGCGATATCCATGACCTGATTCCGAAGCATATCACAAAGGAAGACATTCTTGCATCCATTAACTATAATATCCATCTTGAGTATGGAATAGGAAATGATGATGATATCGACCATCTTGGAAACAGACGTATCCGTGCAGTCGGAGAGCTTCTCCAGAACCAGTATCGGATCGGCCTTTCCAGGCTGGAAAGAGTGGTCCGTGAGCGTATGACGACACAGGATCAGGAGGGGATTTCCCCACAGTCCCTGATTAATATCAAACCGGTGACTGCGGCGGTGAAGGAGTTCTTCGGCTCCTCCCAGCTCTCACAGTTCATGGATCAGAACAACCCGCTTGGTGAGCTGACACACAAGAGACGTCTGTCTGCCCTGGGACCTGGCGGTTTGTCCAGGGACCGCGCCGGTTTTGAGGTCCGCGACGTACATTATTCCCATTACGGGAGAATGTGCCCGATTGAGACGCCTGAAGGTCCGAATATCGGTCTGATCAACTCTCTTGCGACATATGCAAGGATTAATGAGTATGGTTTTATTGAGGCGCCATACCGCAAGGTTGACAAAACAGATCCGAACAATCCGCGTGTTACGGACGAAGTCGTATACATGACGGCAGATGAAGAGGATAACTACCATGTGGCTCAGGCCAACACACCGTTGGATGAAGAGGGGCACTTTGTACACAAAAACGTGTCTGGACGTTATCGTGAAGAGACACAGGAATACGAGAGAAACAAGTTTGACTACATGGACGTTTCACCGAAGATGGTGTTCTCCGTCGCGACAGCGCTTATCCCTTTCCTCCAGAATGACGATGCAAACCGCGCCCTGATGGGATCCAACATGCAGCGCCAGGCCGTGCCTCTTCTCACAACGGAAGCACCGGTCGTGGGAACCGGTATGGAAGTGAAGGCGGCTGTCGACTCCGGGGTATGTGAGGTGGCAGAACAGGCAGGTGTGGTTGAGAGTTCCACATCCACAGAGATCGTGATCCGTCATGATGACGGGACAAAGAAGACATATAAACTGACCAAATTCCAGAGAAGCAACCAGAGCAACTGCTATAACCAGAGACCCATCGTCGACAAAGGCGAGAGGGTGGAGGCAGGCCAGGTGATTGTTGACGGTCCGTCCACCTCAGGCGGAGAGATGGCGCTGGGTAAGAACCCGCTGATCGGTTTCATGACATGGGAAGGATACAATTATGAGGATGCCGTTCTTTTAAGCGAGAGGCTGGTCCAGGATGATGTATATACTTCTGTCCATATCGAAGAATATGAGGCGGAAGCGAGAGACACGAAGCTTGGACCGGAAGAGATCACAAGGGACATTCCGGGAGTCGGAGACGACGCGCTTAAGGATCTGGATGAGAGAGGTATTATCCGTATCGGAGCAGAGGTCAGGGCAGGGGATATCCTTGTCGGCAAAGTGACGCCGAAGGGCGAGACGGAGCTGACGGCAGAGGAACGCCTTCTCCGTGCGATCTTTGGAGAGAAAGCGCGCGAGGTGAGGGATACTTCCCTGAAGGTGCCTCACGGGGAATACGGAATCGTAGTAGACGCCAAAGTCTTCACAAGAGAGAACGGGGATGAGCTTTCACCCGGAGTGAATGAGGCGGTCCGAATCTATATTGCGCAGAAGAGAAAGATTTCTGTGGGAGACAAGATGGCAGGACGCCACGGCAACAAAGGTGTCGTTTCCCGCGTGCTTCCGGTGGAGGATATGCCGTTCCTTCCCAACGGACGTCCGCTGGACATCGTGCTCAATCCTCTGGGTGTGCCGTCCCGTATGAATATCGGGCAGGTGTTGGAGATCCACTTAAGCCTTGCCGCAAAAGCGCTTGGATTCAATATTTCCACACCGGTATTCGACGGGGCGAACGAGGTGGATATCATGGATACCCTTGACCTGGCGAATGACTATGTGAATCTCGAATGGGATGAGTTTGAGAAAAAGCATGGCGAGGAGCTGCTCCCGGAAGTACTCCAGTATCTGTCTGACAACAGGGAACACAGGAAGTTGTGGAAGGGCGTGCCGCTTTCCAGAGACGGTAAGGTGCGCCTCCGGGACGGAAGGACGGGAGAATTCTTTGACAGCCCGGTTACGATCGGGCACATGCATTACCTGAAGCTGCATCATCTGGTAGACGATAAGATCCATGCCCGCTCTACCGGGCCATACTCCCTTGTTACACAGCAGCCCCTGGGCGGTAAGGCTCAGTTTGGCGGACAGCGTTTCGGAGAGATGGAGGTGTGGGCGCTTGAGGCGTACGGCGCATCCTACACACTGCAGGAGATCCTGACTGTGAAATCCGATGATGTCGTGGGACGTGTGAAGACATATGAGGCGATTATCAAGGGTGAGAATATACCGGAACCAGGAGTTCCCGAGTCATTCAAGGTACTTTTAAAGGAACTTCAGTCACTGGCTCTGGATGTCCGTGTGCTGCGCGATGACAATACAGAAGTTGAGATCATGGAAAATGTGGATTATGGTGAAACAGATCTGCGCCATATCATTGAGGGGGACAGAAAGTACAGGGATCAGAACGAGTCGTTTGGCGATCATGGGTTTACCGAACAGGAATTTGTCGGGGAAGAGCTTGAGGATGTGGAGCCTGAGGAGGATTCCGAAGATGACTTTGGCGATGATGACATTGAGTTTGAGGAATACCTGGATGATGAGGAAGAATAGGAGGAGCCAATTCTATGCCAAATAATAATGAACAACAATATCAACCGTTAACTTTTGATGCGATTAAGATCGGCCTGGCTTCACCGGAAAAAATCCTGGAGTGGTCAAGGGGTGAAGTGACAAAGCCGGAAACCATCAATTACAGGACCTTAAAGCCTGAGAAGGACGGATTGTTCTGTGAGAGAATATTTGGACCCAGCAAAGACTGGGAGTGCCACTGCGGAAAGTATAAGAAGATCCGCTATAAAGGAGTGGTATGTGACCGATGCGGCGTTGAGGTGACGAAGTCAAGCGTACGGCGTGAGAGGATGGGCCATATTGCCCTGGCTGCGCCGGTATCCCATATCTGGTATTTTAAGGGGATCCCGAGCCGTATGGGACTGATTCTTGATATCTCGCCGAGGACTCTGGAGAGAGTGCTGTATTTTGCCTCCTATATCGTTCTGGATAAGGGGGAGACGGATCTGCAGAACAAGCAGATCCTCTCCGAGGCGGAATATCAGGAGCAGAGAGAGAAATGGGGCGGCGCGTTCCGTGTCGGGATGGGCGCCGAGGCGATCAAGGAGCTCCTGGAAGCAATTGACCTTGAAAAAGAATTTCAGGAGCTGCAGAAAGCGCTGGAGAACTCGACAGGGCAGAAGCGCGCAAGGATCGTGAAAAGACTGGAGGTCGTGGAGGCATTCCGTGAGTCGGGCAACAGACCGGAGTGGATGATACTCACGGCGATTCCGGTGATCCCTCCGGATCTGCGCCCGATGGTACAGCTTGACGGCGGACGCTTTGCAACCTCTGACCTGAACGATCTTTACAGAAGAATTATAAACAGGAATAACCGTCTGAAAAGACTGTTGGAGCTGGGCGCACCGGATATCATTGTGAGAAATGAGAAGCGCATGCTCCAGGAAGCAGTCGACGCGCTGATTGATAATGGACGCCGGGGCCGCCCGGTGACCGGTCCCGGAAACAGGGCGCTGAAATCGCTGTCCGACATGCTGAAAGGAAAGTCAGGGCGTTTCCGCCAGAACCTGCTCGGAAAACGTGTGGACTACTCAGGGCGTTCGGTTATCGTCGTGGGACCGGAACTGAAGATCTATCAGTGCGGTCTGCCAAAAGAGATGGCGATCGAGCTGTTCAAACCCTTTGTCATGAAAGAACTTGTGGCGAACGGTACGGCCCATAATATAAAGAATGCGAAGAAGATGGTAGAGCGTCTACAGCCGGAGGTGTGGGATGTGCTCGAGGAAGTGATCAAGGAGCACCCGGTCATGCTCAACCGCGCCCCCACGCTGCACAGGCTCGGTATCCAGGCGTTTGAGCCAATCCTTGTGGAAGGAAAGGCGATTAAGCTTCATCCCCTTGTTTGTACCGCATATAACGCGGATTTCGATGGAGACCAGATGGCTGTGCACGTACCGCTTTCTGTCGAGGCACAGGCTGAGTGCCGTTTCCTGCTGCTCTCACCGAACAACCTGCTCAAGCCTTCCGACGGAGGTCCTGTTGCAGTGCCTTCCCAGGATATGGTCCTCGGAATCTACTATCTGACGCAGGTAAGGCCGGGAGCAAAGGGAGAGGGCATGTCCTTTAAGAGTGTAAGCGAGGCGATTCTGGCTTATGAGAATGGGTATATTACGCTTCACTCGCAGATTAAGGTGCGCGTTTCCAGAACAATGCCTGACGGGACAGCCAAGAGCGGAACGATTGATGCTACTCTCGGTAGGCTGCTCTTTAATGAGATCATTCCGCAGGACCTCGGGTTTGTCGACAGAGAGGTGGAGGGAAATGAACTTCTTATGGAGGTCAACTTCCATGTCGGCAAAAAACAGTTGAAGCAGATCCTGGAAAAGGTCATCAACACACACGGGGCAACCCAGACGGCCGAGGTTCTCGACGATGTGAAAGCGATCGGCTATAAGTTCTCTACAAGAGCGGCGATGACCGTTTCGATTTCCGATATGACAGTGCCTCCGGAGAAGCCGCAGATGATCGAAGAAGCGCAGAATACAGTAGACCGTATTACGAAGAACTACAAGCGCGGACTTATCACGGAGGAAGAGCGCTACAAAGAGGTTGTCGAGACTTGGAAAGCGACGGATGACAGGCTGACAGAAGCGCTGCTTGGAGGCCTTGACAGATACAACAACATTTATATGATGGCTGACTCGGGAGCCCGGGGTTCTGATAAGCAGATCAAGCAGCTTGCCGGTATGCGCGGGCTTATGGCTGATACGACAGGACGTACCATCGAGCTGCCGATTAAGTCCAACTTCCGTGAAGGCCTGGACGTCCTGGAGTATTTCATGTCAGCGCATGGGGCGCGTAAAGGCCTGTCCGATACAGCTCTGCGTACCGCCGATTCAGGATACCTGACCAGAAGGCTTGTCGATGTATCGCAGGAGCTGATTATCCATGATGCAGACTGCGTCGAGCCGGGGCAGGAGATCCCAGGCATGTATGTGCATGCATTTATGGATCACAACGAGGAGATCGAGAGCCTGCAGGAACGCATTACAGGAAGATTCTCCTGTGAGGATATTACGGATAAGGATGGAAATGTGCTTGTAAAGGCAAACCATATGATTACACCGCACCGTGCGGAAAGAGTGATGAAACGCGGCGTAGATGAGAATGGCGAGCCGATCAAGAAGGTGAAAATCCGTACCATACTTTCCTGCAAATGCAAGAATGGCGTTTGCGCCAAGTGCTACGGCGCAAACATGGCCACAGGTGAGGCAGTACAGGTCGGCGAAGCGGTCGGTATTGTCGCTGCCCAGTCTATCGGCGAGCCGGGTACCCAGCTTACCATGCGTACGTTCCATACAGGCGGAGTTGCCGGAGATGACATCACACAGGGTCTTCCCCGTGTCGAAGAGCTCTTTGAGGCGAGAAAACCGAAAGGTCTTGCGATTATCACAGAATTTGCAGGAAAAGCAACGCTGAGTGATACAAAGAAGAAACGAGAGGTTATCGTGACAAACGAGGAGACCGGAGAATCCAAGGCGTACCTTATCCCGTACGGTTCCAGGATCAAAGTGCATGACGGAGATATGCTGGAGGCTGGCGACGAGCTGACAGAAGGAAGCGTCAACCCGCATGATATCCTGAAGATCAAAGGACTTCGCGCCGTGCAGGATTATATGCTCCAGGAGGTTCAGAGAGTATACCGGCTGCAGGGTGTGGATATCAATGACAAGCATATCGAGGTGATCGTGCGCCAGATGCTGAAGAAAGTCAGGGTTGAGGAAAAAGGAGATTCCGATTTCCTTCCGGGCACTATGGTGGATGTGCTGGAATTTGAAGAGGTCAATGAGCAGCTTCGGGCGGAGGAGAAAGAGCCCGCTGTCGGCGAGCAGATTATGCTGGGGATCACAAAGGCTTCCCTTGCCACAGATTCCTTCCTGTCGGCGGCGTCCTTCCAGGAGACGACTAAGGTTCTCACAGAGGCGGCGATCAAAGGAAAGGTTGACCATCTTGTAGGACTCAAGGAGAATGTCATTATCGGAAAACATATTCCGGCAGGTACAGGTATGAAGAAGTACCGTGACGTAAGGCTCAATACAGACATGATGGAGATGGACGATGAGCTGGATATGGAGGAAGAACTGACTCTTGATGAGGAAGTTGTCCTTGATGAAGAATAGAGAAAATATTACTTTTGCGGGGAACGGCATGGCTTTGGCCATGCCGTTCCCCGCATTTTTCTATAACTCTATTTTTTCCGGGAACGCTTCCTTCCTCATGATTCCCCACATTTTGTCAATATAGGCAAGCGTGTAGAAGCTTTCGTAATAATGATAGTAAAAGGCTCCTTTCAGCGTCATGCTGTATACTCCGTTTTCCCCGGTAATTAGACCGAATAGCTTTGCCGCTTTTAACTCCATACCGTACATGCGTTTCAATGGTACGCCGAAGAATTTTTCAAAATCTCCGGCATCGACTTTCGTACTGTAAGCAGTCCAGAACAAATAATAAACCATTCGCTGGCGTACAGAGAATCGGGTCGTCAGCGAGGTCGGGAGTTTTCCTTCCCCAATCCTTTTACAATAATCGTCTACGGAGAAAGTGTTGATTTTGAACTGGTCTTTCAACAGAGTTGTCGCTGAACATCCAAAACCTAAAAAATAATCTCTGGTCATAGACGAATACTTTGCTTCCTTTTCGCTTGAGAAGGTCCAGATAGAACTGCGGGTATACCCTTTGTCCAGACAGTATTGCGTAATTGCATTGAGAAGCGCATGCTTCTCTTTTTTTGGCATAGCCGTTACTGTACTTGAAGTAAAAGTAAAATCAATGAATGGATAAATCGCAACATGATTTGCACCGCTCTGGAAAGCCGTGTCAATATCAGCTTTCAAATCATGGAAGGTCTGGCCCGGCAGCGCAAAAATAAAATCCATTGAAACCGTTTCAAACGGGATTTCGGACAATGCTTTCCTGATTGCCGGAGCATCAACATCCGTCCTGCCCAAAATGCCCTGGAACTTCCGCTGAAACGACTGAATACCAATACTGATTTTAGTTACTCCTGCATCTTTGATGGTGTGCAGAACCGATGGAGATATATTATCCGGATGTAATTCTGCTCCGATGCCTTCAGTGACAACAAAATGCTCCCGGACAGCGTCAATGATTTCTTTGAGACGGTTCGCGGCAAGAGCCGGAGTACCGCCGCCAAAATACAGGCTGGTAGTTTCTTTCTTGCCGGTATGCTGACTGCCGACAACGTGGATTTCCCGGATTAGGGCATCTATATACCGGTCACATAATTCCTTTGAATATCTGACTTTACAATAAGGACAAAAGCTGCAGATATTTTCGCAAAAAGGAATATGTACATACAGTCCCAGGCTGTCACAGTCTGCATAGGGAAGCTGTTGGTCGTACTCATTTTTAAAGACAAACGGTTTGGACGAACGGGTCAGCCACATTCTTGTAAGGTTTGTAATGATACTCATATTACTCCTAAATATATTTCAGATAAGTCTTTAACATCTCGATAATAATCTTTGGGTTTCCTCGGAATAAAAGCGTGTATTCGGCAACAAAGAAGTAGCCGCATTTGCTGCAAAGCCCCGGCACATCGATACAGCGTCCGCAGGTTGAAACCTTTCCGTTTTCAATGACTACGCATTGATGGCATGGCGTAGGGAAGCTGTTGTTAATCAGATATGGAAATGCACTCTGCAAGTTGAATACAGGAGCTCCCGCTTTCATCATCTTTTTTATGGCCTCACAGCAGTTTGCTTTTTCCTCCTTAGAAAGAGCAAGGTCCTTTGTGTCTGGATAAGGGGTGTGAAAATTAAAAGAGACGGCCCGTATATTTTTTGTGTCACGGGCAGCGATGCAGACATCCTGCACAGCGTCTTTGTTGATCCTGTTGATTGCCATATAAAGGCAGATATTATCAGCAGTCGCATTTTTTATGTTTTCCATGATGGTGTCGTATGTATCGCCGCGAATTGCGTTATGGCAGTCCCTGTCACCGTCAAGGCTGAGCAAAATTAAATCTGCTTCCGGTAAATCTATGGGGAAGGTCCCGTTTGTGACTACATTTACAATGAGAAATCCTATCTTTTTTGCTTCCACCACCAAATCCCGCAAGGTGCGCGTACCATCTCTCCAGAGGAATGTTTCGCCCCCGCAGAAAAACAGGATGCGTACGCCCATATCATAAAGCTGCCTCATCTCATTTCGGATCTGTAAATATGGGTGGACAACTGCCGTTATATTGTTGACCGAACAGTGCCTGCATTTCAAATTGCACTTGTCTGTGACGATAACCGTGCCAAGGACAGGCTCTCTTTTCCCGAACAGAATTGTCCTGATACCATAACCGGCAAAATATATAAATGAAGAAGCCTTCATATTATTTCCCGCCTTCTTTCCGATTGCTTCTAAAAACGGATAAAAAATAATGAGTACCCGGCTTTCACACCGAGTACTCATTCACTCGTTTACAAACCTCGTCCGGCGTTCCTATGTAAGAAATAGACAGATACGGTCAATCCATAAGGGAAATGCCAAAACGTGCTTTTCTGTAGATCTTCCTGATGATCATGTAAGGAAGGCTGATCAGAATGTAGAGCGTTGAGAACACTCCGGCAACGCCGCCCACGACCATAAGTAAAAGTAAACCGATATTCATACTTTTGCACACTCCTTCTGCTGATATATTCAGTATTTTTATCAATAATATCGGATCATAAAAACCTGAACTGTTATCTATTTTAAAAGAAATCTGTGCGCAAAGAAATGGAACCCCGGATATTTTAGCACAATCTTAACATCTGCCGTATCCTACGTCTCTTCTTCATCTTCCGCCATGCGATAACCGACGCCGACTTCTGTGAAAATATACTGTGGCTGGGCAGGATCCTGCTCGATCTTGCGGCGGATGTTCGCCATATTGACACGAAGGATTTTGTTGTCTCCATCTGTGTAAGGCCCCCATACATTGGAAAGAATGGAGGAATATGTGACAACCTTCCCGGAATTTTGGGCAAGATAGGCAACTATTTTATACTCGATAGGGGTAAGATGCACTTCCCTGCCGTCTATTGTCAGAAGACGCCTGGAAAAGTCGAGGACCATTGCGCCGCATCTATAGGAACGGATATAAACGCTGCTGTCCGTGTTCAGCCTGTTGCTGTGCCTGAGCGAGGCACGTATCCTTGCAAGCAGTTCGGATGTGCCGAAAGGCTTCGTGATATAATCATCCGCTCCAAGATCGAGTGCCTGGACCTTCTCGCGCTCTGCGCTGCGGGCAGAGATTACGATGATAGGCGTGCTTGTCCATGTGCGGACCTCCCGGATGATCTCATTGCCGTTTATATCCGGGAGCCCCAGGTCCAACAGGATAAGATCGGGGCACTGGGAACGGATGATATCAAGTCCCTGGGAACCCGTATCCGCACAGAGCACCCGGTATTCATGGCGCTTTAAAATTTTCCCCATAAACGTCTGGATATTTTTTTCGTCTTCAATAATCAGAACGGTAAATTTCGGCATACTGTCAGTTCTCCTTTTCCATGGGAAGCGTAAAGGTAAAAACAGCTCCTCTGTCAAGATTTGCAGCATGGATCTGTCCGCCGTGGGCCTGGATAATCGTCCGGCAGATCGAAAGACCGATCCCGATCCCGCGATTTCCGTCGGCAGTTTCCGAAGAGAGCTGCTGGCCATCAAATATGTGAGGGAGCTGTTCTTCCTTTATTCCTTTTCCGTAATCCCGGACAGAAAATGAAACAACATCTTCGCCCTCATCTATGAGAAGATCAATGGGCTCTATACTGCCGGAATGGATGACTGCGTTTTCCATCAGGTTAATCAACACCTGCTCAATCAGTGTCGGGTCCATCGCAAGCATGAGAAAATCATTCGGCATTGTGACCCGGATGCGCGCGTTGGGACGCCGGCGCTGGAGCCTCTGAATCGCCTCTGAGACTACTTCTTCTACGACCTCCTGGGATTTTCGGACTTTGTCATCTGCATGGTCCTTGATCCGTGTTACGGTCAGAAGGTTTTCCACCATATTTAAAAGCCATTCAGAATCCTCTTTAATATTCGTGACAAGCTCCAGCCTTTCGTTTTCCGAGAGATCCTGATAGTTTTCGAGGTAGGAGGAGGAAGAACCGATAATACTGGTCAGGGGAGTCCTCAGGTCGTGGGAAACTGCACGGAGAAGATTCGCACGCAGCTTTTCACGGTCCGCTTCAAATAGTGCCTTTTCTCTCTCCGCGATCGCGAGTCGCTGCTTTTTCAGCGTTGTCGTAGTTGCGCTCGTGATCAGCGAGGTTGCGAGCATCCCGAGAAAGGTGACCGGATATCCTGCAAGCGAAAAATTCAGCTTAAAATAGGGATAAGAGAAAAAGTAATTCACCGCAATTACACAGAACAGCGCAGCCGCGGTCCCATACAGATATCCGGTTGTCTTTAATGCGATCAGGATAAGTGCCAGTATATAGATTACAGTAATATTCGCCAGATTCTTGTTCCCAAAATAAAAGAAACAAAACGACAGTGCAGTTGCTGCCATCAGCAGCAGTGCAGTAAAAATAAGATCAGAAATAATGTGTTTTTTCATACGCATACAATCATAAGCGGTAAACACAGGCGGCTATTGTCTAAATATCCTCCCCGTTTTTGTATTTGCGGACAACATTCTGAATCCTCTCGTTCGGGCTTAAGATCGAATTAATGGAACCGTCGTGATTCAGCGTGTCAATAATGAGGGCAATATATTTGCTCATATCGCAGTTGATGTAATATGGCTTGGATAGAAGCTCCGGCGTCTGATAGATCAGATTGGTCGTCAGGATACCGTCGATGATTCCGTCGGCATACGCTTTATCAAACTTTTCCATACCGTTTGTGAACAGCCCGAAGGTCGCAGCGGCAAAGATCCGCTTTGCCTTTCTGTGTTTCAGTTCTGTGGCAACGTCAATTATGCTGTCCCCGGAAGAGATCATATCGTCAATGATGATGACGTCTTTGCCCTCGACCGAGCTCCCGAGAAATTCATGTGCAACGATCGGATTGCGCCCGTTTACGATCTGTGTATAGTCACGTCTCTTGTAGAACATTCCCATATCCAGTCCCAGTACATTCGCCAGATATACTGCGCGGTTCGTCCCGCCCTCGTCAGGGCTGATTGCCATCATATGCTGGCTGTCGATCCTGAGATCTTTCACAGTACGCAGCAGACCTTTGATAAACTGGTAAGTGGAAGGAACTGTCTCAAAACCGCTTAAAGGAATTGCGTTCTGTACTCTTGGATCATGGGCGTCAAAAGTAATAATATTATCAACCCCCATGCGAACAAGCTCCTGAAGGGCAAGGGCACAGTCGAGAGATTCGCGGGAACTTCTCTTATGCTGGCGGCTTTCATAGAGGAAAGGCATAATGACATTAATCCGCCGTCCTTTTCCGCCGATGGCAGCAATGATTCTCTTCAGATTCTGAAAATGATCGTCAGGAGACATACGGTTGAGATTTCCAGTCAACGAATACGTTACGCTGTAATTGCATACGTCAACCATCAGATAGAGGTCTTTACCCCGGACAGACTCACCGATGATACCCTTTGCCTCCCCTGAGCCAAAGCGGGGAACCCTGGCGTTTATAAGGAAGCTGTCTTTCTCATAGCCGGAAAATGCGACATCCTCCCTGTACTCGTGCGCACTTTCGTGACGCCATTTAACGAGATAATCATTAACTTTTTTCCCCAGTTCCTCGCATCCTGTCAGGGCAATCAGCCCCAGACTTCCAACTGGAATATTTTCTAAGATTCGTTCTGTTCGACGTAGCATGAATGATCCTCCCTGTGCTCTAATTTCTTTTTAATACGTATATCATCACCGATTATTTTCAACAGAGTATAGCTGCTTGTAATTCTGGAGAAGGAACGCTCCGTGTACAGGTCAGCGAGAGACTCAAGTGAGAGATTCGTCGAGATAATCGTTGATTTCCTGTGTATGAGCCTTTCGTTGACGCATGTGAAAAACTGTGATGCAATGAAGGCGTTTGTGTATTCGCTGCCCAGATCATCTATGATCAGAAGGTCGCAGTCAAAGATAAACTCAGACAGATTGCGAGAGTCGATGTCTTTTTTATCGAAAGCTGTCTGAGCAAGCGTGTTAAACAACTGTGGGGCAGAAAAATAAAGGACGGAAAATTCTTTCTCCATGATTTCCCGGGCAATGCAGATGGAAAGATATGTTTTTCCGACCCCCACATTGCCGAAGAAAAAGAGATTGCGAAATTCCTCCCCGAAAGTATCAATAAACTGACGGCATGTCTTCAGCGTGTCCTCCATAACAGCACGCGCGGAACGCCCAGTCTTTTTATCATAATAAGTACCGGAATAAAAATCAAGCCTGAAATTTTCAAAATCGGCATCGGATGGCAGCTCCGTCATATTTGACTGTTCATAGAGCAGCCGGATGGCAGCTCTCTTGAAGCAGTGGCACTTCTCGTTCCCGATATAACCGGTATCTTTGCAGTCTTTGCATTCATATACCGGCTCCAGATAATCTTCTGGAAAACCGGCAGAAATTAAGAGGCTTTGTTTGCTGCTGCGCAGGATGGAAAGTTCCTCCTTGAGGGAAGAGACTGCACGTTCGTCTCCGTTTAACAGCCTTCTGCCATATTGCACAGAAAGGATGGAGATAGAGTCGTCCAGGGATTTGAATTCAGGGATCTTTTTACAGACCTCTTCATAGCGTGAGACCTGAATATCATGGCTTTTGAGCCGCTTTTTTTCATATTCCCGCATGACAGCGTTATATTGAGAGATTTTAAGTCCCATGAAGCAAACTCCTTCTAATTACTGTTTAATAACTGCTCTTCCAGAGAATCCATATCGTAATTGCGCCGTTCAAAATTATTCAGGTTCCTGGCAGCGGTCCGGGATTTGGCAGGAACCGGCTTGTGCGCCGCCTTCTCTTTCAGGTACGCTTCGTCGAGGGAGGCGATATCCGAAAGGTAGTGAATATTATTCTCATGCCATTTTGTCAAAATCGTGTCCGCATATTCAAAGCTGGGCTGATGGGTCGCCGAGATTGTGCGGCGGCATGCCTCCTGGATAATATCTGTCGTGAAACCGTAATTTTCCGTCCATTTCCGGATGTATGTAAGCTCAGATGCCGCCGGGCCACGGTTCTTGATCCCAAAGGAATTGAGAACGGCAAAACAGTTCTTGCTGTAGACCATAGACTGCTCCTTGGCCTGTGAGACAGTCTCGATTCCGCTGTCAGACCAGGAGAGGGCAACTTTCTGGATGTAGTGCATACTCTTATGCCCGTTCTCCACGCATGTCTCGATCAGATATTCGATCAGATCTGCGGACATGTGCAGATTGTCATAGAAATAAGTAATCGTTTCCATATCTGAGCGAGTCAGTGTTTTCCCGAGATACTGCTCTGCAATAAAGAGAAGGGATTTGATCTCTTTTTGCGCCTTGAAGCTGTCGATCGGGACAGCTTTAGCTTTCGGGGGAGCGGGATTTTTCCCGGACGGATTCTGGGAGAAGGCGGTCTTCTGCAACTCCAGTCCGGTAATCTTTCCTTCTGTGTCCCGCTCAAGGCGAAGAAGTCCGGCAGACTCCCAATAGCGAAACGCGCGGAGGATATCATTCTCCGTATTGTTCAGGCAGTCTGCAATCATAGGTATGGTAAGAGAAGTGCAGGGGTCGTCCAGATGTCTCAGAAGAAAGAGATATACCTTTACAAATTCCCCGTTCGCATTTACCATGTGATTATCAATAAAGTCGTTGGACAGTAACGTTGCATTTGTCTGAAATTTGTTTTTTAATGTTAATGTTTTCATCTTGTCTTATCCCACTTTCCCTTGCTAATCGTGTGCTCATTATATCACCTCAGAACAACGTAAAAAAGTATTTTCTTGTGGGTAAACCCGGCTTTTTTGTAGATAACTCTGTGCAGAAAATGTGGATAAGTTGTGAAAATATCAGCGGAGCAAATCTTCTCCGACTGTTACAATATCACCGGCGCCCATTGTTATCAGCAGATCCCCGGATTTACAGTTCTCTCTTAGAAATGCTTCGATCTCGGCAAAGCTCGGGAAATAATGAGAATCGGTTCCAAGCTGCTTTGCTTCCACGGCGAGGTCGGCAGAAGATATGCCAAGGGTATCCGTTTCCCTTGCCGCATAGATGTCGGCAAGGATCAGATGGTCCGTGTGCGACAGCGCCTCGGCAAATTCGCGGAAAAATGCTTTTGTGCGCGTGTATGTGTGCGGCTGGAAAACACACCACAGTTCATGATGGGGATAATGGCGTGCCGCCTTCAGCGTCGCGGTGATCTCTGTCGGATGATGTGCATAGTCATCCACGACCGTTACCCCGTTAAAGATCCCCTTGTATTCAAAGCGGCGGTCCGTACCGTGGAAAGACAAAAGGCCGCTCTTTATCACATCCATCGGCAGGTCAAGAAGATCTGCCACTGCAATGGAGGCAAGCGCATTGGAGACATTGTGGTCCCCCGGGACAGAAAGAGCGATCCGCCCGGACATCTCACCGTGTCTGTAAAGATCAAAGGAGACATGTCCTTCTTCATCATAGGAAATATGCTCCGCACGGTAATCAAAATCCCCGGAAGGACCATACGTGACGACCCGGCAGCTTAAATTCTGGCAGATCGCCAGGTAATCCTTGATCTCCCCGTTGATGACAAGCGTCCCGTCAGGGGGAAGCAGCTCTGCAAACTGATGAAAGGAATGGCGGATATCCTCCAGATCCTTGAAAAAGTCAAGATGATCTTCCTCTATGTTGAGGATTACCCCGATCTTCGGGAAAAAATGGAGGAAGCTGTTGGTATACTCGCATGCCTCAGTAATGAAGGTACCGGAATTACCCACCCGGATATTTCCGCCGATCGCCTGCAGTATCCCGCCTACGGATATGGTCGGGTCAAGCTGCCCTTCCAACAGGATATGGGAGATCATAGAGGTGGTGGTGGTTTTCCCGTGTGTCCCGGAAACAGCGATAGGTGTTTCATAATTCTTCATAAGCTGTCCGAGAAGCTCAGCGCGGGTCAGCATGGGAATTTTGCGCGCGACAGCCTCGATAAGCTCAGGATTGCTTCTGCTGATTGCAGCGGTATATACGACACAGTCAATCCCGTCCGTGATATTTTCTGCGCGCTGCCCATAGAAGATGTGGGCCCCTTCCGATTCCAGCTTTTGGGTCAGGGGAGACTCTTTGGAGTCAGAGCCGGATACCGTGAACCCTTCCTTGAGAAGGATTTCTGCAAGACCGCTCATGCTGATGCCCCCTATACCGATGAAATGGATGTGGATCGGTTTCTGAAAATCAATTTTATACATTAGAATAGTCCCCTTTTAGAAACGGTTATTTTTATTACTGCGGACAGTAACAATTTTTGGAAAAATATCATGATCTGGTAATAAAATCCCTTTATCTACTATATTATACTATATATAACTAAAATTAAAAGTAGTTCTTTTTGTCTGAATTTCACAAAAAGGGACAAAAAAACAAAAAAAATTTGTAAATTATTATTGGCTAAAGACAAATCTATGGTATAATAAATGAAACCAACTAGAAATGAGGTGACGCAATGTTTAAAAAGGAAATGATTGCCATGCTGCTGGCTGGCGGACAGGGCAGTCGACTGGGGGTTCTGACGGCAAAAGTTGCAAAGCCGGCGGTGGCGTTCGGCGGGAAATACCGCATTATCGATTTTCCGCTCAGCAACTGTATTAATTCAGGTATTGATACTGTAGGTGTCCTGACGCAGTATCAGCCTTTGCGTTTGAATACACATATCGGAATCGGGATTCCGTGGGATCTGGACCGCAACGTGGGAGGAGTTTCAATCCTGCCGCCCTATGAGAAAAGCTCCAACAGCGAATGGTATACGGGAACGGCGAATGCGATCTACCAGAATATGAATTATATGGAGACATATAATCCTGATTATGTGCTGATACTCTCGGGCGACCATATCTATAAAATGGATTATGAAGTCATGCTGGATTTCCACAAAGCCAACAAAGCGGATGTGACGATAGCAGCCATGCCGGTCCCGATGGAGGAGGCAAGCCGGTTCGGAATCGTGGTGGCGGACAATGACGGCAAGATTAAAGACTTTGAGGAAAAACCGGAGAAGCCGAGCAGCAACCTGGCGTCTATGGGAATATATATCTTCAGCTGGCAGGTTCTCAAGGAAGCGCTCATACAGCTTAAGGACCAGCCCAACTGTGATTTCGGAAAGCATATCATTCCCTACTGCCATGAAAAAGGGGACAGGCTGTTTGCTTACGAGTATAACGGCTACTGGAAGGATGTCGGGACACTCAGTTCCTACTGGGAAGCCAACATGGAACTGATTGATATCATCCCGGAGTTTAACCTGTATGAAGAATTTTGGAAGATCTACACGAACAGCGCGAATATCCCACCTCAGTATATCGCGGAGCAGGGAGTGGTAGACAGGTGTATCATAAGTAACGGTTCGGAGATTTACGGAGAAGTCCACAGTTCCGTGCTCGGCGGAAGCGTCATGGTAGGAAAGGGAAGCGTGATCCGGGATTCCATTATCATGCAGGGGGTCAGAATAGGAGAAAACTGTGTAATCGATAAAGCGATTATTGCGGAGGATACCGTGATCGGAGACAACGTGGTGATCGGAATCGGAAGCGAGGTTCCGAACAGAACGAAACCGAACATATACAGCGGAGGTCTGGCGACGATCGGTGAAAATTCCGTGATTCCGGCAGGAGTGCAGATCGGAAAGAATACGGCCATCAGCGGTGTGACAACGGCAGAGGATTACAGCGATGGCGTGCTGTCAAGCGGCGAGACATTGATAAAGGCAGGTGACAGAGTATGAGGGCGGTAGGTATTATTTTAGCAGGGGGCAACAGCAGGAAGATGCAGGAGCTTACGGCAAGGCGTGCGGTCGCGGCGATGCCGATCGCGGGGAGCTACAGGGCGATTGACTTTGCGCTGAGCAATATGACAAATTCTCATATTCAGAAGGTTGCGGTCCTGACCCAGTACAATGCCCGGTCACTGAATGAGCATCTCAATTCTTCCAAATGGTGGGATTTCGGACGGAAGCAGGGAGGGCTGTTCGTGTTCACGCCGACGATCACTGCGGATAATGGATACTGGTACAGAGGGACGGCGGATGCGATTTATCAGAACCTGGACTTTCTCAGGAAGTGCCATGAGCCGTATGTGATCATCACTTCCGGGGATGCAGTGTACAAGATGGATTACAATAAAGTTCTGGAATACCATATTGCAAAAAAGGCGGACATCACCGTGGTCTGCAAGGAACTGGCGCCCGGCGATGACGCGACCCGGTTCGGTACGATCCGGATGAATGAGGCGGCCAGGATTGAAGAGTTTGAAGAGAAGCCGATGGTGGCACATTCGCAGACAGTATCCACCGGGATTTATGTGATTCGGAGGAGACAGCTTATTGACCTCGTGGAGCATTGTGCGGAAGAGGAAAGACATGATTTTGTAACCGATATCCTGATTCGCTATAAGAATCTCAAAAAGATATATGGTTATAAAATAAACAGCTACTGGAGTAACATATCAACTGTAGACGCATATTATCGGACGAATATGGATTTCCTGAGGCAGGATGTGCGGGATTATTTCTTCCGTGAACTGCCAAGCGTCTTCTCGAAGGTGAGCGATCAGCCGCCGGCAAAATATAATCCGGGCGCGGTCGTGAAAAACAGCCTTGTGGGAAGCGGGAGCATTATTAACGGCACGGTTGAGAACTCTGTTGTTTTCAAGAAAGTTTTTGTCGGAAATAACTGCGTGATCAAAAATTCCATTATTCTGAATGATGTGTATCTTGGGGACAACACGTACATTGAAAACTGTATTGTGGAAAGCCGTGATACCATAAGGGCGAATACAAGGCATGTAGGGGAAAATGGTGTGAAAATAGTAGTTGAAAAGAACGAACGATATGCATTATAGGTTACAGGAAGGGTATGAGGCTTCGGACCAAACAAAAGAGAATATGCTTTTACACCGGAGAAACGAATAATGCATACGGAGAAAGGAGACCTGAAGGGTATGCAAATCACAGATGTACGTGTGCGAAAAGTCGCAAAAGAGGGAAAACTTAAGGCGGTAGTATCGATCACGATTGATGATGAATTTGTGGTTCATGACATCAAAGTGATAGAAGGCGAGAAAGGTCTGTTTATCGCAATGCCAAGCAAGAAGGCTCTTGACGGCGAGTATCGGGACATTGCACATCCGATCAATTCAGGGACAAGAGAAAGGATCCAGACAACGATCCTGGACAAATATGCCGAGTCCCTTGAGGAAGAGCCGGAAGTAGAAATCGGCGAAATGTAACAGCCATAATTCGGGACAGGAAAAATGTCATGGGGCGTGTCAGACGACATGCCCCATGTTTTGCTGCGGAAGATCAAAAGTCAACAGGCGCTCGTCTCCGGGGTGGCAGAACTGGAGTCTGTATGCACAGAGCATGAGTGTACCGGGATCCTTTCTGCTGCCATACTTCCTGTCGCCGATGATGGGGCAGCCCGCATGCGCCAGCTGAACCCGTATCTGATGATGGCGTCCGGTATCCAGACGGATGTCCAAAAGGGACCGGCCGGGATATGGTGTGATTACCTTATAGTGCAGACATGCAAGCTTGCTGCCGGGCGTCCCTTCGGGACAGACGGCTGAAGAATTGGTCCGGCTGTCTTTGACCATATAATCCTTAAGAGTCCCTTCCTGAGGGGAAGGGATGCCATGAACCATCGCATGGTAATATTTCCCGAACCCGGCGCCGGTAAGCTGCCGGTTCAGTTCTTTTGCAGCGCCAGGGGTTTTGGCAAAGACGAGCAGGCCCTCAACCGGCTGGTCGAGACGGTGGATAACGGCAAGATAAGGCTCCTTTGCTGCCCTGCGCAAGGGCGAGGCTTCCCCGGCGAGATGGTTTTTCAGGATGCTGACCAGATCCGGGGTGCCGATTTTGCGGGTCTGCGTGGGGATTCCGGCGGGTTTGCGGCATACGATGATGGAATCATCTTCATATAATATCTGAGGATTCATTTTTATGTTCCTTTCTCTTTTCGTTTTCTTGACTTTTAAGGGTGATGCGACTAAACTGATTATCATATAAAAGATTTTTCAGGTCAAGCATTTAAGGAGGAAATCCATGATCAATAACGATTGGGAGCGATTCGGGGATGAAATACGCAGAACGGTACAGGACGCCGTGGATTCCCGGGATTTCAGCAGGTTGAATCAAACGGTGTCAAATACGGTCGGACAGGCTATGGATCATATTTCGCGGGGGCTTAAGAATGGCGGATGGTACAGGGAGAATCCGAAGAAAGCGGACTGGCATGGGCAGCCGTCAGGCTCTCCCGTAGCGCAGCCGTTCCAATCCCAGGACCGTCCCAAAAGCAGTGAACTGTATCTGAGAGGCACCGCCGCAAAGGTAGGCGGCGCTTTTCTTGCGGCAACCGGATATGTATTTGGCGCCGGGACACTTATGATGCTCCTGGCAGTCTGTGTCGGCGCAGCCGCAGCCGGATGGGGAGTTGCGCTTGGCGCAGGGGCGGCGGCGCTGACGCTGTTTCTGGCCATTTTCATCTGGATGGCAGCCACGGGAACCGGTATGGTGTGCAGTGTGGGCAGGTTTAAGAAATACGTGAATGTCCTGCAGGCAAGGGAATACTGTGACGTGAAGGAACTGGCGGAGAGAACGGGAAGATCGGCAAAGCAGGTGTTAAGAGACCTGAGAAAGATGATCAAAAAAGGATGGTTCCGGCAGGGGCATCTGGATGAAAAGGGAACCTGCCTGATGACGAGCGACACAGCCTACCGGGATTACACTGCCCTGATGGAGCGTATGCACCGGGAAAAGGCGGAACAAGAGGCAAAGGCAAAACGTGAAAAGCAGGAATATGCAAAACTGTCGCCGGAAGTGCAGAAGATTGTAAAGGAAGGCGATGCATATGTAAGCAAGATCCGGGAAGCGAACGACGCGATACCGGGGGAGGAAATCTCCGGCAAGATCTCCCGTATGGAGACTCTGGTCGACCGGATTTTTGACAGGGTGGAGCAGAACCCCGAGTCTGTAGATGATATCCGGCGGTTGATGGAGTATTATCTTCCGACTACCATTAAACTTCTGGACGCGTACAGGGAGCTGGATGCGCAGCCGGTACAGGGAGAGAATATCCTTTCTTCTAAAAAAGAGATTGAGGGAACGCTTGATACGTTGAATATGGCTTTTGAGAAGCTGCTCGACGACCTGTTCCAGGACACAGCCTGGGACGTGTCATCCGATATTTCTGTGCTGCACACTATGCTCGCGCAGGAGGGGCTCACAGAGGACGGCATGAAAAAGATGAAATAAATGGACAATGGAGGATGAGATTATGGGCAACGATTTTCAGGACATGAGCACCGCGCCGACACTGACGCTGGATCCGTTCCAGAGTCAGGAGGAAAAGAAACCGCTGATGCAGCAGGAAAAACAGGAACCGGCATTGGATGACAGTATTTTGACAGAGGAAGAACGGCGTACAGTTGACGCCTTTGCAAAGCAGATCGACCTGACGAACTCCTCGCTGGTTCTTCAGTACGGAGCGGGGACACAGAAAAAGATGGCAGATTTCTCGGAATCTGCGCTGGAAAACGTCCGGTCCAAGGACCTGGGGGAAGTCGGAGACCTCCTCTCCGGGGTGGTGAGAGAGCTGAAAAGCTTTGACGAAGAGGAAGAGAAAGGCTTTTTCGGTATTTTCAAAAAGGCTTCTAATAAGATCGAGAGTATGAAGGCGAAGTATGCGAAGGCGGAGACGAATGTCAATGAGATCATCAAAGTGCTGGAAAAACATCAGGTCCAGCTTTTAAAAGACACTGCTCTGCTGGATAAAATGTACGACCTGAACCTGACTTATTTCAAAGAGCTGTCAATGTATATCCTGGCGGGAAAGAAAAAGCTCCAGGAAGTCAGGGACGGCGAGCTTGCACAGCTTACGGCAAAGGCGCAGGCGTCGGGGCTCCCGGAGGATGCACAGGCGGCAAAGGATCTGGATTCCATGTGCAACAGGTTTGAGAAGAAGATCCACGACCTGGAACTGACCAGGATGATCTCGATTCAGACGGCGCCTCAGATCCGCCTTGTCCAGAACAATGATACTCTGATGGTGGAGAAGATCCAGTCCACGATCGTCAATACGATCCCTCTGTGGAAGAGCCAGATGGTCCTCGCGCTGGGTGTGGAACATTCCACGCAGGCAGCGGCGGCACAGAGGGAAGTGACAGATATGACGAACGAGCTGCTAAGGAAAAACGCGGAGAAACTCAAGATGGCTACCATAGACACAGCGAAAGAGTCTGAGAGAGGAATCGTGGATATCGAAACACTCAAGGCGACAAATGAGTCGCTGATCTCGACACTGGACGAGGTGATGAACATCCAGAAGGAAGGCCGCCAGAAGAGGGCAGAAGCCGAGGCGGAGCTCAGGACAATGGAGAATGAGCTGAAGACAAAGCTGCTGCAGATACAGGGTTGACAACAGGGGGCTTTTTCGCTAAAATCACAGTTACGACGGCGATGAACGGGAATAGTATATGCAGGAATGTCACAGAGAGGGGGCGGCTGGTGAAAGCCCCTGCAGGAATGTATAGAACCGGTCCGGGAGCCACTGCATGAAAGTGCAGCGCAGTCCTGCGTTAGAGGCAAAAGAGTGAACTGTGCGGGAATGACGCGTCTGTCTGGAAGAGAGCGTCACAGAAGGGCACAGTTAATTAGGGTGGTACCGCCGGGATATCCGGTCCCTTGTTGCAGGGGACGAGATGTCCCGGCGTTTTTTGTAATTGTTTTCCGGTCTGTATGACACGGGGATCGTGAAGGAACGCAGCAAAGGAAGAAGATAAAGGAGAAGAAAAAATGGCAAAGGAAAAGAAGCTGGTACAGTCAATCACGTCAAGAGACGAAGACTTTGCACAGTGGTACACAGATGTAGTCCGTGAGGCGAAGCTGTGCGATTACTCAGGGGTAAAGGGATGCCTGAATTACCTTCCGAACGGGTATGCCCTCTGGGAGAATATTCAGGCGGATTTGGACAAAAGGTTCAAGGAGACGGGGGTGGAGAATGTGTATCTGCCCGTGTTGATCCCAGAAAGCCTGCTCCAGAAGGAGAAGGACCATATTGAGGGATTTGCGCCGGAGGTAGCGTGGGTGACGCACGGCGGCATGGAAGAGCTGCAGGAGCGTTTCTGCATCCGCCCGACTTCAGAGACGTTGTTCTGCGATGTATGGAGCAAGACGGTCCAGTCCTACCGCGACCTGCCAAAGGTGTGGAACCAGTGGTGTTCGGTTCTTAGGTGGGAGAAGACCACACGGCCTTTCCTGCGCTCCAGAGAGTTCCTGTGGCAGGAGGGGCACACGATCCACGCCACATACGAGGAAGCTGAAGAACGCACGAAAATGATGTGGGAAGTGTACAAGAGCTTTGTGGAGGAAGACCTGGCGATCCCGGTTATAGCAGGAAGAAAGACAGAAAGTGAGAAATTTGCAGGGGCCCAGGACACCTATACGATCGAGGCGCTGATGCATGACGGCCAGGCGCTGCAGTCTGCTACGAGCCATTTCTTCGGGAATGCCTTTCCAGATGCATTCAATATCAAATATGCGGATAAGAACAATGAGCTTCACAGCGTGTATGAGACGTCATGGGGATTGTCCACAAGAATTATCGGAGCGATCATCATGGTCCACGGCGACGACAGCGGTCTTGTCCTTCCGCCCAGGATTGCTCCTGTGCAGACAAGGGTGATCCCGATTGCGCAGCATAAAGAGGGAGTGCTGGATAAAGCGAACGAGCTTCTGGATGTGCTGAGGGCAGCAGGTTACCGGGCGAAGGTCGATGATTCGGAAAAGAGTCCCGGATGGAAGTTCAGTGAGCAGGAAATGCTCGGGATCCCGACCCGAATCGAGATCGGACCAAAGGATATCGAGAACGGACAGGTCGTGGTAGTGCGCAGAGATACCCGCGAGAAGATTGTTGTGCCCGTGGATGAAATTACAGAAAAACTGGGAGAGATCCTTGAGACGATCCAAAAAGACCTTTATGCAAAGGCGAAGTCATTCCTCGATGCACACATCAGCACGGCGACGACAATCGAGGAGATGAAAGACGCCGTGCAGAATAAGAAAGGTTTTGTCAAGGCAATGTGGTGCGGCGAGGAAGCCTGCGAAGATGAGATCAAAGCGCAGGCAGGGGGAGTCACATCCAGATGCATCCCAATGGAAGAAGAACACCTCAGTGATGTGTGTGTATGCTGCGGCAAGCCGGCAAAGCATATGGTATATTGGGGAAGAGCATATTAAGAGCATATCTGTGCGGAGCAGATCCCATCTCCCGGCAGAAGGCCGGAGATGGGAATGTCCTCAGAAACATTGGAAAATCTTATAAAATCCCTTGACTTTCTAAGATAAACGTAATAAACTGATTTAGCGTGCATGAAAATGCAGTATTTTTTTCGTGCGCCAAATTGCAAATTGGATAATGATAAGGTTATCCGCAGCCATTCACGGCATAAGCCGTGAAGAAACGAATAATTCATAGGAGGTGAAAAGAATGCCAACATTTAACCAGTTAGTTAGAAAAGGACGTCAGACTTCCGAGAAGAAATCTACAGCACCGGCACTTCAGAAAGGATATAACTCTCTGAGGAAACGTGCGACAAACACATCTTCTCCGCAGAAGAGAGGCGTGTGCACAGCAGTTAAGACTGCCACACCGAAGAAGCCTAACTCGGCTCTGAGAAAGATCGCCAGAGTTCGTCTTTCTAACGGAATCGAAGTGACAAGCTATATCCCGGGTGAAGGACATAACCTTCAGGAGCATAGCGTTGTTATGATCCGTGGAGGAAGGGTAAAGGATCTGCCTGGTACAAGATACCACATCATCCGTGGTACGTTGGATACAGCAGGTGTCGCAAACAGACGTCAGGCGCGTTCCAAATACGGCGCTAAAAGACCGAAAGATGCGAAAAAGTAATGAACACTCAATGAGTTCATGCATTGTGCAGAACAAATTTAGTGTGAGTACCGTTCTTTGGAACCGGGCGGAGTGTTTTACAGGCCTGGCGAGAAGAACCGCATTATCAAATTGACGTAATGTAACTAGAGTGTTAAATCGTATCACAAACAGAACTATGATTATCGTAGTCTTGTTGAACATCAGCAGTTCAATAAGCACAGGTTGCGGATGAGCAGTGCACCTGACGGAATGTGTTGAGTCAGGTGCAGGCTTGGTCCGGCAGAGGTTAGTGTGCCGGACATCTTTCACAGATAGAGTCCCGCGGCCGCGAGCACATGAAATGCGATTCCATAGAAAGACACATGTGAGTACCGATGAATTAATCCCGGGATGACCGGAAAATATGATTAAGGAGGGAAGGACCGTGCCACGTAAAGGACATACTCAGAAAAGAGATGTATTAGCCGATCCGATATACAACAACAAAGTTGTCACCAAACTTATCAACAATATCATGCTGGATGGTAAGAAGGGCGTAGCACAGAAGATTGTATACGGGGCATTTGAGAGGGTAGAAGAGAAGGCAGGCAAGCCGGCAATCGAGGTGTTCGAGGAAGCGATGAACAATATGATGCCGGTTCTGGAAGTAAAGGCGAGACGTATCGGCGGTGCAACATACCAGGTGCCGATTGAGGTCAGAGCTGACAGAAGGCAGGCGCTTGCTCTTCGCTGGCTGACCATGTATTCCCGTCAGAGAGGCGAGAAGACAATGGAAGAAAGACTGGCAAATGAGATTCTTGACGCAGCGAACAACACAGGCGGCGCTGTGAAGAGAAAAGAAGATATGCACAAGATGGC
>CALWMN010000009.1 GCA_944381935.1 uncultured Mediterraneibacter sp. | reverse complement strand
GGATCAAGAATATGATGATAGATGACGCCATCTTTTTCAAAATACCGCTCGTAATTCCCGGAAGAGACAACCGACTGGCTGCTGACCTCCAGCGTGGCAATGGAGGTGCCGTCCTCCGCAAAGGGTTTCTGTATGCCGATCTTAAAATCCGTCCCGTCATATCTGGAACCGACGGCCACCAAGTTTCCGCCCAGGTTTATGAGGGCATGCTCCACGCCTTCGCTCTCCAGATATTCTTTTAACCTGTCTGCGATATATCCCTTCGCGATGCCGCCCAGATCGATCCGGGCATCCGGGTCTGCTAAAGCAACCCTGTTGCCGTCGACCTGAACCGTACGGTAATCAATGTGGGAGACTGCCTCCAGGAGCTGGTTTTCATCCGGAAGAATCTTATCCTCATTGTCCTTAAAATTCCAGAGACTGCTGGCAGGCGCCACCGTGATATCAAAAACGCCGCCTGAGAGGTTGCCGTATTCTATGCCCATCTCTATCAGGTCTGCGGTCTCGGGAGAAACCTCCACCGGCTGCCCGCCTGCCCGGTTAATTCGGGATACTTCGCTGTCCTCCAGGGTCGGACTGAAAAGATGTTCATAATATGCGCACAGTTCTTCACAGTGGTCCAGAACACTGCGCTCTGTTCCCCATGCCTCAATTCTCACGACGGTATCAAAATAAACGCCTGTCACACTCAGAGACTCGGATTCCCGGGGAGAAGCACACCCTCCCGGCAGGAGGACTGCGAATATGGAAAGCGCGGCTATCGTCCTCAGGATGCTGGATCGTTTCATCAATGTATTCCTCCATCTTATGTGTATGTCAAGTATTATACCCTCTTTCAGAGGAAAGTACAACTTCCTGGTCTTCGGCCTGAATCGAACGTGTGGTTGCATAATGAAAGCGGGTGTGCTATGATATTGGACGAAAGAGGTAACACTATGAAAAAAAGTGACTGGATTCTTGCGGTCGTGATCCTTGCAGCAGCGGTCCTGATCTTTCTGGTCCAGGCAGCGCGTGACAGCGAAGGGGAAAAGGAAGTGACCGTCACAGTGGACGGGGAAATATTCGGAACTTACAGCCTGTCGGAGGATCAGACAATTAAGATCAATGGGACCAACCGTTTTGTAATTGAAAATGGCACAGTAAAAATGGATTGGGCAGACTGCCCGGATCAGATCTGTGTAAATCACCGGGAGATATCCCGGGACGGAGAGAGCATTATCTGCCTGCCGAACCATGTCGTGCTTGCAGTTGAAGGGGGAAAAAGCGCTGACCTGGACGGCATCGTGCGCTAGAAAGGGGAACAGATTGAAGAACCGAGCGGCATATTTTGGGGTTTTTACGGCTTTTGCTTTGATCCTGAGTTATGTGGAGATGCTGATCCCGTTTCATTTCGGGATACCCGGCGTGAAGCTGGGACTGGCAAACCTGATCATTGTGATTGTTCTTTACAAGACAGACTGGAGGGAAGCGCTTCTCCTGTCTGTCGTAAGGGTCGTGCTGGCAGGATTTATTTTCGGGAACCTGTTCAGTATCCTTTACAGCCTGGCTGGCGGGATTTTGAGCCTGGCAGTCATGGTTTTTCTGAAGAAAAAGGAGCGGTTTGGCATAGCCGGCGTCAGCATAGCCGGCGGGGTAAGCCATAATATCGGGCAGCTTGTGGTTGCCATGCTTGTGGTAGAGACCTATCAGGTGGGATATTATCTTCCTGTACTCCTCATCTCAGGCGTGATAACCGGGCTTCTCATCGGGATTCTTTCCGGGGAAGTCCTAAGAAGGATCCGTCACATCCAACTGACGTGATTGTCAGTTAATCGTAAATCAGGAGGCGACTTATGATATCATACATAAGAGGGGAGCTTGCAGCAATCGAGGAAGACAAGGCCGTGGTTGACGTAGGGGGAGTCGGATATGGGATTTATATGCCCCAGCACTCGCTGGGGCTTCTCCCGCAGACTGGAAATGAAGTAAAGCTGCATACCTACCTCAATGTCAGGGAAGATGCAATGCAGCTGTTTGGTTTTCTGACAAGAGATGACCTGGAGGTGTTCAGGCTTTTGATCGGCGTCAGCGGCATTGGCCCCAAAGGAGGACTTAATATCCTTTCCTGTTTAAGCTGTGATGAACTCCGCTTCGCTGTTATGTCGGGGGATGCAAAAGCGATTTCCGCGGCGCCGGGAATCGGGAAAAAGACTGCGGAGAAGCTGATTGTAGAGTTGAAGGATAAGCTGAAGATCGAAGATGTGCTGGAGCATGCCGCCCACGGAGAGGACGGAGTTTCTGCAGACGGCAGCGTGGCGGACAGCGGCATGCAGGCAGAGGCAGTGCAGGCACTTGTGGCCCTAGGATATGGCAGTGCAGAGAGTATGAGGGCAGTGAAAAGGACGTCTGAGGACAGCGAGACTGTAGAAGAGATCCTGAAAGAGGCTCTGAAATACTTATTTTGATTTCCGCGATGCTGTGCGCTGGCATAATACAAGAAACAGAGGGAATACATGGGACGAAGAATCATTACGACAGAAAATCTGGAAGAAGACATTAAAATTGAAGGGCAGCTGCGTCCTCAGTGCCTGGAAGATTACATTGGGCAAGAGAAGGCAAAGGAGACCTTAAAGATCTACATTGAGGCGGCGAAGGAGAGGGGGGAGGCGCTGGACCATGTCCTTTTTTACGGACCTCCCGGTCTTGGCAAGACAACGCTGGCGGGGATTATTGCAAATGAGATGGGGGTCAGCCTGAAAGTGACATCGGGACCGGCGATCGAGAAGCCGGGAGAGGTCGCTGCCATATTAAACAGCCTGCAGGAAAACGACGTGCTGTTTGTAGATGAGATCCACCGGCTCAACCGACAGGTGGAAGAAGTGTTGTATCCCGCAATGGAAGATTATGCTATCGACATCATGATCGGGAAGGGGACGGGGGCGCGCTCCATCCGCCTGAATCTTCCAAAGTTTACCCTGGTTGGGGCAACGACGCGCGCCGGCATGCTTACCGCACCCCTGCGCGACCGGTTTGGCGTGGTAAACAGGCTGGAATTTTACACCGATGAGGAACTCATGACGATTATTCTGCGCTCCGCACAGGTGCTTGGCGTTGAGGTGGAGGAAGAAGGCGCAATGGAGCTTGCCAGGCGATCCCGCGGGACTCCGCGCCTTGCCAACCGTCTCCTCAAGAGAGTGCGGGACTTCGCCCAGGTCAAATATGACGGCAGGATTACCAGGAGGGTCGCCAATTACGCCCTGGATCTTCTCGATGTAGACAAATATGGCCTGGACCATATAGACCGTTCCATTTTGCTGACAATGATTGAAAAATTTCAGGGTGGCCCGGTCGGACTCGATACACTGGCAGCTGCCATTTCAGAAGATGCCGGGACACTGGAGGACGTCTATGAGCCGTACCTTCTTAAAAACGGATTCATTCAGCGCACTCCGCGGGGACGTGTTGTGACGGAGCGGGCGTATGGCCATCTGGGGATTCCTTCTCCCCTTATGAAGGGAGACTGACCGCGTCCCCGGCGGCTTTTGCGCCGGGCGCGGTTTCCTCATTTCTTGAAAAAACAGTTGGTTTTTGCTGGCAAATAGTTTATAATATCTTTTAAGAAACGCAAGGAGGATGCTATGAGTTCAGCAAAACATTTTACAGAGGTATTGATCGGGGGTAAAGTTTATACTCTAAGCGGATTTGAAGGTGAGGAATATCTTCAGAAAGTGTCTTCCTATCTGAACCATAAAATAACGGAATGTGCGAACAGCGAAGGCTATAGAAAGCAAAGCGCAGATACCCGGAACGTGCTTCTTGCCCTGAACATTGCGGATGACTATTTTAAGGCAAAGAAACAGGGGGATTCCCTTGAGAGCGATATCGAGATGAAGGACAAGGAGATGTATGATCTGAAGCATGATCTGATATCAGTGCAGATCAAGCTGGAGAATGCAGAGAAGGAACTTGCCAAGATGAAGGAAGAGAACAACGATCTCCAGATGCAGATCGTGAAACTTGAAACAGAGATGAAAAACCGTAGAAGGTAGTACAGATGGGCTGTCAGAACGACAGCCTATTTCATTCATAAAAATATATCAGACGGAGCAGCGATTGAAAGTGATGCATGCACAAACACCAGAACTAATCAGAAAAGAGAAAACACGGCCGGAGATATTGGCCCCTGCAGGCTCTTATCCGTGTTTTTGCGCAGCGGTATGCGCCGGGGCGGACGCCGTCTATGCAGGCGGCCCGCAGTTTGGCGCACGCGCCTATGCGGACAATTTCACGGAAGAAGAACTTGTCCATGCCATAGAAGAGGCGCATATTCACGGCTGCCGTTTTTATCTGACCGTAAATACCCTTTTGAAAGAGGAGGAAACCCATACCCTGTACGATTATCTTGCCCCGCTGTACGAGGCGGGGCTGGACGCTGTAATCGTCCAGGATATCGGTGTGTTCCGATATATCCGGGAGACATTTCCCGGTATGGATCTTCACGCCAGCACCCAGATGACAGTCACGAACGCGTACGGCGCACGGTTTCTTGAGAGGATGGGGGCGGTGCGCGTTGTTCCCGCACGTGAGCTCAGCCTCGGTGAGATAAAAGAGATCCGAAACAGGACAAAACTGGAGATTGAATGTTTTGTTCATGGCGCGCTCTGCTATTGTTACTCGGGACAGTGCCTTATGAGCAGCCTGATCGGCGGAAGAAGCGGGAACAGGGGGCAGTGCGCCCAGCCATGCAGGCTGCCTTATACGGCAAACGGAAGCAGAGGGCATTTCCTCAGCCTCAAAGATATCTGTACGCTGGAGCTGATCCCGGAGCTCATCAAAGCGGGAATCGATTCTTTTAAGATAGAGGGACGTATGAAAAGCCCGGAATATGTTGCCGGCGTAACAGCAATGTACCGGAAATATACTGATCTGTATCTGGAGAACGGGGACGACGGCTTTCGGATAGAACCTCAGGACAGGGAGATGCTGATGGACCTGTATAACCGCGGTGGATCAAGCACGGGCTATTATACAAGACATAACGGAAAAGAAATGATGGCGCTTGACAGGCCGAACCACCGGGGGGTTCCCGCTGTCAGGATGACGCAGCAGAGGGGACGGAAGATTTCGGGGATCGCGCTGACTGCCCTGCACCCGGGTGACGTCCTGGAGACGGCTGGCGGGAAGAATAACTATACGCTGGGTCAGGAGATTGCAAAAGGGGAGGGGCTCTCCTTTCTTGTTCCGGGAGGAATGCGTTTTGACAGTGGGACGGTCTTTTACAGGATTCGCAATGAGAAGCTTTTAAAGGAGCTTGACCGGATGTACGTAAACGGGAAAAAGCAGGAGCAGATATCCGGTTTCCTGGAGCTTAAGATTTCAAAGCCGGCAGTTCTGACCGTCTGCCTGGGGACTGTTTCTTATACTGCCAGGTCAGAAGAATGTGTCCAGCCGGCAAAGAATCAGCCCCTGGGTGAGCAGGAACTTCGGACAAGGCTTATGAAAACAGGAAATTCCGAGTTCTGTTTTGAATGCCTGGAGATCTTAGCGCCTGAGGAGGCATTCCTTCCAATGCGGCAGATCAACGAACTGAAGAGAAAGGCTTTGGAAGGACTGGGAAAGGAAGCCGCGGCGCGGAAACACCGGGAGCTTCCGGCAAGGCAGTTTCCGGCCGGACCGGCGTTACCCCTTCTGGAAAAAGAAGGGCGCCCCGGGAAATCCCATACTCCCGGAATTTCTATCCTTACGGAGACCCGGGAGCAGCTAGATGCGGTCCTTTCTTTTATCGATACACACCCGGGCAGCCGCATAGAAAGGCTCTATCCTGACTGCTGCGGCGGCTTATTTCATAATGAAAAAACGGCAGGAAAGCTACAGAAACTCCGGGAGAGAGGGATCGGTATATTCCCTGCCCTCCCGCACATTTTCCGAAAAGAGGCAGCCGGTCTTTTTGAGCGTGGGTACAACGCTTTCCGGACATTTCCGATGGACGGGGCCCTGATCCGCAATTACGAAAGTTTTCAGTTTTTAAAGGAACATGGATTTGACAAACCGGTCATATTAGACCATAATCTATATGTGCTGAATCAATCTGCAAAGAAATTCTGGCAGGAGCAGGGTGTTCTGGAATTTACCGCGCCTGTGGAGTTAAACTGCGGTGAGCTTGCAGGACTTGGTATCCGGGATGCGGAGCTGGTTATATACGGCTATCTGCCCGTTATGATATCTGCCCAGTGCGTGAAGGCAAATTGTGTCGGATGTACGGGTGATGAGCAGGTTACTGTGCTCACAGACCGTTATAAAAAAGAGTTCCCGGTCAGGAACTGCTGTGAGTTCTGCTATAACATTATCTACAACTCTACGCCTCTCTATCTTGGGAACAGAAAGCAGGAGGCAGAGAATCTGTCCCCTTCCCGCCTCAGGTTACAGTTTAGCCTGGAAAGCGGAGCGCAGGCAGGGAAGATACTTAAGACGGTATGTGATGTATTTTCAGGAGACGGAAAGGGCAGTACAGAGCCGGATTTTCAATTTACGCAGGGGCATTTTAAAAGAGGAATCTTATAAAAGCAGGTGAAAAAGTGGTCAATATAATTACTCAAATTTCAAAATACATTATCATTATACTGATGGCAGCATATACCTTTTCCTGTTTCTCGATTTTTACACATAGCTATGAGGATGAGGAAAAGCGGGTTCTCATCCGGCAGAATGTGCTGATGTTTCTGCTCCAGTTCGTCGCCTTTGGCGTCATGTACCTTGCAACGGAAGACATCCGCATCCTGTTTATCTATGCTGTCCTGGCAGTAATCCTTCTGGCAGTGATTCTGCTGTATAATCTGGTCTATCCGAATGTTTCGCGCCTGGTCGTCAATAATATGTGCATGCTCATCAATGCCGGGATGATCATGATCACACGGCTGTCATACGACAATAAATCACCATATGGGAGCGCGGTGCGCCAGCTTATCTTTGCTGTGTTCGGGATCGTATTCGGACTGACCGTGCCGGTCCTGATCCGCAAACTGAAATTTCTGGAAAACTGGACCTATATTTATGCCGGTGCCGGCGGAGCGGCACTTTTGGGAGTGGCGGTGTTTGCCGTTTCCTCCGGCGGAGCGAAACTGAGTTTCGACCTTGGCCCTGTCAGCATACAGCCGTCAGAGTTTGTTAAAATTCTCTTTGTGTTTTTTGTCGCGTCAAGCCTGAAGAAATCGACAGAGTTTAAAAACATTGTCGTGACAACGGCTGTCGCGGCTGCACATGTGCTGATCCTGGTGCTGTCCACAGACCTTGGTGCTGCCCTGATCTTTTTTGTCGTATACCTGATCATGCTTTATGTGGCGACGCGACAGCCGCTGTATGCCGTGGCAGGACTGGGTGCAGGAGCCGTGGCGTCTGTGATCGGCTACCATCTGTTTTCCCATATCCAGACAAGGGTGCAGGCATGGCAGGATCCCTTTGCCACATACAGCGGCGGAGGATATCAGCTTGCACAGTCGCTTTTTGCAATCGGGACAGGAAGCTGGTTTGGAACAGGGCTTTTTCTGGGGCAACCGGACACAATCCCGGTGTCGGAGACCGATTTTATCTTTTCCGCCATCACAGAGGAAATGGGTGTGATCTATGCACTCTGCCTGATTCTCATCTGTGTGAGCTGTTATGTAATGTTTTTAAATATTGCGATGGAGTTAAGGGATCAGTTCTATAAACTGGTCGCCCTTGGACTGGGCACCTGTTATATTTTTCAGGTTTTCCTTCAAATCGGGGGTGTGACGAAATTCATCCCGTCTACGGGAGTTACTCTGCCTCTGGTAAGCTACGGGGGCAGCTCCCTGCTGAGTACCATGATTATGTTTGGGATCATTCAGGGCCTCTATATCATCCGGGAAGATGAAGAAGAGAAAATCGAGAGAAAAAGAGAGAGAGAGTTGAGAAATGAACCGAGAAGGACGAACAGAAAGAACACGGCAGCGAGAAAACCAAGGTTCGAGGAAGTCCCGAAACAAAGAACGCGCAAGAAACAAAGAGTTCGCTAGGGTCACTTATTTCTTCGTGATCCTGTTTATCGCGCTGATTGCCTATATTGTATATTTTACTGTGGTGCGGGCACGGACGATTGTGAACAGTCCGTATAACCAGAGGCAGGATGCCTTTGCAGAGCAGGTAATCCGGGGGGATATTGTGGACCGGAACGGAAATGTCCTTGCTACAACAGATGTTGCGGAGGATGGGACAGAGACGCGGAGCTATCCGTACGGGAGAGTATTCTCCCACGTGGTCGGCTACAGCAATGCAGATCTTGGCAACACAGGGCTTGAGTCTGTGGAGAATTTTGAGCTGCTTACATCCAATGCATTTTTTGTTGAGAAGCTGCAAAATGAGTTCAGCGGTTCCAAAAACCGCGGCGACACAGTAGTGACGACACTGGACGCTGATCTCCAGCAGGCCGCCTATGATGCCCTTGGGGATAACAGAGGCGCGGTAATTGTGATGGAGGCTGGGACCGGGAAGATCCTGGCTATGGTATCCAAACCCAATTATGATCCCAATTCTATTGTGGCAGACTGGGAGGCGCTTAACTCGGACGATACCAACAGCCCGCTCCTGAACCGGGCGACCCAGGGATCCTATGCACCCGGCTCCACGTTCAAGATTGTGACCACGCTTGCGTTTATGCGCCAGAACAGCAATTATGCCAATTATACGTATGACTGCATCGGGGAGATCACGACGGGAGATACAACGATACACTGCTTTGACGGCACAGCTCATGGATATGAAGATTTAAGGGCGTCTCTTGCAAATTCATGCAATGCATCTTTCGCAAATATCGGGACAATGCTGAATATTTCCTCATACCGGGAGACTGCCGAAGACCTGCTCTTTAACAGCGATCTTCCCTCTGTCCTTGGATACACGAAAAGTTCCTTTGCCCTTACGTCAGATTCCTCTGAAGCAGAGACCATGATGACGGCGATGGGGCAGGGCAATACAACTGTGAGTCCGTACCATATGGCGCTGATCACACAGGCAATTGCAAATGGGGGTACTCTGATGGAGCCTTATCTCGTGGAAAGTGTGACGAATTATACAGGAACCGAAATCAGGAGAAATGTCCCGAAGAGCTACAGGCGGCTGATGACCTCCGATGAGGCGGCCCAGCTCAAAGATTATATGAGGTCGGTCGTGGAGGAGGGGACAGGCTCTGTCCTGAGCGGGGCTTCCTATACAGCAGCCGGAAAGACCGGAACCGCCGAGTACAGTCTGTCAGACGGAGAGAGGACCCACTCATGGTTCATGGGATTTACCAATGTGGACAATCCTGAGCTGGTGATCAGCGTGATCACCGAGGGATCCGATGGCAGCGCCAGCGGAAAGGCTGTTCCAATTGCAAAACAGGTACTGGATTCCTATTACGATTAACGGAGTGGTTTCGCGATGCGTGTAAAGTTTTACTGTGATCTGCATGTCAGTGAATGTTTTGGGAAAAAGCCGGAGAAAATAATGAAAAAGCTGCGGAAAAACAAACTGCAGCCGGAAGTCTACATCATATCCCTTGCCCGGGGAGGAGGAAACCAGCTTGAATTTTTCTCAAGCCTGCTGTTAACGCAGCATGTCTATGACAATGCTGATATCCTTGTCGTGGGGATCGCCGACGGATATACGGATGCGCTTTACATGGTAGAACAGATTGTGGATCATATTTACCAAGAGACGAAAGAGACGGATATCCGCCGCTTTATTCTGCGTCGGCAGGCTGAATATGAATCAATGGAGCGGAAATACTGATGTTACATATATTTCTCTTGATTTTGAAAATACTGGGATTGCTCGTACTGGGAGTTCTGCTCCTTGTACTTATCGCGCTTGTTGTGATCAGTGTTTCACCGTTCCGCTACCGCATAGAGCTTTCCTTCAGCGACAGCCTGGATTCTATATGCGGGCAGATAAATCTGCACTGGATTATGCATCTTTTCAATGTACAGATTTTCTGGCGAAACGGCGAAATGGGCTGGCGCGCGCGGGCAGCCTGGAAACAATTCGGAGACGCTTTGGGAGACTCAGGAAATACAAAAGGGACCTCGCCCGCAGGAAAGATGCAATCTGCTTCTCCAGCAGGGAATGAAACAGACGGCATCAAAGGAAATCAAAGCGAGAGGGCTGGGGAAAAGCGCGCGGGGAAAAAAACATCCGGGGCAGGAGAGCCGCAGAAAAATCCTTTCCATATGCGTTTTCATGTACTGACTGAAAAGATAAAGCGCACATACCATGAATTATATGGTAAGATAAAGGTATTAAGGAAGAAAAAGAGGCTGCTGGAGGCTTTCCTCAAAAGTGAAATCCACAAAAACGCTTTTTTCCGTCTGCTCAAAGAAGCAAGACGTTTTCTTATTTCTCTGCATCCGCACAGGCTGGAGGCAAAACTGAATTTTGGATTTGAAGATCCTGCGAATACAGGGTACGTTCTCGCAGGGATCAGTATGGCATTCCCACTGATTGGGCAAAACGTTGAGATCTGTCCTGATTTCCATCACAAGGTTTTGAAAGGCAGTGTGTGTGCGGAGGGTACATTCCGGATTTTATCTGCTCTGATGGCAGCATGGAATCTCTTCTGGGATCACAATATGAGAATCACATACAGACATATCCGAAAGTTTAAATTATAAAAGGTCATAAGAGGAGGATTTTAACATGGCTGAAAACAATTTTAAAGATACTGTAGAAGCTCTTTTTCACGGAATGGATGCTGTCGTGACATCAAAAACAGTAGTGGGAGATGCGATCCATATTAACGGGACAATCATTCTTCCCCTGGTCGATGTGTCTTTCGGGATCGGCGCCGGCTCCTTCAATGCAGAGAAAAAGGAAAAAGGAATGGGAGGGCTTGGCGGCAAAATCTCTCCGAGCGCTGTAATTGTCATTCAGGATGGAAGAACGAAACTGGTCAACATCAAAAACCAGGATACCATCACAAAGATCCTTGATATGATCCCTGATGTGGTGGACCGCTTCACATCAGACAAAGAAGAAAAAATGACGGAAAAAGAGGTAATGGACATTCTGGATTCCGAGGAAGAGGAATAAGGAGGACAGAAGCGTCATAGAATGGAGTAACGGAATTTTCGGAAGTGACAGGAAAATGAAGAAAGTTTTAGGCTTTGCGCTGTTCTGGACGGCGGTGGGAATGTTTATCATGATGCTGCTTCCGAATCTGGTATGGGGCGTTATTATCCTTGTTCTGCTGCTCATCATCGGATACCGGCTGTTCTGCTGACGCTTCATCCCGCCTGCGGGCGTTCGCCCTATAAGAGAAAAAAGAGGCTGATAGCAAGCAAGCTTGCATCGGCCTCTTTTCTTCTCTTGCAGGTTCAAACTGTTTATGCACGTTCTACGCGCCCTGATTTTAAGCAGGATGTACATACATACATTTTTTTGGATCCGCCTTCTGTTTTTACCCGGACGGATTTTACATTTGACTTCCACATTTTTGGTGTTTTTCTATGGGAGTGACTCACGCTGTTTCCGAAATGAGCACCCTTTTCACAAATAGCACATTTAGCCATAACTGCACCTCCTAACGATCTGAACTGGTCATTTAGACTCATAACAATCATATTCTAACAGAAACATTTTTCCATTGCAAGTATTTTTTAAAAAAAACGAATCGATATTGTAAAATCAAGGAACTAATAGTATAATAATCATGATATCGGGTCAAAAAATTTTGTCCCTGCGGCACTGCGGTTTAAGATAATGCTGGTTTATCGGCCATGGCCAAAACACCTGGGTTTTGTTATGCGGCCGCAGTTATGTTTTGTGGGAAAATCCATTAAATCCATTAGTAGGACTGGAGGTAATATATGATGAAAGGAAGCATGAGCACAGATCTCGGGATCATCACGGTTAATCCTGAGGTGATCGCCAAATATGCCGGTTCGGTTGCAGTTGAATGTTTCGGGATCGTTGGGATGGCTGCGGTAAATATGAAGGACGGTCTGGTACGCCTTTTGAAAAAGGAGAGCCTGACACATGGGATTCAGGTCGAGATTTCTGATGAGAATGCTCTTACCTTGAACTTTCATGTCATTGTTGCGTATGGTGTGAATATTTTGTCTGTTTCTGATAACCTTATGAGTAACGTAAAATATAAGGTGGAAGAATTTACCGGTATGGCGGTGGATAAAATAAACATCTTTGTAGAAGGTGTGAGAGTGATAGATTAAGGAGGATCTTGTCGTGGCTGTTAAAACGATAAATACGAAGATGCTTCAGAAAATGTTCCTTGCCGGTGCGGCAAATCTGGAAGCAAAAAAGGAGTACATTAATGAACTGAACGTTTTTCCGGTGCCTGACGGGGATACAGGGACGAATATGACATTGACGATCATGTCGGCGGCAAAAGAGGTACAGGCCCTTGAAAATCCGGATATGGCATCCATAGCCAAAGCAATCTCATCCGGCTCCCTTAGAGGTGCCCGGGGAAATTCAGGCGTCATCCTCTCGCAGCTTCTCCGCGGATTCACGAAGGAGATCAGAGAGTACGAGGAGATTGATGCGGCGACTCTGGCAAAGGCCTGCGAGCGGGCGACTGCTACTGCATACAAAGCAGTCATGAAACCGAAAGAAGGTACGATCCTGACCGTTGCGAAGGGAGTTTCCCAGAAGGCGCAGGAACTGGCAGAAACCACGGAGGATCTTGAGTTCTTTATTCCTGAAGTTATCAAATATGCGGAGGAAATCCTTGCCCAGACGCCGGAGATGCTTCCCGTGTTAAAAGAGGCTGGCGTAGTGGATTCGGGAGGACAGGGCCTCATTGAAGTGCTTCATGGTGCATATGACGCTTTCCTCGGAAAAGAGATCGATTATACTGCGATCGAGGCAAGCACCGGCACAAAGATGGTGAAACCGGGACAGCAGGCTGAAGTGGACATAAAATTCGGATATTGTACGGAATTTATTATCATGACGGAGAAGCCGTTCACCGAGAAAGACGAAAGCGACTTTAAAGGATACCTGGAGTCCATCGGGGATTCCATCGTCTGTGTCGCAGATGAAGACGTGGTAAAGGTCCATGTCCACACGAATGACCCGGGACTTGCGATACAAAAAGCGCTCAAATACGGGCAGCTCTCAAGAATGAAGATCGACAATATGCGGGAGGAACACCATGAGAAGCTGATCAAGGATGCGGAGAAGGCCGCGGCACAGCAGGCTGAAAAAGCGGCAATGCCAGAGAAGAAGGGGCCGAGAAAACAGGTCGGGTTTATTGCGGTTTCGATTGGCGACGGAATGAATGAAATTTTCCGTGAGCTGGGAGTTGACTATATTATTGAAGGCGGACAGACAATGAATCCGAGTACGGATGACATGCTGACGGCAATCGACAATGTCAATGCGGATTATATTTTCATTCTTCCGAATAACAAGAACATTATCCTTGCGGCAAACCAGGCACAGTCCCTGACGAAAGATAAAGACATTCTTGTCGTGCCGACAAAAACAGTTCCCCAGGGGATCACTGCGGTTATCAGCTTCATGCCGGAGGCGGATGTTGATACAAACTTTGAGTCAATGAAGGAAGCGGTCAAGAATGTAAAAACCGGGCAGGTGACCTATGCAGTCAGGGATACGAAGATTGATGACAAAATAATCCATGAAGGGGATATCATGGGGATCGGCGATCAGGGGATCCTCGCAGTCGGACAGTCTGTTGAAAACACAGCTAAGGAGATGCTCTCACAGATGGCAGATGATGATTCTGAACTGATCAGTCTGTACTATGGACAGGATGTACTCCCGGAAGATGCGGAGAAATTTGCCCGTACAGTGGAGGAGATGTATCCTGATGTAGATATTGATATCCATTTTGGCGGGCAGCCTATCTACTATTATGTGATTTCCGTCGAGTAAAATAAGATGACAGCCGGGCGCGCTTTCTCTGGAAAGAGCGCCTGTTTTTTGCGATTGCGACAGACCAAAGTCCGAGCTTGCCCGGAACCTTGGCGACCGCTTTCAATTCCAGGATGTGCCTTTTGGCATTTCCGGTGATTTAAGGCATGGAGGACAAAGATGGAGGAACAGAGCAGGATCCGTGATTTGAAGGGAGTCGGGGACAAGACGGAAAAACTTTTTGGGCGGCTGGGAATCCGTACAGTGGGCGACTTGATCCGTTATTATCCCAGATCATACGAAATATATGAGGATGCCGTTCCGATATCCGAGGCGGAGGAAGGCAGTGTCTGTACGATAACCGGCAGCATATTCGGACGAATCCAAGTCGGCGGGGGCAGAAATATGCAGATTACAACACTTTATCTGAAGGATCTGACCGGCACGCTGAAGGTGGTCTGGTTCCGTATGCCGTTTCTTCGCAATACATTGGGGAAAGGCGGAACGCTTACACTGCGCGGCAGGGTGCTGCGAAAGAAGGATGGTCTTGTCATGGAGCACCCTGAGATTTTTTATCCTGCCGAAAAATACAGGGAAAAGAAAAATGCCATGCAGCCTGTTTACTGCCTTACTTCGGGCCTGTCAAATAATGCGGTTGCAAAAGCAGTACGGCAGGCTTTGGAATGTATTGAGATACGGGAAGATGTAATGCCGGAAAGGATTGTGGAGAAATATGGCTTTATGCCCTTCCGGGACGCACTGATGCAGATGCATTTCCCGGACAGCAAAGACAGCTTCCTTGAAGCAAGGAGGCGGTTTGTCTTTGAGGAATTTCTTGTTTTTGTCCTATCCCTGCGCAGGCTGAAAGAGACAGAGGACCGAGAAGAAAATTTCTTCCCGATGGAAGAAAAGCCTGCTGTCAATGCATTTCTTCAGGCGCTCCCTTACAGCCTTACCGGCGCCCAGCGGCGTGTTTGGGAAGAGATCCGGGCGGACATGATGGGCAGGACTGTCATGTCCCGTCTGATTCAGGGGGATGTCGGGTCCGGCAAAACAATCATTGCCTTTCTTGCGCTCATGCTAAACGGACTAAACGGATACCAGGGCGCCCTGATGGCTCCCACAGAAGTTCTGGCCCGCCAGCATTATGAAACGATCTTATCCATGCTGGAAAAATATGATATTCCCCTTCGGGCAGAGCTTCTGACAGGATCGATGACAGCGAAAGAAAAAAGGGAAAGTTACAGGAGAATTGAAACCCACGAAGCATCCATCATAATCGGCACGCATGCACTGATCCAGGACAGAGTCGTCTATCAGAACCTGGCACTGGTTGTGACAGATGAACAGCACAGATTTGGGGTAAAACAGCGCGAAGCGCTGGCGCAGAAAGGAAACATCCCCCATATTCTTGTGATGAGCGCAACGCCGATTCCCAGGACGCTTGGGATCATTCTCTACGGGGATCTAGATATCTCTGTCATCGACGAGATGCCCAGGGACAGGATACCGATTAAAAATTGCGTCGTGGATAACGGATACAGAAAGACCGCCTATCAGTTCATGAAAAAACAGGTGGGAGAAGGGAGGCAGTGCTATGTAATCTGCCCGATGGTGGAGGAAAGCGAAGCGCTGGATGCAGAAAATGTCACGGATTATTATGAGATGCTGCAGGAAGAAATGGGAGAAAATATTACCGTGGGCTGCCTGCACGGAAGGATGAAGCAGCAGGAGAAGGATGCGGTCATGGAGGCTTTCGGGAAAAATGAAATCCAGATCCTTGTCTCGACTACAGTCATTGAAGTAGGGATTAATGTTCCCAACGCGACTGTCATCATGATTGAAAATTCCGAGCGATTCGGACTTGCCCAGCTCCATCAGCTCAGAGGGCGGGTAGGGCGGGGAAAGCATCAGTCTTACTGCATCTTTATGACGGCGTCGAAAGCGAAGGAGACAAAGGAGCGACTGAATATCCTGAACCATTCAAATGACGGGTTCTTTATCGCGGGGGAGGATCTCCGTCTGCGGGGTCCCGGCGACCTGTTCGGCATCCGGCAGAGCGGAGTGATGAATTTCCGCGTGGGTGATGTATTTCAGGATTCTGCTATTTTGCAGCAGGCGTCAGAAGCGGCAGGAGAAATCCTGCGGGATGACCCCGCTCTTGAATCCCCCGCAAACAAAGGACTTTCCAAAGCGCTGAAGCAGTTTATTACAAATCGGAATCTCGAAGAGACCCTGTAAAAACGTTTTTTGGCCGTTTCATATTTTTGCTATGAATTTCCAGAGTAAAAGCACGTTCACTCCATATACTATCAGTGTAACACAGACGAACGGAAGCAGACGCATAGCGGTCCGGCAGAAAAGATTGAAACAGATCTCTGCAAAACGATCGATATGCAGATGCAAAGCCGGACCGATGCGTTACAAAACACATGAGAGCGGCAGAACATGCTGCTTAAGATGCAAAAGGAGGAAAATGAAATGGCAAGTCGTTCATCTAACAGAGCTGCTGTTCCTGAGGCAAAAAGTGCTCTGGACAAATTCAAGTACGAGGTAGCAAACGAACTTGGAGTACCGTTATCAGACGGCTACAACGGTGACCTTACTTCCAAACAGAACGGTTCTGTAGGAGGATATATGGTCAAGAAAATGATCGAACAGCAGGAAAAGCAGATGGCTGGTAAATAACACATCTGACAGGGAAAAGCGCTCGGGATTGACCTGAGTGCTTTTTTCTGCTAAAATTCACCATAGTTATACAAAGTGAGGTGTCGCCTTATGCGAGTGATTGCCGGAAGTGCAAGGAGGCTCAGGCTCAAGACTCTGGAGGGAATGGATACAAGGCCGACTACAGACCGGATTAAAGAGACTCTGTTCAATATGATCGCTCCATCCATATACGACTGTATTTTTCTGGATCTTTTCAGCGGCAGCGGAGGGATCGGCATAGAGGCCCTTAGCCGCGGCGCCCGGGAGGCGGTTTTCGTTGAGAACAACCCCAAAGCGATGGCTTGTATCAAGGAAAATTTAAGGACGACCCGCCTTGAACATAAAGCGGTTACAATGACAAAGGATGTGATGAGTTCGCTTTATCAGCTCGAGGGGGAGACGGCTTTCGATTTTATTTTTATGGACCCGCCCTACGACAAAGGCCTGGAGAAAACGGTTCTGGAGTATCTCTCGGGATCCGGGCTGGTATATGAGGATACGGTCATCATTGTGGAAGCTTCAAAAGGGACTTCCTTTGGCTATGCCCGGGAACTGGGGTTTGATATCCTCAGGGAGAAGGATTATAAGACGAATAAACATGTGTTTTTGGAAAGAGCAGGTAAAGTGGAAATATGCTGAGAGCGATTTATCCCGGAAGTTTTGATCCCGTTACATACGGACATTATGATATCATACGGAGATCGTACAAGATCGTGGACGAATTAATTGTCGGAGTATTGAACAATAAAGCGAAAATGCCGTTGTTTTCTGTGGAAGAACGTGTTAAAATGTTAGAGGAAGTGACAGGAAAACTGCCCAATGTCAGAATCGAGCCCTTCGATGGGCTCCTGGTTGATTTTGCTTCGCGGATGGAAGCCGATGTTGTGATCAGGGGACTTCGGGCAATAACAGATTTTGAATATGAATTGCAGATGTCACAGACGAATCACAAACTGGCTCCGAATGTGGAGACCATGTTTTTGACAACAAGTATTGAATATTCTTATTTGAGTTCGACCACGGTGAAAGAAATCGCTGCTTTTGGGGGAGATCTGTCACAGTTTGTGCCGGAGGCAGTTGCCGTGGAGCTTAAGAAAAAGATGCATACAAATGCAAAAAGGAGAGTGTAACAATGAGCAGCCGTATTGAGCAGATTATTGAAGAAATCGAGGAATATATCGACAGGGATTGTAAATTCCAGCCGTTATCCACTACGAAGATCATTGTGAATAAGGAACATCTGGATGAGCTGTTAAGGGAACTTAGAATGAAGACTCCTGACGAGATCAAACGCTATCAGAAGATTATTGCAAACAGGGATGCGATACTGGCAGACGCTAAGGCGAAAGCGGACGCCATGATTGAGGAGGCGCAGGTACAGACGACAGAACTTGTCAGTGAGCATGAGATTATGCAGCAGGCCTACGCCCAGGCGAATGAGATTGTGACGCAGGCAACTGCCCAGGCACAGGAGATCATTGACAACGCCACTGAAGATGCCAACACAATCCGCATTGGTGCGATCCAGTACACGGACGACCTTCTCGCAAATGCAGAAAGTATTATCGGGCATACGCTCGACAGTTATACGACGAAGTATGACGGCTTGATCAACTCTCTTCAGGAGTGCTACGATACTGTCCGCTCAAACAGGGCAGAACTTCAGATACCGGAGGAGGATTCCGACAACTATGCTCCTCAGGACAATGTCTGATCAGGCCTGCCACAGACCCAGAAAGAGAAATGCCAGTAAACTGGCTGCCAGCGCGGCAGCCAGTTTTTGTATGAGATAAGAGGAAACGCTCAGCTCTGTCCCGTTTATCATACACTGTGTCTGTGCGGCTGAGCACACGCCGCCGAAAGAGGTCAGGGCAAGGACTGCCGGATAGCAGATTCGCATGTCTTTGACCTGTCCCGTGAGCATGGAGATGCCGTTCGTAACCTCCAGCGGGACGCAGACGGCAAAAAAGACGGGATTGTCCGGTGAAATTTCCTGTATAAGCGCGATGAGTACAGAAAACAGGATGATATAGCCGCCGACCTTCACGATGGATTCAAAGCTGTCCATCATACAGGCGTCTACAGCCGAAAAACCGGATTTCTCTTTCCTGTGTATCTCTGCCTGCGCCAGGTCGGGAAACTGCGGCTCTCCTTTGAGATAAAACCTGCGTGTTATGAGGCTTATGAGGATTGGCGATGCATACAGGATTGCCAGCGTGGGCAGAAGCAGATCGTTTTTTCCCAGGGATTTCCACACAATATAGTTCACGATAAAAACAGGGCTTGTATTGTTGCAAAAGGACAGGAGATAAGACGCTTCCCTCCGGCTGATCCTTCCGCCTCTGAGCAGATCCGCCGTTATTTTTGCCCCCATCGGATACCCGCAGAGAAATCCTGTAATGACAGCAAAGCTTCCGTTTTCAGACACACGGAAGATGCGGCAGAATATTTTTGCAAAGATACGGGTAATCATGCGGATCCCGCCTGTCTGCATCAGGAGGTTTGTGATGACGAGAAACGGAAATAGTGTTGGAAATATAACCTGATACCACAAAAGCAGCCCTTCTTCAGCGCCGTGAAATACTGCTTTGGGGAAAGCAAGCATAACGGCAAACAGAGCAGTTGCAAGAAGGGCGGCAGAAAAATGTTTCATCGGATGCCCCGCGATCATACCCAGTATTAATTCAGATATATGAGAAAAGAATTGTTTTTATGTGCCGGTCATATAGTAAAAGAAAAAAGGGGATTATCTTGAGGCATGTAAGATACCGGACATATATTTTCCTGTTGTTCCTGCTTGCCGTATTTGCAGTAATCCAGATGCAGAGGCTTAAGTGGATCGGTGAAACAGGGCGGCTCAACAAAGAGATTCTGACCACGGCGGAATTTCGGAGCCAGCCGCTGGACAGCGATGCCCTTGCTATAGTCAGGACACTGGATTCCCCGGGAGAAATTCTGGGCATATACTGGCTGGAGACGGATTTCGGAAGGAAGAAGGAGCCGTTCTCTCCCCCAGACCTCCTCTCTGAAAGGACGCGGTGGGAGACGAAGGCGGAGTGGGGCAGCTATCTTACGGCATGCAGGGCGATCTGGGACGACGTGGAATATTTTCCTGTGGCAGAAGCTTCAAACCGAAAGGATATTACGGTTGGCTTTGAAGACTCCTGGATGTTTGGCAGAAGCTATAAAGGGGATCGGGGCCATGAGGGGACAGACATTATGCCGTCTGTCAACAGGCGGGGATTATATCCGGTCGTGAGCATGACAGACGGTACAGTCAAAAGTAAGGGATGGCTGGAGCTTGGCGGCTACCGCCTGGGCATAGAAGGTCCCCAGGGGGCATACTTCTACTATGCGCATCTGGATTCTTATGCCCAGGTCGAGGAGGGAAGTGAAGTAAAGGCCGGCGACCTGCTCGGATATATGGGAGATACCGGATACAGTACGACGGAGGGGACGACAGGGAATTTTCCAGTCCATCTCCACGTGGGAATCTACATCTATCCGGAAGGGGAGGAAATCAGTATAAATCCGTACCCTGTGCTGAAATATCTGGAAGAGAGAAAAGTAAGCTGTAATTTCCGGTAGGGGGTTTAATGAGCCGGGAAATCATGATATACTTTCCTTTATGGAGGAAATGAGATGAACTTACCGAGAGCCTTTGAAAAAGAGATGGAAAATCTGCTCGGTGCAGATGACTATAAAAAGTACCTGGAGTGTTTTGATGAGCCGCGTCATTACGGGCTCCGTGTCAATACAGCGAAGCTGTCAGCAGAGGACTTCTTAAAGATCGCCCCGTGGCCGCTCGAAAGGGTGCCCTGGATACACAACGGTTTTTTCTATAACGGCGATGAAGTCCAGCCTGCAAAGCATCCGTACTATTTTGCCGGTCTGTATTACCTGCAGGAGCCAAGTGCCATGACGCCCGCCGACCGCCTGCCGGTCGAACCGGGGGATAAGGTGCTGGATGTGTGTGCGGCTCCCGGCGGAAAGGCAACAGAGCTGGGGGCAAAGCTTCGGGGCACGGGCGTGCTGGCTGCCAACGACCTGAGCAGTTCACGCTCCAGGGGCCTTCTGAAAAACCTGGAATTATTCGGCATCGGGAATATCCTTGTATTGAGTGAAGAGCCAGGAAAACTGGTTTCTTCCTTCTCAGGGTATTTTGATAAGATCCTGATCGATGCTCCCTGTTCGGGAGAGGGAATGTTCCGCAAGGACCGCAGGATGATACGAGCCTGGGAGGAACACGGACCCGAATATTTTTCCCGGATTCAGAAAAGCATCCTTACACAGGCGGCCGAGATGCTGAAACCCGGCGGGATGATGCTCTACTCGACCTGCACCTTCTCACCGCTGGAAAATGAGCAGGCCGTTGCATTTCTGTTAAAGGAGCATCCGGAATTTGAACTCTGTGCAATGGAAGGCTATGAAGGGTTTTCCCCCGGACTCCCCTCTGTTTCAGAGGGCGGAGGAAAAGAGCTGAAAAAGACCGTGCGCATCTTTCCCCACCGTATGAGCGGGGAGGGGCATTTCCTGGCCCTTTTGAAGAAGGGAGGGCAGGGGCAGGCTTCATATCCTGCCGCGGATGCCACACATAAAACAGTTCTCCCCGATGAACTAAGGGAGTTCCTCGCATTGATCCGGCGCAGTTTTGACCCGGGCAGGATTGAGATACGCGCAGAGAAGGTGTACTATATGCCGGAGGATATCCCGAAGCTTGGAAGGATCCGGTTCCTGCGGACAGGGCTCTTTCTCGGGGAATTGAAAAAGAAAAGATTTGAGCCCAGCCAGGCCCTTGCCATGAACCTGAAAAAAGAAGAATATGAGAATATCCTGGATTTCCCGGCGGCAGATGAACGGGTGATCCGGTATCTGAAGGGAGAGACCCTCCGTGTGGAAGATATGGCAGCTTTAAAGGAGAAAGGCTGGTACCTGGTGTGTGTGGACGGATTCCCGCTCGGGTTCGGCAAACTGGCAAATCAGACGCTGAAGAACAAATATCTTCCAGGATGGCGGTGGCAGTCCTCATGAGAGTAAGGCTGGACAAATATCTTGCAGATATGGGATATGGAACAAGAAGCCAGGCAAGGCGAGATATTGCAAAGGGAAACGTATCGGTCAACGGCAGCATTGTAAAAAGACCGGAGCAGAAGGTGGATACAGATAAGGATGCCGTTTCCGTAAACGGGGAAGCTGTCAGATATGCAGAATATGAATACTATATGCTCAATAAACCGGCAGGTGTGATTTCTGCGTCAAAGGATGCACACGAAGCCACTGTCCTGGACCTGATCACGGAAAAGCAGCGGCAGGATCTCTTCCCCGTCGGAAGACTGGACAAAGACACAGAGGGGCTTCTTCTGATCACCAACGATGGGGCGCTTGCCCACCGGCTTCTTTCTCCCCGCAGACACGTCGACAAGGTATATTATGCCAGAATTGACAAATGTGTGACACAGGAGGACCGGGCGAAGTTTGAAGCCGGGCTTGATATCGGAGATGAGAAGCCTGCTCTCCCGGCAAAGCTTGAGGTGCTTTCCCGGGATCCTGTCTGTGAGATCCTCCTGACCGTAAAGGAAGGGCGGTTCCATCAGGTGAAACGTATGTTTGAATCTGTCGGAAAACATGTGCTGTACCTGAAACGCGTAAGGATGGGAACTCTCGTCCTGGATGAGAGCCTGAAACCGGGAGAGTACAGGAAATTGACAAAGGAAGAGATTGGCAGATTATGTTAAAAGGAAAGAAAGCGGTAATATTTGATATGGACGGCTCTCTTGTGGATTCCATGTGGATCTGGACTGAGGTGGACCGGATCTATATGGAGAAATACAACCTCGAGCAGCCGGAGGATTTTCACAGGGCAATTGAAGGGAGAAGCTATACGGAGATTGCACAGTATTTTGTTGACACATTCCATGGCCTGAACCGGACGGTGGAAGAGGTAAAAGACGAGTGGGAAGATATGACGATGGAATTGTACCGGACGAAAGTCTTCCTGAAACCCGGCGCAAAGGAATTTCTGGACCATATGCGCGCGAAGGGCGTCCTGCTTGGCATTGCGACGAGCAACCGCAGGGCACTGGCAGAGGCGGCGCTTGATGCAAGAGGCATCACCCCCTATTTTTCTTCTGTCAGGACTGCCTGCGAGGTATCGGCAGGGAAACCGGCTCCTGACGTCTATCTGAAGGTTGCGGAAGATTTGGGCGTCCATCCGAAGGACTGCCTTGTCTTTGAAGATATCCCGAACGGTATCCTGGCAGGGAAAAATGCCGGGATGGAAGTGTGTGCTGTGGAGGACGATTTTTCCAGGCCGGATGAGCCGATAAAGAAACGGCTTGCGGATTATTTTATCCGCGATTTTTATGACATCCGGGACAACACTTATGAAAGATGTGGGATATAGACAATGAGGAAACAATTTTTGCCAATATGCCGGAAGGATATGGAAGAACGTGGGTGGGACGGGGTTGACTTTGCCTATGTGATCGGGGATGCATATGTAGACCATCCGTCATTTGGCCACGCGATTATAAGCCGCCTGCTGGAGTCCCGGGGATACCGGGTCGGGATCATTTCCCAGCCGGACTGGAGAGACCCGGAAAGCATTTCCGTATTCGGGGAGCCAAGGCTTGCATTTCTTGTGTCGGCAGGAAATATGGACTCGATGGTCAATCATTACTCTGTGTCGAAGAAGAGGAGGAAGACAGATGCCTACACGCCCGGAGGCGCGACAGGGAAGCGGCCGGACCATGCCTGCGTCGTATATGGCAACCTGATCCGCCGGAAGTATAAGCATACGCCGGTTATCCTTGGCGGTATCGAGGCGAGCCTGAGACGGCTTGCACATTATGATTACTGGTCAGATCAGATCAAACGTTCTGTACTTTTAGACTCCGGGGCAGATATCATCTCCTATGGGATGGGCGAGCGTTCTATCCTGGAGATCGCCGAGGCCCTGGAATCCGGCATACCGGCACGGGAGCTGACCTATCTTGACGGGACAGCAGTGAAAGTAAAATCCCTGGATTCCATCTATGATGCAGAGATTCTCCCGTCTTTTGAGGAACTGAAAAGAGAGAAGAGGGCATATGCAAAAAGTTTCTATACCCAGTACCTGAATACGGATCCCTTTACGGGAAAGCGTCTGGCCGAACCCTATTCGGACCATCTCTTTGTTGTCCAGAATCCCCCTTCCAAACCGCTTGGCACACAGGAGATGGATGATATTTATGGCCTGCCCTATATGAGGGCATACCATCCTTCCTACGGGGAAAAAGGCGGAGTCCCTGCCATCAGTGAGATCAGGTTCAGCCTGACCAGCAGCCGTGGCTGCTTTGGAGGATGCAACTTCTGTGCGCTTACCTTCCATCAGGGACGTATCGTGCAGGTCAGAAGCCACGAGTCACTCATCCGTGAGGCAGGGACAATAACAGAAGATAAAGCTTTCAAAGGATATATTCATGATGTAGGAGGACCGACGGCAAATTTCCGCCATCCTTCCTGCCAAAAGCAGATGGAACGCGGAGTATGCCAGAACCGGCAGTGCCTGTTTCCGTCACCGTGCAGGAACCTGGATGCGGATCATAGTGACTATGTTTCCCTGTTGAAAAAACTTAGGGGTATTCCCGGGGTAAAAAAAGTGTTCATCCGCTCCGGCATCCGCTTTGACTATCTTCTTGCAGACAAAAGCCCGGACTTTCTCCGGGAGCTGTGCCGGCATCATGTCAGCGGACAGCTTAAGGTTGCCCCTGAACATGTGTCCCAGAAAGTCCTCTCACTGATGGGAAAACCAAAGCATCAGATATATGAAGAATTTACACGGCAGTTTGCAAAAATGAATAGGCAGATCGGGAAGAAGCAGTATCTTGTCCCGTACCTGATGTCCTCGCATCCTGGTTCCTCCCTGAAAGAGGCTGTGGAGCTGGCAGAGTTCTGCCGGGATCTTGGGTATATGCCGGAACAGGTCCAGGACTTTTATCCGACGCCGTCCACATTGTCTACCTGCATGTATTATACGGGACTTGACCCACGGAATATGGAACCGGTCTATGTGCCGAAAAGCCCCCATGAGAAAGCAATGCAGCGGGCGCTCATCCAGTATCGTGACCCAAAACTTTATGACCTGGTATGGGAAGCGCTGGACAGGGCGGGGCGCCGGGATCTGATCGGATATGGTCCCAAATGCCTGATCCGCCCGAAGCGCGGCAGGCAGGAGGAGAGAAAGCCCTCCGGGAAGGATGGACATCTTTCCGGCAGGAAAAACGGGAAGCCGAAAGCAAAGAGACAGAAAATCCGAAACATTCACAGAAAAAAATGAGGTGCATAATGAAAATAGCAGTCGTAACAGGCGCTTCCTCCGGCATCGGCAGGGAGTTCGTATATCAGCTGGGATATTTTTACCGGTCTCTGGATGAAATATGGGTAATCGCCAGAAGAAAAGAGCGGTTGGAAGAGCTCCGGGGAAAAACCCGGGTTCCAGTTCGCATTTTTGATGGGAATCTTCTGAAAAAATCGGTTTACAAAAAAATTTTTGACGCACTCCGGGAAAAAAATCCCAATATCCGTATGCTTGTCAACGCGGCAGGATATGGAAAATCTGGGACTGTGGAGGAGATTGCAGCAGAAAAATTCCGGATTCAGACAGACATGATTGACCTGAACTGCAGGGCGCTGACCCGGATGACACTGATGTGCCTTCCATATATGCGAAAGGGCAGCCGTATTGTCAACCTTGCCTCCGCCGCATCCTTCTGTCCCCAGCCATCTTTTGCGGTTTATGCAGCGACAAAATCATTTGTGCTGAGTTTCTCCAGGGCGCTTCGGGAAGAGATGCGCGGGAAAGGCATAGGGGTTACGGCAGTGTGCCCGGGACCGGTGGACACGGAGTTCTTTGATGTCAGCGGCCCTCTGGAAAATCGACTGAAGAAACTGGCGCTTGTAGAGGCTGCCCCGGTCGTGCACAGGGCATTGAAAGATTCCAGGGCAGGAAAAAGCCTATCGATTTACGGGATTCCCATGAAAACTGCATACGTCGGGGCAAAGCTTCTGCCCCACGAATGGATTCTGAGGCTGGGCAGCCCAAAATAAACGATATCAGAGGTAACGCGTTATATGAGAAAAACAGAAAAAGGAACCCCAGGATATCTGGATTATAAGAAAAAGATTGAAATTATCAGGACTGTGATCTATTTCGGGATCGTAGCCGCCATTTTTTTTCTCGGGTACAGCCAGACCCATACAAGGCTCAACCTTATGACTGTGTTTGCCATACTTGGCTGTCTTCCTGCGTCCAAGGCCCTTGTCGGCGTTATCACCCGGTTTCCGTATCCGTCGATTGACAGGAAGGCCGCTTCTGAGATTGCAGAAAAGACAGGCCATCTGACGGTCTGCTATGACCTTGTCATCACAAGCAGGGAGAAGGTCATGCCCGTGGACTGTATTGTAGTCTTTGGAGGCAATATATTCGGCTATACACATTACAGGCAGGTCAATACGGAGGAACTATCAAAACACATCAAAAGTATTCTCGCCGAGAATCAGTACACCGGATTTACCGTGAAGATTCTGAACCAGTATAAGCCGTTTCTTGCCAGGGCAGAAGGACTGAATAATATTGCAGCCGTAGGAAAGGAAGAGTCGGGGGAAAGTGATGAGAAGATCCGAAGGCTTATCCTGAATATTTCATTATAGAAGGGACGGCAGAACGGGGAATGATATGAAAGAGGTCAAAATCGGGGGAAACGAATCCGGGCAGCGCCTGGACAAGTTCCTCATGAAATATATGAACCGCGCACCGAAAAGCTTTCTGTATAAAATGCTGCGCAAAAAAAATATCACGCTCAACGGCAGGAAAGCGGCAGGAGACGAACGGCTGCGCGCAGGGGATACTGTCCGGCTTTTCCTTTCTGATGAGACGATAGGGAAATTTACAGAAACAAGGGTTCAGTACACAGACGGAAAGATTGACATATTATATGAAGACAGGCATACAATCTTTATGAACAAGCCGGTCGGCATGCTTTCCCAGAAGGCCGGCCCGCAGGATGTTTCCCTGACAGAGCACCTGATCTCCTATCTGCTTAGAAGCGGGCAGATGAAAGAGGGAGAACTCGCCACCTTCCGCCCTTCCGTCTGCAACCGCCTGGACAGGAATACAAGCGGCATTGTGGCTGCTGGGAAAACACTTGCGGCGCTGCAGGAGTTAAGCCTGATGTTCCGTGAGAGAACGGTACAGAAATATTATCTCTGTCTGGTGGACGGCAGGGTGACAGAGCCGAAACGGATCCGGGGCACTCTGAGCAAGGACGAAAAGACCAATAAGGTCACAGTCCGGGATGGGACATTCCCGGACGGCGATCCGATTGAGACTGCGTACATGCCGGTCAGGACCGCCCATGACGCAACGCTCCTTGAAGTCCATCTGATCACGGGGAAGACCCACCAGATCCGCGCCCATCTCGCCTCAGAAGGATACCCGCTCATCGGGGATTACAAATACGGGAACCGGGATGTGAATGACCGGTATAAAAAGGAGTTTGGGCTGAGAAGCCAGATGCTCCATTCCCGGCGCCTTTGCTTCCCCGCCTGCAAAGGAGAGCTTTCCGCCCTGTCCGGGCAGGAGATCCTGGCGCCGCCGCCTGAGCTTTTTGTACACATTTGCAGAGAGAAAGGGGTGATGTGAGATGGCGACATGGAATTCCAGGGGGTTGAGAGGATCGACGCTGGAGGAGCTTGTCAACCGTACAAATGAGAGGTACGCCGAGCTGGGACTTGCGCTGATCCAGAAGATTCCGACGCCGATCACGCCTGTCAGGATCGATAAGGAACACCGTCATATCACACTGGCTTATTTTGACAAGGTCAGCACCGTGGACTATATCGGGGCAGTACAGGGGATTCCGGTATGTTTTGACGCGAAAGAGTGCAGTGCAGATACCTTTCCTCTCCAGAATGTCCATGAACACCAGATGGATTTTATGGAGAGATTTGAAAAGCAGGGCGGCATCTCTTTTCTCCTGATCTATTACAGCACAAGAGAAAAACTGTATTACATGAGATACAGCCAGATAAAAAGATTCTGGGACAGGGCATCCGGCGGCGGACGGAAAAGCTTCCGCCTGGGAGAACTGGAACCCGGGTGGTTCATGGAGTTAAAAAACGGCATCTTCGTCCCATATCTGGACTGCATACAGAAGGATTTGGACTGCAGGGATTGACAGACTGCCGGAAAGTTCGTATAATGACAAATGGTTTAGCGTTTTACCACGCTAAAGTGAAAGGGGACTGTAAATGGAACAGAAATTACATACCCCGGAAGGCGTCCGGGATATCTACAATAAAGAATGTGAGGTTAAGCTTACGCTGCAAAAAAAAATGAGCACTGTGCTTCACCGGTACGGTTATCAGGACATCCAGACACCGACCTTCGAGTACGATGATGTCTTCCGCAAAGAGATCGGGTCAACCTCCACCCGGGAACTCTACCGTTTTTTTGACAGGGAGGGAAATATCCTTACCCTGCGTCCAGATATTACTCCATCTGTCGCGCGCGCCGCAGCAACGCTTTTTGAGAGTGAGGATTTCCCGATCCGTCTCTGCTACTCGGGAAATACCTTTACCAATCACTCCAGTTACCAGGGGAGGCTGAAGGAGAATACACAGCTCGGGGCAGAGCTGATCGGCCTGGACTCGATCGAGGCCGACGCGGAGATGCTGGCCATGGTAGTAGACGGCCTGAAACGGACAGGCCTGAAAGAATTTCAGGTGAATATCGGGCATGTAGACTTTATCCAGAGCCTTCTGGATTCCGCCGGGCTTGAGGAAGAGGAAAAAGATGAGGTCCGCTCCCTGATCACCAACCGGAATTTTTTCGGAGTGGAAGAACTGCTGGACAACCGCGGCACAAAAAGCGGTGTGAAGGAGGCGTTCCATATCCTTCCCGAACTTACAGGAGGACCTGAGATACTGGAGCGTGCCAGCAGAATTGCGCCAAACGTCAGCGCACGGCTTGCGCTCACGCGTCTGCAGCAGATTTATAAGCTTCTGATCCAGTACAGGGTGGAAGACTACATTACGTTTGACCTGAGTATGAGCGGAAGCTACGGATATTACACGGGAATTATTTTCCGCGCATATACATACGGAACCGGTGATGCAGTCGTAAGAGGGGGCCGCTATAACCATCTGCTTGAAAAGTTCGGGAAGAACACGCCATCCATCGGCTTTGCGATCATTCTCGACGAGCTGATGAATGCCCTTTCCAGGCAGAAAATACAGGTCGAAACCTCACACCGGAATCTGCTCGTCTACACAGAGGCGACAGAAAAATGGGCGATCTCCCTTGCGGGTAATTTTCGCAGGAAGGGAAAAAACATTGAGATGCTCAAAAGGGATGTGCAGGACAAAAAAGAGATGTACGAGGAGTACGGCAGACGGGCATCTATTGTCAGCATGTTATACCTAAGAGACGATTTCAAGATAGAGATGAAAAACTTAAGGACCGGTGAAGAGAGGATTGTAGACGCAAAGAAGGATGATTAAAGGAGCACAAGATATGAGATACCTGACGTTTGCCCTGACCAAAGGGCGGCTTGCAAATAAAACTCTGGAAATGCTGGAAAAACTTGGGATCAGATGCGACGAAATGAAGGACCAAAAATCAAGAAAACTGATCTTCACCAATGAGGGCCTGAAGCTGAAATTCTTTCTCGCCAAAGGACCCGATGTGCCCACTTACGTGGAATATGGGGCTGCCGATATCGGCGTGGTCGGGAAAGATACGATCATTGAGGAAGGAAGGAAGGTACACGAGGTCCTTGACCTGGGATTCGGAAAATGCAGGATGTGCGTCTGCGGATACCGGGAGGCAGACAGGCTGCTGAAGCACCATGAGCTGATCCGCGTGGCAACCAAATATCCCAATATTGCAAAGGATTATTTTTATAATAAGAAGCACCAGACTGTAGAGATCATAAAGATGAACGGTTCCATCGAGCTTGCGCCGATCGTCGGATTATCCGAAGTGATTGTGGATATTGTGGAGACAGGTTCCACCTTAAAGGAAAACGGGCTGGTCGTCCTGGAAGAAGTGTGTCCTCTGTCTGCCCGCATGATCGTCAATCCGGTCAGTATGAGGATGGAAAACGACAGAATAAAAAAACTGATCACAGACTTAAGACGTCTGCTCAGGGAGGATTAAAAATGCGAATAGAGAAACTGGATGAAAAGACGAAGAAGAATCTGCTGGAAGACCTGCTAAAGCGCAGCCCCAGCAGCTACGGGGCATATGAAGCAAGCATAAAGGAGATCCTGGATGCAGTCCGGGAAAAAGGGGACGAGGCGGTATTTGCCTATACCAGGAAATTTGACCAGACGGAAATGGATGCAGAGCATCTCATTGTAACAGAAAATGAAATAAAAGATGCTTACAGCAAAGTAGGAGAAGAGTTTGTCGGCATCATCCGAAAAGCGCTGGATAATATCCGCGCTTATCATGAGAAGCAGAAACAGTATAGCTGGTTTGACAGTAAGCCTGACGGGACGATACTCGGGCAGAAGGTGACGCCTCTTAGGCGCGTGGGGGTCTATGTGCCGGGCGGAAAGGCGGCATACCCCTCGTCTGTACTGATGAATATTCTTCCCGCAAAAGTGGCAGGGGTGGATGAGATCATCATGGTCACACCGCCTGGAAAGGACCAAACGGTTACTCCCACAACCCTTGTGGCAGCCCATGAGGCAGGAGCTGACAGAATTTATAAGGCAGGCGGCGCCCAGGCGATTGCAGCCCTCGCATATGGGACAGAGAGTATCCCGAAGGTGGATAAGATTGTGGGACCGGGGAATATTTATGTCGCTCTGGCAAAAAAGGCAGTATACGGGCATGTCAGCATCGATTCCATAGCAGGCCCCAGCGAGATACTTGTGCTTGCGGATGAAACGGCGAATCCCAGATATGTTGCCGCAGACCTTCTGTCCCAGGCGGAACACGATGAGCTGGCAAGCGCGATCCTGGTGACAACGAGCATGGAGCTTGCCCGGAAAGTCTCCGAACAGACAGATCTATTCCTCAAAGAGCTCTCAAGAAGCGAGATCATACAGAAATCACTGGACAATTACGGGCATATCCTTGTCGCGGAAACTCTCGATGATGCGATTGACGCGGCCAATGAGATTGCATCAGAACATCTGGAGATTATGACGGCTGATCCGTTTCAGGTTATGACCCGAATCCGCAATGCGGGGGCAATCTTCATCGGGGAATATTCCAGCGAACCGCTGGGCGATTATTTTGCAGGACCGAACCACGTCCTGCCCACAAACGGGACAGCCAAATTCTTTTCGCCGCTCTCGGTGGATGATTTTATCAAGAAATCAAGCATTATCTCATATTCTGAGAGCGCACTGGAAAAGATCCATACGGATATTGAAAAATTTGCAGAAGCGGAACACCTGACAGCCCATGCAAATTCAATTAGAGTACGCTTTGAGGGAGAATTATAAAATACAATGCAGACTGCGGAGGTGCATGATGGAAAACAGGATCGGAAGCTGTAAAAGAAAAACGAAAGAGACAAAGATCGATCTTACGATCAACCTGGACGGCAGAGGGGAAAATCAAATTCACACGGGAATCCCGTTTTTTGACCATATGCTGGACGGATTTGCAAGACACGGCCTGTTTGACCTTAATGTCACAGTGGAAGGCGATCTTGAAGTGGACAGCCACCATACGATAGAAGACACCGGCATCGTACTTGGCCAGGCTATCTCAAAAGCGCTGGGAGATAAGGCCGGCATCCGCCGATACGGATATTTTATCCTCCCGATGGACGAGACGCTGGCGCTTGCCGCAACAGACCTTTCCGGAAGACCGTACCTGAATTATCAGGCTGAGTTTACGGTCCCCAGGCTCGGGACAATGGATACCGAGATGATAAGGGATTTCTTTTACGCCGTATCTTACAGCGCGGCGATGAACCTTCACCTTAAGATTCTGGACGGCGGAAACAACCATCATATGGCAGAGGCATTGTTTAAGGCATATGGCAAAGCGCTTGACATGGCTGTGTCAGAAGAACCACGGATAAAAAACGTATGGTCTACAAAAGGCACTTTATAAAGGAGATACATTCATGAGTTATAAAAGATTAACTCCCTGTATTTTTATCAGGGATGGAAAGGCAGTAAGATGGTTCGACGACAATACGGTCCTTGCGGATGATGTCATCGGACTGGCCAGACAATACAGCGAAAGAGGGGCGGATGAATTGATCGTATTTGATCTGTCTGACTCTGATGAAGAACACGATGAGTCCATTGATATTTTGAAGAAGATAAACCGTGTCATCAGTATCCCGATGGTTGCGGGCGGAAATATCAGGAGGATGGAGGACGTCAAAAAAATCCTTTATGCCGGTGCGAAGAGAGCGGTCCTGAATTTCTCCAAAGCGCTGTCCATTGATATGATTGAGGAAGTTTCAAAACGATTCGGGAAAGAGAGGATTGCTGTCTCGCTCAATGATTTCGACGCACTGTTCAAGCAGCAGCATCTGATCGAGGAATTTGGTACGGAGATTATATTCATGCACCGCCTGGACCTGGATTCTGTTATGAATGTGACAGAGATCCCCTGTGTCGTCCTCACGGATACTCTGGAACAGAGTGAGATTATCCGTATCTTAAAGTGCGATGGCGTAAAAGGCGTATCCGGTATGTTTATCAGCAGCCTGGATATGGATTTCAATAAATTTAAAGAAGTATGCATTTCTGAGGGGATCAAGATGACGTCTTTCGAGAGCATGATGGATTTCTCGGAATTTAAGCTGAACTCTGACGGCCTGATACCGGTAATCGCACAGGATTACAAGACAAACGAAGTCCTGATGATGGCATATATGGATGAAGAGGCATTTTATCATACTGTAAAGACAGGGCGCATGACTTATTACAGCAGAAGCAGAAAATGCCAGTGGGTTAAGGGGGAGACTTCCGGGCATTTCCAGTATGTAAAATCCCTTTCCATCGACTGTGACAAGGATACCCTTCTCGCAAAGGTGGAACAGATCGGAGCCGCATGCCACACCGGCAACCGATCCTGCTTCTATACGACAATTGTAGGTGCGGACTATGACGCAAAGAATCCTCTCAGGGTTTTGGAATCCGTCTACTCCACAATCCTGGACCGGCGCCAGAATCCGAGGGAAGGCTCGTACACCAATTATCTGTTTGATAAGGGAATCGATAAAATCCTCAAGAAAGTCGGTGAGGAGGCGACGGAAATCGTGATTGCCGCAAAGAACCCAAACCCGGAAGAGGTAAAATATGAGATTTCAGACTTTCTGTACCATGTTATGGTCCTGATGGTGGAACGTGGCGTGACATGGAATGATATCACAAATGAACTGGCAGACAGATAGCATACTTCTCATTCCAGCGCATAAATTATGGTAACAACATCAGTTGGAAGGATTTCTTATGAATGACTCGGAAATGCGCCGGAGAGAACTGTTAAGGCAGACCCGCAGGCTTTACGATGAAAAGCAGGAGCTTCCTGCCGTTCATCCCCGGTATGGAAATATCTATCACAGTCTGTACGACGGGGATGATGAGGTCCCTTCAGGAGGAAGCTTTTACATACGGCTTGTAATCGGAATACTCTGCTTTGTCTGTTTTGTATACATGGATCAGAGTAAGGTAAGCGTGGCAGAAGTAAGCAGTTCAACGATCGTGGAGCAGATCGAAAAGGATATGGATACGGATACGATAAAAGCGGTTTGGAAAAATCTCTAATCCAGACCAGACTTCGGACAGAGGATGTGCCGGATACAGGGAGCGGAATCGTTCCCGTATCCGGCATTTTCTGCCCGGCAGGTTCCGAAGAACATTTTGACAGATCAAAGTGCATATAGTACAATTTACAGGAAACTGCTTCATAAAAAGGTGTTATCAAAATGAGAAAATTGGCGTTAAGTGATGAAATATTATTAAAGGTTGAGAAGCCGGCGCGTTATATCGGCGGTGAGGTGAACTCTGTGATGAAGGAGAAGGAGAAGGTGGATATCCGCTTTGCCATGTGCTTCCCGGATGTCTATGAAATCGGGATGTCCCATCTTGGCATGCAGATTTTATATGATATGTTTAACCGCAGGACAGACGTGTGGTGTGAAAGAGTTTTTTCGCCCTGGCTTGACCTGAACCGCGTGATGCGCAAAGAGGGGATTCCCCTCTTTGCGCTGGAATCCCAGGATCCGGTGAAAGAGTTTGACTTTCTCGGCATTACCATCCAGTTTGAAATGTGCTACACAAATATTCTGCAGATCCTGGAACTTGGCGGGATTCCCCTGTATGCGAAGGACAGGACTTCGGAAGACCCGATCGTGATCGGGGGAGGGCCCTGCACTTACAATCCGGAGCCTCTGGCGGATTTTTTTGACCTGTTTTATATCGGGGAAGGGGAGACTGCCTACGAAGAGCTCCTGGATGTGTATGGAGAATGTAAGAGCCGGAGGATGTCCCGGCAGGAATTTCTGGAACGCGCGGCACAGATTGAAGGGATCTATGTCCCCGCATTTTACGATGTAAAATATCACAGGGACGGCACTCTGGCATCCTTTACACCCAACAGAGAAGCTGCCCCTCAGACGGTGAAAAAGCAGGTCCTTATGGACATGCCAGACTCCGTATACCCGCTGTCCCCTGTCGTACCATTTATCAAGGCGACGCAGGATAGGGTGGTGCTTGAGATCCAACGCGGCTGCATCAGAGGATGCCGCTTCTGCCAGGCAGGAATGATTTACAGGCCGACCAGGGAGCGGAATGTAGAGCAGTTGAAGGAGTATGCCCGCGCGATGCTCAAAAATACCGGGCACGAGGAGATCTCCCTGAGTTCCTTAAGTTCAAGCGACTATTCTGAATTAAAAGAGCTTGTTACTTTTCTGATCTCAGAATTTAAAGGAAAAGGGATCAATATCTCCCTGCCCTCGCTGCGGATCGACGCCTTCTCCTTAGATGTGATGAGCAAGGTCCAGGATGTCCGCAAAAGCAGCCTGACCTTTGCCCCTGAAGCGGGTTCCCAGCGGATGCGCAATGTCATCAACAAAGGATTGACCGAAGAAGATATTCTGGACGGGGCAGGACAGGCGTTTGAGGGAGGATGGAACAAGGTGAAACTCTATTTCATGCTCGGGCTCCCTTCGGAGACGGAAGAAGACATGCGGGCGATCGCCCGTCTGGCGGACAAGGTTGCGCGCCGATATTATGAGATTCCAAAGGAGAAAAGAAACGGCAAATGCCAGATCACAGCCAGTTCCTCCTTCTTCGTCCCAAAACCGTTTACCCCCTTCCAGTGGGCGCCCATGTATCCCGCAGAAGAATATAAGAGGCGCGCTGCCATTGTAAAGGAGGAATTTCAGGCACAGCTTAACCGCAAAAGCCTCCGCTACAACTGGCATGATGCCCAGACCACAGTCCTGGAAGGAGTGATGGCGCGGGGGGACCGCAGAGTCGGGAAAGTAATCGAGGAGGCTTACAGGCTGGGATGCCTTTTCGATTCGTGGACAGAAAGTTTCCGCTATGATCTCTGGGGCAAGGCATTTGAAAATACTGGTATGGATCTTACATTCTATACACAGCGCAAGAGGGGCAGGGATGAGCTCTTTCCCTGGGACTTTATTGACGTCGGCGTCAGCAGGAAATTCCTATGGCAGGAATGGGAGAGGGCAATGGAAGAAACGGTGACTCCAAACTGCCGGGCGCAGTGTTCGGGATGTGGTGCGGCACGATTTGGAGGAGGTGTCTGCTATGAAGGCAAGAATTAAATTCAGAAAGTATGGTGCGCTTCGTTTCATCGGGCACCTTGATGTGATGCGTTTCTTCCAGAAGGTGATGAGAAGGGCAGATATCCCGATCGCATTTACCGGAGGCTACAGCCCTCATATGGTTATCTCATTTGCAAGTCCCTTAGGGATCGGACTTAGCAGCGACGGAGAGTATTTTGACATTGAACTGACAGAAGCGGTAGCCAGCCGTGATGCTGTCGCGCGGATGAACGAGGCGTGTGTGGAAGGCATTGAGGTTCTCAGCTTCCGGAAGATCCCGGATGAGAAGAAGATGACCGGAATGACGATCCTGGCGGGAGCATCCTATCTTGTAACGCCAGAAGAAGAGGTTCTTCCAGAAGACTGGAGAGAGCGGTTCCGTGAATTTCTCTCGCAGCCTGAGATACGCATCCTGAAGCAGACGAAACGAAGTGAGAAGGAAGTGGATATCCGTCCGCTGATCTACGGATGGGAAATCCGGGAAGATTCCCTCTATCTGCAGACTGCCGCAGGCAGTGCAGAAAACCTGAAGCCGGATCTTGTCATGCACGCATTTTTGAATTTCCTCGGGTTAAAGGGGGATCCCGGGCTGTTTCGCTATCATCGTCTGGAGATGTATGCAGATATGGGGGAAGATGGGGCACGCCGCCTGGTGCCGCTTGAAGCTCTGGGAAAGGACTGGGAAATTACCAATGAGAAGGAAGATTCTGATTGAGAAAACCTCTGACAAAGTGTGGACTTTTTTTCTGGAAGAGGATGAGATTGTGGAAATCCATTGCTCTTCCCTGAATGAAGAGGAAAAGGGAAACTGTTCTGTAGGGGATATTTATATCGGAAAAGTAAAGAACATTGTCCAGAACATCGGGGCGGCTTTTGTGGAGATTGGGGGCGGCATAAACTGCTATTACGACATGAAAGACGCGCAAAAGTCTGTCTTTACCATGAAAACCGGAAAGAAACCCCTTTGTATCGGGGATGAGCTCGTCGTGCAGGTCAGCAAAGAAGCGGTAAAGAGCAAGGCGCCTACTGTTACGGGCAACATCAGCTTTTCCGGAAGATATGCCGTGCTGACACATGGGAATACAAGGATCGGCGTCTCATCTAAGCTGCCTGCCGGGACGAAGAATGAGTACAAAAAGAAATTAAAGGCTCTTCAAAATGATGAATTTGGCATTATTGTAAGGACGAACGCCAAGGACGCCCCCTTCGAGTCTGTTTTGTCGGAAATCCATGCCCTTATCCGTGAATACAGAAGTGTGAAGGAGAAAGCACCTTCCAGGGTCTGCTTTTCCTGTCTGAAATCAGCCCCGCCTGCCTATATATCTGACCTGAAAAATGTCTATATGGAAGGTATGGAAGAGATCATTATTGAGGACGGGGAATTGTATACGAGAATACAATCCTATTTTGAGAGTGAAATCCCGGAAAAGGCAAACCTGCTCAGAAAATATGAAAATCCCTCCTACCCATTGGGGAAACTATATGGAACACAGACTGTGACCGAAAAGGCCCTGCGCGAAAAAGTATGGTGTAAAAACGGAGGATACCTGGTGATCCAGCCTACAGAAGCCCTTACTGTGATCGATGTCAATTCCGGGAAGAACACGGGAAGGGCAAAAGATGAGGCAGGGATCCTGAAAATAAACCTGGAAGCCGCAAGAGAGGCAGCAAAGCAGATCCGTCTCCGTAATCTGTCCGGAATCATCCTTGTAGATTTTATCAATATGGGGTCCAGGGAAAATGTGGACGCCCTGCTCCGGGAGTTCCGCGCCCTTTTGGGGAGAGATCCGATTCAGACTACGCTTGTGGACATCACTCCGCTGAATCTTGTTGAAGTAACCCGAAAAAAGGTTCGCAAACCGCTCCAAGAAATTGTATAAACGTATACAATAATATCCGCAACCATCATTATATGGCATGGAATACAGAAAAACAGAAAGGATACGGGGATATATTATGGGCAAAAAGGAATTGAAGACAAATGCCATGAGGATTCTTGACCGGAACAGGATTCCTTATGAGTATCAGACTTATGAATGTGAAGAATTTATTGATGGCATCTCAGTCGCTGATATGCTCAGGCTCCCGCATGAATTGGTATATAAGACTCTGGTGACGACAGGAAAAAGCGGCGCGTATTATGTTTTTGTAATCCCGATTGCTGAGGAACTCAATCTGAAGAAGGCAGCAAAAGCAGTGGGGGAGAAGTCTGTCGAAATGCTGCCGGTAAAGGAGCTTACTGCCGTTACGGGATATATTCGGGGCGGATGCACTGCAATCGGGATGAAGAAGCAGTTTCCTGCCGTTATTGAGGAGAGTGCAAAAAAGCTCGAATATCTTTATGTGAGCGGAGGAAAACCCGGAATGCAGATTAAACTCAGGCCTGAAGATTTAAAACGTATTGCATGTGCACAGTATGCTTCTGTCATCTGAGGAAAAACATACTTTTTCATTTACAACAGAAGGGCAAAGCGTTATAATATTGTACCGGGAGCGTGCCGGAAAGAGATAACGAAACTGTCGTTTCTCTGCGGTGCGCAGGATGATGAGGAATGAAAAAGGAATACGGATTGAAATAACTACATTTGGAGGAAGATGATCATGAAAAAAGTGGTAAAGTTCGGCGGCAGCTCCCTCGCAAGTGCGAAGCAGTTCTGCAAAGTAGGCGATATTATCCGCCAGGACCCATCCAGACGGTATGTCGTTCCGTCTGCTCCGGGCAAACGCTTCCCGGATGACACAAAAGTGACAGATATGCTGTATGGCTGTTATGCCGCAGCAGTAAAAGAAAAAAAATTTACAGAACAGCTTGAAAAGATACAGGAAAGATATCAGGAGATTATTGACGGATTGTCGCTCGATTTCTCCCTGGATGAGGATTTTGATACCATCCGCATTAATTTCAGCAGAAAAATAGGAAGGGATTATGCAGCCTCTCGGGGAGAATACCTCAATGCCAAAGTTATGGCGGCGTATCTTGGATATGAATTTGTAGATGCAGCAGAGGTTATCCGTTTCCGCGACGACGGTTCGTTTGATGACGATGAGACCAACCGTCTTTTGTCCGGGCGCCTTGACGGAATGGAAAACGCCGTTATTCCTGGTTTTTACGGTGCAAAGGAGGATGGCACAGTTGTGACATTTTCACGGGGCGGCTCCGATGTCAGCGGTTCGCTTGTGGCGCTTGCCACCAATGCAGATCTGTATGAGAACTGGACAGATGTGTCCGGATTCCTGATCGCAGACCCGCGCATTGTGAAGAACCCAAAGTCCATTGAGACGATCACTTATAAAGAGCTCCGCGAGCTGTCTTATATGGGGGCAAGCGTCCTTCACGAGGATGCGATTTTTCCGGTAAGGAAAGCTGGTATCCCGATCAATATCAGGAATACAAATGCACCTCAGGATAAAGGGACCCTCATTGTGGAAGGGACATGCCGGCAGTCAAAATACACGATTACAGGCATTGCCGGTACCGATGGTTTCGTTTCCATTACGGTGGAAAAAGCGATGATGAACTCTGAAATCGGATTCTGCCGTAAAGTCCTGCAGGTATTTGAAGAAAACGGTGTTTCCATTGAGCATATGCCGTCCGGGATCGATACCATGACAATTTTTGTACACAAAGACGTATTTGAAGAAAAAGAACAGAAAATCCTTTCTGATATCCATAAAGCCGTAGACCCGGATCACATTGAGCTTGAGTCTGACCTGGCGTTGATCGCGGTGGTCGGACGCGGGATGAAATCCACCAGGGGGACAGCCGGGAGAATCTTCTCCGCACTTGCCCATGCGCATATCAATGTCAAGATGATTGATCAGGGCTCAAGCGAGCTGAATATCATCGTCGGCGTACGCCATGACGACTTTAAGAATGCGATCAGGGCTCTGTATGAAATCTTTGTCGTGACACAGATTTAATGCAGGCGGCAGAAAGGCGGACGGAGAAAATGAATATCTTATTTTTCTTGAAACCGAAGAGTGAGGTTGCATATATCTATGATTACAGTACGCTCCGGCAGGTGCTTGAGACAATGGCATACCATAAGTATGCATCGATCCCCATGCTGAACCGGAAGGGAGAATACACAGGTACCATCACGGAAGGAGATCTCCTATGGGGAATCAAAAAATATACCAACCTCAACCTGAAAGAGTCTGAGAATATCTTTATCCAGGATTTCCCGAGGAAAGCGGATTATGAAGCTGTATGTGCGGATTCAGATATGGAAGACCTTCTGCAAAAAGCGATGAACCAGAATTTTGTCCCGGTGGTTGACGATCAGAAAAAATTTATCGGAATCATTACAAGGAAGAGCATTATCGAGTACTGTTATGAAAAACTGAAAAAAACAGAAGAGACCTATTGACTTGTCAGAAAATCGTATGTTATACTACACTAGTATGCCGCACAATGAGGTTTTCAAGTTCTGACAAAGAGCAGACACCGCAATTGGCGAGTAATGATAATGGGAGGTGCTATATGTACGCGATTATAGCAACAGGTGGTAAACAGTACAAAGTATCTGAAGGCGACGTCATTAGAGTGGAAAAGCTTGGTGTTGAAGCTGGGGAGACTTATACGTTCGACCAGGTACTCGCAGTGAACGACGACAAACTGGTAGTCGGAAATCCGACTGTGGAAGGCGCAACCGTTACCGCTTCCGTAGTAGAGAACGGAAAAGCCAAAAAAATCGTAGTTTACAAGTATAAGAGAAAAACTGGATACCATAAGAAAAACGGACACAGACAGCAGTATACAGCCGTTAAGATCGAGAAAATCAACGCATAATCTGGTCCGATGATACAGGTAACCGTTTATAAGACCGCAAGGCATGAATATGTTGGGTTTCATATTACCGGACATGCAGGATATGATGAGGCGGGACGCGATATTGTGTGCTCCGCAGTCTCAGCGCTTGTATTCAATGCAGTTAATTCAATCGAACATTTTACCGACGATGAATCGAGCTGTGTGTCGGATGAAGAAGCCGGGGAAATGGAATTTCGTTTCCGGAGCAGGCCGTCGCATGATGCCAGCCTGCTGCTGGATTCCATGATCCTTGGTCTGGAATCAATCGAGGACAGCGGGGAATATGACCCATACATTGACATTATTTTCAAGGAGGTGCAGGTACCATGATGAAAATGAATCTTCAGTTTTTTGCTCATAAAAAGGGAGTTGGTTCTACAAAGAACGGACGTGATTCCGAGTCAAAAAGACTGGGCGCAAAGAGAGCTGACGGACAGTTTGTAAAAGCCGGAAACATTCTTTACAGACAGCGCGGAACGAAGATCCATCCGGGTCTGAATGTCGGTCGCGGCGGAGATGACACTCTGTTTGCACTTACAGACGGCGTAGTGAGATATGAAAGAAAAGGAAGAGATAAGAAACAGGTTTCTATCTATCCGGTAGCGCAATAGCCAAAAGAAGCTGGAAAGCTCATCCGGAACTTTTCATCTGTACACAAGACAGCTATGAGCCCCAGACTTCTGGTCTGGGGCTTTTGCTTGCAATTGCGAATTGCGGAGAGTGCGTCTTACGGCACTTGCGCTGATTCACACGAAACAGAAAAGTTAAAAAGGAGTTAATATGTTTGCAGACAGAGCGAAAATTTATATCAGGTCAGGCAAGGGCGGCGACGGCCATTGCAGCTTCCGACGTGAACTTTACGTTCCGAACGGCGGTCCGGACGGAGGCGACGGCGGGCGCGGTGGGGACCTGATCTTTGAGGTGGATGAAGGTCTAAATACACTTGCAGATTACCGCCATAAAAGGAAATATGCTGCCGGCGACGGGGAACAGGGTGGAAAACGCAGATGCCACGGGAAAGACGGGAAAGATCTGATCCTGAAGGTACCGGAAGGCACTGTTATCAAGGAAGCGGCAAGCGGCAAGGTGATTGCAGACATGTCGGGAGAGAACAGGCGACAGGTCGTGCTAAAAGGCGGCAAGGGCGGCCTTGGAAATCAGCACTTCGCGACCGCAACCATGCAGGTCCCTAAATACGCCCAACCGGGGCAGCCGGCGAAAGAACTTGAGGTGAACCTGGAATTAAAAGTGATTGCAGACGTCGGTCTTATTGGCTTTCCCAATGTAGGAAAGTCAACACTCCTTTCCCGCGTGACAAATGCAGAGCCAAAGATCGCAAATTATCATTTTACAACCCTGAACCCCAACCTTGGCGTAGTGGATCTTGATGGTGCGAATGGATTTGTCATGGCAGATATCCCGGGGCTGATTGAGGGGGCGTCGGACGGGGTAGGCCTCGGCCATGAATTTCTACGCCATATCGAGAGGACCAAAATGATGATCCATGTCGTGGATGCCGCCGGCTCAGAGGGCAGGGATCCTGTTGAAGACATATATAAAATCAATGCAGAGCTTGAGGCCTACAATCCTGAGGTGGCAAAACGTCCTCAGGTCATTGCGGCCAACAAGACAGACCTGATCTACAGGGAGGGAGAGGAAGACCCGGTAGAGCGGCTGGAATCAGAGTTTGAGCCGAAGGGGATTCGTGTATTTCCGATTTCCGGGGCAACAGGAAAGGGGATTTCCGAACTTCTATATTACGTGAGCCGCCGGCTTGATTCTATGGATGATTCGCCGGTCCGCTTTGAACAGGAGTATTTCCCGGAAGATGAACTGATCTACGAGGAGCTTCCATACACGGTAGAGCGGGAAGATGACGTGTATGTTGTGGAAGGACCCAAGATTGAAAAAATGCTAGGTTACACGAATCTTGACTCCGAGAAAGGTTTTGCTTTTTTCCAGAAGTTTCTCAAGGAAACCGGGATCCTTGATGAACTGGAAGCAGCCGGTATCCAGGAGGGAGACACGGTCAAAATGTACGGATTACAGTTTGATTATTATAAGTAGAAATAATGCAAGGAGAGAGGACAATGACGACAAAACAGAGAGCATATTTAAAAAGCCTTGCCATGACAATGGAACCGATCTTCCAGATCGGTAAATCCAGCATGACTCCCGGATTTACCAAGGCTGTCAGCGAGGCGCTTAAGGCACGGGAGCTGATCAAGGTCAGTGTGCTCAAAAACTGCGCGGACGATCCAAGAGAGCTGGCAGACATTATTGCTGAGCGTACCCATTCTCAGATTGTACAGGTAATCGGCAAAAAAATTGTGCTGTATAAAGAGGGCAAAGATGACAGGAAGAAAATTATTCTTCCAAAATAGCGGAGATTGGAGAGAATCAAAATGAAAATCGGGATTTTGGGAGGAACTTTTGATCCGATCCATATCGGGCATCTTCTGCTGGGAGAATTTGCCTATGAGAACTTTTCACTGGATGAAATCTGGTTTTTGTTAAACGGGAATCCACCTCACAAAGAGACATTGGAGACAAAGCAGGCACTCCTGCACCGCATTGAGATGGTAAAACGCTCCATCCAGGATGTGCCCTATTTCCGTCTGAACCTGCATGAGGCCGACCAGAGCAGGCACTCATATACGTATCAGACCATGCAGGCCTTTAACAGAAAATATCCGAATGACCGGTTCTATTTTATACTCGGGGCAGATTCCCTTTTTTCGATCGAACAGTGGATGAATTTCCGGGATATCTTTCCTACCTGTACGATTCTTGCAGCTATGCGCGACGACAAGGACACAGAAGATATGCAGAAACAGATTGACTTTCTGCAGCGAAAATACGGGGCGGACATCCGGCTGCTGCAGGCACCGCTTGTGGAGATCTCTTCCACAACGATACGCAGGAGGGCAGCAGAAGGACGGAGCATCCGCTACCTGGTTCCAGATGTAGTGGCAGAATATATACGGGGCCTGGGATTATACAGGGAGTAATTAAAATTATGACAGAAGAATTAAGGAATATCAGCAAAAAGCTTTCCAAGAAACTGAAGAGAGACCGGTATGAGCATACTGTCGGCGTTATGTACACGGCAGCCTCTCTTGCCATGCGCCATGAGGCAGACATGGCACAAGCTCTGACCGCAGGACTTCTTCATGACTGCGGAAAGTTCTGCACGGCGAAAGAGCAGATTACCCTGTGCCGCGAAAGGCAGATTGAGCTGACAGCGTCAGAGCTTTCCATGCCGGCGCTTGTCCACGCAAAGCTAGGTGCGTATCTTGCGAAATCGGAATACGGTATTTCAGACCATGAAATATGCAGCGCCATTATGTATCACACGACAGGGCGCCCCGACATGACGATGCTGGAAAAAATCATCTATATCGCGGATTATATCGAGCCGAACAGAAGGGAAATACCCGGATTGGCAGAAGTAAGGCATCTGGCGTTTACTGATATCAACCGGGCCGTCTGCCGGACAGCCAAAGCTACCGTCCGCTATCTGGAGGACAGCGGGAAACCCGTCGATCCCATGACAATTGACACATATAGATTCTATAAGGAGGTGTAAGATGGATCAGTCAAAAAGAATGGCAAAAATTGCCTGCGAGGCACTCAGCGAAAAAAAAGGCGAGGATATTAAGGTCATTGATATTACAGGAATCTCTGTCCTGGCAGATTACTTTATCATAGCAAACGGTAACAGTGACAGTCAGATAAACGCCCTTGTAGACAACGTGGAGGAAAAGCTTCACGGGGCAGGCTTTGCGCTGCGCCAGAGGGAAGGACAGTCCGGCGGGAGCTGGGTTCTGCTCGATTTCGGCGATATTATCGTCCATATATTTGACAGAGACAACCGTCTGTTCTATGACCTGGAGAGAATATGGAAAGACGGAACAGAAATAAGGGCGGAAGACCTGACAGAAGAGTAACGCAAGCAAGACATGCTGAAAACCGAAAACAGGAAAAAAAGGAATCGTAAAGATTCCTTTTTTTCATATTCCTTTTCCTGCTCTATTGCCTCTGATTCCCCTATTTGAAAAAGCGGAATACTCCTATTACCTTTCCCAGTATTGTGACTTCTGAAACAATAATAGGGTCCATAAAATCATTTTCAGGCTGAAGGCGGAAGATGCCCTCCTCCTTATAAAAAGTCTTGACAGTAGCGCCGTCCTCAATCATTGCGACAACCATATCGCCGTTAGAAGCAGTAGAAACCTGCTCGACAAGGACCATATCACCGTCAAGAATCCCTGCATTGACCATGCTTTCCCCTTTTACCTTGAGAAGATAGGTCTGGTTATTCGGCATAAATTCAACCGGAACGGGAAAATAATTCTCAATATTCTCCTGGGCAAGAATCGGCTCCCCTGCAGCGACACGCCCGATGATCGGTACGTTCACCATCTCCCTGCGCGTGAGATTAAAAGTATCGTCAAGAATCTCAATCGCCCTCGGCTTCGTGGGGTCACGGCGGATATATCCGTTCTTTTCAAGCGTCTCCAGATGGGAATGAACTGAAGATGTGGATTTCAGGTTCACAGCCTCACAGATCTCCCGCACAGCCGGAGGAAATCCCCTCTCTAAAATCTGTGATTTAATATATTCCAGTATCTCTGACTGCTTTTTGCTTATCTTACCCTGTGCCATAATATCCTCCGAAAACAATTTGATATTATTATACTATCATAGCGCTTTTGAAAAATCAAACATTTGTTGCGAAAATATGTTCGATTTATTATTGCTTTTCTATTGACAAACAAATGTTCGCATTATATAATGACAATGCAGAACAACCGTTCGGAAAGCAAAGGGTTGCCATGAATTGTATAATTGTATACATTTTTATTCAAGTGCGGTTCAGCAGTTTTACAGGGGGTAGTATGAGAATGAGAAGAAGACCAGACGGAAACCTTATCGCAGCTTTCATTACAGGAATTATTATTTTGGCCTTTGCGTGCCTGTCTTTCCAGGTATTCCATGTATCAGCCCATGAGGATGAGGCAAATGACCCTCCTGTATATACATACTATAAAAGCATTGAGATCAGGTCAGGCGACACACTTTGGGGGATTGCCAAAGAGAATATGCCGTCCGGATATGATTCAACTCTGGAGTATGTTCAGGAGCTCATGGAAATGAACGGACTTTCATCAGATAACATTGAGGCAGGGCAACATCTTATTATCGCATACAGCGCCACAGGATTTATACAATAATTCGATATTAGAATAATCTTGTTTTCGGTATCAATATACATCCCTATGTATTGATATATACACTCCAATGAGAAGCCGGTCCCAGGCAGGAAAGAACATGGGCCGGCTTTCCATATCAGGATCAATCTATACGACAAATACCGATTTTTCCAAAAGATATAGACTAATTTTCTATTTTCTGTTATAATGAAATAAAAATCAAAGGGAGTTTTATAATTATGGGAACAACTACAAAAGAACCATATGACCGGAAAACGTATCATCAGCAGTCTTATATTGACAACACTCTGAGGCTTCGCGAGATCCTTAAGACACTTCCTCCGTTTGCGCGGGATTATTTCCGTGCCGTGGAGCCGACCACATCTGCACGGACGAGGATTTCCTATGCATATGATATCAGAGTGTTCTTTCATTTTCTTATGGAGAACAATCCGGTGTATAAAAACTATACGATAGACCGGTTTACCGTCCGGGACCTGGAGCGCCTTGAGCCGGTCGACATTGAGGAATACCAGGAATATCTGAAGGTTTATGACAGCGCTGAGAAGCAGATTACAAATACGGAAAAAGGGCTTGCCCGAAAAATGTCTGCGCTTCGGAGCTTTTATGGATATTTCTTCAAAAGGCAGATCATCACAAAGAATCCCACGCTTCTTGTAGATATGCCGAAGATTCACGATAAGGCGATTATCCGGCTCGATACAGATGAGGTGGCCATGCTTCTGGATTATGTGGACCACGGAGGGGACAACCTGATCGGACAGAGAAAGGCATATTACGAAAAGACAAAGAACCGGGATCTTGCGATCCTTACTCTTCTCCTGGGCACAGGGATACGTGTCTCGGAATGTGTCGGGCTTGATCTGCAGGATGTAGATTTTAAGAACAATGGGATCAAAGTCACCCGGAAAGGAGGAAATGAGATGATCGTCTACTTTGGGGAAGAAGTTGAGAACGCCTTGAAAGCATACATGTATACAACCAGGAAGGCTGTTGTTCCCCTTCCTGGACATGAAAATGCACTTTTCCTTTCCACACAGCGCAGACGTATGGGGGTTCAGGCTGTTGAAAACATGGTGAAAAAATATGCCCGGGAGGTCACTCCCAACAAAAAGATAACGCCCCATAAGCTTCGCAGTACTTACGGCACGGCACTTTATAAGGAGACTGGCGACATCTATCTGGTAGCTGATGTGCTTGGCCATAAAGATGTTAATACGACGAAAAAGCATTATGCTGCCATTGACGAGAACCGCCGCAGGCAGGCTGCAGGGGCAGTCAAGCTGCGAGAGGTATAGGAAATACGCCTCACATCCGGTATCTGCGCAAAACAAGAATATAGAGCCTGGAGAGGTTTCTTGCGTACTGTGTCATCAGGGTTGAGAGTTCCGGTTCATCTTCAATGTATCTCTGATATCGCATGCCTTCTATATTTTTCAGGCGTTTTTCTTTTTTCAGGTGAAGCATTTCCTGAATCTGATTGAGAACATAATCATTGTAATAAATATACTGCCTGAGGATCTGACGGGCTTCCTCTCCTCTCCTCTTGTGCCTGACATGGAAGAGCATCTGCTGGACTTCGGAAGCCATTCTCCAGGTAATCGAAAGGATCTTCATATATCCGTCCTCATCTCCTTTAGCGGCCATGGGAAGTTCCTGCCTGATCTGCCTGTGCACCATGTGATACTGAAGCTGTGCGTCACAGACTCTCCAATAGTCAAGCGGACCTGTCAGGGAGTTCTCCAGGATACGCAGATACATGTGATGCATATGGAAAAGGAGCTGGAGGTTATATTTAAGCTGGCTCTTAAAGCTTGTCGGAAAGAAAAATCTGTTTATGACCAGGACAAAGAGCACGGATGCCATTACATAAGCCATGCGGAGTATCCCTGCCGCTGCGGCGTGCCCTACCGCCATCGTTGTCATGGTCAGGGCAAAGCATGTCACGAAAAGGGCGTGTATGGTTGTTCCAGGTGTAGCGGTGTACATACAGGCAACCATAACGCTTGCAATTATGAGATAGGCAGGAAGGCTGCCACAAAAAGGCAGCACTGCCGTCACGATCAAAGACCCTGCCGCTGTTCCGAGGAACCGCGTTTTCATGCGGTAATTGCTGTCTTCATACATCGGTCTTAACAATAGAAAAGAGTTCATCACGAACCAGTAGGAATGGCTTTCCGGGAAGAAAAAATTAAACGACATTCCCACAATCAGAACAACGCTCATGCGGAGTGCGAACCGCATTTCAAATGTGTCCGGCCTGAGCCGGTAAATCACATGGTCTTTCAGACGCCGGTCGATCGGGACTGTCCACCGTTTATCCACGATATCCTCTTCTTTAAACCCCTGCTGGAAAAAGATCAGCAGATACATCCTGAAAAAATTAGTGACAGAGCGGCAGAAGTCGCTTTTCCCTTTCTCCGAGATTTTCAGAAGCCTTTTCCCTTCTCTTTTCAGCTCCCCAAATTCTCCATGCATAAAGTCTTTTGTGCCTGCCTCCTTCATATATGCAGCAAGCTGTATGGCCAGCTCTCGCTCTGCCTCATCCTTAGGGAGCAGGATCTGGCTCTGTCCGGAGACCATATAAACCGTCCTTTGTACCAGAAGGGCAAACATGTACTTCAGCTTCCCTTCCGCTGTCACAATATGCTTTTTCCCCTTCAGCTGATACGCCTCTGCATAAAGTGATCTTTGCAGGTCAAAGAGGCGGGATAACTCCTCATCGATTTTCTCTGCGTTGAGCGATTTTTCCAGGATGCAGCCAAGAAGCTCCATTGTCTTCTGCTCCGTCCCCTCGGTATCCGGTTTCTTCCTTAACCTGGACCAGAGAAAGACTGCCATATAAAAGGCTGCACAGCAAAAAACCATTGCCAGAAACTGTGCGGCAAATCCTTTCCCGTCAAGATGCATAAACTGCAGGAAGGTAAAGGTCATAAGGCTGGAGAAATATCCGAGCTGGTTGAAGGAAGATGCCTTGGAAAAAATAAGCCAGAACGGTACAACCAGATTCAGTCCGATACTGAGGCAAAGATTCAGTGTTGCAATATATGCCAGCACGGCAAGGAAAAGCTGCTGTAAAATCAGTGCCAGGAGGCTGCGGGAATTGTGCTGCTTTTTATAATTGACCTGGAAAAGAAGTGTGCCAAGGGAGACAACCATTGTATACTGCATACCAAACATAATGATAACCGCATAAAACGTCAAAAGGAAAAAAGCGATAACGGGCAGTGCCTCCAGAAATTTGTCGCGTATGCTCTCTGCTCTCCCATACAGATGTAAAGAATTGAACTGCTTCATTTATTTTATGTTTCCTTTCCGGTTATGCGGTATCAGGATGACCGCCAATAGGTTTCCTAAATTCTATTTTATCATACTTTTTCTTGTATTTGTGTATTCTGCCCGGTATAATATTAAAATAGTGCTGTTTGAAAGCCGGTTTCGTTCTGAAACTATGTCGGGATAAAAAGTGAAAGGGATATACAGAAATGGAATTACAGAGATTACTAAGTTTTACTAGAAAAGCGGTTGATGAATATGACATGATACAGGAGGGCGACCACATTGCGGTCGGCATTTCCGGAGGGAAGGACAGCCTCACCCTGCTCCATGCCCTTCATGGGCTGAAGCGGTTCTATCCCAGGAAATTTGAGCTCAGTGCTGTCACAGTGGATCTGGGGTTTGAGGATTTTGACCTGTCTCCTGTCCAAGATCTGTGCAGGGATCTTGGGGTCCCATACAACATTGTGCCTTCTGACATCTACAACATCCTTTTCCATATCCGCAGGGAAACGAATCCCTGCTCGCTCTGTGCCAAAATGCGGAAAGGGGCGCTCAACCAGGAGGTAAAGAAAATGGGCTGCAATAAAGTAGCCTATGCACACCACAAAGACGATATTATAGAAACCATGTTGCTTTCTCTGATTTTTGAGGGCAGGTTTCACTCTTTCTCGCCGAAGACTTATTTAGACCGCATGGATCTGACCGTGATCCGTCCCCTCATGTTTGTCGATGAGGCGAATGTAATCGGGTTCAAAAATAAGTATAGGCTCCCTGTAGTAAAAAGCAAGTGCCCAGTGGACGGATACACGAAAAGGCAGTACGCAAAAGAATTGCTGCATCAGCTTAACCGGGAGCATCCCGGGACACGGGAAAGAATGTTCCATGCCATTTTAAGCGGTAATCTTACCGGATGGCCTGAGCGCTGCATCAGGAGACGATAAGTCCGCTCTTGCTCCTTTGCCTCCCGGAGGAAAAAGAGGCCCCTCTGCATAGCTGATGTATGCAGAGGGGCATTTTCCGCAACGGCGATAAAAGCCACATTCCGGTGATTCAGATTTTCCGATCCTCTCTCTTAATGCTTTCTTTGAGCATCACATATTTCTCAATCAATTCCGCTGTGCCGTCAACCCCCAGCTGAGCACTGTTCAGGCACAGCTCGTAGCTGTCAGCCTCCGACCACTTTTTATTCGTGTAATAGTTATAGTAGCTGGAGCGCTGCTTATCTGTCTTAAGGATTATGTCCTTCGCCTTTGCATCCGTCAAATCATAGATGCGTGCAATTCTGCGGATCCTTGCATCGAGATCTGCATGGATAAACACAGAGACGACATTTTTATAGGATTCCAGGGCATAGTCAGCGCAGCGTCCGACAAGGATACATGGACCTTCGTCTGCGATTTTTTTAATCGCATCAAACTGGGCAAGAAATACCTTGTGGTTGATCGGCATATCCGTATATGCGTTCCCGTTATATCCCATAGAATAAGTATCCATCACAAGAGAATAGAGGAAACTGTTTGTCGGCTTCTCATCATGGGATTCAAATATCTCCTCACAGATCCCGCTCTCCTTTGCAGCGCGTGCGAGCATTTCTTTATCATACAGCTTGATTCCAAAATCTTTCGCGATTTTGTAACCGATCTCTCTTCCTGCACTTCCGTACTCACGGGCAATGGTAATAATCGTATTTGTTTTCATAATAAGTCCACTCTCCTTTGCGTTAAGCAATTATTGTGATTTTGCATAAAAAGCAGGTGCATAATCACATCCTATATGACTATTATAACGAAAAAAAACAGATATTACAATCACCTTTTTACTGTTTCCCAAGTCTATCCAGAAGCTGAATAAAATAGTTCGGCAACGGAGCGTCAAACTCCATATATTCTCCGGTTGTGGGATGCCGGATTCCTAAGACTTTCGCATGGAGCGTCTGCCCTTCCAGGTGAAACGGTACCTTTGCCGGTCCGTATATCGTGTCTCCCAGTATCGGATGGCCGATACTGGACATGTGTACACGGATCTGGTGGGTCCGTCCGGTTTCCAGTTCACACTCCACATATGTGTAGGAACCAAAACGTGCCAGAACCCGGTAGTGCGTCACAGCCCTCCTGGCGTTTGCAGCGTGCGTACTCATTTTCTTCCGATCCGTCGGATGCCTTCCGATCGGCGCGTCCACTGTTCCGCTCTCTTCTTTGAAATTCCCGCATACGACCGCATGGTACCGCCGGGTAATGGAGTGTTCCTTTAGCTGTTCTGCAAGGACCTGATGTGCATGGTCATTCTTACAGATCAGAAGAGATCCTGTCGTATCTTTGTCAATACGATGGACAATCCCCGGACGTACCACACCGTTGATGGCAGACAGATTGCCGCCGCAATGATAGAGTACGGCGTTGACCAGCGTATGGCTGTAGTGACCGGGTGCAGGGTGTACGACCATTCCTTTCGGCTTGTTGACGACCAGGATATCCTCGTCCTCATAAAGAATATCCAGCGGAATATTTTCCGGTGTGATATCGAGTTGTTCCGGCTCAGGTACCATCACCGTAATCTCCTGCCCGGAAGAGACTTTATAATTGGATTTAACCGGATTTTCGTCTACCATGATATGCCCTTCTTTTATAAGCTTCTGGATATAAGAACGGGAGATTCCGTCAAGGTTCGCTGCCAGAAACCGGTCGATCCGCTCACCGGACACATCTGCTTTTAATTTTAACTCATCCATTTTCATTCATCCGTCCTGTTACTCCTCTTTCCCATCCTTGCGGCGGAAATTCAAAAAATGAAAATCATCCTCTTCCTTATAATAAAACAAGATCAGGAGAACGAACATGAAACATGCTGTCACAACATAGCAGTCCGCAACATTAAAGATCGGAAAATCAATAAGATTAAAATACAGAAAATCAATCACATAATTCAGACGGATTCGGTCGATCAGATTGCCGACAGCGCCCGAGACAAGCAGCACCGCACAGATGCGCAGCGGAAGGTATTTCCTTTCCTGTGGGATCCTCCCATATAAAAGTATCACAATCATAGTGATCAGAACCGCCCCGATAATAAAAATAATCTGCCTGTCCTGCATCATACCGAACGCCGCTCCCCGGTTCTCCAGATAGAGAAACTGGAAGACTCCGTCAATGAGAATAAAGGGCGGTTTCCCTTTCAGGAAGATAACCGCAGCCAGTTTTGAAATCTGGTCAAAGGCAACTGCAATGGCAAAGCCAAGAAGGGCAAAAAGATAGCTTTTTATTGTTCTGCTGATATTCATATTGCGTCCATCCTCTAAATATATTTCTGTATGACCACATACAACCTGTTTTTCTTTGTGTGCGACACTGTGCCTTTATAACGGAATTTTCCCATTCCGCGCACAGAAATTACATCATCCTCTTTGATCTGATATCCGTTGCTTGTGATAAGGCGTCCGTTCACATAGACCTTCGCCCCTTCAATAAGGCCAGAAAGCCTGCTGCGGGAAGAAGAAAAGGCCAGGGGAAGCAGCGTATCCAGCCTCACCGAGGCAACTGTGCCCTTTATCTCCTGGCAGACCGGCTCATACTCCAGGTCCTCAGGCCGAACAGAGGATATACGAACCTGAGTGTGGCGCACCCGGGTAAGCTTTTCCTGGATATAATCTGCCATGTCATTGTGGACAAAAAGAACCGCCTCTTTCCCCGACACGAGGATGTCGCCCGTCTTTGCCCGATCAATTCCGAGGCTTAAAACAGCGCCGAGATAATCCCTGTGTGTAAGATCCTCGGCAAACTTGCCGTGGACGGGTTGAATTTTCAAGGCCGTAAAGGGATATCCGGTCTCTGCAGGTGAAAACTCCCCTTTCCCGCAACGCAAATAAAGAGCATCAGGGATAAATGCCGCCATCTGACGCTCTGCCAAACTATACCCGCCAAAAGAGACATATCTGGAATATAACAAATCTTTTGGCAGGGTATGTAAAATATTCAGTTCACTCAGATTAAGAAAATCTGTATATGTAATAATTTCCCGCTGATAAGAAAGCCTGGACAGCTCAATCAGGCGTTTCTCCAGAAGTTTCTCTTCTTTCTCATACTTCTCTTTCATGGCCGTATTTCTAATATCTGCTTCTCACACTGGGATTCTCCATAGACCCTCCGAGGAGATCCTGAAGATCGCCGGAAATATCAACATTTGTTGGTGTGACAAGGAAAATATAGTTTGAGATCTTCTGAAGGTTACCACTGATAGCGTAAGCCGCACCAGAAACAAAATCGATAATTCTCTGTGCTATTTCAAGATCCATTCCTTCCAGGTTCAGGATTACAGTACGCCCTGCAAGAAGCGTCTCCGTAATCTCCCTGGAATCATCCACCGAGGTCGGTTTGACAACACAGACCTCCATATTGCCGCCTCTTTTTGCCGTCGGCTGACGCATCGGCGTCACCTTATTGCTGGCAGCCGGCTGGAAAGACTTCTCTTCCTCCATATCAAAATCGTCGTAAGACTGTTCCTTGCTGCTTTTCTTGCCAAAGAGTGAACGACGGGGTTTTTCCTCATAGTCGTCCTCGTAGTACTCGTCATCATCATAGAAATCGTCATCATAATCATCATCATTCAATTTCATGATGTCGAGAAATTTATCAAACACACCCATTTTATTACACTCCTATCTTGTGCACGTCACCGGCACAACTTTATTCTCCCATACTTTCTGTTCCAGTACATGCAAATTGAACATAGTCAAACCGCATAGTTTCTGGCACCAAAAATTCCGGTTCCGATACGAACCATCGTCGCTCCCTCTTCGATCGCAACCTCATAATCATTGGTCATCCCCATAGAAAGTATGCTCACATTAACATTATCAATGTTTTTATCCTTAATGTCAACAGATAATTTATGTAAATCTGAGAAAATCGGACGATTGTCCTCAGGATTTTCAACAAACGGAGCGATTGTCATAAGCCCCCTGACATTTATATGGGGATAACGGGCGATTTCTTCAATAAATGGAATCACTTCCTTCATTTTGAGCCCGAATTTACTCTCTTCCTCTGCCACATTGACTTCCACCAGGATATCCGCCATGATATCGTGCTTTGCGGCCTCTTTTTCAATCATCCCGGCAAGTTTCAGCGAATCTACAGAATGTATCAGTTCTGCCTTGTCGATGATGTATTTCACCTTATTTGTCTGAAGATGTCCGATCATATGCCAATGGATATCATCTGGAAGCGCTTCGTATTTTTCTGTCAGTTCCTGCACTTTATTCTCTCCGAATACCCGCACTCCAAGATCATATGCTTCTCTTAAGGTCTCTACGGGTTTTGTTTTGCTCACTGCGATGAGAGTCACTTCATCACGGCTGCGGCCTGCCCTGTCACATGCTGCCTGTATCTTTCTTTCAACCTCTTCCAACTGTTCTTTCAACATCACTCTGCCTCCTGTTCTATTCTCTGATATTCTCCTATTGAAATACAACATCTTCTGAGTTGACACTGTTTCCATCCTGCACAATATGGTCATAATTGGAGAGCCCGTAGCTGTCGCCCTCCTGGACGATGTAATACTCATCGCTCTCACAGAGGATTGTCACTTTCCGGAAAACAGCGTATCCTCTGTTAATATTATAGACTCCTGAAAGAGATCCTGTCTGCTCCACCGTATAGGTATCCGCCGATTCCGGTTTTGCCAGGACTGAACCGGTGTCCATATCATCTCTGCTGACATAGACTTCCCCTTCTTCCGTCGTATTATAGATATGAACTTCCTGAAATCTGGCGCTGCCATCCGCATTCCGCACCATCACTCCCCGGGAAGAACTGTTCCCGCCTGTCGTAAGATACTCCTGTGGAATGACAAAAAAGTCTTCCTCCACAACGGAAGACTTTGGGATCTTAAGACCACTCTCATCCTCCAAAATCAATTCAACACTTAAATACCTCTCATTGGCATAACGGATCATAGAATCTGTGAAATCCAGGCAACCATAGGATTTACCTCCCCGTTCAATCATAGAAAAACCTGCCCACAGAGTCTCGCTGTCCTTGTCTATCCTGACACGGACACTTGTGGTTTCTTCTTCCATCATGGCTTTAGCCGTGTCGTCATCGAGCTGGACAATAACAGACCAGTTTTCACTCGTAATCATTTTATAGACAGGATCGCCGGCTGAGACTTTCATCTGGTCTTCCAGCGTTGTACTTTCATAATCGGAGCGGTCAAAATCGGATTCTGTAAAAGAATCCTTTGTAAGAGATTCATAGCCGTCAACACTGTATGTGACAATCCCATCCTTCTGCGCACCGTAGGAGACAACCTTCTGCCCGCTGGACTCAATGACCGAACTAAGCTGGTCTGTCCTTGTCTCACTGAGCGCATTCTGCAGGGATGTGGTAACTTCATTTTTAAGGGAATAAACGGCAGAATAATTTTCCCCATTAAAATTCTGGTTAAAATTCTGTATATTCACCACAATTCCCGACTGGACTTCCGGGTTGAGGGCCCCGGAAGATGTCTCATTCTCCGCATCTGCGTTATCTGAATTTAAAACCTGTTCAGAAAGCGCATAAATATTTGCGCCTTTTTTTACTTTGGTATTCTCATTTTGATAGTAGCTGACATATCCCCCCGCTTCCGCCGTCACGGGAGTTTCCTCGCGAAGGATCAACCCTGTAAAAGAATGATCGTTTACAATACTGCCCTCGCGCACCTCGTATACAGATATCTGCCTGCCGGTAAAATACATAATGACGGTGACAACCAGATAAATAAATACAATGGCAAACAGAAAAATTCCGATGTTCATCTCTCTTTTGCCCTTATATTTGCTGATACTAATCGATTTATTCTGTTTTGATGCCAAAATAAAGTGACACCTCCCGGACTTTCATAACTTAGTCAGTATAACATTTTCTGATGTATATTTCCAGCTTTTGCGGGAACAATAAGATCATTGACATGGAAAAGGAGGAAATAACATGAAATGGTTTGACAATACTGCTCTGACAATTGTGATCATAGGAGCGGTTAACTGGCTTCTGATCGGTATTTTCCGCTTTGACCTGGTGGCTTTTATTTTCGGAAATATGAGCTGGATCTCCAGGATCATCTATACGGTCGTTGGTCTGTGCGGCCTGTATCTGATCAGCCTGTTTGGAAGGATCAACAGCATGTCATAATAGAAAAAGCCTTTCGCAGTTGTGAGCGTACGCCAAATTGCGAGAGGCTTTCTGATTTCTTTCACTGCTGTATACCTGCCGTAAAGAGCCTGTTCATTTCTTCATAAAGGAAATTCTTATCCTCCGCTCCCATTATAACAGATATATAAGGATGATTCTCCAGATCTTCACTGTATAAGATCACACAGCATCCCGCCTGGTCAGTTGTTCCGGTCTTTCCGCCCAATACTTTCACCCCTTCAGGTGCCTGGGCCGTCCCGTTTGAGTAATAGTTGGAAGCAACCCATGTCTCTGTGCGGACCGTACCGTCTGCTCCTGTCAATGTCCCGTCATAAGAATCCATGGAAATAATATTGACAAATTCTTCGGTCTGAATACATGCATTAAAAATCAAATACAGATCATATGCCGTCGTATAATGCTCCTCATCGTGCAGCCCATGAGGATTTACAAAATGGGTTCCCGTCGCGCCCAGAGCCGACGCCTCTGTGTTCATAAGCTTTGCGAACTCCTCCTCACTCCCTGAAATATGCTCCGCAATGGCGGTTCCACAGTCATTCCCCGAGCGCAGCATCAGACCGCACACGAGATCATACAGAGACACCTGGTCTCCGGCCCTAAGCCCGCTCGTCACCTCGTCCCAGTTAAAATCCGTAGCATGGTCACTGACCGTTACGATGTCTTCCATATTGCCATACTTTAATGCCAGATATGCCGTCATAATCTTGGTCGTACTGGCAGGATACAGCCTGTCATATAAATTGTATCCGTACACCACGCTTTTATTGGTCAGGTCAAAAAGACCTGCCCCGTGGAGGCTCTCCTCATCCTCAAACCCGTTAAGCTGTACATTCGCAGCGGCAACGCACAGATCCTGTGCGAAGAAGCTTCCCTGATAAATATCCTGGTTATATGCCGTCCTTTCATAAGCAGCAACCGAGTCAACAGAAGGATGCAGGGACATCCACACACCACATCCGCCGCCCAGGGCGGCTGCAAGAACCAATAACATAACAGCAAGCCTTGCCGCACGGTTTCTCCTTCTTCTTTTTCTTCTTCTCCGTCGTCTATCTGTACATTTCACGCCAGTCCAAATCTCCTCTGTCTAATGCCAGGATCAAAGCCTCTGCCGTCGCAATATTCGTTGCGATCGGAATGTTATACATATCGCACAGTTTCACGATATCATTCACATCCGGTTCATGGGAGCGCGGAGAAAGGGGATCCCTGAAGAAAATCAAAAGATCCATCTCATTATGTTCGATCTGTGCCCCCAATTGCTGCTTACCGCCAAGATGCCCCGCAAGATATTTGTGTATGCTTAAGTTTGTCACGCTCTCGACCAGCATACCGGTCGTTGCCGTGGCGAACAATTCATGTTTACTGAGTATCCCACGGTATGCTATGCAAAAATTCTGCATCAGTTTTTTCTTCGCATCATGTGCGACTAATCCGATATTCATATGCGTCACATTCTCCTTACTGATATTTATTAGGCTGTAAACCGACATTCAGTACGAACCCGATTCCCATAAAAAAGCATACCACGGAAGTCAGTCCATAACTTACAAAGGGAAGGGAAAGCCCTGTATTGGGCAGCACCATCGTTGCCACACCAATATTGATAAAGCTCTGTATCCCTATCAGTGCGGCGACTCCGCCACATATAATCCGCCCCCCTGTATCCTTTGCTTTCAGACCAATCAGAATACAATCTATTACAATTAATAATAGCAAAAATATAACGGCACAACAACCCACAAATCCCAATTCTTCTCCAATAATTGCAAAAATAAAATCCGTCTGGGGTTCTGAGACAAAATTTCCGTTTTTTACAGAGATTGCCTCGTCGTTGTTGTAGCCTTTTCCCGACAGCTGACCAGATCCTATCGCCATTACCGAATTGAGCTGCTGATAAGAAGTATTGTCTGCATATTCTTCCGGTTCCAGCCATGCCAGGATACGTTCCTGCTGGTACCCCTTAAGGAACGGCTGGTTGGGCTGCACCGCAATCACGAGAAGGATGATGAATGCCGGCACGATGACTGCGAGCACCGTCCCGATCAGCTTATAGCTGAGTCCTCCCAGATACATAAGCGCACAGAACAGCGCAGCAATGCAGAGCGTGGTAGAGAGGTTCGGCTGCATATAAATGAGGGCAAGCGAAGGCAAGATCAAGGCGATTCCCTGGAGGATCGTTTTTGTACTCCTGATCGTATCCTCCTTCTCCATCAGAAATTTTGCATAAAAGAGGATCATAAGTATTTTTGTCAGGTCAGAGGGCTGAAACTGAAAAAAGCCTATGCGAAGCCACCTTGTCGCATTATTGACTGTCTCTCCGAACAGAAGGACCGTGGCCAGCATGATAATATTTAATCCGTAAAGGGCCCAGTAAAAATTTAATATCCACTTGTAATCAATCAGCGAAATGACCAGCATTGCCGCTGCCCCGAGGGCGACTCCCATGATCTGGCGCGACATCAGGTCCGGCCGTGCGCTTCTCACCATAAATATGCCGATCGTGGAAATCGCAAGGACAAGTGCCACCAGGCTGATACGGTAATCTCTTAAATTGTAGCGCTGCTTAAATTTATTAAATAGAAATTTCAATTGCTTTCTCCCGTATATCTAATATGTATATCAGTACGTGTTATCTCAATGTTAAATACCTCCGGACGGATCTCCATGTATTTTGCCACGGTATTGTACAGGTCGCTGGAAAGCCGGTCCGCCATATCAGGTGTGCACTGTAGCCTGTCTGAAACAAGCAGGGTCTTAAGTCTTTCCTTTGCAATATGAACAGAACGTACACTCATGCTGTCTCTCCTCCTAATTCCGGTGGAACAGGCTGGATATTTTATCGAGAAACCCTCCTGAATGTGAAAAATCTGTTACAGGGATATCCTCTCCAAGCAGTCTCCGGCATATTTTCTCATAGCACTGTCCCGAAAGACATTCCTCCCCAACGACAGGCTCGCCCTGGTTTGTCGCAATCACAACGTACTCGTCGTCCGGTATGACTCCCAGCAGGTCCACTGCCAGTATCTCTGACACATCATCCACCGACATCATATCCCCGCGTTTGACCATATCTGTCCGGATTCGGTTAATGATCAGTTCATTTTTCCGGATCCCGGACTTCTCAAGCAGACCGATGATGCGGTCGGCGTCCCTTATGGCAGAAACTTCAGGAGTCGTAACAACAATCGCTCTGTGCGCTCCCGCTATGGCGTTCTGGAATCCCTGTTCAATACCGGCGGGACAATCCAGAAGAATAAAGTCAAATTCATCTTTCAGATCGGAAACCAGTTTCTTCATCTGTTCCGGTGAAACGCTTGTCTTATCCCTCGTCTGCGCAGACGGGAGCAGGTAGAGCTCCGGAAAACGTTTGTCTTTGATAAGCGCCTGCTTAAGCCGGCAGTTTCCCTCTATGACATCCACAAGATTATAAACGATCCGGTTTTCCAGTCCCATTACGACATCCAGATTTCTCAGCCCCAGATCCGTGTCGATTACAATGACCTTCTTGCCCAGCTTGGACAGGCCGATCCCGATATTCGCTGTCGTTGTTGTTTTGCCAACCCCGCCTTTTCCTGATGTAATCACAATAACTTCACCCATGCTGTTATTCCTCCTACCAATGTTCTTCCGGTTAATCCACAAGTGGATCAAGATAGATGTGGCCGCCGTCCACTACCGCGATTTTGGGACCCCGGATATCGAGGCTTTCCTGGTAGATGACCTGGCGTTTCGCTTCTATATCACCAATACGAAGCTGTTTTGGCTGCATGGATAGCGCAACAATAAATGCATCTCTGTCCCCGGAGGCGCCCGCATGGACAGAGCCGTAAAGAGCTCCGACGATGACAATATTTCCTTTCGCAATAACCTTGGACCCAAGCTCAACATCGCCCAGAATCACGATGCTGTCCTCCGACTCCAGAACCTGCCTTCTGCCAAGAGTTCCCCGATAGAACTGCCCCTCCCTTTTATGAAGATTGGAGAGCGTCTGTTCTACTACACTTTTGTACATTAGTTCATGTTTCTCGTTGTGGTCTATAATGCATATGACGTCAATTCCGGCGTTTCCGATTATATCAATAATCTCATTTTCCTGTGCAAGGTTTAAAACTCTCCCGCTGAAGCTGACCGCCATCCTGGCATCTTTGAAAAACCTGGAGGCTTCCTTAAATTTTACGATAAGAGCATCCTTAAGCTCCTCAAAAGGGGCATCGGGATCAAGACGGATATCCATTCCATAATTGCTGCTCTTAATTGTGACAAGCCTGTCCATACTCTCTCATCACCCAATCCTTTTTGCTTAATCACCTGCGCTTGCCTGCCCAAGTTCTGCGGCGCTGCCTGTAATCAGCTCGTCAGAACCATCGAGCCCGAAGTATATCTGTGCAATATCCCTTCCTATCTCTGACGGATAGGTCGAATTGTATCCGTTTGCAATCCTGACAGCGATCGCAATTTCCGGGGAGTCAGAGGGCGCATAGCCGACGAACAGCGTATTGTCCGGATGCACGTCGCTGATCTGGGCAGTACCGGTTTTTCCCGATATTGCAACATCGACTCCGGCAAAGGTAGAAGAACTCGTAACCATCTGCCTCATACCATCCTGCACCATATCCCAGGTGGACGAGCTGACATTGTCCATCGTACTGACAACTTCCGGCTCATAATCCCTGATCAGATTACCGCTTGAATCGGTTGTCTTGTCAACCAGAGAGAGAGAATAAACGGTCCCTCTGTTTGCCACGGCTGAAACATAGCGGTTCAGCTGGCTTACCGTATAGTTGTTTGTCCCCTGCCCGATAGCGGAGCGGACAGAATCCTCATCCGATATTTCCGGCTCTGATTCCGGAATCTCAATTCCGGTCGTCTCTCCCAGCCCGAACATCCTGGCATATTCTGCCAGCTTCTCCAGACCCAGTTCATTGTCGTAATTCCCATCCGTATCGATTCCCAGGTCATATCCTACGTTGTAGAAGAAAACGTTACAGGAATGGCTGATCGCCTGGACGACATCCAGGCCTCCGTGTGCACCCGGTGATATCCAGCATTTCGGGCTCGGCGTTACCTTTTCAAATTCACCGCTGCAGTTAATGATCGTGTTCCCGTTGATGATCCCCTCTGTCAGCCCTGCCACGGAAGAAACCATTTTGTATGTGGAGCCAGGCGCCGTCTTTTCCTGTGTGGCACGGTTGTAGAACGGACTGGACAACCCGGTGTTGAGCTGATTATAATAAGCGGCATCCATTGTGTTTGCCAGTCTGTTGTTGTCATATCCCGGATAGGAGACACATGCGAGAACCTCTCCCGTATCAGGGTCGGATACTACTGCTCCCGCCGAACAGGGTTCCAGTGCAAGCTGCCCGGGAGTGATCTCCAGTTTCTCAATCTTGTCCCGAAGCCAGTAATAGGCGCTCACACTCCCGTCAAGCAGACCGTTGTAAGTCTCCTCATCCATCGGAAGGACTCCCTGTTCGTAAGTGATCGCGCAGATCTGCGCGCCGCTGATACCCTCTGATTTTATAAGATATTCATAGAGAAGTTTGTCGAAATTAGTGTCTTCATTCAAATATTCTTCCAAATAAGTCAAAAGCTGCTGATAAATCTCTTCGGAGCTTGTATAGGAACTGCCTCCAAGCTTTGAGGTATCGATCCAGTTCTGCGAGATCGCATAATTCAGATACGTGTACAGGCTGATCGTCTCATCCGTTGTCCATGCGATATAAGTTTCGTCAGAGGTATCGATCCTGTCTGTCAGGATCAGGCCGGTGTTTCTCTGAAGGACCGTAACGGATATATAATCCATATATGCCTGCATTTCATCCGAGAGTTCATCATAGGGTGCGGCGTTACTGTTTTGCAGCTCTGTCATGAGCTGGGAAATCGTAGCTGTTTTCTTGCTTTGGAAAGCGCCGTATACTTCCTTTTCTGCAGTCCCTGCATCTTCACTGCCAAAATGGCGGGAATCCACGATCTGGTTTGCGATAAACGCATGGTATGCGTCGCTGACCGGAATGATCAGCTGGCTTGCATCACTGACGCTCGACGGGTCGTAGTTGAGGACATTGCGAAGCTTTTCAAGGATGATGCCCGCCAGCTTTTCCTCGATCAGATGATATGTGCTCTCCTGAAGATCCTTATCAATCGTAAGGTAGACATCATTGCCCGCTTCCGGCTCAGTGCGGCTCACCGTATCTGTTACTTTTCCCAGATTATCGACATAAAATGTCGTTTCTCCCTTTGTCCCCTGCAAGACACTGTCGAGAGTCTGCTCCAGGCCGGACTTTCCGATAATATCAGAAAGGGAATACCGTTCCTTTTCATTCTCGTCCAGAGCCTCGTATTCTTCCTGGGAAATCTGTCCGGTATATCCGATAATAGAGGCAAAATACTCTCCGTCCGTATATCTTCTGATAGAATCTTCCTCAATGTCGACCCCTGTAAGGGAGTCCTTGTTCTCCATGATTGCAGCGGCAGTCTCGTCACTGACATCGGACGCCAGCGTTGTGGACATATACTGCTGATAACTGTTTAGGTTCATGGCATAACGCATATTGATCATTTTCAGGATATACTGGGGTTCCTCATTCTCATCATCGAGACCATATCCGTACACCGGATTTGTACACAGATAATGGATGATATCTCCGGCTGACTGCGACTGCTGCTCCGCGCTTAATTCCTCGATTGTGGCGCGCCCATATACATCGGCGACAAAACGGAGCCGCTGCGTTTCGCTTGACTGTGTAAACTGATAGGTTCCCGCTGAATCCAGGATAATCCCGAAACTGTCGATGACAGAATCGCCGTGAGACTCAACGATACTAAGCACCTCATCGAGAATCCCGTTAAGCACTTCATTCCGCTCAGACGTACTGTAATCAGAGGACAGCATATCTTCAATCGTCACGGAATAGGCAAGTTCATTGTATGCAAGAAGATTCCCGTTCCTGTCATAAATATTCCCCCGCGTTCCGGCAATCTCTTTTGTTTTGCGTATCTGAAGTTCATAATTGGCAAGATAATCATCTCCTTTTACAATCTGCAGATAGAAAAGCCGTCCAATCAAAATAGCAAAAGTAAGGCAGAATACGATGATCAATGTCACAAGGCGAGACTTCATCACGTACTCTGCTGCTTCCTTTATACGGTCTAAAATATCTCTAAACAAATTTACTAGCACTCCTTTTCTCTTCTGCTTCCAGCCTGTGGTTGATAAACAGGATCAGCGGATAAAGCCCGAGCGTGATGACAATTGTATAGATCAGCTCCGGAATTATGATCCTGTTCAGGTAATATAAAAAATTAAAGTCACTTCTGAGCAGGAACATAAGAAGGTAAATGATAATACCGTATATAAATTCACTGACTGCTATCAGAAAAAGAGGAAGCTTGATATCCTCATCAAAATAAAGCCGTTCAAAGAGTCCGTTTACAAAACCGGCAAGCAGGTAAATCAACGCATAGAATCCGATCATATCGCCAAACTGGATGTCCGTCATCAGCCCTGCCGCAAACCCTACCAGCATTCCTTCTCTTGGCCCACGCATAAATCCGAAGGAAGCCGTAACAATAATCAGCAGGTTCGGCTTGACCCCTGCCAGTTCAAGGTTAGAAAAAACCGTGCACTGAAGAAGATAGGCAGCGGCCACAATAGCAGCAGTTATCAGAAACCTTTTAAACTTCATAGCTTTCATGTACTGTACTCCTCTATTCTTCCTGGTTTTCTCCGGTCATCTCCGCCTTTGTCGCCGTGATTACAAGGACCTCCTGAATATTTTTAAAATCCACAGCGGGAGTGATATACCCTGAACGTGTCAGGTTGTTGGAATCCACTGTAACTTCACTGACATACCCGATGAGGATACCCTGAAGATACTTGTCGCTGATATATGATGTCACGATCTGATCTCCCACCGAAACCTGATTTTCATTGTTTTCCATCTGCTCAAACCGTATCTGCCCGTCGCTCATAAGGGACAGGTCACCGCTTACGATACATCTGTCCGAAGTAGAGAGTACCATGCCGCTGACATTACTTGAATCATCAATGATTGACCGGACTTTCGCCCACGTGGGACCTGTCTCCACAACAATTCCGACCAGGCCGCTTCCTGCCATGACATTCATGTCCACTTCAATCCCGTCCATGCTCCCTTTATCAATCGTAAATGTGCTGAACCAGTTGCCCGAATCCTTGCCGATCACATGGGCAGCCGTTTTCTCGTATTCTGCATAATTCGAGTCAAGCTGATACAGCTCCTGAAGCCGTTCCAGTTCATAGCGCTCAGACTGAAGATAATTGTTTTCTGTGATCAGAGAATCGACCTGTTCCTGCAGCTTCTCATTTTCCGAACGAACCTGCTTTAATGTTTCAAAATTGTCGCTCATATCGCCGAGCCATCCGCCCACCTGGTTGATCCCCTGCTGGAGGGGGATGACAGTAACATTTGCAAGCACTTTAAAGGGACCTCCTGCCACGTCAGAAAAGGAGGACAGTACCATCATCAGGATACAGAAAAGCGACAGCCCTATAACCAAATATCTGTTTGTGGCAGAAGCCTGATTCTTTTTTTTCATATTATCTCAACCACCTGTAATCTTCATCTAACATAGAATACGTCAGTTTTTTATAATAGGCTTTGGTCAGAATGATTTTCTCAAGACCTTTCACAGCGCATAACTCCGGATCGGGAACTGTCATAACGGGAAGGCCAATACTCTCTTCCAGATATGTAGACAACCCTTTCAGATTCGCAATGCCTCCCGTAAGATAAATCCCGGATTCCTCAATCCCTCTGCGCACATCAGGCGGGGTACGCTCTATCATGGACCGCATCGCCCTGACACATTCATCCAACGGATCCTTCATGGCAGCTCTCACCAGGCTAATCGGAATTTCTGTCTGTGCAGGAACTCCTGAAATAAGATCCCGACCAGATACAGTGAGGGAACTTCCTGTGTCCTGGTCAAAAACGCCAAATTCACGTCTGAGGCGTTCTGCCGTCAGTCTTCCAATCAGGAAATCCCTGTTGTGGCGGACAAGATTTGCCACAGCCGCATCAAACTGCTCCCCACCTGTCTTTACCAGGCGGTTCAGCACAATACCGCCGTATGAAAGCACAGATAATTCCGTCGTGCCGCCTCCCATATTAGCGATAAAGATACCTTTTTCATCCATGATATTAAGCCCGAAACCTATCGCATCCGCCAGCCCCCTCTCTACGATCCTGACAGATTTCGCTTTTGCCTCAGAATGGAATACAAGGTCATAAAACGCTTTCTTCTCAACCTCCGTCACATCTGTGGGCACCGCGATGACATATTCGGCGCCGCGGGTAAACTGCCGGTCCGTTTTCAGCAGATTGCCAAGAAGATACTGCATGTCATCAAAATGGGCAATCACTCCATTTTTCATCGGAAAGACAACCTGTATATTCCCAGGAGATTTCTCATACATATCATATGCCTCATCCCCAACGGAAAAGATATACCTTTTGTCCTTCATTGCAATGACATTCTTTTCCTTCCAGATCCGGTCTTTCTTTTTGTCAAACACCTTTATTTCGTATGTTCCAAGATCCAGTCCATACACATTCCTGGCCATAAATAATCCTTCCCCTTATCTTCCCCGGATTTCAACAAAAGAAACCCTTATCCCTTAAACTGATATAACAATTATCCCCTATGATAATGTGATCCAAAAGCTCGATCCCTATGATCCTCCCGGCATCCAGCACTCTTCTGGTAATCAGGACGTCATCCTTGCTGGGAGTCGGGTCCCCGCTCGGGTGATTGTGCAGAAGAATGACGGATACCGCGTTTTTCCTGAGAGCCTCAATAAAAACCTCCCTTGGGGATACCAGCGTCGTGTTCACTGTCCCCCGCGATATGTCACTCTCTCCGATCAGCTTCGCTCTGCTATTAAGCAGAAGAAGCTTCAGAAGTTCTTTTGTCTGATGCCTCATATCTTCCATATAATATTGTGCGATTGTCTCTGGCGCAGAAAAATCCAACCCTGACCGGGCTTCCGCCTTTGAAAGCCGTTTTGCGAGTTCCGACAGACAGAGGATCTGTATTGCTTTCACCTTTCCGATCCCCTTCAACTGCATCAACTGCTCCATAGACCAATGATGAATGTTCAGAATACCTTCCTGCGCAAAATCAGGATGAAGAATCCTTTCCGAGAGATGGAGCGAATTTTCTCCTTTCGTCCCGGTGCGCAGGAGAACAGCAAGAAGCTCCACATCCGTAAGATTCATCGCCCCATACTGCTCACACTTCTCATAAGGCCGCTCCTCGCGGTACATTTCCTTGATCGTATTGCGTCCGTTCATATACTATAATACCACTAAAACACTGCGATGGCACAATACAATGATTTATTTTATCACAGTTTAAAAATCATGTATAGAGATTGAATCTTAATTTTTTGTGAACTAAGCCATGCAAGAAAAGAATAAAATGTTTGAAAGGAAAGCTTGCTTTCCGGCAAAACAGATTTATTCTTTTGTTATACGGCGCAGCCGTATAAGCGAGATGAAGCGAAGCGCAATCGGGCCTTGCATGGCTGGACGGCTCTCCCAGTCCCCCTTTGATATACACCGCAGCCGTATAAGCGAGATGAAGCGAAGCGGAATCGAGCTTGCATGGCTGGACGGCTCTCCCCAGTCCCCCTTTGATATACACCGCAGCCGTATAAGCGAGATGAAGCGAAGCGCAATCGGGCCTTGCATGGCTGGACGGCTCCAGTATCCCAGACTCCTTCTATGACTCCGGCGGCGCATATTTCCTTATGATTGCCTCTGCCACCTTCATGCCGTCCATCGCAGCCGATGTGATCCCTCCGGCATATCCGGCTCCCTCCCCGCATGGATAGATCCACGGTATCTCCGAGACAAAATCCTGATTCCTGATCAGCTTTACCGGAGAAGAGGTTCTGCTCTCAACTCCTGAGAGCAAAGTATCACCGTCTGCAAATCCGTGGATCTTCTTCCCCATCGCACAAATGCCGTTCTCAATGGATTCTGCAAGATACTCAGGAAATATGCGGCGTACATTCCCCATGGTATACGCTCCTTTGATGCAGGGCAAAACAGCTCCGAAACAAGTGCTCACCCGGTTCGCCCTGTAATCTTCAAAACGCTGTACCGGCACTTTGCCGCGCCCTTCCCTCCATGCCCGCTCTTCCAGCTTCCTCTGGAATGCCATTCCGGCAAGGGGATGGCCCGAACCATAATCTTCCGGCGTCACAGTAACGATAACCGCACTGTTGGCATTGCCGCCTGCTCTGTCATGATAACTCATGCCATTTACGGCAAGCCTTCCTTCCTCTGACGAAGCATTGACTACATATCCTCCCGGACACATGCAAAAGGTGTAAGCTCCCCTTCCATTTTCAAGCTTTGCGGTCAGCTTGTATGCAGCAGCAGGAAGCGATCCTCTCTCTTCTCTTCCATACTGTGCGGTATCGATCAGTTTCTGGGGATGCTCTACACGGACACCGACGGCAAATGCTTTCGCCTCCAGGGGAACCCCCCTCCTGTACAGAACCTCAAAAGTGTCTCTGGCACTGTGCCCGGGCGCAAGCACTGCGACACCGGCTTCAATTCGGGTTCTGCCGTTAATCTCAAGTTCGCATGTATCAGGGAAGAGATCCGTCATTTGCGTATGGAAATGAAACGTGCCGCCCATCTCGGTGATCCGGTTCCGCATCGCCTCCACCACACGGATCAAAATGTCTGTCCCGACATGAGGCTTCTGTTCGTACAGAATTGCTTCCGGAGCTCCAAATTTGACAAATGTCTCAAGGACAAACCTGTTTCTGCCGCAGGAATCCTTCACAAGCGTATTGAGTTTCCCATCGGAGAAAGTTCCCGCTCCGCCCTCGCCAAACTGGACATTTGACGAAGGATTTAAAATGCCGGTCTCCCAGAATGTTTCCACATCCTTCTTTCTCTCCCTGACAGGTGCACCCCTCTCCAGCACGACGGGATTCATTCCTGCCTGTGCCAGCAGGTATGCGCAGAAGAGCCCGGCTGGTCCGCTGCCTATGATCACGGGCGGTGCAGTCATTTTTTCCGTTCCGGATTCCGGGAGGGAATATGGATTTTCCTCTGCTTTCTCTACCCGTCCTTTCATCCGTTTAAGGACAGCGTTTTCCTTCTTTACTCTGGCATCTATAGTATATACATAAAACAGTTCCGGCTTTTTTCTCGCGTCAACAGACCTTTTACGAATATGGTATTCCAAAAGCATTTCCGGGGAAATTCCCAGTATTTTTTCGAGACGCTTTTCCAACTGTTCTCCTGTGTGCCCGACAGGAAGCTTTACCTGGCTGATTCTAAGCATGTTCTTTCCTTTCCATCTGTTTTGATGTTTCGACCATCAGTATAGCCTAAATTTGAAGCCCAAACAAGAGAAAAGCATAACGACAGCATCCTATCACGCAGAAAAACGGACCATATAAGTCCGTTTTCTGTAAATCCCACATCTTATTCCATACCCTGGTTTTTCTTTCTGGATGAAATCATAACTGCTAAGAATAAGACAATGCCATAAATTACTTTTTGCACTCCCTGAGAAAAATTCATGGCAGCAAGCAAACCATCCAGTATGATGATGACAAAGCATCCTGCCATTGTCCCTATATAGCTCCCGCTTCCCCCAACAAGTGAAACACCCCCGATCGCGACTGCAGAAACAGACGCCATTTGATAGGTATCCCCCATGCCGAGATAAAGCTGGCTCACTCTTCCCGAATATAACATACCGGCAAGGGCTGCCATCATCCCACATAATGCATACGCAGACAGCTTCATTAATTTTACATTGATCCCTGAATAAAGAGAACATGTTTCACTGTTTCCAACCGCATATATTTTTCTTCCATAAGGAGCCTTTGCCAGTAAAAGCCATGCTGCCACCGACACAGCAACCCAGAAGAGAAAGAGCCATCCTACAAAACCGCTTCCCCCATTCGCCATAGTTTTAATAAACGAGGGAATTGTTCCTCCGGGAGTCCCCTCCGTGATTCCGACAAGAAGGCCTTGAAAAATGATATTGGAAGCCATCGTCATAATAACCGGCGCAATCCCTACATAGGCTATTCCAAACCCGTTAAAGGATCCCATAACCAATCCTGCTATAAGCACAATCGGCACTGCATAAATCATTTTTGAATTTTCTCCTCCTGTAAGCCCTGCGCAGAGATACCCGCCTATACAGAACATCCACGGAATGGAAAGGTCCATACCGCCTGTGAGAATTGGGAACGTCTGGCCAAGCGCAGTAAGTCCCAGCACCGCGATCGAGATGGAAAGTACTTTCAGGTTTGCCATGTTGGCATACCCGGGTTTCATGACGGATACAAATGCCAGCAGTAAAAATGCCACAAGAAATGTCATAATAATAGAGCCGCTTTTTTTCCAAACTGTTTTTGCCGCCATCATCCAACTCCCTCCTTTCGTTTCTTCAATACCGTTCCATATGCGCTCAGAGCCACTGCCAGAATCAGAAGGACACCTTGGACCAGACTGGACCAGTAGGAAGATACCTGCATAAATACAAGCATATCGGAAATATAGCGGAGCACGAAAGCTCCTATAACCGTTCCAAACAATCCTCCTATCCCCCCTGTTAAAGCTGTTCCCCCGATCACTGCCGCTGAGATGGATGTCATGACAAAATCCGCCCCGGCCGTCGGCGAACCTGACGCTACAGCTGCGGTGCGGAATAGCCCTGAAAACGCAGCGAAGCATCCGGAAATTGCATACGCCGTAACCATTGTCCTAAGAACTGGTATCCCATTCAAATTTGCAGACTTTTTACTGCTTCCTATTGCATAAATATTCATGCACATCCTTGTTCTTTTGAAGTATAGCCAGATTAAAATAATTGCCAGCAAAAGTACTGCCGATACCGGAACGGCACCAACACGGCTTAAAAGTGTCGTCACATAAGAGAGCGGAACATTTCCTCCGTCTACTTTTAAGATCAGAAGTGCAATTCCCATACACACACTCTGTGTCGCCAGTGTCACTATAAAAGGCTGGAGTTTTGTCTTTTCAATAATATAACCGTTTATATAAATATAAAAGGCAGGTCTGTACCATCTGTTGTCACAGATACAAATGGTCCAAAACCTGCCCGTCAATAATTTCCGTCTATACTTTTGATGCAAATCTGCACGCAGCCTTCCCTGCTACATATCCGCTGCTCCACGCCCACTGGAGATTATATCCGCCGCACATCCCGTCAACGTCCAGGATCTCTCCGGCGAAAAACACGCCCGGCACATACTGTGATTCCAGTGTGTCGGGATTGATCCCGGCAGTATCGACCCCGCCGCAGCAGACCTGTGCCTGCTCATAAGAATTAGCCGATGTGACTGTCACCCTGAAATCTTTGATCATGGAGACAAATGCGGTTATCTCCTCTTCTGTCAGTTCACAGGCCCGCCTGTTCCGGGGAAGTTTCAAAAGACGTATCCACAGATCCGAGAGTTTTTTGTGAAAAAGTCCGATCAGGAACTGTTCTGCCGTCTTTTCAGGCTGCGCCTGAATACGCGCCCGCAGGAACGCCTGCAACTGCTCCGGGGCGAAATCCGGCATAAAGTCCAGGACAGCCGTCACCTTTTCCTTCTGATGCAGTGCCTGGGACACATATCTGCTAACCTGGAAAACCGGGATGCCCGAAATCCCGTACGCCGTGAGCTGGATCTCCCCCGTATCCCGGGCAAGGCACTGCCCGTCTGCAAAGACAGACACAGTTCCCTCTGCCCTGACTCCCGCAATACTTTTGAAAAACTCTTCTCTGCATCTGAGCTGTACAAGCGCCGGGAGGACAGGGAGGATACGGTGTCCCATTTTTTCTGCAATATCATACCCCGAGCCGTCCGATCCGGAGGAAGGCATGGCCCGGGACCCTGCACAGAGTATGACGGCATCCGCGCGTACCATCCCCTGGCCGGTGCGTATGGAAAGGTGTTTCTTTCCTCGGACGATCTCCTGACATTCAACTCCGGTGCGCACTTCGACCTCAAGACGGGCAAGCTCCATGCGCAGCACATCAAGCACAGACGAGGCCTGGCCAGAGTTCGGGTAGAGATACCCGTTCCTGTTTTTTGAATACACCCCCAGCTTCAGGAAGAAAGAAACTGTTTCCTGGGAGCCAAACTGGCAGATAATCCCCCAGGGAAACAGAGGATTCTCTGAACGGTAGCAGATAGGCTCCTGATGGATATTGGTAAAATTACACCTTCCGTTTCCGGTGGAAAGAATCTTCTTTCCCACCCGGTCTTTATGCTCCAGAAGCAGGACATGCGCCCCTTCCTGTGCAGCCGTAATGGCTGCCATCATGCCGGAAGCGCCTCCCCCGATCACCGCAACTGTTCCCATAATCTTTCCTCCTTCTCTGCATGCAGCATGTTTGGTTTTTCTCCGCCAGATTCAGCTGGACCGGATTAGTGCCCTGACTTTCTCTATCCCTACCACACCTGCATCAATCAGGCTCTGCAGGGACTCCAAGATTCCAAGTTTGGCGTGGTGCCATGTCAGTCCCCCCTGAAAATAAACCGCATAGGGCGGCTTGATCGGTCCGTCCGCGGAAAGTTCGATAGAGGAACCCTGTACGAAAGCCCCCGCAGCCATAATGACATCACTGTCATATCCCGGCATCGCCCATGGCTCCGGCGTCACATAGCTGTCAACCGGCGCCGCAGCCTGGATTCCTTTACAGAACGCAATCACCCCCTCGGGACTTCCCAGGGTCACAGCCTGGATAATATCATGGCGGGATTCCCTGCCGTCAGGGATCACCTGATACCCCAGGCGTTCATAAATATTGGCGGCAAAGACAGCACCCTTAAGCGCGCCGCACACAACATCAGGCGCGAGAAAAAGTCCCTGGTAGAATGACTGCATGACTCCCAGGGAAGCTCCCACTTCCCTGCCCAGTCCCGGCGACGTCAGCCGGCAGGCACAGTTCTCGATCAGTTCCCTCTTTCCCGCAATATATCCGCCGATGGGAGCCAGTCCGCCTCCCGGGTTCTTGATCAGAGAGCCCACCACCAGATCCGCCCCCACATCGCCCGGCTCAATGCGCTCCACAAACTCTCCGTAACAGTTATCCACCATACAGATCACGTCCGGTCGCCGCTCCTTAATAAAAGCGATCAGCTCCCCGATCTTCTCTACCGAATAGCTGGGCCTGGTCTGGTACCCTTTGGACCGCTGGATCGTCACCATCTTTGTTTTCTCATGTAATGCCTGTTCAATCGCCGGATAGTCAAAATATCCGTCCTCTAAAAGTTCCACCTGACGGTATGACACGCCGTATTCCGCCAGGGACCCCCTTGAAGGGCGGATGCCGATCACCTCTTCCAGCGTGTCATATGGTTTCCCCACGGGAGAGAGAAGCTCGTCTCCCGGGCGCAGATTCGCCGAGAGGGCCAGATAAAGCGCATGGGTACCGCAGGTGATCTGGGGGCGGACAAGGGCCGCCTCTGTGTGGAATACCGAAGCATATACCTCCTCGAGTGTATCCCGGCCCTGGTCATTGTAGCCATATCCGCTGGCATACTGGAAGCACCCCTCACTGACCCGGTTTTCCTGCATGGCATGGATCACCTTAAGCTGATTGTACTCTGCCGTGCGGTCAAACCCGTCAAACCTCTCTTTTAGCCGGTGTTCTGTCTGTTCTCCAAGCTCCCTGACCTCTGGGGAGATCCCCAGAAGATCATACATGTCCTGTATCTGCGTATTCTCTTCCATTCTCATCTGTCCTTTATCTATCTATTCTATAATCTTCTTTTCTTTCAGCACGCCGAGTATATATGCCAGGATCCCATCTTCCCTGTAATCCAGAGATTTTTTGTCGATCCAGACGACGTCCTTTTCCCGCTTGAACCAGGTGATCTGCCGCTTTGCAAAATGCCGTGTATCGCGCTTGATGATGCGCACTGCCTCTTCCAGGGAATAGTCTCCTTCCAGATATCCCAGCAGTTCCTTATAGCCGAGGCCTTGCATAGAGACATGGTTTTTCGTAAGTCCCCGCGCCTTTAAAGATCTCACCTCTTCCAAAAGCCCGCTGTCCATCATCTGGTCCACCCGTCTGTCAATCCGCTCATAAAGCTTCGCCCGGTCATCGTTTAAGACCAGATAGGCATACTGGTAAGGGGATTCCTTCTCCCGCTCCCTGGCATTGTGCTCCGAGATCTTGCCCCCGGTCTTTCTGTGAAATTCAAGCGCCCTTATGACCCGTTTGATATTATGCGGGTGAATCTGCCGCGCCGCCTCCGGGTCCGCCCGCAGCAGCATCTCATGCAGATACAGCGCTCCCCTGCTTCTTGCCTCCTCTTCCAGTTCACTCCGGTAAGAATCATCACTGTCGTTTTCTGTAAAATCAATATCATAGAGAAGCGCCTGGATATAAAATCCTGTCCCTCCCACAACGATCGGGATCCTGCCTTTTGCGCAGATCTCCTTCATGGCAGCAAGCGCCATTCTCTGGAACAGGACCACATTAAAGTCTTCCTCCGGTTCCAGGACATCCACAAGGTGGTGGGGAACTCCTCCCATCTCCTCTTTGGTGATCTTTGCCGAACCGATATCCATGTGCCGGTATACCTGCATGGAATCTGCGGAAATGATCTCCCCGCCCACAGCTTTGGCAAGGCCGATGGAAGCCGCCGTCTTGCCGACAGCCGTTGGTCCTGTCAGTATAATCAGTGGTTTTTTCATCATACAATCCTCTTGAATTTCTTCTCCAGTTCACGCCGGGTCATGGAAATGATAGTCGGCCGCCCGTGGGGGCAGTGATACGGGTTGTCCAGAGTCAGAAGCTCCCCGATCAGCGCGTCGACCTCCTGTGCAGAAAGGCGGTTGTTCCCCTTTACTGCAGCCTTGCAGGACATGGACGCCACTTTTTCATCAATCAGCTCCGGCGTCATATTACTTGTAATGCCATCGGAAAGGCCATCCAGCATCTCCAGAAGAAGATCTTTCTTCGCAATGCCAAACAGATTGTCCGGGACTGCCCGGACCGCATAAGAATCTTGGCCAAAAGGCTCAATCTCAAAGCCGATGCGCGTAAATCGGTCCATATGTTCCTTCAAAAGCTGTGCTTCCTGCATGGACAGATTCAAAACAATGGGAGGATTCAGATATTGAGAAGTAAATTCTCTCGTCTTCATTCCCTTCATGGTCCTTTCATACAGCACTCTCTCATGGGCGGCATGCTGGTCGATGATGTAGAGGCTGTCGTGAAATTCTACAAGCCAGTATGTGCCAAACACCTGACCGACCAGTTTATATTCTGCCCTGGCCTCACGCTTTAAAAAGTTCTCTTCAAACAGATCCATCTGTTCCACCAAGGGAGCCGGCTTCTCCTCTTCCGCTGTCTGGCGGACAGTCTCCCTGATCCGTTCTGTCTGGGAACCGGACCGGAAGATGCCGTCTTTTGACGCTACCTCAGCAGAGGAAGAACGGTCGTGGTAAGCCGTAACCCTCTCTCGCATTTTCCGTATGAAATAATCCTCGTCCCGGACTTCCTTCCGATCACTTGGGGTTTTATACACCGAAGCCTCTTCCCTGGCATTTCCGGCAGGTTCTGTCACAGCTGGTTCCCTCTGCCCGGCAGTCCCGGTTTTTAACAGGAACGGGCTTGCAGCCTCCTTTGCCTGTCCCCTCACAGCAGGCTCTGCAGCGGGATCTGGAGCTTCTGCACGCACGATAAGCTCCGGCTCCAGCAAAGTCCGGTGAACCCCTTCAAACACGGCATTATAGACTTCCTGCTGCTTCTGGAAGCGCAGTTCCATCTTGGTTGGATGGACGTTCACGTCAATCTCATTTCCATCTACCTGAAAGTGCAGCACAGCAAAAGGAAATTTGTGCTGCATCGTAAAATCCTTATATGCGTCCTCCAGCGATTTGGAGATCATGGGGCTCTTCACGTAGCGTCCGTTCACAAAAAAATTCTCAAAATTACGGTTTCCCCTTGTGATCACCGGCTTTCCAAGATACCCCCGGATCAGAAGGCCGCCTTTTTCATACTCCATTTCTATAAGATTCGTGGCAATATCTCTCCCATATATGCTGTAGATCACATCCTTCAATTTGCCGTTTCCGGAAGTACGCAGCTTTTCCTGCCCGTTGTTGAGGAACAGAAAGGCAACTTCCGGGTGGGACAGCGCCAGATGCATGAGCAGATCCTGTACATGCCCCGCCTCCGTCACAGCGGTTTTCAAAAATTTCCTTCGGGCAGGCACATTATAGAAAAGCTGCCGGACAAGAAAGGTCGTGCCATCTGGAGCGCCTGTCTCTTCCAGGGAGACTTCCGTTCCTCCCTCTATTACATATTTTGTCCCGTATTTCTCCTGCGCGGCCTTCGTGATGACCTCGGTCCTTGTCACTGCCGCAATGCTTGAGAGCGCCTCTCCCCGAAAACCAAGGGAGGAGATGCCGGACAGATCTTCCACGCTTCGTATCTTGCTCGTAGAATGTCTTAGAAACGCACTTCTTACTTCGTCATGGGGAATCCCACATCCATTGTCAGTAATACGGATAAGAGATATCCCGCCGTCTTTGATCTCTGCCGTCACGGAAGACGCCCCGGCATCGATGGCATTCTCCACCAGTTCCTTTACAATGGACGCCGGACGCTCGATCACCTCTCCTGCGGCGATCTTATCAATTGTTATCTGATCCAGTATCTGAATATGCGGCATAGCTGCCTCCTTTTATGTATTACCATCTGTTTCTCAGTTTATTCTGCAGCCGGTAGATCATATTGAGGGCATCGATGGGCGTAAGGTTGCCTACGTCAATGTTTTTAAGTTCCTCCAGGACATCGTCATCCTTTACCGTGTCGAACAACGACATCTGTGCGATATCAACCTCATCGTATTTCTTTGATTTTGCCCTCTTTTTCGGGGTGCGCTCCTTTTCCGCAATCTCACTGACACGGGAGGTAATATCGCCCTCTGTCAGTTCTTCCACAATCTCTTTCGCCCGTTCAATGACCATATCCGGCACACCTGCCAGTTTTGCCACCTGGATGCCGTAGCTCTTATCCGCACCGCCTTTCACGATTTTTCTGAGAAAGACGATATCGTCTCCTTTTTCTTTTACGGCAATGCAGTAATTGTGCACATGATTGATTTTCCCCTCCAGTTCGGTCAGCTCATGATAGTGTGTTGCAAAAAGTGTTTTTGCGCCCAGCAGCCGGGTGTCGCTGATGTATTCTATCACTGCCCAGGCGATGGAAAGCCCGTCAAATGTACTGGTCCCCCGTCCGATCTCATCAAGAATGAGCAGGCTTCTTGAGGTCGCATTGCGCAGAATGTTCGCCACCTCGGTCATCTCCACCATAAAGGTACTCTGCCCGGAAGCAAGGTCGTCCGACGCCCCCACACGTGTGAAAATCCGGTCAGACACGCAGATATCGGCATCTGTGGCTGGAACAAAGGAGCCGATCTGCGCCATCAGGGCAATCAGGGCAGTCTGCCTCATATAGGTGGATTTTCCTGCCATATTCGGTCCGGTTATAATGGCAATCCGATTTTTCCTGTCATCGAGATAAGTATCATTTGGGATAAACATATCGTTCGGGATCATCTGTTCTACAACGGGATGGCGCCCCTCCTTGATATCAATTATGCCTTTTTCGTTGATCTTCGGGCGGACATAATGATTCCGTTCTGCCACGAGCGCCAGAGAGGCAAACACATCCAACGCCGCTATAGCCTTGGCAGTATTCTGGATTCGCTCCACTTCTTCCGCAATGGTTTCCCTCACTTCCGTATACAGCTCGTACTCCAGTGCATACAGCTTATCCTCCGCCCCCAGGATCATATCCTCCAGTTCCTTTAACTCCGGCGTGATATACCGTTCTGCATTGGCGAGGGTCTGCTTTCTTGTATAATAGTCAGGTACCATTGATTTGTAGGAGTTTGTAACCTCCAGATAATAGCCGAATACCTTGTTATATTTAATCCGCAGATTTTTGATCCCGGTCTTTTCCCGCTCATCGTTCTCCAGCTTCGCCAGCCAGTCCTTTCCATCTGACTTTGCACGTCTGAGCTTGTCCACGTCTTCATGATATCCGTCCCGGATAATATTCCCTTCTTTCATTGTAAGCGGCGGATCATCCTGTATGGCATTTTTTAAAAGGCCATAGAGATCTGTGAGTGCATCGATATCCCCATAAATGTTTTTCAGCACTTCTGACTGCATTTCCCCGAGGATACAGCGGATAGGCGGAAGCATCTCAAGAGACGTCTTAAATGCCATCAGGTCCCTTGGGTTTGCCGAGCCGTACGTAATCTTCATAATCAGGCGTTCCAGGTCATAAACCGGCGACAGATATTCCCGGATCTCTTCCCTGGAAATCGCCTGTTCTTTCAGTTCTTCCACACCATCCAGGCGCAGAAGGATCTCCGTCCTGTCAATCAGGGGCTGCTCCACGTATTTCCTCAGCATCCTTGCCCCCATCGCCGTCTTCGTCTTGTCCAGAACCCACAAAAGGGAACCCCTTTTCTGCTTCTCCCTGAGTGTCTCACAAAGCTCCAGGTTTCTCCTCGTAGAGCTGTCCAGCATCATGTATATTCCTGATGCATAGGGCGTGATATGCGTCAGATTCGCCAGGGAGTTCTTCTGTGTCTCGATCAGATACTGCAGCAGCGCCCCGGCACTGATAATCCCGCAGTCATACCCCTCCAGACCGAGTCCGGCAAAAGAGGATACTTTAAAGTGCTCCAGCAGCTTTTGCCTGCAGACGGCATCGTCGAAATACCAAGTGTCCAGAGAATATATCGTAATGCCAAGGCGTCCTTTCATGTCGTCCAGATCGATGCCGCTCATATAAAACGCCTCGTTGCAGATAATCTCTGAAGGCGAATACTGACAGATTTCATCCATCAGCCTGGCACTGTCTGGAAGTTCCGTAACAAAATAATCACCGGTCGTAATATCGGCAATCGACACTCCGTACCGGTCTGCTATGTACACGATGCACATGATATAATTGTTTTTTGTCTCATCCAGGGCCTGCGTATCCAGGTTGGTTCCCGGTGTGACAATGCGTACGACTTCACGCCTGACAATGCCCTTTGTCTGTTTTGGATCCTCCACCTGTTCGCAGATCGCCACTTTATACCCTTTTGACACGAGTCTGTTCAGATAGCTTTCTGCCGCATGGTAGGGAACGCCGCACATGGGAGCCCGTTCCTCCTGCCCGCAGCTCTTCCCTGTCAGGGTGATCTCCAGCTCACGCGACGCGGTCAGGGCGTCATCAAAAAACATCTCATAAAAATCACCTAATCTATAGAACAGAATGCAGTCCTGGTACTGAGATTTTGTCTCCATATACTGTTTCATCATTGGTGTTAATTCTGCCACATTCTTACTCCTTTTTTCAAAAACATCTTCTTCCTTGCCCACAGAATTGCGCAAAGCTTCTTCCGAACAGTATACCATTTTTGAGAAATCAGTTCAACAAAGGAAATTGGGAAAGATTTTCACAACACATGGAAATGAGGCATTTCCTCCCGATAGAGAAAATGCAGGAGATAGCCGCTCAAAAGGATTCCCACGGCACACAGGCCGGAGAAGATCACGACAAACGGAAGGCAGATCTGTCCCATAAGCTGAAACGGCAGTCCTGTATAATCCCATACATTCCAGCGAAAAACTTTATTCACAAGGATTCCCGTAATAAATTCACAGGCAGTCACAAAAATAATGCACCATCCCACCTGCTTCCAGAGAGGCGCCTTCCAGTGTGTCCATATTCCCTGCTGGGCGCAGAAAATCAGGCAGATTCCGCCCAGGGCAAACATGGACCAATGGGAAAATCCACGGAAAAACACTTCAAATGAATAATAAATCGTACCACCCAGGCTCCAGAGCAGCAGGTATTCACTCAGCTTTTTCAACACTACCGTCCTCTCTTTCGTAAGTTATCCCCTGCCATCCGTGGGAACTCTCCGCAAAACAGCCGCAGAACAAGCGTTTTTCGATTGCTTTGCGGCTGTGCGCCGGTCAACCGGCGATAGGAACAGTATTCTCTTTTTTTCAGATTTTATACCTGCCTGCTTCTATACCTGGCTGCCAATGTAGTAAAAACCTTTACACTCATCAAGCCTGACCCGGACCAGCCTGCCGGTCAGCGACATATCTCCGGGGAAATGCACCAGGAGATTATTGCTTAAGCGTCCCGTCATCAGCGAGGCATCATGCTCGTTCCGGCACTCCACAAGGACTTCCTGTACGCTTCCCTTATGTACGGCACAAGCCTCTGCCGAGATTTTCTGCACCTCATCTAACAGACGGCCAAACCTGTCTTTTGCCGCGTCTTCCGGCACCTGATCCTCCATCACAGCGGCAGGCGTACCGCTTCTCTTTGAATAGAGAAATGTGAAAGCACTGTCATAGCGTACTTTTCTCACCACGTCCAGCGTCTCCTGGAAATCTTCCTCCGTCTCTCCCGGAAATCCCACGATAATGTCCGTTGTAAGCGATATGCCCGGAACCGCTTCCCGGATCTTTTCGACAAGCTCAAGATAATGCTCTTTTGTGTACTGACGGTTCATTTTACGCAGGATGCGTGTACTTCCCGACTGTATCGGGAGATGCAGGTGACGGCATATTTTTTCGGAATGTCCCATGACTTCAATCAGCTCGTCGGAAAGGTCCTTGGGATGGGAAGTCATGAACCGGATACGCTTAAGGCCCTCCACCTGCTCCACCTCCTTAAGGAGCCTGGCAAATGTCATCGGTTCTTCCAGGTTCTTTCCGTAGGAATTGACATTCTGCCCCAGGAGCATCACCTCCACGACTCCGTCGGATACAAGCCGTTCAATCTCACGAATGACCGCTTTGGGATCCCGGCTTCTCTCACGGCCCCTCACATAGGGCACGATACAGTAGCTGCAGAAATTGTTGCAGCCGAACATAATATTCACGCCGGATTTGAAAGGGTACTTCCGCTCCACGGGAAGATCCTCCACGATCTTGTCGGTGTCCTTCCAGATGTCTATGACGGTGCGCTCTGACTCCATTCGGGTGCACAAAAGCTCGGCAAACTTGTAAATATTATGGGTCCCGAAGATCAGGTCCACAAACCGGTAACTTTTCTTTAATTTTTCCACTACATGCGGCTCCTGCATCATGCAGCCGCACAGTCCGATCATCATATAGGGATTCTTTTTCTTCGCCCTCCCAAGCTGTCCAAGCCTTCCATATACGCGCTGGTTTGCATTTTCCCTGACCGTACACGTATTGTAGATCACGAAATCAGCCTTCTCTTCCTCGGATTCTTCCACATATCCTACCTGTTCCAGAATCCCCACGAGCTTCTCGGAATCCCTGGCATTCATCTGACAGCCGAAGGTCGTGACGCAAAATGTCAGTGGACGTCCGGCTTTTTTTGACATTTCCTCCAGATGCCTCCTGGCCCGCCCGATAAAATAATACTGCCTCTGTGGTTCTTCTGTCGGAACTTCCTCTTCCGGTCTGTTCGCGTCAGAAATATATTTTAAACTATCCTTCATTTCCATTTTTATTTTATACCTGCATTTCTATGTATTCTCTGCCTGTCCTGGCAGTCAGACAAACTGGTTCCTCTTTGCGTCATACTCATAGTCAATGGCTCTTAGCTTTTGGACCAGATCCTTTTTTTCAATCTCCATATCCTCGCACATCATGTCCAGGGACGCATAAAAGTCCCTCAGCTTTGTGTTCACGACGCTTAAGAGGATCACCGGATCCGATGGTAATCCTGTCAACATGTTACTATCCCCTTCTCTGTGATAATCGTGCTGATGCGCACGTCGTAGCACGCAGCAGGTATCCGCTCAGTAAGCTGCACCTCAAACGCCAGCGCTGCTGTTTGGCAGTGCGGATACCGCGAAAGATATGCATCATAGAAACCTCCACCGTACCCCAGCCGCGTACCTGTCCGGTCAAATGCAACCCCCGGGACAATGAAAAGCGCATCTTTTCCGGGCAGGGCAAGACGTTCCCCGCGCCCTTCCGGCTCCGGTATCCCCCATCCTCCCGGCAGCAGTTCCTCCGCCCGATCTATGAAGTAGAACTCCATGTTCCGCTTTCCCAGCACCTTTGGCACTGCCACCCTTTTCCCGGCGCGCAGGGATTCCCGTATAATGCAGGAGGTTTCCACCTCATGCCTGACAGATACATAACAGTAAATCTCACAGGCCTTCTCATAAGGGGGAAAAGAAAAAAGGTGCCGGGCAATCGCTGCGCTCGCCATGTTTCTCTCCTCCAAAGGGAGTCCGGCTCTCTTTTTCATCAGCTCTTTCCTAATTTTCTCTCTTGTTCCCGTATTTTTCACCAAGGTTCACAACCGTTCCGTCCTGTTCTTCAATATCAATGTTGTTAAGCTGGGAGCGGAGATTGCTCCTGACAAGTGCCAGATACTCCTGGCGCAAAAGTTTCTGCTCCTTCTGCTCTTCCGGTGTCAGTCCCTCCGCTTTCGACTTCCGGTACAGTTCATTAATGCGGTTTATCTTCTGCTGTTCCATAGTGCTTCCTTTCAACCCGGCGCCGCTGCAGCCCGTATGTCAGCGAGGCGGTTTCCTTTTTATCGGATTGTATTATACACTCAGCTTGAATAATTTTCAAGAAAAGCATACAATTCTTCCTCCGATTCCATATATTTGCCGGCAGCCACCTCCTGCTGAAGTTCTTCCGGGAGATCCGTCAGCGGAATCTCGGTAAATTCATATATCGTTGCCTTATCGTCAAGGTATACCACGACAAACCCCTGCAGCTCCATCAGATAGTACCCTTCATCACTGACTGCTTCTCCCTTGGCCGAAATGCTTTCCGTCATGGGTGCTTCTTCCTCCGCTTTTGCCGCCTGCCTGTCCATAACATGCCGGTAGCTCAACTGATACCCTGCTGTGAGAAGGACAGCTGCAAATAAGATTACAAGAAAAAAGCCAACAATGTATTTTGTCTTCATACAGACTCACTCCTTTTTTATACAGTATTGGCTTTTTTTCATGTTTTATTCAGTTTGCACCCCTCTACGCAAGCAGATGGAATTTCCTGCAGTATCTTAAAAGCCTTACACCCATCGGAAGGTCTTTGATATCGTTTTCAGAGAGTGTTCCGATCTTCAGTACAGCGACAACGTAGATGATGACTGCTGCCAGGATAGACAGAACCGTCGGAATGTACCTTCCTCCGATTGCCAGATCCAGCACAAGATGAACAGCATATGTAACGACACCCATCACAGCCGACGCGATAAACGGCTTGACAAAGGTGCGGATCAGGTCGATCCGATATCCGCTGACCTTCCTGATCTTGATCTGGTTGAGGATACACATGCAAAGTGAAAATACAATGTTTCCTCCGACTAGCGCATACACATTCATCCTGAATACGGCCATCATAATGCAGAAGGCAACCAGATGGACAGCAAGTGATATCGCTGCATTTTTTGCCGGGCTTGCCATCCTGTTAAGACCATGTAGGATGGAGTTGGACACCGACGACATCCCATACAGCACCACAACAATGGAACCCATCATAAGCAGATTGGCAGGCGTAGCGCTGGAGTCATTATAGAGCAGCACCATCACCGGGGACGCCAGGGTAAAATATCCCACGCAGCTTGGAATGGCAATCACCATTGTCAGGCGCAGTGTCTGATTGATCTTTGCATGCACCTGCCTCCTCGTCCCGTTTGCCACGACAGCGGTAAGGCTGGGGACAACAGACGCTCCCAGCGCGTTTGCAATGGCCATCGGGACATTGATCAGAGTATCATATTTCCCGGTGTAAATCCCCTGCAGAGCCATATATTCCTGCTCCACATATCCCTGGGATCCCATGATATGGTTGAAAATCGTCAGATCTACGATCTGGTTGATGTTATAGACAGCCGTGCTGAATATAACGGGGACAGCCGTGAAAACCAGTGCCTTCAGAATCGTCGGATAGCCCTCCTCATGTCTGGACCGGTCCTTTCTTAACTGCCTCCGTATGACGCCCTTGTACAGCCAGAGCGCAAAGAGAAGAAAGAGAAGACCGGCAAGCGCCCCCATCACGGTGCCAAGCGTGCTCCCTGCCGCGCCGTATGCCGGACCAAGAAGCTCCTGCCCGGCGCTTTCCCCTGCCCGGGTGCCGACCCCGATCAGAATGCTTGCCCCCACGATACTGACAACCGCATTTATGATCTGCTCCAGGATCTGGGAAATAGCAGTTGGGATCATGGTTCCCATCCCCTGAAAGTATCCCCGTATAACTGCCATGACTGCCACAATGAGCAGTCCGGGTGCCAGGACTCTTAAGGCATAAACGCTGAGCGGGGACCGCATGGCATATGTTGAAATGGCGCCTGCCCCGAAAAAGATTGCCAGGGAAATAATCAACCCGACACATACTGCAAATACGAGGGAACAGAGGAACACCCTGAAAGCATTCCTTCTCTGGCGGACTGCCAGCCTGGCAGAAACCAGTTTCGATACTGCCGTGGGAAGACTGAAAGAGGAAAGCATCAGCGCGATTGCGTAAACCTGATATGCATAGCCGTAGAACCCATTGCCCTCATCCCCCAGGATATTGGTCAGCGGAATCCGGTATATCACGCCTATAATCTTCGTCAGGACTGAAGCTGCCGCAAGGATTGCACCCTGGACAAGATAATCGTCTTTTTTCGTTCGTTTTTTATTGTTCACAGGTGTTTCAGGCATTGTCTCCTCCTTGTGTCTTCCCTTACTGTATCAGCGCGGAATCTGAACCATGTTCATAATGTCCCGCTGCTTCTGCTCCATCACAGGCCTCTCCTCTTCTCCCATATGGTCGAAGCCGAACAGATGCAGCATACTGTGTGCAATAAGAAACGCATACTCGCGGCGCGGCGAATGTCCGTACTGTTCAGCCTGATGCAGCACTTTGTCCTTTGAGATCACAATATCCCCAAGCAGAAGTTCCCCGGAATCCGGGTCAAAAACATCATCAGAATCTTCGTCGAAAACAGAAAAATCACCCGGAGCATCAAACTCAAGCATTGGAAACGAGAGGACGTCCGTCGCCCGGTCGATCCCCCGGTGCTCCAGGTTCATCTTATGGATTTCTTCATCATCCGTAAGAAGCAGGTCAATCTCAGCTTCATACGGGCATCCGATATACTCCAGCGAAGCTGAGACGACAAGCCGCGCCGTTTCCTTCACATCAAAAGGAAGCTTTTTCTCTCCCTCCTCCTCAATGAACAGGGTCATGCTTTTCTCCTCCTGGTCTTGGATTTTGCAGTCTTTTTCTCGTATTCCTCATAGGCATTGACGATCCTTTGGACGAGCGGATGCCGCACGACATCCTTGCTTGTCAGGTTACAGATCGTAATATCCTCCAGGTTTCTGACAACCTTTACTGCCACGTCCAACCCTGAGACTGCCCCGGCCGGCAGGTCCTTCTGTGTCGAATCACCTGTGATAACAACTTTAGATCCAAATCCGATCCTGGTAAGAAACATCTTCATCTGTGCGGGCGTCGTATTCTGCGCCTCATCAAGGATAATAAAGGCATTGTCAAGCGTGCGTCCTCTCATATACGCCAGTGGGGCGACCTCGATAAGCCCTTTCTCAGAATTTTTCACGAACGCCTCCGCACCCATAATCTGGTACAGGGCGTCATACAGAGGCCTTAAATAAGGGTCGATCTTGCTCTGTAAGTCTCCTGGGAGAAATCCCAGCTTCTCTCCCGCCTCAATTGCGGGGCGGGTCAGTATGATCCTGCCGACTTCGTTCCTCTTAAATGCCGTGATCGCCATTGCCATAGCAAGATATGTCTTTCCGGTGCCCGCAGGACCGAGCCCGAATGTGATCATCCCCTCACGGATCGCATCCACATACCGCTTCTGTCCCAGTGTCTTTGGCTTGATCGGCCTGCCCTGCAGCGTGTAACAGATCAGGTCTTTATCGATTGCCACAAGCCCCTCCTCCTGGTCCTCAAACACAAGGGAGATCGCATAATCTACATTTTGCTCTGTAATGGTATTCCCCCGTTTCGAGAGCTCCAAAAGCTGCGTGAGCACTCTGTACGCTTTCTCCGCAGAGGAAGCTTCCCCCACGATCTTCAATTTCCCGTCCCTTGCAATCAATGTTACGTGGAACGTCCTCTCTATTTTTTTTACATATGCGTCAAACTGACCGAACACATTTGCTTCGTGGTCAGCGGGAATATCAATCATCAGTTCCGATAGACTCATCCTGTTCTTTCCTTTCAATCGTTAAAATTTCCGTGTCAGCCTCCTGCGTGATCCTTTTATTTACATATATCATTCCCGAGGCGGCAGCAGAATTTTCGTCTATGAGTATTTTAACACTATTCTCCTTGATTTGAACACCTTTTTCAACCAATTCCTCGCAAAACCGGTTGAAATTCCGGCTCAATTGCTGGCGCAGCTCCTCTTTTGTGTATCTTTTTGTCTCAAATGAATATGATTTTGCCTTCCTGTATCCATAATGGACCGGAAGGTAAAAATTCTCCCCCAGCTTGATCTGCCTTTCATAAGTATAAACCTCGCTGTGGTCATAGGAATTTTTTATCGTACCTGCCATGAGGTTCCAGTCAGACAGGCGGAGGTATACCTGGGCGCGCTCCCTGCCGTCATAGATCTTATCCTCGTACGTAAGGGGCATACTGTCCGAATATTCAATCTGGGTGTCGGCAAAGACATCCGCATCAGACTGCTCATACTGGTATCCGATCACCTCTCCGCTGTCGTCCGTCACATCTATCCTCCCGAGGACCAGGATGTCCCCCGCCTTCACCGTATCGCCGGCATGGACCTGGGGAACCCCGGATCTGGTGATGATATCGGTTATGACTCCGTCCTCCGTGGCGACAAGGTCCGTAGGGTGCGCTTCCTCTGATACCGGCGCCTCTTCCGATCCCTCAGCGTCTTTTGCAGGATCCCCCTCTTCCCAAAAAGTATCCTCGTTTTCCTTGACCTGGATCTTAAGCCGGCTTCCATCGACAGATGCGGACACCCAGACAATATCCTGGTATTCTTCCCTGATATCCTTTACGATCTGAGGACAGTCCACCCTGCTTTTCAACATAAACGGCGACACATTCTTTGAGGCGAGAAATTCGATCAGAGTCTCATCCGTCCATTTTTCGTTTCCTTCAAAGTGAACGTCCCATATGAACATGGAGTATACTTTAAGGAGCACGATGCACAGAAAAACCCCGGTGAACAAAAGCTTCCTCTTCCGGTACCGTCTCAGGAAAAATGGCAGGCCGGTCTTCTGTAATATGAGCACTTTCGTATGTGTCTTTCTGGCATAGGGCTTTATCTGACGGAATCCCGAAAGGGTCATGTACATCTCGTATGCGTTTCCGACAGGAGTCAGTCCCCATATGAAAATCTGATGGAAGCTGCAAAGGTTCAGAAAACGCTCCGGAGAATATCCTTCCACACGGATGCGGACATATCCCCTGAGATAACGGATCATAGATCGGATCAATCTTCTTTCCTCCCGCTGATAAGTTCAAGATCATGTATGGCTCCTGTGATCTTCATCTCATCATTGGTATAATACTCGATCTGCAGCCTCCTGCCTGTCAGCCGGATCTGCCCCTCTTTTGTCTGTACCCTGACAAGAGTATCCGTGTATTCTATAATGCCGCGGTAATTCTCAATGCATACTTCCCTTCCTCCCAGTATTGTGATAACCGCAGCCCCAAGCACCACATCTTTTGGCATACTTGCAGCGGATGCAAGCCTTTCTTTTATCTGTTCTCTCTCCATAAAAATGCCACACATACGCCTTTTATAAACAGTATATGTGCGGCAGTTTCTGTCCTATGCTTTCTTCCTGTCCGATGATCTTTTCAAATGATATCTTTGATAAGGGGAACTGGATCCGGCTTTTCTTCGGAAAACGAATATGCCTGGACCAGACGCCGTTTCGCCTCTTTAAGAAGCGCGCGGTCGCCGGCGTGGATGACTGCGAGAGATTCTCCCTCTTTTACAGAGTCTCCCTTCTTCTTTCGGAGAACAAGTCCCACCGAGAGGTCGACCCGGCTGTCTTTGGTCTGCCTGCCTCCCCCTAGGAGCAGGCAGATCCGTCCGATCTCCTCTGTGGCAATATCGCTGATATATCCTGTCTTTGGCGACAGTGCCTCTTCCCGGTACCGTGCCCGGGGCAGCCTGTCGGGATCTCTGGCGTCTTTGGGGTCTCCGCCCTGCGCCCGGATAAAGCGGCAGAACACATCAAAAGCCATGCCGCCAAGCAGCGATTCTCTCAGCATCTCCTCTGCCTCCCTGACATCCGATGCCCTGCCCGCCTTCACTGCCATATAAGATCCCAGAACAAGGGCAAGCTCTTCTAAATCCGCCGGTCCCTTTCCCCGCAGTGTGTCGATCGCCTCCTTCACCTCGAGGGCGTTGCCTACAGCAAATCCCAACGGCTGATCCATATCTGAAATGACAGCCGAGACGTCTTTTCCCGCAAGCCTGCCGATGCTGACCATCTCCTGCGCAAGTGCCCTGGAATCCTCCAGATTTTTCATAAAAGCGCCGTCGCCCGTCTTGACATCCAGGACGATCGCGTCTGCCCCCGATGCAAGCTTCTTGCTCATAATGCTGGAAGCAATCAGCGACATCTGGTCGACCGTCCCCGTCACATCTCTGAGCGCATAGAGCTTCTTGTCCGCCGGAGCCAGGTTTGCCGTCTGACCCGCAACCGCAATGTGGATCGTATTCACGTTATGGATAAACTCATCCGTGGAAAGAGAGGTCCTGAACCCTGTAAAACTCTCCAGCTTGTCGATCGTACCGCCGGTGTGTCCCAGTCCCCGACCGGACATTTTTGCCACAGGTACGCCAAGCGACGCGACAAGCGGGGCAAGGACAAGAGAGGTCTTATCTCCCACGCCCCCGGTGCTGTGCTTATCCACCTTGATCCCTTTGATCGCAGACAGATCCAGCATATCCCCGCTTTTCGCCATAGCAAGGGTGAGGTCTTTCGTCTCCTCGTCACTCATTCCCACAAAACAGATCGCCATCATCATGGCAGACATCTGGTAATCCGGGATCTTCCCGTCCGTATACCCCCGTATCATCCAGCGGATCTCGTCAGCGGCAAGGGTGCCTCCCCTCTTTTTCTTTACGATCAGGTCATACATATTCATAAACCGGCACCTCGTTTAGTAATCCAGGCAGACGCGCTCCGTCACGAACGGGCGTACATAGGTATCCGCCACAGCCACATGAGCCGGATGCGTCGCATAAACAGAAATATCCTCCGCTTTCTCAAGGGTCGTCACCAGCGCCACGTCATGCGTGCTGGAAGGAAGCGGCTCCTCCACAAATTCCACCGTGAGCAGTCCGGGGACTTTTCCGACGAGCCCGGCCAGGTTCTCTTTCATCGCCTTTTTCAGCTCTGGCTTTCTCTCCTCCCCGATCTCAGGTTTAAATTTCCACATTACAATATGATGTACCATTTCTGTCTCCTCCTTGTCAGTTAGACTCATCTTTCCTTTTGGTCCTTTTTCTAGCCTTTAAAGTTTTTCCCATAGCAGTAGTAGACAAAATAAATTTCTGCGGTATACAGGATAACCGCGATGAGGACCATAAGCAGGCCTTCCCAGCTTTTGAACGCCTCCCGGAACACCCAGAAATTCACGGTAAAAAAGAGCAGGACCGGGATGCCCACAAAGGAAAGCACACGGTATCTGCGGTACTTCTTTTCCGACATCCCTTCCGGGATATAGTCTTCCGGGTGGACCATCTCACAGTGGATCGTGATCCCGAACCGCCCCGACGTCCGGTATGCCCGGTACTCGATCCCGTTCATCAGAAAATGCGGGGACAGCCCTTCTTTTATAATGACGATATCGAGGTTCTCCTGATCCGCATATTTGAGCAGTTCATCCGTAAACTCCCTGGGGGTTCCGCAGGGGACATCCGGCATGAAAGAGAAGGTTCTTGCCATCTCTGATTTTACCACAGCGGTATAGTCTTCTGCAATCTTTGCAAACACAGAACCTGCCTTTTCCTTCTCCCGCATCCGTTCAAGACACACGTCCACATCCAGATCCGCGAGCCGGGATTCCCGGATCGTTCCACAGAACTCCAGTGCGTCATCCAGCTTCTCCTTTTCCGACTCCAGGCGCCGGACCTGATCCGCCATCGCCTCGTCCAGGGTCACTTCACCTTCCAGAAGTCTTTTAATATCCGCCAGAGGCATATCCAGTTTTCTGAAGAGCAGGATCATCTTCAGCCTGTCGATGTCCCTCTCCGAATATTCCCGGTACAAATTCTTCCTATTGCGTTCTGGGGACAGCAGTCCTTTCTTTTCATAAAAACGGATATTCTGCTCCGTGATCCCCGTAATCATTGAAACTTCCTTTACTGACTTCATACAATTCCCCTCCTTGTGAAGAATCCTTTTCCTTTCCTGCTCTCTTTATAAGCCCTGTACCAGATATAAAGTCAATAAGTCATTCCAAATTTATTTCTTTTTTCGCTCTTTTCCGGTAAACTCTTCTACATCGATGCGAAAGACGGCAGTCCGCTCCAGCATCTCCGGGCGGAAACTGATCTTTGCTCCCGGCGCCATATGCTCCATGATCTTTGTCAGGGCATAGATCTGTTCTTCTTTTTCTGTCAGCATGCAGACCGTCCCCCTGCCCATAATGCTCCGGTATGCATAGGAATAGCTGCAGGCATAGTCGCCGGTGATGACTTCATGTCGGCAATCCATCTCCACCGCCACGTCCGGATTCGCCGCAAACGCATCTGCTTTCCGCCCTTCTTTTGCCCCGTGAATAAAGAGCGTGATCCCAAGTCCCGCTCTTTCCGGCAGAAAGTCGTACCCATAGTTGACAGGCACGATGAACATGCCGTCCCGGTCACATGCCCCAATCCTCACAACCTCACATTCTTCCAGTATCTCCCTGAAAACAGCGGGATCTTTGATCTCCCTTTTATACAACCTCATTCCTCTCATACTTTTCCCCATCTAAGAAATCTCTGCAGGTTTCCCCTGCTCCTGGGGATACACAAGTCCCCACTGTGCCCTCAGCCCGTCCATGATCCTCATGGATTCAACACTGTCCGAAAGCGGCATGGACCGGCTCTCCTTCTCCCCGGCAAGAATCGCTCCCATACATTCCCGCACCTCATACTCATATCCGCTGATCTGTTTCGGAACCTCTACCTTCTCCATCAGGTTGTCTTTTGTATCATAAAGGGCGATCGTATGGGGATTCACAATGTTGTCCACGGCCATGTAGCCTTTTTCTCCATAAAAAATCCCCCTTCGGTCCGACCTGGCATAGATCCCATGCGTCAGGACTGCCATTCTCCCGTCTTTAAAAAAGATCGTAATCGATTCCATGCCATCCACACCGGTATCTGTCATCTGAACCGAAGACTCGATCCGTTCGATTTCCGTCCCGAAATACGTCAGGGCAAAATTAATCCCGTACACCCCAACATCAAGCAGCGCCCCTCCTGCAAGCTCAGGCCTTACAATCCTCTCAATCCCGCTGAGCGCATAGGAAAGATTTGCAGTCAGTGCTGATACCTTACCAATCTTTCCGTCGTCCAGCATCCTGTGTATAAGGGCCCTGGAGGGCATATATCTTGTCCAGATCGCTTCTGCCGCAAAAACATCCTCCTCTTTTGCCAGCTTCCTGATCTGCTCTGCCTGCTTTGCATTTAAGGTAAATGGCTTTTCACACAGGACGGGTTTTTTATGCCGGATACATAATTCCATATTTTCAAAATGGCATGGATGTGGCGTCGCAATATAAATCAGCTCTACCTCCGGATCCGCAGCCATCTCTTCATAACTCCCATATGCTTTCTGAAACCCATGCTGCCGCGCAAACTTCCGGGCACGGCCGATATTTCTTGAAGCGGCGGCATAACATTCCACTTCTTCCATCTTAAAAAGTGTTTCTGCAAACGTCTCGGCCATAGCGCCGCATCCTAATATTCCAATCTTCATTTTTACCTCCCTGATTCAAATTTGATCCTTTGCCTGCGCTCTCTCAGTTCCCTTCTTCTCCTGCTTCTCTCCAGCATCCTTGCGGGAGCCAGAAGAGTCCAGCACACGATCCTGACACAGATGATTCCGAAAAATACTCCTATGCTGTCTATACATACATCCTGCACGGAAGGTCCTCTTCCCTCCACAAAAGACTGATGGTATTCATCCCCGCAGGCAAACGCCACGCAGATAAATCCTGCCACAAGCATGAGGGGAAACCCCCTCAGCCCGTAGACATAAAAAGGAAAGGATACTGTAACCGCGAGGATGAAATACTCTGTCATATGGGCCAGCTTTCTCACCGGATACTCAATCTCGTATGCAAGCTGGTCGATCTCCCATTCCTCCAGGCCCTTCTGAAGCATTTCATTGCCGGCCTCCACGATCTTATGGCTCACTTCATAGCTTAAATTCCCGGAATCCACCCCGGTCTGGGCCGAAAAGGAAAAGATAATGTACATCATGGCGAGGGCAGGCAGGAATGAGAACGGTTTTAAAACAAATATAATAAGATCTTTGATCATTCTGTCACCTTCTTTAAATGGAAATATGTTTTATCATACTCCCGTCCGAAGGTAAAATCAAGTCTGATCAGGCTCTGCCTGCGGCTTTTTCTCCAGCTTTGCCAGTGTCTTTTTAAACTGGATGGCGAACAGGACTGCCGTAAAAGTAACTGCGATCGTATCAGCGACAGGTTCCGCCATATAGACTGCCATTGTCCGGTCCGACCTGAGAACGGCAGGCATAATATAGATCAGCGGGATCAGCAGGACAAATTTTCTTACGACGGCTACCACAATGGATTCCACTGCCCGCCCCAGGGCATTAAATGTCATCTGGCAGGCGATCTGGATGCCGAACAGAAGGGCGGCTGCCATGTAGACCCGCAGCGCGGTCTTTGTATACTCCATCAGTTGCGCGTCCGTCGTAAACATCGCGGCAAACCCCTGGGGGAAAAGCATGACGATCAGCCAGAGCAGACACGAATAGGAAAGGCTTGCCTTTAGAAGCAGCCTGTAGGTCGCGCGGACCCTGCCGACGTTGTCCGCCCCGTAATTATAGCTGATGACAGGCTGCGCGCCCTGCCCCAGTCCCTGGAGAGGAAGCATCGCAAACTGCATCACGCTGGTCAGGATCGTCATGGCTCCGACCGCAATGTCCCCGCCGTATTTCTGCAGGGATGAATTAAAGCATACCGAAATCACGCTTTCGCTCGCCTGCATGACAAAAACCGACGTGCCCAGGGCGACACAGGGCAGGACGATCCCGGGCTGCAGTCCGATATTTCTCCTCCTGAGCCTAAGCGTCGTCTTCTTCCCGCAGAGGAACCATACCACCCACGTACAGGATAACGCCTGGGAAAGGATCGTCGCCAGGGCGGCGCCCCGCACATCCATGTCAAGTCCGAAAATAAAGATCGGGTCCAGTATGATATTGGCAACCGCTCCGATCAGTACGGAGAGCATCCCCGTCTTGGCAAATCCCTGTGCTGTAATAAAGGCGTTCATTCCCAGCGTCACTTCCACAAAGATTGTTCCCAGGGCATAGATATTCATATAGTTCACAGCATATTCTATCGTGTTTTCGCTCGCCCCGAAAGCCATCAGGAAATCGCGGTTCCAAACCAGAAGGACCACAGTCAGGATCACCGAAATAATAATCTGCAGCGTAAAACAGTTCCCCAGTATCTTCTCCGCAGTCTCATTGTCCTTTTTCCCCATAAAGATCGAGGCTCTGGGTGCGCCGCCGTTTCCCACCAGGGCAGCAAATGCAGAGACGATAAGGATCAGCGGCATACACACCCCCACGCCGGTAAGCGCTGTGGCGCCGATCCCCGGGATATGCCCGATATAGATACGGTCTACGATATTGTAAAGCATATTGATAAGCTGCGCAGCAACTGTGGGGAGCGCCAGCCTCAAAAGCAGCTTTCCGACCGGTTCTTTCCCCAGAAATTCTTTGTCGTCATTCATGTTCTTCTCTCCTCTCGTCCGCCCGTCTTGCATTTTCAAAAATCCGGGTCCTCAGTTTTTCATAAACCCTGTACTCTTCTTCCGTAAAATCGGCAAATACCGTATCCCAGAAGTCGTTCTGTACGATTCGGATATCTGTAAGGACAGGTTCCGCGGCATCCGTCAATTTCAGATGGATTTTTCTGCGGTCACCGTCATCTGGATGACGTTCCAGAAACCCTTTCCGGATCAGCGCCTCCACGGCTTTTGAGACTGCCCCTTTTGAAAACTGCCGCAGCTCCACAATATCCGCCGCAGTATCCCTGGCTGGATTATTCCTGAGAAATCCCATCACATCTCCCTCCATGACCGTAAGGTCATGCCTGGTGCAGATTTTTTTGAGCATTTTCTCATAGAGTTTCATCGTAGCCCTAAGCCCCATCCAAAACTCTGTACAATTCCGCATAAAATCACTCCCACGCAAAATAATAGTTTATCAGAAAACAGTTTCCTGATAAACTATTATAACCTCAAGTTTCAATTTGTCAACAGACAGGCGTCTTCCCGCAGACCCCTTTATGCCAGAAATGTCTGATAATCCTTATAGTTCTTCTGGAGGAGCTCAGGCGTGTTCAGTCCGTACGGGCATTTCTTCATGCATTGCCCGCAGTGAAGGCACTCCTCAATCTTCTTCATCTTCCCCTGCCATTCCCCGGAAAGCCACCCTTCCTTGGGTGCTCTTCTGAGAAGCAGGCTCATCCTGGCACAGTTGTTGATCTCAATTCCCACCGGACAGGGCATACAGTATCCGCATCCCCGGCAGAAATCCCCGGCAAGCTGCTTCTTATCCGCCTCGATTTCGTCCTGCATTTTCCCGTCAAGCTGCGGCGGACAGGCCTGATAGGACAAAAACTCGTCCAATTCACACTCCCTTTGCACGCCCCATATAGGCGCCACGTGGGCGAATTGCGGCTGTGCCATAAACGCATAGGCGGCGGCAGAATTGTGGATCAGTCCGCCTGAGAGTCCTTTCATCGCGATGAATCCCATGCCCGCTGCACCGCACTCTTCCACGATCCTGAGGTCCTCGTCCGCTGCCAGATAGGAAAACGGGAACTGCAGAGTCTCATACAGTCCAGATTCAACTGCTTCCCTTGCCACGGCGATCCGATGGTTCGTTATGCCGATGTGGCGGATCTTGCCCTGCTCCCTTGCCCTGAGCGCCGCGTCATACAGGCCGGACTCATCGCCCGGCTTCGGGCAGAACGACGGATTATGGAACTGATAGATATCAATATAGTCTGTATTCAGCCTTCTAAGGCTTTCATCCAAATCTTTCCAGAAATCCTCCCCGGTCTGGGCGGCCGTCTTCGTGCTGATGACGATCTTCTCCCTCGTATAGGCAAACGCCGCTCCCATCTTCTCTTCACTGTCCGTATAGGCACGTGCCGTATCGAAATAATCGATGCCGTTATAAAAGGCTTTCTGGAGAAGATATACTGCATCCTTCTTCGCAATACGCTGGATCGGGAGCGCCCCGAACCCGTTCTTATTCACTTCAACGCCTGTTTTTCCAAGGACCACTTTATCCATCCTGCATCTCCTCCTTATTTCTCTTATCTCATCACTCAATATCCCATCTGTGACATTTCATTTTTGACAGCCTCTTCACAGGAGCGCATTGCAAGAATGGTCTTTTCAAACAGTTCGTTTAATTCCCATCCAAGCCGATTGGCCCCTGCCCGGATCACATCCCTTGAACATCCGGCTGCAAAACGTTTGTCCTTAAATTTCTTTTTCACGCTGGATACTTCCATATCCATCACGCTTTTGGAAGGACGCATCAGTGCGGCTGCCCAGATCAGGCCGGTCAGCTCATCCGCAGCAAAAAGCACCTTCTCCATCTCATGGACCGGCTCACTGTCGCTGCATATCCCATATCCGTGGGAACAGACCGTATAGATCATGTCTTCTCCGACTCCGCCCTTTTCCAGGAGTTCCGGCGCTTTCCGGCAGTGCTCCTCTGGATACATCTCAAAGTCAATATCATGTAAAAGTCCGCTGATCGCCCAATAATCCGCCTCATCGCCGTAACCGAGTTCCTCTGCATACCAGCGCATGACGCCCTCCACGGTAAGGGCATGCTGAATATGGAACGCCTCCTTATTATAGGTTCTCAGCAATTCCATCGCCTGTTCTCTTGTGATCTTGCTTGTTCTCATGGTCCCTGTCCTGCCTCCTGAAGTTTTACCAAAATTTTTTATTCATTATATCTCATATTTATATCGGAGACAAGACTTCCAAACGGGCGCATTGCCAGTGCAATGAGCTTTGTCGGATTATCATCCGCCGCTGTGCGGTTGGAACTGATTTTTCCGCATCTGATGCAGCGGTGGACCAGTGCCCACTCCCCGTTTTTCCTGACCCATACCCCGATCGGTTCCATGCATCCGTGGCAGTCTGATGCCCTGTCTCCCGGCTCATGGTCCAGATGGAGGCTGTGCAGGCAGTTCGGGCAGTGATTCCTGTGATTCGTACCCGCTCCCGCAGAGACGACCACCCATCCGCAGACCCTGCATATGAAGGAATCGGTACAGGGATGCGTCCTGAAATATCTTTTGTCATGCTTTCTCTTTTTCTTTTCTCTGTTCATTTTTCCTTTACCTCCTGTTTACAGTTTCACACGTTAGTGCTTCCTCCCATCAGTCTTGTCAGCTCCCCTGCCCTTTCAATCGGAAATGGCGGAGAAGATACCGGCTTAGACGCGATGGAGAGCACCTTGATTTTGTTATCCTGTTCCGTCATGGGAGTTGTCCTCATTTCTCCGCAGAACCGGCATCTCTGGACAATCTCCCATTCCTTCTCTGATTTCACCCATACGCCTACCGGCTCCAGTATGCCCCCACATTCGATTCCTTCCCGGTCCCTGTCATGGACAGATGCCAGGCAGTTGGGACAGTGCTCCAAAGGCTCCTCCGTCCCTTCGCTCCCTCCCGTCCAGCCGCAGTTCAGGCACCAAAACATATCTTTCTTAAGCTTTTCTTTTCCCATAATCGTATTTCTCCTATAATGTCCGACATATATTTTCCCTGCAGGAAATGCCCCGCAAAATAAAAAGGGATAACCCGTCGCTCTGGGTTATCCGCATACCTGTCCCGCTGTCATGGATATCTGTGATCCGGCTCTCTGTAAGGCAGGAGTTTCCTGTACCATAAAACAAGCCGGCATATGCCGGCTGTACTTTCCATCTCATTCGGGTGACACGAAACGAGCCGCCCAAAAAAGCCAGCCTGATGATCCTATCCGCAAACAGGTACAACAAAAAACCCATCATATATACTTAAGATGAGCAAAACTATTGTCCTTATGTTAGCGAATAGCCGACATCAAGCCACCTCCCTTACTTTTGCTTCCCCTATAATAGCACATGGTATATCATGCCGCAAGTACTGTATGAAAAAAATACTATTTTATCTGAAATTTAATTTGTAAATTTTGTATGATTCCCATAAATTTTACTGATACCATATTTTTTCACAATTATTTTGTGTTTTTTCTGTGATTTTTTTGTGAATTTTTTCATGTTAAATTTTGGAATAAAAATTGTTCTTCCATATTATCAGGAGTATAATAGAGATGTCCTGAATTATCCTAAGAAATGGAGGTACACTAACATGGGAAAAAGGAAAAAGAAACTTGCTGTCCTTCTTGCTCTTGCCATGACAATATCGTTAATGAGCGGAATGACAGCATTTGCTGAGGATGATCCGAATAGTAGTCCGACTGAGCCAGCTACTCAGAGTGCCCCGATTGATCCGAATACTTCAACTAGCCCGGGTAGTACAACCACTCCGGCTGCTTCGACCACTCCGGCTGCTTCGACTGCTCCAGATGCTTCAACTGTTCCGGGTACTACGAATGAAGAACCTGCACAGGAGCCTGCAGTGACGCCCGCTCCGTCTAATGAGGAAGAGCCTGATACCCCGGAGACTGCTGCTCAGACCGATCCTGCTGCGACTTCGGCCAGCGCTAAAGCGGCGCCCACCAACACGGAACCGGTCGAACCGGAAACTTCTGTCATCATCGCAACTGACGGTAAAGATGAAAATTCTTATGCTGTCCTGGACAAGTCAGACGACTATGTATCTCTCGGTGAGGGCAAAGGTTCCTATAAGTATACAGACGGAACTCTGACTCTTAAAGACGTTAACATTGAGCTGACGAATGACAGCTGGGCATGGACAGGTCTTGAGATTGCACACGGTTCCATGGTAATCACCCTTGTGGGAAGCAATAACATTAAGACAAACAACGGTCACGGTATTTATGTCTATGATGGCAATCTGACAATCAATGGTGACGGTAGCCTTACGATTACCTGCACCGGCTATGGCGACGGCATATATGTAAATAACGGTTCTCTCACAATTGATGGCGCAAAGGTATCGATCAATGTCGAGTCAGAGGGCGGGTACTCCGCTATAGCTACCTATAATGGTGACGTAAACATCATAAACGGCGCAGATGTAACTGCAACCACAAAAGTAACCGGCGATTATTCTGTTGACCCATATGCAATCTATGCGTATAACGGAAAGATCACGATTAAGGATTCTAATGTGACTGCAGTGGCAGACGGCAGGATCTCCTTAGAAGGCAGCCGGGAGAACTGGATCGTACAGAAAGGCGTCGGCTTATATTCCGCAGCATCCCTTTATAATCCCGATATGTTCGGAAAAGCCGGTATTGAGATCGTAAATTCCAATGTACATTCCACAGGCAATTTCGCTTCAATGCTTGTCAGCGGACGTGACGGAAAGATCACAATCGCAGACAGCACGATCGTTACTCCTGAAGGAGTGAACATCCGTGAGCTGATGAGGACACTTGAGAATGATCCGGACGCCGGTGCTGTTCAGGTAGGAGCTATCCTGGCAACAGGAGAAGGTCCGATCGACCTGGACGCTATCATGGCAGAAATTGACCGTCTGCTGCAGGAAGGCGATGACGAAGCACTCGCCGCTTATCTTACCTCCCTGTTCGACCAGATTGCAAAAGATGTTACAATCGTCAGAGATTCTGAGCTTGTGACAGCAGAGAAGAGCGCCTCTCTTATTCCAAAGACAGGCGATGATGGAATGAACACTGTAGTGCTTCTCCTCACTCTGGCTGCATCGGGATGCGTCTGTGCATATCTGATCAGAAGGAAAGTTTCCGCATAATAAAAGACATCGTATAAAATCAGGACAACATTAAATACGGCAGGCTTGTGGGATACCGCATGCCTGCCGTTTCTTGTAATTCATTTTTTATTCCATTCTCAGTCTCTCCACTATACTGTGTTTATCCAGATTTCGGAAGCATAAATACGGAATAAGCACAGCCAGAATGATGAGGGCCGGGGTACAGATCCCCAATGGGAGCAAGGTGAAATGGAAGGTAGAAAACGGATCCGCCGCTGTCATGGCCCTTACGCCGATACCGACTGCCAAGCTGCCAAAAAGGAAGGACGCCGCAAGCGTGATGCCTGCGTAATAGCTTCCTTCATACGCCAGCATCCTGCAAAGCTGTTTTTTCGTCATCCCGACGCTTTGTATCACGGCAAATTCCCTCTTTCTCGAGACAATCGCTGTGATCATGGAGTTTGCAAAGTTGAGCAAGCCTACCATTGCAATGATGACACTGACGGCACTCCCCATAACCGCCGACGATCTTGTCTCCGCCTCATACTGTTCCGTCATGGTCTTTCTTGAGGTAACCGGAAGGCTCTGGTCTACAGAAGACGCATATTCATCCAGCATCTCCTGCACACTGTTGACCTGGCTGTCCCTCACGTTAAGGAATAATTTTCGGAGTGTGTTTTCCGGATACTGTTCCTTGAACGTATCCGACGGTATGACAAATTCGATCGTTATGCCTTCACTCCTACCGCCTTCCATCGCTCCTCCGGTAACCGAGCCGCTGGATCTGGCCACCGCCATCACCTCATAACGTCTCCCGTCCATTTCCACAGTTGTTCCGACCGAAGGGACGGGGAGCACAGTTCCTTTTCCCGCCGACACATCAGGACTTATGGCAAGGCAGTATTCTCCCGATGCAAAAGCCTTTGCGTCAAAAGCTCCTGCCAGTATCGAATGGTCCTGCGTGATGGCGTCCAGCGGTATACCATCGGCACCAAAAAGTACGGCTGTCGCTTTTTTCTCCTGTATGGATATACGCGCCCCATCTGCCCCCTGAGGATCATAAGTTTCCCAGTCTTTCAGCCTGTCCGCATCATAGAATGCAGCAAGGTTGCCGGCCGTCTTATCATCCATCTGCCAGGATAACTGATGGGAGTATAGATGCCCTGACCCTTCTATCCCTTTTGCGCTTTCCAGTTCCTTTACAAGGGAAGCCGTAAGAGTCGTTCCCTGAGGATCATATCCTCCCCCATAGTCTTCACTGGAAATATCCGAGAGTTCAAAATCCGCGATCGTCAGCTCACTCAAATACTTTTCCATATCAAAAGCCGCGTTCTTTGCATAAAAGCTGCACAGCAAAACAAGTCCCAGGGAAAGTGAGCAGATGACTAATACCGTGCGCTTTTGGTTTCTCCAAAGATTGCCCCACGCCATCTGCGCCAGAGAGGCATTTCCCCTTTTCCTGTTCTTCTTTCTGCTCCTGTCTGGCACATCACTTACCCTGAGCGCTTCAACAGGCGATACCCTGCCTGCCAAAGCCGCGGGACGAAGGCACGAGATCAGCACCGTGACCCACGCAAAAATAGCAGATCCAATAAAGATGACGGGATTGGCAGATATAGAAGCCTCGCCTTCCATCATACCCATAAGTACGGGAACCAGAAGGACCCCCAGCCCCCACCCGAGGAGCAGTCCGGCAGGTATGCCGATCAGACAGAGACGATTTGCCTGAGCGTAAACCAGTTTCCGAAGCTGCTTCCCGGTCATCCCCAGTGTCTTAAGTTTCCCGTAGAACTGCACATCCGTGGTAACACTGATCTGGAAAATGTTAAAAATAATCAGATATCCTGCCACAAAGACAAGGATCATACCCAGATACATCGGCACACTCTCCGCAAATGCGGATGCGTTCATCTCTGGTGAATAGGCAAGATTCACCCCATACTCCAAATCCGTGATATCTGCATCTGCCAGAATATTGTCCATTGTTTCTTCTATATTACTGTCATGAAAAAGGCTGACCTGAGCCATGTGTGTACCGAGGATCTGCTCTTCTGAAGCAGGGCCATCCTGCCCTGCAGTCATCTTGTCAGCAAACGCCCTGGAAACCCATATCTTACTGGCGTATGAGGACTCATTCCCCTCCCAGAAACCACAGAGCGTAAAGGTACTCGTTATCATCTCATCAGACAAAAGATCGGGGCGCCATTCAATTGCCACCTGCCTGCCAATCTCATGCGGGATTCCCAGATAATCCAGTACTGTCGTATCCGCTGCCAGTTCATTTTCCTTCTCCGGCATGCTTCCCGTCTCTGGTTTTGCGAAAGAGTGGGAAGCGTAGCTTTCATCAGCCCATCGTATCTCGGTCTGGTGTCCTGTCAGCTCTTTGTTCTCGGCAATGCCAAGCACAATGCTTTCCCCTACCTCCTCCACATCTGGATGAGCCGCAATCAGACTGACCTCTTCGTCTGTAATGCTCTTAAAGGAAGCCTGTGCATCATATCCGGTCTGGCGGAATGTCATCTCCACGATGTTCCTGCTCATACTCTGCGCCAGAGTAAAAAGTGTGGTAAACATAAGCGTCGTCATCAGGATTGCCAGGACAGCGACCGCATTGCGCCCTCTATTTTGCTTGAACAGACGATCGTTCAGTGTTTTGATCGGTTTGAATACTCCTTTCACTGCATGGCACCCCCTTACTGCGTCACGATGCGGCCGTCTTCAATCTGAACGACACGGTCCGCCATCCGGGCAATCTCGGGGTTATGGGTGATCATCACGATCGTCTGATGAAATTCCCTGCCGGTCATCTTCAGAAGCCCGATCACATCGCCGCTTGTCCGCGTATCAAGGTTGCCAGTGGGTTCATCGGCGAGAATAATGGAGGGTTTGCTTGCCAACGCCCTTGCGATCGCCACTCTCTGCTGCTGTCCGCCTGACAGGTTATTCGGCAGGCTGTCCAGCTTTTTCCCCAGTCCCAGCAGGTTTACGATCTCTATAATAAATTTCCGGTCCGGCCTGCGCCCGTCCAGGGAGATCGGAAGAATGATATTCTCCCATACGCTCAGCACCGGAACCAGGTTATAGTTCTGAAAGATAAAGCCGATCTGCTTTCTCCGAAAGACAGTCGCCTCTTCGCTGCTCAGGCTTGAAAGCTCCGTATGTCCAATGCGGATACTTCCTTCCGTGGGCATATCCAGTCCTCCCAGCATATTTAAAAGAGTGGATTTGCCTGAACCGGACGTTCCTATGACCGCGGTAAACCTGCCTCTCTCGATCTCCAGGTCGACACCGTCCAGCGCTTTTACAAGGGCTTCTCCCTTTCCGTAATACTTTTTCAGTCCTTTTGCCTTTAAAACTGCATCCATCTTCTTTCCTCCTGCCTGTCTTGCATAATATCCTGGATCGTAGAAGAACATCCGGTTATCTGTAACTCTATCGTAGCAGGGAGATGTCAAAATCAAGGTACACGAATGGTACAGTCTTGTAACTTTATTCCCGGTATCTCATCCTTTCCACAACACTTTCCCTTTCTGTGTGCCTGAGGCACAATTGCGGCACTGTCACGGAGACCATGAAGATGATACATGCCGTGATAAAAAGAGGAAGCGGGGAATACTGATATATGACTGCCCAGTCGTTATTGCTGATATATGCAAACGGGCTGTCATAATAGGACGCCATGCCGTACCACAGGGCAGCGCCGGCAAAAGGCAGCACAGCTGCACAGATGGCACCGTGAATAACTCCCTCAAAGAAAACTACCTTGCGGATCTGCCTTTTCTCCATGCCAAGGCTCTGATACAGAGCAAATTCTTTCCTTCTTGACAGTATCTTTGTCATCATCACATTCAAGAATCCCAGAATACTGATGAAAAGGAGCAAAATACCTGTGAACATTTCCACAGCCACAGACGAGGCTGCAGACTGCTGGAACTCTCTGATCCTGTCTGTTTTTCTCTCGGTCACAATCCCCTTGTGCCTGTCTAATGCAGAAATCCTTTGTTCAAACTGTCGGGCTTCCCCGTCTTTTACATTGACCATAATCTGCCGGATATTAAGACCGGGATACAGCTCCCTTAGTGCATGGGACGGCAGTACATAGTTCAGGCTGAACTCGGACGCCCGGCTGTTGCGCCCTGCCGGGACCAGTCCCCAGTCCTCAACTGCCGCCATCACAGTAAAGGTCCGCCCTCCGATTACGACGGAAGAACCCGCCGGGGCAGAGGATATCCCCTCCGCAGAGGCGGCGCCCACAGACAGCACGTATTTTCCACTGGCAAATTTCTCTGCGTCAAAAGTTCCGTCCAATGGTTCATAGAACAGCACATAATCCATCACCAGGCCATCCGCCCCTATGAGGACACTTCTGTACTGCCCGGTCGCCTCCAGCTTTTCGAGCCCTGCAATCCAACCGGGCTGCCCGGACATGGATTCTTTGCGCGTTACATTGCCGTAATACCCGTCTGTCTCATTGTAGAAATCCACCACTGTCCCGCGCAGCGCATCATCTGCCGTCAGATCCACCTCATGCGTGAGGAACTCCCCATATTCTGCTACCTCCGGGCATGAACGGATGGTCTCTGCCGTCTCTTCTGTCAGATTGCCGGCGCGCTCATTATATCTCTGGTAATCTCCCGCGCAGGATGCGTCGAGAAAGGAATAATCACTTACATATGTCTCCCTTGCATAGTACTCCGAATCATAGCTGATATACCGGATATATGAGCCTCCCAGTACAAGAGCGGCTGCAAGGAAAGAGCAGACAGACGCGATCAGGCTCCTTCTCCCAACCGCCATCATACGCCATGCCATACCCCAGGCAGTCAGATCACCACGTTTCCTTTTCTTTCTCCCTTTGTATTCCCGGTTCAGAAATTCCCGGATCTTTGCCGGCATCCATCCGTTCATCCGGCATGTCGGGAAAAAGCACCCTGCCCAGGCGGTCAGCACAGAAAACAGCGATGCAGCCAGAAATGGAAAGGCCGTGACAAGCCCCTGCTCCAATGCTATTCCTGTGAGTCCCTCCACGATGTCCCCCGAAATACGATAGAATATGACGAATCCTGCCGCCATGCCGGAAGGGACGGAAGGGATACAGAGAAGCAGGGCATAAAGGCTGCTGAAAAGCCCTGCCTGGAAAGGAGTCATTCCCATCGCTTTCATGGAGGAGAGAAGGGACACTCTTTCTTCCAATGAGACAGCCATAATATTATAGATGAGAAGGAATCCTCCTGCCACAACAAAAATTGCCGTAAAAAGATAACCTGACGCCCTCTGGTCCGCAGTATCGATCCTTGCGGAATTGTAGGCCAGATTCGTCGTATAGGTTACGTCTCCCAGTCCCAGCGATTTCACAATCTCCTCTGCCTGTGCCTCCAGGTCCTCCGGATGGTAAAGCATAACGCCCAAGGTGATGCTCTCCTCTTCCCCGGATCTGTCACGCAGTTTGTCTGCATGTGCGGGTGTGATCCATGCACAGGATTCTGTGTGGACACTCTCAGAATCCCACCAGCCGCAGAGGATAAATTCTTCCGTCTGCCTGTTCCCCTCATTATCCCCCCAATCAAGCCTCACCGCGGTTCCTGTGCGATGCGGTATCCCCAAAGAATCCAGTGTCATGGTATCCAGGGCGATCTCCCCTTCTTTTTCCGGCATATGCCCCTCCTGCGGGACTGCACTTACACTCTCTGCATAGTCCTGGTCAGCCGCAGCCATCCGGATCGTCCTGTATTCCAGCAGCTCATCGCTTAGAATCCCGATGCTGTGAAGCTCCACCGTACTTTTCACTTTGTCGTGCCTGCTGATACGGTCTGCCTGATGCTCTGTCAGCCAGTCAAAGACAATGTGGCTGGCAGAGCCGTACTCCAGCTGATCCTGAAGGAGATAGGAATGATACACTGCATCTGCTGTATAAAAAACAGCCATATACAAAAGAGACACAAGCATGACAGAAAGGCATAAAAAAACGGACCTTGTCCTATTTGCCCGTATCGTCCTCATCGCCAGACGCAGACAGACCTTCCGGTTATTATTTGCCAGCACCGACATCGTGCATCCTCCCATCCAATCCTGCTTTTCCTCTCATACCTTTATCCTCCGCCTTTCCGTCTTCGATCCGAATGATCCTGTCTGCCATCTGTGCAATGTCCAGATCATGCGTGATCATGACGATTGTCTGATGGTACTTCCCGTTCATCATCTTAAGAAGTCCCAGGACATTCTGCCCTGATTTCCTGTCCAGATTTCCCGTCGGTTCGTCTGCCAGCACAAGGGAAGGACGGGTGATCAGCGCTCTCGCGATCGCCGTCTGTTGTCTCTGTCCGCCTGAGAGTTCTCCCGGCAGCGCATCCAGCCTGTCCTTTAATCCCAGGATTCCGACAAGCTCATCAAAAAATCCTCTGTCCGGTTTCTCATTTCCCAGTTCAAGCGGAAACAGGATATTCTCCTCTACCGTCAGCATCGGGATAAGATTGAAATTCTGATAGATAAACCCGATCTTATTTCTCCGGTAGACAGAAAGAGCCTCCTCCCCCAGGGTATCGATCCTTGTCCCTTCCACAAAGATCCTCCCTTCAGTGGGTTTATCCTGCCCGCCAAGAAGATTCAGAAGCGTAGTCTTGCCGCTCCCTGATGCCCCGACAAGCATGGTAAACCTCCCTTTCTCAATCTCCAGGTCAACACCGTCCAGCGCCCGGACCATACTTTCCCCACTGCCATAATATTTTTTCACATTCTCAATTCTTGCAATTATGTCCATATTTCTTTCTCCCTTTGGGCAACATCCGTGCACTCAGCTTAACAGGAATACGGAAAACACCGTGCCTTGCCCTTTTTCAGACTGCACCGTGATATACCCTCTCTCCTGTCGGATGATCTCCTGCGCAAGATAGAGCCCAAGCCCCACTCCTTCTTCTTTCGCGGCTTCCTCTGCCCGGTAAAACCGCTTGAAAATATCATGATAATGCTCCCTGGCAATCCCGATCCCGGTATCAGAAATATCGATTCTCGTATAAATCTGCCAGGGCCGGACCTGTACTCTTATGCTTCCCTTCGGCGGTGTATATTTTACCGCGTTGTCCAGTATGTTCCCAAGTGCCTCTGCGGTCCATTTCGGATCATGGATAACTTCAATGCTGCTGTCACATTCTGTTTCCAATCGGATCCTTTTTCTCTCTGCCGCCGTCCATACAAGGCTGATAGCGCGGGCAACCGTCGGCTCAAGCACTTCCTTCTCAGGGTGGAGCGCAAAGGTCCCGGTCTCCAGCCTGGACATCTTGATCAAGGACTGCATCAGAAAATCCAATTTCCCGATCTGTCCTTCCATTGTCTCCAGGAACTCCTTCTGCTTCTCCTCCGAAAGAGAATGTTCCTTCAGAATCCCTGTAAAGATTTTCAGATTTGCCATCGGCGTTTTGACCTGATGGGAGATATCACTGACAAGCTCCTGTATTGTCTGCTTGTCCCTGCGGCTTTCCTCTCTTGCCTCCTCTGCGATATCATAAAACTGCAGCAGCTTGCTCTGTACCTTCGCTGTCAGGCTGTCCTCATAGATTTCCCGCCTTCTGTTTCCCCCCGCGATCATTCCGTCCAGAATCCCACACAGCGTATCCGCAAAATCCGCCACCTGACGTCTCAGGCAGATCCTGTATGCAGCTGCCGCGAACAGGATTGCCGCGAACAGCACTGTCAGGGCATATCGGATTTCTGCCCTGGGGACATATGTCCACAAAATCCATATCGCTGCCGCTGACAGCACAGCCGCTGCCGCCGGCAGAAGTACAGTCCATACCCGCAATCTCTTTTCGTTCATCTTCCTACCTGCCTCCCGTCCAGATATATCCCATTCCCCGTACTGTCTTGATATAGGTATGACCTTCCTCTTCGATCTTGGCACGAAGCCGGTTCATGGTGACTGTCAGTGTGTGGTCATCAATAAAATTCCCTTCATTGTCCCAGAGCCTGTCAAGCAGTATCTGTCGTGTCAGCACATTTCCGCTGTTTTCTGTCAGAAGCTTGAGCAATTTATATTCATTCGGCGTGATAGCAATCTGCACATTTCCCTTCCTCGCAGTAAGCGTGCCGAAATCCAGGCAGAGGAATCCGTCGCTCCAGCGGTCCTTTTCCCTTTCACCATTTTCTTTTCTGTGACGCATGGCAGCCTCCACTCTTTTCAGGAGGATCTTCATACTGAAGGGTTTCGTCACATAGTCGTCCGCCCCCAGGTCAAACCCTGCCACCACATCCTCCTCCAGGTCATTTGCCGTCAGAAAAATAACAGGAAGATACGGATTGTCCCCCTTTATCTCTTTACAGAAGTCCATCCCGTTTCCATCCGGCAGGTTCACATCCAGAATGACAAGATCACAAGTATCCTCCGCCAGAAGCTGTCTTGCCTTCTTTAAATTATATGCCGCCACGGTAAGATAATCATTCATATCCAGTTCAAAACAAAGCCCCGCGCTCAATGCCAGGTCATCTTCCACCACCATAATTTTCCCGATGCTCATATGTCTGTGTTCCCCTCTTCTGGCTCATTCATCATTTTTCCCGCGCATCGGTGTTCTCCTGTCCCGGCAGGTGCTGAGACTATGCGGACTGCCGCAGCCATCCCGCCGTCCCCGTATGACGGATGCACCATAAACCCTTCCGACGCTTCGCACAGACCACGACCCTCTTCAATCGCGTGGGCAATCTCGCTCTCCCACCCATAAAGTCTTGACATTGATACAGACTCAATGCCCAGTAGCGCGTCTGCGATATGTTCCTGATAGGCACTGCTATGCTTTTCGATAATAAAACGCATGAGCTCCAGCCTCTTTTCCATGCTCTTCACATTGGATGACGCCGGGGCAGTGCGGTAATCGACCAGCGCTCTTTCCACAATTCCGATTGCTGCATCTGCCCTTGTCTCCAGCATACTTAAGAAGAAATCCCAGTCCTCAAAGCCGGAGCGCATGGTTTCATCATAACCGCCGCACTGTTCCCATGCCTCCCGCCGCAGGATGTGGGTTGCCGGACAGCAATTGCGCGAAAGGAACGCTTCTATCCTTCCTCCGGCTGGACGGATCTCGGCGCTTAACACGCCAAATGTACGCATCCAGGAGGACGCCGCGACCAGGGAGGGATCCCTGTGCAGCATGTTCCCGACCTCTTCGAGATAGGAAGGCTCAAGCCTGTCGTCTCCGTCGAGCACAAGCACCATTTCCGAGTCCGCTTTACAGATTCCCGCATTGCGCGCAGCGGATACCCCTCTGTTCTTCTGCCTTAGAATAACTGCCGGGATCTCCCGGTCCAGATCCGATTCGACCCGGCTGAGTATGGAAAGGGATCCCTCATCCGTTGACCCGTCGTCCACAATGATGATCCTTGACGGAGGCACGGTCTGACGACACAGAGAGTCAACTGCCTCCAGGATCATGTCCCCCTGATTATAGCTGGTGATAACTGCCTCTATTCCGTACTCAGCCGCATATTTCTCATTCATCCTGATAACCTCCATATCTGATATTTCCCGCAGGGCAACAGACATTAGTATGCCCTGAAATCATACCGGTAGGGAATCTTTGTACTCTCTCCCCTCACGGACCGTGTCAGCGCAAGCCAAAGCTGTGCTATGGAATCTATATTTTACTCTTTTTCAGCGTTTTATCATTATAAAAAATTGCGGAAAAATTTATAATTTTTGCTGAGTTTTTACAGCAGATTGCATCCCATGCAATCTGACGCGCATGGAAAAAGGATACTTTTTCAGTATCCTTCTTCCTGCACGGTTTTCCCCATGTTGCGATTTCCTTTCCACTTTGTTCAGAAAGCCATTACATCTGCCACCTGAAATCCTTCCGGCACAGGCATTCCGCCAAGGACAAGCTCCGATGCCACTGAAATAACATCTGTCGCTATTGTCGGGTTCACTGGGATATAGGTCATCCAGTCATAGGAAGGATCTTTGTGTGTTTTCTTCAGTCGCTGTTCCTCTGCCCAGCTCCGGCGGCCGGGAATGTTGACGTTATTTAACCGCCCCTCTGTCAGAATCGCTCCATCGCCCGTCGCCCGCGATGTCTTCCTCCTTTTCAGCTCCAGCTCCGCCTGCATTTCCCGCTCTTTCTGCCTTTTCTCCTGCGCCCGCTCCTTCCTGGCATCAGTAAGCCTCTCTTCGTCGAACCGGCGCATCTTCCTGTTTGCACGCAAAATCAGTTTTTCTAAAGATTTCATCGCTCTTTTTGCCTTTGCACGCAATTTGTCGTCCCCGTAGGCGGCAACCAGCTTCAAGGTGCTGACGCTCTGCCTGATTTCTGTCACGACAGACTGCGCTGCTGTCTTTGTCTTTGCCCTCGCGAGCCGCGAATATGCGGTAGCCGTCTGGTAGTACGCCGAGCTGAGGGCCCTGGATTTCATCAGTTCCTGCTCTGAGGGTGACGGAAGCATATCCGACAGGTGCTTCTCCTGGCGCTGTGCCCATTCCTTTATCCAGTCGGTGCTTTCCTTCTTTTTATCCGGCTGCCTGACCAGAAAGGCTGCGGTATCTTCGCCCATCCAGACTGCCGCTCCCTGCTGGTAACTTCCCAGCCGTTTTACCGCTTCCAGGACTGCCTGTGCCCTGAGGCGGTATGACCCTTCATCTGCACCAAGGCTCTCCATAAAATCTCTGGACAGCAGCAAGACATACTCGTCTCCCATATCCCTTAGCGTCTGCGAAAGAAGATTGTAGTCATTGCCCGCTTTCCCGTCAGATATCACAATTCGCAGTTCCGGGTATACCTTCTGGAGCCGATCCAGAAATTCGCCAAACAACTCTTCCGCCTGCTTTTTCATTTCAGGAGTCCGCTGAAATATAACCGTATCTGCCTTAAGTCCCTGTTCACGCCCTGATCTGTGAGTATTTACCACCGCATCATCAAGAGTTTTCTGAGACCGTGCCAGTGCTATCACACTCTCGTCCTGAACGCCTCTGACCATTGCCATCCATTCCCACTCCTTTCCTGTATAAAACCGGAAATCTTACAAAGACTGAACTGTTGCTGTTATTCTTTCTCTTATTGAGAATATCGGCGTAAATCCTCTAAACTAAAGGCTGTCCATATACCTTCTTATCCATATTGGACTGCCAGTTTTTTCTGTCGGCATGGTCCTTTAATATAAGCGACAAACCGGCAGATAAAACTCTTGCAAATACGGTGCTCCACCAAATCATAATCTGCCCTCCAAATGCCGGAGGCAAAGCAAACATAAAAAGAAGCATGAATACAGGTTCTATGTATGTCAAGATATAAGAAAACAGGCTCTCTTCCGTCGCATAAAAACTTGCGGTTGTTATACGGGTTATCGCGACAAAAGGAACTGAAATAAGAAATATCGGTATAATCTTTGCAACCTCAATATTCACTTCTGCCGACACGCCAAATAGTGTGCCTATATTTCTTCTTGCCAGGTACATGATGATACAGCTGGCAAGCGACAGCATAATCCCAAATCCATACGCCAGTTTTCTAATATCCCTGAGACGGGAAAAATTTCTTTCCCCATAATATTTACTGATGATCGGCTGGCTTCCATCCCCGACTCCCTGAAAAATCAAATACACAATAGATATAATATATGCGATGCAGGAGTAAACTGCAACTGCCTTTTCACCCCCATAGAAAATAGAAAAACGGTTTATGATTATCAGAGATATATTTGGTGCCATTGCCAGGCCGAATGGCGCGATACCTATTTTGACAATTTTTTTTGATACTGCCGCCATGTCGGAAAACGGAATTTTTAAGGTAAACTGTTTATATCTCAACATATAAATCAATGCTGTCAAAAAAGTTACTCCCTGGCCGATAACAGTTGCAATTGCCGCACCTGCGACACCCTGTTGAAGTATCCAGACAAAGAGGTAGTCAAGAATGATATTTGTGAGAAACCCGGCAGCCATAGACAGCATAGCTTCAAATGACCCCTCATGGTTTCGGATAAAAGGCACCATGCCCGTACCGATTATCTGTAATCCTGCCCCTAAAGCAATAATAGCAATATACTCTTCCCCCAGAGAAAGAAGCTCCCCCTCAGCACCCAGCAGACGCAAAAGGGGTGTATTCAAAAAGAAAGTTGCAAAAGTCAGAATCACGCTTGTAATAAGCAGCAGCCACATAGCGCCAGCCGTAAATTTTCTGGTCAGTGTTTCATTTTTTTCCGCTTTACTGATCGCATAATAGACAGCTCCTCCCATACCGAGCCCTGTTCCCAAAGCCTGGAGAACGGCACTGACAGGATATGCTACGTTTATTGCTGATATCCCTATATCTCCAATGCTGTTCCCGACAAAAAAGCCGTCCACAATCGCATAAACTCCGGACAACGCAAAAGAAAATATAGACGGAATAACGTATTTAAAAAAAGTTCTGGTCTCTTTCATTTCTTATGTACTCCTTTCAGCTCCTTTTCAAACAAAATATTGAAAAGATCCAGTGTGTCTATAATCTGCTCCATCCGCCCATCACCGATTTTCCTAGTAATGCGTTCTTCTGTCTCCAACAGCGGCTGAATGACTTTTTCTGCGTAATCTTTCCCGGTTTCGGTAAGAACAACCCTTTTTTCTCTCTTGTCTTCTTTACTCGGCTCAAGGACGATAAGTCCGCGTTTTTTTAAATCACGGATTACTGTGCTTACTGTTGCCTTTATCAACCCAAATTCTTCTGTAATCGTCTTTTGCGTAAGCCCATCCTTTGCATGTAAGGCATAAAGGACCATAAGTTCCGGATAGCCGATTTCACATTCGTGTGCCCAGCGGGCATATAGGGCTGTTCCCTTTGCCCATACTGACAAGAGTTCATATGCCTTTGAAAATTGATGCATGTTTCCCTCCTTCAAAAAGTATTTTTAAATTTCTATATAGTATTTACAAATACTATATATGTTTTTTATCTTTATGTCAAGTGTACTTGCCTTCACATTTTTACTTTTATAAAAAGAGCGGTATTCCCGCCAATTGGTGTGCTACCCGTCAAGTAGACAATGAAAAAAATATAAATTTTTTGTATTGCCCGGTTTGTGCCGGGCAATATTT
>CALWMN010000008.1 GCA_944381935.1 uncultured Mediterraneibacter sp. | reverse complement strand
TACCAAACGCTTACCGCTTTGTCAAGGACTTTTTTCTTTTTTTCTGTTTCCAGCCTCCCCTCACGGGTCAGCTTAAATATAATACCATTTTCGCAAATATCTGTCAACGGTTTTTTCAACCTTTTTTCAACAAATCTCGAAGGCACTATATTTTGTGTTTTTACATGATATTATCCACAATTTTACATTTAATACACAAAAACTACTGGGAAACCTCCAGTAGTTTTGGATAATATCAAACGGAGAAAGAGGGATTTGAACCCTCGCGCCGGTTTCCCGACCTACACCCTTAGCAGGGGCGCCTCTTCAGCCTCTTGAGTATTTCTCCTGATCTGAATATGACCGCATCAAACACGGCAATATATTTTGTTTTGCATCGAGGATGCGAAGATTATTATACTAAACAGATTTTCTAATGTCAACGGGATTTTTTATTTTTCTGTTCATTTTCGTTATTTCTTCTTATATTATTATGAAACTGTGTTCTCATCGATCGTTTGCTGGATTCTTTTCTGAACCAAGGCTGCAATTTCCGTTGTCTTCATGTCTTTGTACTCCTCGTATTCCAGCGGTTTGAGAAAATGTACCTGTACTGTGACCGCTTTGATGGAATTTGTGTCAAAGGGTTTGAATGCATCTATCAACGCCACCGGGACAATAGGACACTGCGCTTTCGTCGCAGACTTAAAGCTTCCCCCCTTAAAATTTCCCAGTCGGTTTCCGTTTTTGGAGCGGGTTCCTTCCGCAAAGATCAGATAATTTCTCCCTTTTTTCACTTCCTTTGCCACATCGATAATAATCTGCATTGCCTGGCGCACATCGTCTCTGTCGATCATATACGCCTTCATGCATGCGAAAACCTGCTTCAGAAAGGGAATATTGGCAATTTCTTTTTTTGCAACAACAGAGAATGGGCGCGGGCAGGCTTCAATGACTGCCAAAACATCATAAAGTCCCTGGTGATTCGGGAAAAACATAAAACCGTTTTTCTCCGGCAGGTTCTCCTGCCCGTGGACATCTATCCTGACATTTCCGCCTCTGTTTGCACGGAGGTCAATCCACTGTAAAAACCTGTACATGTCCTCTTCTGTATATTTCTCCACATGTGCCGCCCGATAACAGAGCCGTATCCAGCCATATGGCACAATCAGAAGATTCCTGAGCACCATCATTAAGATACGCTTCATTTCTTATTTCCTCCTGATACCCCGAAGCAGGTACGCGGTAAGCGTACCTGCCCTTTTGTTCTTGCAGTCACACCCTCACAGTTCCATCTCTATCTTCCGTGCAGTGCGGTGGTACTGATGGTATCTCACCCCGGCTGCATCCATCATTCTTTTGGACGCCATCACCTCTGAGGTGTCTGCATATTTGTCACAGTCATAAATGACCTCTTTTATTCCAGATTGTATAATTGCCTTGGCACATTCATTACATGGGAACAGCGTCACATAGAGCTTTGCCCCTGCAAGGCTTCCGCCGCTGTAATTTAAAATTGCGTTTAGCTCACTGTGTGTTGAATAAACGTATTTCGTGTCAAGCGGGTCTTCCCCTTCTCTTGCCCAGGGAAACTCATCATCGGAACAGCCCGTCGGAAATCCATTATAACCCATAGATAATATTTTATTATCCTGGCTTACAATGCAGCATCCCACCTGTGTATTAGGGTCTTTTGAACGCATACCCGAGAGCATCGCAACCCCCATAAAGTATTCATCCCATGACAAATAATCTTTTCTCTTATCAGACATTTCCCGCTTTCTCCTTCATGTTATTTTGTCCCGAAAATCCTGTCTCCGGCATCCCCAAGCCCCGGGACAATGTAGCCGTGGTCGTTAAGCTTTTCATCTAACGCCCCGATATAAATATCCACATCCGGATGCTCTTCCCTCATTCGTTTTACACCTTCCGGCGCCGCAATGATACAGAGGAATTTAATATTTTTGACTCCCTTTTCCTTAAGCATCCTGATTGCTGCCGTACTGGACCCTCCCGTGGCAAGCATCGGGTCAACGACAAACACTCTCCTCTCTCCGCAGTCAGCGGGGAGCTTGCAGTAATATTCCACCGGCTCCAGCGTATCCGGATCACGGTATAATCCGATATGCCCCACCTTGGCAGTCGGAATCAGTGACAACATTCCGTCTACCATGCCGATTCCGGCCCTGAGTATCGGTACAATCGCCAACTTCTTCCCATCGAGTTCCCGCCCCATCGTCCTAGCGATCGGAGTCTGTATCTCCACCTCTTTCATCTGAAGATCCCTTGTCGCCTCATAGCACATGAGCTGCGCAATCTCTCCAATAACTTCGCGAAATTCTTTTGTTCCCACATCTTCCCTGCGAATATAGCTGATCTTATGTTCAATCAGCGGATGGTCCATTACATGTATTTCTCCCATCATTCTTCTCCTCCTGCAAGTAAATTCAGTTTTTCAGCCAGTTTCCTTATAAGCTTCCGAAGCTTTTCATAACATTCCCCATACGCTGTCAGTGGTTTTCCATACGGATTTGGAATTTCAGTATCATCATCAACAAACTCATTGATCGTATATACATTTTTTATATTACCGTATTCTGATATGATTTTCTTCTTCTGGCTTTCTTCCACCGCCAGCACGAGTGTATCATCCTGAATCCCTTCCCCGTCAAACTGTTGGGAAAAATGGTCTTTCAGTGTCATCTGGGCACTTTTCATGATCGCTTCTGCTTTCTGATTCGCCGGTTCCGGAAAAAGCGCCACCATTCCCATAGAATCTATCACATACTCCTGCATCAGATCCTGGTGCCGCAGAATTTCTGCCGCCATCGGACCCCGCGCGGAATCCGTGCTGCTGACAAATATGATCCTTCTGTACCTCTGCTCTTTCACAACGGCAGCGGCGGCTATACGAAGATGCCCCGCCGCCTTTTCCAGCCGGTTCATGATCGCCTTCCCGATCCCCTGCATGGCAAAAGACTCGCTGTAAATCGTATCGATGTCTTCCTCATCAAATTCGCGGAGCACACGGTACAGATTCCTCGCTATTGTCTTCTCATTCTCCCGCGTTCCGATATTCTTTACAACCCCGTACTTATAAAACTGAAGCGTTTCTCCCGTTGCTATGATCCCTGCCTCTTTTCCCTTCCGGTGCGCAGCATAGGCAAGCTGCCGGATTGCCAGGATCTCTTCTCTCAAATCCCCGTCTACAATCACAAGCTTTGCGCGGGGAGCGTAGTGTCGGTATTTCATCCCGGGCGCTTTCGGCGGCTTCTCGCTTTCGCTTCCCAGAATCGTCTCATCGATGCTGACAGGCCCGATCACCTCCTCAAACATATCGGGGGTAATTGCCCCAGGCCGCAGGATCATAGGAGGCTCTACCGTCATATCCAGTATTGTGGATTCCAGGCCGATGTCTACGTCGCCTGCGTCCAAAATCATATCAATCTTGCCGTCAAGGTCTTCCCGGACATGCTCTGCCGTTGTGGGACTGGGTCTCCCGGAAGTATTTGCGCTTGGTGCAGAGACAAACCCTCCGGCTGCCCGTATCAGTTCTGCCGCGATCGGATCCCTTGGCATCCGTACAGCTACGGTGTCCAATCCGCCTGTAGTGCCGTAGGGCACCTGCCCGCTTTTTTCAAAAATCATGGTAAGCGGCCCGGGCCAAAAGTGGGATGCCAGAGCATCCGTCTCGGGCGGTATATTCACCGCTATCTTCTTCAGGTCTTCATAATCAGCAATGTGCACGATCAGAGGGTTATCCGATGGCCGCCCCTTTGCTTCATATGTCTTTCGAGCTGCCTCTTCCTTCAGCGCATCTGCCCCCAGACCGTATACCGTCTCCGTCGGAAACGCGACAAGTCCTCCGCTTTGCAGTATCTCGCCCGCCTCGCGGATAATCTCTTTGTCTATTTGATGTTTATCTATTTTTCTCACTATTGTTTCCATGAAATTCATTATACCATTATTTCTCATCAAACATAAAGTAAATTTCTAATTATCTTTTCATAAGGTCCCATAACACCGATATATCCCTGTTTTACAGGCGTTATCATTATGCCGGAATATCCCATAATGTATTGCGGGTTCTTTAGGTTCATGTTCTTCTGTGCTAATCGTATACAAAAACGTATGCTTTAATCTATGCCGTGTTATCTTCAGCAAGGCTTCGTCATGGTACTTATTGTATCTCTTTACCATGCTGAAAGAACCTTATTGCGACATATAGGTATCATATCACGCACAAAGCCCTTTTGCATTAGATTTCTTCTAAATTTATCAATCAGATGTTCAAATTTGCAATGCGGCGGAGTTTGTTCTCTCCGATGCGGAAATAGCCGGATCTCCTTTCTTTTCTAATTTTTAGGCAGTCTGATAACCCACAGGAGTTACACCTCTGCATATACGGAAGTATCATTATCTGGCAGGACAGGTCCCGGCGATAAAAATCTTTATAGAAAAAGCTGTCAATCTTAAGACCAACTGCCCCATAGATAATTCGATTTAGACCATCTTTTAGAAATGGAAAAAATGCTGGTGGATTTATAGCACAATAGAGTAAAAAAACCGATTATCAGCACCACAATAAAAATAATCAGATACTAATTGCTGTCCATATAAGCAAGGATCCCTTCGGTGATCGCCGCCGCAACCGTCTCCTGATACTCCTGGCTGACAAGTTTCTCCGCCTCTTCATAATTGCTGAGAAAACCACATTCCGCAATCACGACAGGCACTTCTGTATTTTTCAGAAGATAATATGTACGGTTTGCTTTTATCTGCTTTGTGTTTTCTTCATCCATCTCCATCAGCGCTTTCTGGATGAAGCCTGCTGCCGCCTCTCCTTCTTTGGAATCCGTATAGTAAAATACCTGTGGGCCTTTTACACTTTCATCCTGGTAGCTGTTCTGATGGATACTGACCGCGAGAACCGGATTCTGTTCATTTATAAGCTTTACCCGCTCTTTCAGATCCCCGACCTGTGTATCGGACAGCCTTTCATCTGTCGTCCTTGTCATAACTACTTCGATATTCTCTTTCTCAAGATTCTTTTTTATTTTTAAAGCAATTTCTAAGTTTATTTCTTTTTCTAAAGACTCATTGACCGCAATTTTGCCGGGATCCTTTCCCCCGTGTCCGGCATCGATTACCACCATATTCTCATTTCTCTGTATATCACCAACCGTCTCCCGGCTCTCCTGGATTTTCTGCCTGAGATACTCTCCTGCCGTATAGCACAGCACTACAAGAATGATGAGTACTGCTGCCGTTGTCGCCGCCTTTAGCCTCTTACGCAATAGAAACACCCTCCTTTCACATAATAGATTATATGCAAAAAGAGGATGTCTCTTTCAAAACAGCAGAAATTAACCTGCCTAATTTACATACTGCAAAATGAGGTCCCACACGCTGGAATTTTCCTGTCCAATGCGCCACTCTGCGACGCCTGCCAGATTATTCTGTTTGATTACCTTCAGCTTTTCCTCCAGAGACTGGCTATCCTCCAGCCATATTTTGTAGGTTCCCTCATTCGTCTCCCACTCCGCATAATTCTGCTTCGCGGTATCGTCCCACTGTATTTCAGCTCCGGCATCTTCCACCGCCTCCTGGGCCTCATCCATTCCCATCGCCTCGCTTGAGACCTTGTTGGGGTAAGATGCAGCCTCTGTTCCGGCTTCCTCGGCGAGTTCCGATTCCGTCTTCGGAGTCTCAAGCCAGAGCCGGGTAAAGAACGGCACGGCAGCGATCAGTTTCGTTTCCGGCACAGATTCAAGCGCGTCTGAAATTCCGTTTTCCAGATAGCCGATAGACGCAACCGAACCCGCCTCATAGGAACTGTCGGTATGCTCGTCATATCCCATTATGATCACATAATCTGCCACAATCCCCTGTTCTTCAAGGTCGTAATGGCTGTTATATGGCTGCGGCACATAATTGTCAACAGAAAATACAAGTCCATTCTGCCGGCATTTCACCGAAAGCTCCCGCACAAACTGAATATAGTGTTCTCCACATTCTGCGGATACCATCTCAAAATCAAGATTGATCCCGTCTATTCCCGATTCCAGCGCGGCTGATATCACCTGATTGATCAGCCGCGTCCGCTTTGATGTATAACTCAGGACCTCATACGTCTCTTCAAATGATCCTATTCCCCCATGGAAATCCCTCAGGACTCCCCATACTTCCAGATTAGACTGATGCGCATAATTAACGTATTCCGCGCTTGCCAGCGAGGTCATATTCCCTTCTGTGTCCTCAATGCTGAACCAGGTGGGGGCAATTGTGGTCAATCCCTTTGTTCCGGCTATCGTCTGCAGTACATAGTTGTTGGCATCACTGTTTGTAACATTATGCCACGCCATGTTGATCGTATAATTCTTGGAAATATTCGTGTACTCCGGCTCCTCAAACTCCCTGGATGTCGTTACCGTCTCAATATTCCTCAAAGAGCTTGTCTTCACATATCCGATGAATCCGTCCCGGGTGGCAATCTTCTGCCAGTCGTCCTCATCTTCAAGAACCGTAACCGTATCCGATTTCGCAGCTTCCGTGAGAATGGGACTCTTTACACCGCCCTGATAGCGGACTTCTGTATCCCGCTTCATCTCTGCGGTCTTTACCTCTCCCCAATCGGATGTAATAACTGCCCTGTTCGGAGAATCATACACCGAATACTCCATATTCGTGTATGCCTGTATGAACGGAAGTGCAATATAGGCAGTGCTGCCCTCTGTCTTGAGGATAACATAATCTTCACTTTTGCTTTCATTAATCTCTGTATATTCACTGCTGCCCACCTCAACCGTCACATTTCCTCCCGGCAGGGTATACAGCATGACATTCTCATTCGGGTCCCAGTAAAACCGTTTGTTAATCTGATCCCGCACGACTGAGTATTCTATATAATACTGTCCGTCATATATCTTTCCCGGAGCAGGCGCTGCTTCTCCGCTGCCTGTCTCCTGTTCTCTGCTTATCACTTCATCATTGACCACCACGGCAAATTCATCTTCTGCCTCCAGACCATAATATTGTTCCAGATCAGCTCTCTCATTTGATGAACCGTATCTTCTCCAGATCAGAAAACCTCCGATCGCCGCCAGGATCAATACAATCAGAATAAGGCAGCGTATGATCATATTCCTTCGCCGGCGCCTCGCCCGTCTGCTTTTCTTCATTATGCCGGGGGCACCAGGTCTGTTTCCCGGTCTTACCGGTCGCTGGGCACTTCTCCTGGGGCGCCTTCTGCGCACACTTTCAGCTCTTGCGCGCCGTTCCTCTGCGCCCATTCTTTCTCTTTCGTCCATGCCGCACCTCCTATCAGCCACTATTATAACAATATTTTTATAATACGTCATTAATAATTTGCCTGTTTAGAGATATTTTAAACATCTTAAGAAATACAGCATTTTCTCCGGCATTTAAGGGGTAATCTCTGCCTGTGTATATTCTTTTATATCTGTGAAAGCAAGCGATTCTATATTGCCCTCCTGATCCATGACATAATCCCGCATATATGTTCCTTCTTCCTTTGCCATATACGCTGTCACAATCTGCAGCGGACTTGCCTGATAACCGTTGATCTGTATATCAACCCCTTTCTTTTCATAATTTTCCAGTTCTGCATACAGCTCTCTGTAAGCTGCTTCATCCGTTCTCATTCCCGCATACTCCTTTCCCTGCGGATTCTGATAAATAGTTGCTCCCCGCTATTTTCACCATGAGGAAGTATTCGTGACATACTGCCGGATCTGCAGCGGGATGGAAGCCGGTATCCATCCACAGAGGATTCTTTTTTTCTCTTGATTTGTCCCCGAACTGTGGGGTAATGACTGCCTGACTCTACTTTGACAAAAATGGAAATGATATCCATCTAACCTGAAAAAATAGAAATGATATCATATGCCTCCTTTCTCTTAATTTGTATTTATCAGAAAATACCGCCTTCTGTAACTGCCATTATATGGGTGACGCTGTCCGTTTTCAATGTGTTTTTTGTTTATAAGTGGGTGGGATTTGTTGATAACATAAAAGTATTATAAACTCTGTACGTTTTTCTTTACATCTTTTTATTTTTTGTTTATACTAACAGTGAGATGCTGTATCTTATTGAAAATAAAGGATCAATCGGAACATTATCTCATATTCTATATCATAAGGATGTGATCATATGAAAATTGAAAAGCTCAATGAAAATCAGATTCGTTGTACTTTGACACATGCTGATTTGGCTGCCCGCCATTTAAAACTGAGCGAGCTGGCTTATGGTACAGAGAAAGCAAAATCTTTATTCCGTGACATGATGCAGCAGGCATCTTTTGACTTTGGGTTTGAAGCGGAGGATATCCCACTGATGATCGAAGCGATTCCCTCTTCCGCTGATTCTATCGTACTTATTATTACGAAGGTGGAAGATCCGGAAGAGCTGGATACAAGATTTTCAAAATTTACACCCCTTGGTGAAACAGATACATTAAACAGTGAGGCACTGGAAAAATTACAGGGGGCAGATGAGTTTCTCAATCTGCTCAACAAGGTGAAAGAAGCTGCGGCAGATGCCAAGCCTGCCGAAGAAAAGTCTTCGGAACCTTCCTTTTCCATTCGCCTGTTCTCCTTTGAGAATCTGGACTCCGTTATCCGTGCAGCGCGCCTGTTATCCCCACTGTATCACGGGGCGAATACCCTGTATAAAGACAGGGAAAACAATATGTATATTCTGGCGCTTGCCCCTGCAGAACATTCTGCCAATGAATTTCACAAGATTTGCAACATGCTTTCTGAATACGGTTCGCCCGAAAAAGCCAATTCCACAGTGCTTGCTTTTCTGGAAGAGCACTGTGAGTCTATCGTATCAGCAGATGCGGTGCAGAAATTATCTGCCCTTTGACAGGAAGGACTTAAAAACCCCCCGGAGTGTCGCTCCGGGGGGGGGGTTTTTATCCGTTTTCCTGTTATTTCTCAGCTGCCAGCATCGCTGCATTGATCTTCTCCACGAGGAGCCCGCCGTCAATTCCGTGAACCATAGCCGCTTCCTCTATCGTCTCCATCTGGGATGCAGGGCATCCGAGACAGTGCATGCCAATCTCCATCAGGATCGGAGCCGAATCTGGAAAAATTGTGAGTAACTCACCGATTTTTGTATCTTTAGAAATCTGTGCCATTTCTATTCCTCCTTACTATTCTTCAATGGCTTATATTATAATGCCTGTTCCGAAAATTATCAACTATATTTTTTTGAATTTTCTGAAATGTCAAACATTATGTATGGTTTTTTTGACTTCTCAAAAGTCAAGATTTTTCCTCTGTTTTTTCGACAAAACCCTAATTTCATAACAACTCACCAAAACATTAGTTCTTTTTCTATGCGTGAGTAATCCACCAAAAACACATGTTTTTATGTGGATAATGTGGATAACTTTATTTGAAAGTGCGGTTTTTCCACGTTTTTTTGCTTCTTGGATGTGGATAAGTTGAAAACTCCATTTTTTTTAATTTCGACGGTTTTTTACAATATAAAACAATTTTGTGCATTTTGCATAGATGTTTCTGTTTTTATGTCGAAGAATGGAACCCGTAATTTTGATCCAGTTCCAAATTATTGTTTTTCTTCTTATTATAAAGGAAACTGTACCTCTTTATCTGAAGTACAGTTTCCGTAAACTATGCTGATATTCTAAATAACTCTCCGCACGGATAATATCGTAGTATATGTCGCACTGCATATTCCGATCCCCTGCTCCTCATTCATGGCATTAACAATGTTGCCGTCCCCCATATAAAGTCCGACATGACCGTCATACAGGACCAGGTCTCCTGGAAGCGCTTCCTCATAACTGACTTCATATCCTGCGGAACGCATTTCATAAGAAGTCCTTGGCAGGCTTACGCCAAAATGCGCGTAAACCGACTGCACGAATCCCGAGCAGTCTGCCCCATCCGTGAGGCTTGTCCCGCCCCATACATAGGGATTCCCGATGAACTGGCAGGCATAATCGATAACTGCCTGTCCCGTTGACGCGACGGCTGCGGCAGCGGCCGCCGCCTGCTCCTCCTGCTCCTTACGCGCCTCCTCTTCTGCAATGCGCTGTTCTTCTTCTTCTTTTGACTCCCCGTAAGAATAAGAAGTTTCTGCCTCAACATATTCCCCGCTTACCCAGCCTTCAATATCTCCTACTTTCACCGGATACCAGCCGTCCACCGGTTCCCCCGTAACAGTATACTGTTCATCCTGCCCGACCTGTGTGAGAATATCGGCGTCCGTTCCCTGCCCGTCTCTTACATTGAGCATATATGCCGTGACAGTAAGCGTATTATTTTCATAATTCCCGGCACACTCCTGCGCCTCTTTTCCTGTGAGAAGTGTATCAGAAGGGACATATCCCTCGACTGTTCCTGAACGGATCTTTGTCCATCCATCCAAATATTCCAGCACTTCTGCTGCCGAGTCACTGTAGAGCTTGCCTGTCCAATCACTGTTTTCATCCGGGGCACTTCTGATATAGGTAAAATCACCTGTATCAGAAAATGCCATATTCAAATACTCACCCTCGTCTGTTGGTACCATATAGAGATTAATGTTTTCTTTTACTTCGGTCTCATAACATTCTTCCAGTACCGATTCAATTCCTGCGACCGGCATCATCGACTGATCCTCTTTCATCTCCTCTGCAGATGCCTTAATCGCACTCCCCGGAATCATGATCATGCCTGCCAGCGCAGATATGATCATTCTTCTTTTCATGTGTGTGTTCTTCATATAAAACCTCCTTGAAATCATGCCTTTATCTTTTGTAGGAAGTTCTAAATGTTACACAATTGTTAAATTTGTTACGGTGACATTATATCAAGTTATATACACTATGTCAACCAATTAGCGCGGTTTTTTATTGACACAGCTCGACACAACCCTTATTTTTACGTCACATAATATACTTCTATAATCTGTTTTGTTAAATATTTTGTAACATTTTGTTTCTTTTATGCCTCCTCTTATCATTGTTTAGAAATTTTTTCTTTTTTATTTTCCAAAAAGTATTGACAGATTCGCGTCCGTATACTATATTTTAAATACAGTAATCGTTATTATTATTATGTTAATAATCATTCTCATTTCATGAGTTTGTAACGAAAGGAGGATTCCCATTGACAGCTTTAAAATACAGTCGGCAACGAGAATCCATCAAGCATTATCTGGCAACAACAAAAGAGCATCCCACTGCGGATACCGTTTATATGCATGTGAAGAAAGAATTTCCAAACATCAGCCTCGGTACTGTATACAGGAACCTGAATCTGCTTACAGATATAGGGGAGGCGATCAAAATCGCAACTCCTGACGGCGGTGACAGATTTGATGGTCGGCTCGAGCCACACAATCATTTTCTCTGCACTAAGTGCGGGCGATTACTGGATCTGGAACTTGATATGACAAGCTTAGAAGAGGTGAACCGGCTTGCCGCCGAAAATTTTGACGGAATTATCAGGTCCAGCAGAACCTTATTTTATGGTGAATGCGGTGACTGCATTAAAAAGTCATAGCAATATAATTTCAAATCAAAAAAAGAAAAGGAGACAGAAAACGATGAAAAAATTTGTATGTACAGTATGTGGTTATGTTTATGAAGGAGATGCTGCTCCGGCTGAATGTCCGGTGTGCCATGCTCCGGCTGAAAAATTCAAAGAGCAGACAGGCGAAAGAGAATGGGCTGCCGAGCATGTTGTAGGCGTTGCACAGGGCGTAAGCGAGGATATCCTGGCTGACCTGAGAGCGAATTTTGAAGGAGAGTGTTCTGAAGTCGGCATGTATCTTGCAATGGCAAGAGTTGCTCACAGAGAAGGTTATCCTGAGATCGGCCTCTACTGGGAAAAAGCTGCTTACGAAGAGGCTGAGCATGCTGCTAAATTTGCAGAGCTTCTCGGCGAGGTTGTGACAGACAGCACAAAGAAGAACCTTGAAATGCGCGTTGAAGCAGAGAACGGCGCTACAGCAGGTAAGTTTGACCTGGCAAAACGTGCGAAAGCAGCTAATCTTGATGCAATTCATGATACTGTACATGAAATGGCAAGAGATGAGGCTCGTCACGGAAAAGCATTTGAGGGACTTCTGAAGAGATATTTCGGTTAATTTTGATAATCAGTGATAATAAGGAGGACATAAGATGTCTAAATACGCAGGAACCAAAACAGAAAAGAACTTGATGGAAGCTTTTTCTGGTGAGTCACAGGCAAGAAACAAATATACCTATTATGCATCTGCTGCAAGAAAAGCCGGATTTGTCCAGATGGCAAATATCTTTGAGGAAACTGCCAGCCAGGAAAAAGAACACGCAAAGATGTGGTTCAAAGAGTTCCACGGCATCGGTACCGTAGAGGAAAACCTTGCAGACGCGGCTGCCGGGGAGAATTATGAGTGGACAGAGATGTATAAGAGGATGGCTGAGGAAGCGGACGAGGAAGGTTTCCCGGAGTTGGCTGCCAAATTCCGCGGTGTTGCCGAAGTAGAGGCTTCCCACGAGAAGCGCTATCAAAGGCTGCTCGACCATTATCGCGAAGGAAAGACCTTCAAAGACGAGGCACCTCTTGGATGGAAGTGTGGAAACTGCGGATACATCTATGAAGGCGATGAAGCTCCCGATGTCTGCCCTGTATGTGCACATCCGAAGGCTTACTTCGAGAGAAAAGCTGAGAATTACTGATTTATTTTATATGTTTTGACTGTATGACAGAGCGTGCCGTACGTCGGAGAAAATCATCTTCTCCGCGGGCGGCACGCTCATCTTTTTCTCTCTGCCTGTCCGATCAGCTTTAACTTTTCCTTCCTTCCCATCTGCTTGATCTCATACTCCCTTTTCATGGCAAGCTCCTTCGTCTCAAACTCCTCGAAGTATTCCAGGATAACCGGACGCCGGGGTTTCGTGTATTTCGCGCCTTTTCCCGCATTGTGATCCTGTATCCGCTTTTCCAGATTGTTCGTCCAACCGGTGTAAAGGGAACCGTCGCTGCACCGGAGTATATATGTATAATTCATCGGATGTGCGTCTCCTGTATAATGTTTTCTGTCGCTGTAAACTGTAGGGGGGCGGCTAGACCGCTCCTCCTACAATTCTAATCCAATCCGCATAATATTACAACTCCAATATCTGCTGCCAGCTCGATTCCGCTTCGCTTCTTCTCGCTGTAGGCTATCTCTTCCCGCATTTCGCCGTGCCAGCTCGATTCCGCTTCGCTTCTTCTCGCTGTAGGCTATCGCCCTATGGAAAGAGGCGGAGAAGTGTGCAGTTGAAAGCAAGCTTTCCCCTGCGCCCTTCTCCGCCTCTTTCCGCACGGCTCAATGCTTATTCCATGAAGTTCATCGGGTCTACGGGTTCTCCATCTTTGAGGATCTGGAAATAAAGGTTTGGACCTTCTACGCTGTAATATTTTGTAGGTTCGTTTAATACCCCAACTGTCTCTCCGGCTGCTACATAGTCACCCACTGCAACTGGCACTTCTGTAAGCTGACCATAAACTGCGCTGTATCCGTTTCCCATATCCAGGGTGACAGTAGTCCCCGTCTGTGCAGTTTCTTCAATATTTGTGACGATCCCTGCTGCCGATGCGGCAATTGTCTCTCCGGTTTCTCCCCCAATGATAAGGGCCGGATTATATTTGTACTGCTCCAGAGTAGAGAAGAACACGGTCTGATCCATGCTGTACCCGATAAGTACCGCACCGCTTGCGGGCCATGTAAGGGTACTTTCTTCTGTGAACCAGACATCTGTTGTACCCTCTGACGAAGTCGCCGTACCCGCATTGTTTTCTGCCTCGTCCGTCTCTTCCTCCTGCTCTTCTGTATCCTCGTCGGTTGTCTTGTTTTCGTCTGTCGTTTCCGGAAGAACGATATCATTCGCCGTTGTCTCTTCACTGCTGTCTTCTGTAAGTTTTTCTGCCTGTTCTTCGGACTTCGCAATCTGCTCATCAATCTGTCTCTGATAACTGTTAAATGTATACGCCCCAACCATTGCTATGACTGCGACAAAGCAGATCACGATTCCGACCGCAGCGCCCCTTCCTTTTAAGAAGGACGGTCTTTCATTTTTATTCATAATCATCACCTCTGGCTATATTTTTGCCAGAAAGGCGACGTGTTATTCTGTTTTCCACAAAACGGCTGATATTTCTTTTCCGGCTTATGAGAGCAGTGACATCTCAGATATATCCTGATTTATCTCTGTTCCTTCAAAAAAGAACTCAAGAATTTCAGAAAAACTTTTCCCCCCCTTCGCCATTTCATTTGCCGTCCACTGGCTCATCCCCAGTCCATGCCCCTTTCCTGTTGTTGTAATCTTTATACCGCTGTCACTCTCACTGAATGAAAAGGCGCTGGACGGAAGGGAAAGCGCATCCCGGAACTGATCGCCCGTACAGATCGTTTCCCCGATCCGCAGGCTTGCAACATATCCTGCCGAATCAAGGGACTGTATTTCAAAATCGGAGAAGGTATATCCTTTTTCCGCCTGTTCCTTCCCCTGGGCCGCAACAAGGAAGTCTCTGCACGCTTCCTGTATCTGGTCATAGCTATATGTAAATACCTGGACTTCGTCCTGTGCTTCCTTATCCAGGGGACATTCTTTTACCGCAAGGTACGGATAATCTCCGCTCCCCATTACCTCAGCAGCGCTTCTTGTGCTGCCGTTGCTGGACTGATGGAAGGGCGTCCACGCATATGCATTCTGATAAAAGAGAACCATATCATCTGTTTCCCTCACCGCCTGGGCGTATTTATCATAGTATTCTTTAAATTCTGTAATCCCCCACATTTTTTCCATTTCACTTCTGCTCATATAATCTTCTGTCAATATCTTGTCCTCTGAGTCTTCAAGCGCCTGGTACAACTGCGATCTTATGAGTACCGCCTGTGCTTTCATCGCTTCCAGCTCATATGATTCCGGCATCTCCTCTGCAAGAATCCCTACAAGATATTCTTCCCAGCCGATTTCCATGATTCTCTCAGATCCATCTTCTCCTGCCAGCCTGACTTTTACAGGGACGCCTTCCCGGTCTTTTACACTCCCGATCTCTGTGCCATTGATAAAGATTGAAATAATATAAGGCAGAAGAATCAAAATAATAAGAAATGCCCCGAGTGTTTTCAACTTCTGGCTGATATAATACCGACTCATAAAAAACAGTCCTCCATACTCTATTATATGAAGGACCGTAATATTTTAGAACAAGTTATTCTTCTGTATGCTCCTCTGAAACTGGACGGAGTATGTCAGAATCAGAAGGCGGCGCGGATGTCACCGGCGTAACCGGGGCATGCGGCGGTGTTGCCGCACCTTCCGGGGGTACCGGGGCATGCGGCGGTGTTGTTGGCGGTACCGGCGGCATCGGAGCTGCCGGCGGTGGTGTAAGCCTTGGCTCCATTCCCGGATTAAATTCCCTGTTTCTCATCACGAACAGGCAGAAGGTCTCATACAGCGGGATAGCTGCTGACAGAATGGCATGTACGATTGCCATATTCCGGGAAGTAAATCTCCCGAAAATCTGGAAGTCGATCAGGATGCACAGTACCATGTAGAACCCGCTGTACAGAATCGCAAGTATGAGGACAATCAGGCAGACCACGACCATAGCCAGGATCGTCCCGCTCCCGAGCGAAGCGTCGTATCCTGGCCCATACGCCCCGCTGCTGATTGCTACGCTTAAAGCTCCCACTCCCATAACCGCAACAAGGATAAAGTAAAAGACCATCCCCACGACATTGGCAATAATCGGAGCCACCAGTTTCCACACACCGGGATTTCGGATAGATTTTGTCTTTAGAGGAATCGTCCCTGCCAGTTCGCCATGCAGATATGTCCTTGCAAAGGGCACGAACGCCATCCAGGGATTTTTCCTGCCTATTCTCTTTGCGATTGTGTAAATACCCACGCCCCGGAAAATATACTGTATGATCCAGAATATGAACGCTACCATTAAAACAAGAAGGTAGATCGACAGAATCGCCGTAACTGCTGCATCAGACACATTTGAATTGATCGGATAATTATGACTGTATTCGTATGAAAAATCCATATTTACCTCCTATTCTTCCTCTCCTGAAGGAACTTCCACTTTCTTAAGTTTCCAAATATCTCTTACATACTCCTCGATTGTCCTGTCAGATGAGAACTTCCCGCTGCATGCAGTCTGCAGCATTGCCATACGTGACCATCTGTTCTGGTCTCTGTAGGCTTCCTCTACTCTCTTCTGGGCGTCTGCATAGGAGCGGAAATCCTTGAGGATGAAATACATATCCGCCCTGTCGGTACTCTGTGTATTGAGCAGGGAATTGTACAGGTCCTTGTACATATTGTGGTCGCCGTGGGAATAAGTTCCGTCCATGAGCTGATCTACAACACGCTTGAGTTCCCAGTCATTAAAGTAGATATCCTGCGGATTGTAACCGCCGTTATTCTCATAGTTAATGACTTCCTCTGAGCTCAGCCCGAAGATAAAGGCATTTTCCTCGCCTACTTCCTGGACGATCTCTACATTCGCGCCATCCATCGTTCCAAGCGTAGGGGCACCGTTGAGCATGAATTTCATGTTGCCCGTTCCAGACGCCTCCTTGGACGCTGTGGAAATCTGCTCACTGACGTCCGCCGCCGCAAAGATAATCTCGCCGTTGGATACGCGGTAATCCTCAATAAAGACGACCTTCAGCTTGCCGTTGATGCTCCTGTCGTTATTTACCACTTCCGCAACGGAATTGATCAGCTTGATCGTCTCCTTTGCCCGCAAATATCCTGCCGCTGCCTTGGCCCCGAAAATAAAGGTTCTCGGATAGAAGGACATCTCCGGGTGCTCCTTGATCTGATTATACAGATACATAATATGGAGAATATTCAGGAGCTGCCGCTTATATTCGTGCAGGCGTTTTACCTGTACGTCAAAGATCGAACGGGGATCAACGTCGATTCCGTTGTGCTCTTTGATATATTTTGCCAGGCGGACTTTGTTCTTATATTTGATCTCCATAAACTCGCGTCTTGTTTTTTCATCGTCCACATAAGGTTTTAATTTTGCAATCTGAGACAGATCCGTCGTCCATCCATCCCCGATCTTGTCTGTAATCCAGTCTGCAAGCAGAGGATTGCCGTGTGCGAGGAAACGTCTCTGTGTAATCCCGTTTGTTTTATTGTTGAACTTCTCCGGCATCATCTCGTAGAAGTCTTTAAGCTCCTGGTGCTTCAGGATCTCTGTGTGGAGCTTTGCCACACCGTTAACAGAGAAGCCTGCGATGATCGCCATATTAGCCATCCGAACCTGCCCGTCCATGAGGATCCCCATTTTCCTGACTTTTTCTTCATTGCCCGGATACATCTCGCGCACCTGGATGAGGAACCTGCGGTCGATCTCCTGTACAATCTGATAGATACGCGGCAAGAGCTTTGAGAACAGGTCAATGGGCCATTTCTCCAGGGCCTCCGCCATAATCGTGTGGTTTGTATAAGCACATGTTTTTGTCGTCACATCCCATGCCTCTTCCCAGTTCAGCCCCTCCTCATCGATGAGCAGACGCATCAGCTCCGGGACAGCAACGGTCGGATGTGTGTCATTCATCTGGATAACTACCTTCTCGTAGAGCTTTCGGATATCATCGTGTTTCTTCTTGTATTTTGTAATCAGCGCCTGCAGGCTGGCCGAAATGAAGAAATACTGCTGTTTCAGACGGAGCTCTTTTCCCGAATAGTGGTTGTCATTGGGATAGAGCACATCGACAATCAGCTTGGCAAGGTTCTCCTGCTCCACTGCCTTATGATAGTTTCCTCTGTCAAACTCATCCAGCTTAAAGTCCGTAATCGCCTTGGCGTCCCAGACGCGCAGTGTATTGACTACATGGTTGCCATACCCGACAATCGGCATATCATACGGAATTGCCAGGACAGACTCATAATTCTCCTGAATGAAATTGTCTTTCCCTGTCTCCGGGTCTTTCTCAAAGCGAATATTTCCGCCGAAGCGTACTTCCTTCGCGTATTCTTCTCTGCGCAGTTCAAACGGATTGCCTTCCTTAAGCCAGTTGTCCGGCACCTCGACCTGATAGCCGTCCCGGATCTCCTGCTTGAACATACCATAACGGTAACGGATGCCGCATCCGTATGCCGGGTAATTCAGCGTAGCCAGGGAATCCAGGAAACATGCTGCAAGTCTTCCAAGTCCGCCGTTTCCGAGGGCTGCATCCGGCTCCTGGTCCTCGATCACGTTGAGATCGATCCCCATCTCGTCAAGCGCTTCCTTCACCTCTTTGTAAACCGTCATATTGATAAGGTTATTCCCGAGTGCACGGCCCATCAGGAACTCCATTGACATATAGTAGACAATCTTGGCGTCCGCCTCATCATATGCTTTCTGCGTCGCAAACCAGTCGTCAAAAATAACATCCTTTACCGCATAGGATACCGCCTGAAAAAGCTGCTGGTCCGTCGCCTCCTCGACAGGTTTTCTGTACAGCTTCAGAATATTATTCTTTACTGTCTCTTTAAACGTTTCTTTCTCAAATCTTTTGCTGAACATTGTTTTATTTTCCTTCCTTCTCAACACCCATTGTAACCGCTTCACCGTTAATCTTCCACTCCTTTACATATCCTGCCGGCTGCGCCTTTACAACCTTGTCAGCAAGCACTTCCCCGCTGATCTGCGTGCTGTTTTTCTCAAAAATGGCTTCCGCCCTGTCTGTCCCGTCATATGTTACCCTGATCCTGTCCATGACCTCAAAATCCGCTTCTTTTCTCATCGTCTGGATCTTACTGATGATCTCCCGGACAAACCCCTCTTCCAGAAGTTCTTCAGACAGGTTTGTGTCAAGCACAACTGTAACCCCGCCGTCATTTTCCGACACATAACCTTCAGCTTGTGCCGTATCGATCAGCAGGTCTTCTTTGAAGAGTGTGATCTCCTGTCCGTTCACATCAATCTTGAGGGCTCCGGTCTCATTTACCTCATCCATCGCCGCATTTCCGTCAACATTGTCAAGCGCAGCTTTGATACCGCCTAACATTTTACCATATTTTGGTCCCACTGTCTTTAACTGCGGTTTAAAAGTATATGAAGTAAAGTCCCTTACATCTTCTGTAAATTTAATATTCTTAACATTAAGTTCATCTGCAACGATCTCCTGATAGAAGCCTGACAGATCAAATCCCGCTTTTACAAACATCTGTCCGATCGGCTGGCGGTTCTTGATATTGGAGGCATTTCTGCACGCCCGCCCCATTACGACCAGCTTGAGGACATGCTCCATATTCTCCTCCAGCTCTGTGTCGATCTGGTCCTCCTTCACTTCCGGGAACAGGCACAGGTGTATGCTTTCCGGAGCGTCCGCATCGATACTGCGCACGAGATTCTGATAGATCTCTTCTGTCATAAACGGAATCATCGGAGCTGCCGCCTTGGATACCGTCACAAGAGCTGTATACAGAGTCATGTATGCATTGATCTTGTCCTGCCCCATTCCCTTTGCCCAGAAGCGTTCACGGCTTCTTCTGACATACCAGTTGCTCATGTCGTCCACAAATTCCTGCAGGGCGCGCGCTGCCTCCGGGATCCTGTAGTTTTCCAGATTGCTGTCCACTTCCCTTACCATTGTGTTCATCTTGGACAGGAGCCATTTATCCATAACGGAAAGTTTGTCATATTCCAGTTCATATTTTGTCGCGTCAAATCCGTCGATATTCGCATAAAGCACGAAAAATGCATAGGTATTCCACAGTGTTCCCATGAACTTGCGCTGTCCCTCTGTCACGGCTTTGCCGTGGAAGCGGTTCGGAAGCCAGGGGGCGCTGTTAATATAGAAGTACCAGCGGATTGCATCCGCCCCATATGTCTCAAGCGCCTCAAAAGGATCTACCGCGTTTCCCTTGGATTTGCTCATCTTCTGTCCGTTCTCATCCTGCACATGACCGAGCACAATGACATTCTTATATGCAGCTTTATTAAAGATCAGTGTCGAGATCGCCAGCAGGGAATAGAACCAGCCTCTTGTCTGGTCCACTGCCTCGGAGATGAAATCCGCCGGGAACTGCTCTTCAAAGAGTTCTCTGTTCTCAAACGGATAGTGGTGCTGGGCGAAAGGCATGGAGCCGCTGTCAAACCAGCAGTCGATGACTTCCGGCACTCTGTGCATCTCTTTTCCGCACTTCGGACATCTGATCGTCACCGCGTCAATGTACGGGCGGTGAAGCTCGATATCGTCCGGACAGTTACCGGACATCTCTTTAAGCTCCCCGATGCTTCCGATGGAATGCATATGTCCGCACTCACACTCCCAGATATTGAGAGGGGTTCCCCAGTAACGGTTACGGCTGATGCCCCAGTCCTGGACATTCTCAATCCAGTCGCCGAAGCGGCCCTTGCCGATGCTCTCGGGAATCCAGTTGATGGTATTGTTGTTGGCAATCAGGTCGTCCCTGACCGCTGTCATCTTAATGAACCAGGACTCGCGGGCATAATAGATCAGAGGAGTATCACATCTCCAGCAATGCGGATAGCTGTGTTCAAATTTAGGCGCGTCAAAGAGAAGCCCTCTTGCATCCAGGTCTTTTAAGACCTCCGGGTCCGCTTTCTTCACAAACAGTCCTGCAAACGGTGTGGAGGCATCCATGTTTCCCGTCTCATCTACGAGCTGAACAAAAGGAAGTCCGTATTTTCTTCCCACATTGGCATCATCTTCACCAAACGCCGGTGCAATGTGTACGACTCCGGTACCGTCCGTCAGCGTAACGTACGTATCGCATGTCACATAGAACGCTTTCTTGTTCTGCTTTGCGGCAGCATCCGCAGCGCACTGATAGAGCGGCTCGTACTCCTTGCCCTCCAGGTCGGTTCCTTTGTATGTCTCCAGAACTTCGTATGCCGGCTTTCCTTCTTCACCCAGTTTGCCTAAAACTGTATCAAGGAGGGCGCATGCCATATAATAGGTGTATCCGTCCGCCGCTTTGACCTTCGCATAGTCCTCACCCGGGTTCACACAGAGCGCAAGGTTGGACGGCAGTGTCCAGGGTGTGGTGGTCCATGCCAGGATATAGGCATCCTCACCTTTTACCTTAAATCTGACAACAGCGGAACGCTCTTTTACATCCTTGTAGCCCTGCGCCACTTCCTGCGCGGAAAGAGGCGTCCCGCAGCGGGGACAGTAGGGAACAATCTTGAAGCCTTTGTAGAGCAGGTCCTTCTCCCAGATCTGCTTTAACGCCCACCACTCGGACTCGATAAAGCTATTGTGGTATGTCACATAAGGGTGTTCCATGTCTGCCCAGAAGCCGACAGTCGCGGAAAAGTCCTCCCACATTCCTTTGTATTTCCACACGCTTTCCTTACATTTGTCGATAAAGGGTTCCAGTCCGTATTCCTCAATCTGCTCCTTCCCGTCAAGACCGAGCTCCCTCTCGACCTCAAGCTCAACCGGAAGTCCGTGTGTATCCCATCCGGCTTTCCTCGGAACCATATACCCTTTCATTGTGCGGTATCTCGGAATCATGTCCTTGATGACACGGGTCAGCACATGGCCGATATGAGGTTTCCCGTTCGCCGTCGGTGGCCCGTCATAAAAAATGTACTCAGGGCACCCTTCCCTCTCTTCAATGCTTTTTTCAAAGATTTGATTTTCTTCCCAGAATTTCTCGACGTCTTTCTCCCTGCCGACGAAATTCATGTCTGTAGATACTTTTTTGTACATGTTGATTTTCCTTTCTTTTCCGGACTTTGGCTCATCGCACATCGCAAAAAAAGCTTCCGTCCTGCAATAGGACGAAAGCCGCACTCTCGTTTCACCACCTGTTACATCATACTTGAGCCTCTTTGCGCCGGCTGCATTCCCCTGCAGCCAGAACAATTCCGTTCGCATATGGTATTCTCTAACGCGGAACATACGTCAGCCCTTACTCACTGAAAAAGGATGATTTGGGGGCTGCAGCTCGGGAGTGATATTCGGAAACTGCCTACTGATGCCGGGCTTGCACCGCCGCCGGCTCGCTAAAATGTTCGCACAATTCTTACTGTCTCCGTCTTAGCCTTTTCTTTTGAAACTTATACAAAGTTCATTATATAGATGGCATGGCAAATAGTCAAGAAAAATGTCCGCTCTTACAATTTTTTTACAAACAACGCCCGGATTGCGTTGAGCACCGCAATGATCATAACGCCCACATCTGCAAAGATGGCAAGCCACATATTCGCGATACCGACCGCTCCCAGCACAAGGCATACCAACTTGATGCCAATGGCAAACCAGATATTTTCATACACGATCCTCAGACATTTCCTTGAGATTCTGATTGCCTTTGCGATTTTCAGAGGGTCATCATCCATCAGAACGACATCCGCCGCCTCAATGGCTGCATCAGATCCCATCGCCCCCATCGCAATACCGATATCTGCGCGGGAGAGTACAGGCGCATCGTTGATTCCGTCGCCTACAAAGGCAACCTTTCCCTTCCCTGCTCTCTGCTCCAAAAGTTCTTCCACCCTAGACACCTTATCCGCCGGGAGAAGCTCTGCATGTACCTCATCAATGCCCAGGTCCATTGCCACATGCTGTGCGACCTTCCTGGAATCCCCAGTCAGCATGACCGTCTTCTCCACGCCTGCATCCTTTAACGCCCGTACCGCTTTTTTCGCATGAGGCTTTTCTATATCCGAGATCACAATATGCCCGGCATATTTCCCGTCTACTGCCATGTGGATGATCGTTCCCGCATGATGGCAGTCGATCCATTTCACTCCGAGCGTATCCATAAGCCTCGAATTTCCCGCAGCAACGTCTTTTCCGTCCACCTTTGCGGTCACGCCGTTTCCGCTGATCTCCCGGATATCTGTCACGCGGCTGCGACCGATCTCTTTCCCATAGGCGCGCTGGAGACTTTTGCTGATCGGGTGGGAGGATGCGCTCTCGGCAAGAGCGGCATACTCAAGAAGTTTCTCCTTATCCATCTCATTGTGATGGACTTCATTGACCTCAAACACACCCTGTGTCAGAGTCCCTGTCTTATCAAATACTACACACTTTGTCCGGGACAATGTCTCCATATAGTTGGATCCTTTCACCAGTACTCCCGCATTGCTGGCCCCGCCGATCCCGGCAAAAAAGCTTAACGGGATACTGATGACCAGCGCACACGGACAGCTGATAACAAGGAAGGTAAGGGCACGGTAGACCCAGGTTCCCCAGTCAGCGGGCAGTCCCAGTACAGCCGTCCTTATGACAGGAGGAAGAAAAGCCAGGGCAATTGCACTGTATACGACAGCGGGGGTATAGATTCTTGCAAATCTGGTGATAAATTCTTCGGACTTTGATTTGCGGGAGCTTGCATTTTCCACCAGGTCGAGTATTTTCGAGACGGTGGATTCCCCAAATTCCTTTGTCGTCTTTATCTTAAGGACGCCCGTCATATTGATGCATCCGCTGATAATCTCATCCCCTTCAGATGCATCCCTTGGAAGACTCTCACCTGTCAGCGCGCTTGTGTTTAAAACTGAACTTCCTGACACAACAATCCCGTCGATCGGTATTTTTTCGCCCGGCTGTACGACAATAACAGATCCGATCTCTACCTCGTCCGGATCCACCTGCTCAAGCTTTCCATCCGACTCTATATTCGCATAATCTGGACGGATGTCCATAAGATCGCTGATGTTCCTGCGGCTCTTCCCAACCGCATAGCTCTGGAACCATTCGCCCACCTGATAGAACAGCATAACCGCAATCGCCTCTGTATAGTCCCCATCCCCGGTAAGCGCAATAACGATTGCCCCGATCGTTGCAACTGCCATCAAAAGGCTCTCGTCAAAAGGCTGCCTGTTTTTGATCCCCTTGAATGCTTTTATCAGGATATCATATCCTATGACCAGGTATGGGATCAGATAAGCGGCAAACCTTAAATACCCGGTAAACGGCAGGAAATGGAATCCTGCCATAAGAGCCGCTGAAATCAGTATTCTTATCAGCATTTTTTTCTGTTTTTTATTCATACTCTTCCACCTTCCTGGATCTCACTTTTTCAGTTAAATATTTGCTTAATCTTTTATCTATTCTGCATTTTTACTCCCGGGACTCTTCCAAATCCCGGGATATGTTCTTTAGAGGATCAGATGAAGATCTCACAGTCATCCTCCACTTTCTTGCAGTTCCTGAGGACTTCTTTCATCACTTCTTTCGCATCATGGCCTTCCTCAAACTCTACATTCATCTTCAGTGTCATGAAATTGACCACCGCATCCTTAACCCCTGTTGTCTCTTTTGCCGCCTGCTCCATTTTATTTGCACAGTTCGCACAGTCTACATCAATTTTATACGTTTTTTTCATGGTTTTTCTCCTTGTATTTAATTAAACGATTATTTAATTGTTGACTATAATGTAATTCAAATTGTATAATTAGTCAAGAGAACACGCCGCAATTTTACCATTTGGGCGAAAAATATTTCCGATTGGAGCAATCACTATGGAAAAGACAAAGAAAAAAACAAGTCTGCCGCATGACCACGGACATGAAAATGAGGAAAAAATCAGGGAGCATATGCCCGGCGAAAACGAAATCGCCGGGGTTTCCGAGGCGCTTAAGCAGCTCGGAGATCCCAGCCGGCTGCGCATCTTCTGGCTTCTGTGCCACTGCGAGGAATGTGTGCTCAACATCGCCTCTATCGTTAATATGACCAGCCCTGCCGTATCCCATCACCTCCGCCTTTTAAAAAGCAGCGGGCTTATCACAAGCCGGAGGGAAGGCAAAGAGATGTATTACCGTACTGCGGACACAGAGCTTGCACAGGTTCTCCATCATACGATCGAACGCCTTGGGAAGATCACCTGTCCCGAGGAGGACTGATGGCAATTTATCATTCAGGAGCAGAAATAGATGAAAAAAGAATGTATACAGGAAATATCTGACAGGTTAATCGACGTCCCGCCGGGCACATGCAGGATGGTAAAGCATTCCGCCGGCGGTATCTCTGTATCAGAAGATTTTGAACAGAAGCTCCCTTCTGATGCAAGGATCAAGATTATTTCATATGGACTTTATCCCGGCATTGAGATCTCCTATAATTACTTTCAGGGAAATCGGTTTGCCTTTCACCACTGCCACCGTTCCTCCGCCCTTGCAGTCGACCACTGCTGCCGGGGACGGATCGGCTGGGAAATGGGAGATGGACTGAGTCTGTACTTTGGAAGCGGCGATCTTTCTTTTCATATGAACACCGGGTGTTCTGACTCGGTTATCACTCTTCCTCTGGGATACTATGAAGGTCTTTCCCTCTCCCTGGACCTTGATATCCTGGAACAGGATTCCCCGGAGCTTATAAGAGACGCGGGAATTGATATCCGTAAGCTGTGCCGCAAGTTCTGCAAGGAAGGAAATGTGGCTGCCCTTCCTGCGAGCAGCCACATTGGGCATATTTTTTCTGAGGTATATGATCTCCCGGAAAAAATGATCCTTCCGTACCTGAAGCTGAAATGCCAGGAACTCCTTCTCTTCCTTTACATGACGGACCCCTCCGGGACAAATCATCTTAACTCTTATTATTCCGGACAGATTGAGCTCATACACCGTATCCATAAAGAGCTGACAGAGGACCTGACTCATCGCTATACAATTGAGGAACTCTCGCGCCGGTACCTGATCAATACGTCGGCACTTAAGGCCATTTTCAAATCCGTATACGGGCTTCCCGTCGCTTCTTATATGAAGCGTTACCGCATCTTAAGGGCAGCCGAACTGTTGAGGAACGAATCCTGCAGCATCTCCGAGATCGCAAGATCTGTCGGATATGAGAGCCAGAGTAAATTCTCGAAGACATTTAAAGATGTCATGAACATCCTGCCGACAGATTACAGGAGACAGTTTCTCCCTTAAGGTTTTCTGTGGTGGGAATTTCCCCTGGTTCCTCTCTTCCGCCTTCTTCTCATCTTCCGCCGTTTTATCTGCTTGTATTTCAGAAATGCAAGCAGATAGACAACGAGCACGATAGCAGCGATAGCAACGCCTGCCGCAATCCTTATAACCAGCGAAATCTCTATTCTGCCATCGCCTTCCTCCCCGGATCCGTTCCCATTTTCCGCTTCCGTCCTGTTCCTTATATAGTCATCCGCCAGAACGACCTGGTAGCTTCCCATGTTCTGGCCATGGTATGTATATGCAACTGTCCCGTCGCCGGTCAATTCATTCTCTATCGTAATCTCCTGCTCAAGGCCGGAAAAACTGATCCCGTCGGGAAGAAGCATATATGCATTCTCGTCTTTGAACGATGAGATTTCCCCGGGGATATCCTGGCTGCTTAACAATGTTTTTTGAAAGCTTTCAAATGCATAATCGAACATTGCCCTTGTATCGAGATAGGCATCATTCCCAAAATCATAGAGCACAACTGCGGCAAGCTGTACTTCTCCGTTGTCCGCCATCGTGACAAGCGTCGTCCTGGCCTGGTCGGTATATCCGGTCTTGCCGCCGGTGCAGTATTCATAGTAATTGGCATTTTCAGGCCAGAGCATCTTATGGTTCTGCTGGAAGGTCCTACTCTCTTTGACGAGATTGGTCGGTTCGATGGTGTAGCTTAAGGTCTGGGTTATCTTACGAAATTCTTCAAACTGATATACTGCGGACGCGATAACTGCCATATCATGTGCCGTCGTATAATGCTCCTCGTCATGCAGCCCGTTCGCGTTCGCCCAGTGAGAACCGGTGCATCCAAGCTCTTTTGCCCTCGTATTCATCCGCTCAATAAAGGTACTGTAGTCGCCTCCCATGAGTTTCCCCACGCTCTCCGCAATGGCATAGGACACCTCATTTGCCGACGCAAGCAGCATCGCATACAGGGCGTCCTCCAAAGTAAGTGTCTCTCCGGGGGTCATCCCTATGCTGGCGTCTCCCGGTTCCAGAAATGCGACGCTGTCCTCCGAAAACAGGACTTCATCTGTAAGTTCCGCATTTTCCAGGGCGACAAGCGCTGTGAGCAGCTTCGTTATACTGGCAGGATAATGCTGCTTATCCGCCTGCTTACTGTATAGAATCTGCCCATTCGTCATATCCATCACAATCGCCGAATCTGCATACACACTTGGTCCCTCGGGCCAGCCTTCCACACTGTTCGTATCCGGCGCAATCTTGTGAGCCGCATTCCTCTCAGCCTCTCTCTGCGCTGCAGCTTCATCTTCCGTTTGAGTCTCTGTATTCTGCTCCTCCTCAGCAAATGAGGTGCCTGCAGGAGCCAGAATGAGGGATGCCGCCAGAAATACGGACAGCACCTTTTTTCCTATCTTTTTCATCTCAAACCTCCGCAGAAAATATAATCTCTATACATTATAGATTCTACACTGCGGGTTTTCAAGGTAATTCTTTCTGCTGCGCAGGAAATAAGTCCTCATTTATACGATCTCGTAGAACCGGATCCGCGCATCCTCTGCTTCTACAAGGAGCTTATCTTTTTCAGGATAATATCTTGTGGTAAACACAGATTCACCGTCGTTTATGAACACTTCTGCGGAAGAGGCGTCTGCCAGTATCCTTACGTTTCTGATCCCGTCCATTTCCTGATATCTGATTCCCCTTCCGGCTGAAGCAGAAGTCAGCTCTCTGTCTGTAAAACGCATCTCAAAGCGTCCTTCCCTGTATTCCAGTATCAGCTCATCCCCCAGCACTGCCCGGAAATGTCCGTCTGTGATTCCTTCTATATCCGCCTCATATACCGGATACCCCTCCATCTTAATCTGTCCTGTGGATTTCTTTACAAGCTTCTTCTTCCGGTCCAGTTCCCTCACCGGCGTCTGGCATACCCTTCCCGCTTTTACAGAAATTTCCCTCGGAAATGTAAAGCAGTGCTGCCAGCCGTCCTTTGTTGTCGGGTTTCTATAATCTTCGCAGTCCGGCATCCCCATCCAGCCGATCTGAACGACTCTGCCGTCCTCTGCCACAAAACTCTGGGGCGCATAATAGTCAAACCCATAGTCCCATAACCGGTACTCTCCGAGACGATATTCCCCAAGAATATCACCCTCTACTATAAAATATCCTGACTGATATACATTCCGGTCTTTCCAATCCTCCCCATTCAGTCCCTGGACGGAGGCTGAAAGGAGCCTGGCTCCGTCTTTCTCAATATAATCCGGGCACTCCCACATATAGCCAAACGGCTTTTCTGCCGCAACCCTGCTTCGGTAAACCCAGTTCTCTTTGTCCCGGGATTCAAAAATGACTGCCACTCCGGTGTCATCCTTCGTCCTTGCACCCTGGATCATGTAGAAGGTATCCTCTTCCTTCCAGACTTTCGGGTCTCGCACATGAAGTGTCAGGTCTTCCGGATAATCCCTGTTTCCCATCAGCTTCTTTTTCCGTCCAAAATGAATCCCGTCCTCGCTTTCCACAAGTACGGTATTCGCCTCCCGTCCACCGTTGATATAATCATAATCCTTGTCTTCCAGTTTCACATTCCCGGTATAATACAGATACATCCTGCCGTTATCAACGAGCGCGCTCCCGGAGTAAACCCCGCCGCAGTCAAAAGGCTGATCCGGGTATAGTGCGGCTCCCTGATAGTTCCAGTCAATCATATTCTCACTTGTATAATGTCCCCACATTTTCACCCCTCCGTCTGCACAGAAAGGCGAATATTGGAAAAACGCATGATAGACGCCCTTAAACTGACATAATCCATTGGGATCGTTAAGCCATCCCACAGGCGGCATCAGATGGATCTTTTCGCGGAAGCGGCAGGACATATCCGCCTCCCTCTCTATTCTTTCTGTTAAGTGTTTCAGGTCCCTGGTCATCACATTCATACTCTTTTTCTCCTCAATCTGCCATGTATGGTCCTTCCATCTATCTGGAAAGCGCCATAATCATCCCGCCGGAAACCACATCTCCCGGATCTGCTTTCTCCACCTTTTTAAATTGATCCGCATTTGTCAGAATGGTCATCGTTGTGGCGGGATATCCCGACTCCCTGATTACATCCAGGTCTGCTTCAAGAAGCACGTCTCCTGCATGGATTTTCTCTCCGTCGGAAACCTTTTTTGTAAAGCCCTTTCCTTCAAGCTTCACGGTATCTACTCCTACGTGGATAAGAAGCTCTCCGCCTGACTGCGTCGTGATACACACTGCATGCCCCGTATCAAATACATTTACCACTTCACCGTCACACGGGGCAATGATCTTTCCGTCCGATGGTTCCACTGCAATTGTTGCCCCAAGCATTTCAGATGCAAAGGTCTCGTCTTTCACTTCTGTCAGAGGCACGATTTTTCCGTTCACCGGGCTCCCAATCGTCTCCTCTTCCTTGTCTGCCGGCTTCCCGGGCTCTGCTTCCGGGATGACCGCCGCCTCATCCTTTCCCGCTTTCGGCTGGTCCTTATAGAGCAGGAAGGAGACCACAAAGGCAACGCCTACCGCAATCACCATTTCGATGAAGTACTGGATCGGCTGCTCCAGGCACAGAAGGATTCCAAAGATCCCTGTAACGCCTGTTCCCTTTGCCCCCAGGTGCACGACTGATGCATACAGTGCACCGCATCCGCCTCCGATACATCCTGCAATAAAAGGTTTGAAAAATCTCAGGTTTACGCCAAAGATTGCCGGTTCCGTGATTCCCATAAATGCACTCAGAGACGAGGGAAGCGCAAGCGATTTGATCTTTTTTTCTTTGGACTTCAGCGCCACAGCCAGAGCTGCTGCCCCCTGTGCAACGTTCGCCGCACTCGCCAGCGGCAGCCAGTATGTAACGCCGTATTGTGCGATCTGCCCGATATCGATTGCTGTATACATCTGATGGATACCTGTCACAACCGTCGGCGCATACAGCGCGCCCATAACCAGGCTTCCGATTCCAAGGGGGAGGGTAAGCATCCACTGAATCCCGTCAAGGACCGCGTTTTCTGCCCAGACGAATATCGGACCGATGACGGACAGGGTCAGATATCCTGTGACAAATACGCTTACGAGAGGGGTGACAAACAGGTCGAGTACTTCCGGCACGATCTTGTGGAGCTTCTTCTCCAGAACGGAAAGGAGCCATACCGCGATAACAACCGGTATCACGTGTCCCTGGTATCCCACCATATCAATATCATAGAGTCCGAAGAAGACCGGCTGTGTCTGCTGGACGCCCTCTGTCGCTACTGTGTAGGCATTCTGCAGAGACGGGTTGATCATGATCATACCGATAACTGCGCCCAGATATGGGTTTGCCCCAAATGCTTGTGCGGCGGAAAACGCAATCAGGATCTGCAGAAATGTATATGCCGTATTGCTGAACAGATTTGCAAACACATAGATCGAGCTGCCCGTATCCATATTGAGAAATCCATTGTTGATCATAAAGTCAAGGGAATTCATGATCCCCATGAGGAAACCGCTTGCCACAATGGCAGGAATAATCGGCACAAAAATATCGCCGAGAAGCTTAATTGCCCTCATAAATACATTCTGCTTCTGTGCCGCCGCCTCTTTCGCCTCTGCCTTTGAACTGGCAGTGATGCCTGCAATTGAGATAAATTCATCAAAAACTTTATTGACTGTGCCTGTCCCCAGGATGATCTGGAGCTGTCCTGACGCCTCAAATACCCCCTTGACGCCTTCTACATTTTCTACTGCCTCCTTATCCGCCTTGCTGTTATCCGCAATGACAAGGCGAAGCCTCGTCGCACAGTGTGCGGCAGACACGATATTCTTGCTGCCTCCTACCAGGTCCAGTATTTCCTGCGCGGTCTTTCTGTAATCCATGATAACTCTCCTTCCTTACAAAATCTAAAATCGATTTCATATTTCCATGTACATAATAAGGAACTTTTTGCAATTTGTAAAGACAGGATTTTTCACGATATTTTCACATATTTTTTGTGTAATTTGAACAAAATCATCCTTTTCCCTGATTTTAAGACTTTCATACTATTGACACCAATCATATTAAAATATGATAACGTTATCATATTTTAATATTTTTTAAGATGTGAAGAGGACCCGCGCAGGCCTACCTGCCCGTGCGGATCCTCTTCTTCTGCCCATATTCTTCTGTCATTCATTTACAAGGCGAAATCCAAGTTTCATCTCAACCGGGATCTTTTCCCCTCTCTCAATCACATCCAGGAGAAGCTCCGCCCCCCGTATCCCGCTTGTCTTGTATCCAAAATGGACGGTAGGTATGCCTCCCGTCACTGCTTTCAGGAACTGATTGTCCCCAAATCCTGTGACCTTGACTGCAGAGTCACTCAAAACATATTCCATCCTTGTCCCGGAATGTTTCACCTGGCTGGGGACATCTTTTTTCCTGTATGCCAGGAGCGCTTCTATCGCTCCTGCCGCGATCGTGTCGGTCGCACAGGAAATTGTCCCAATATCCGGTTTCTTTTCCAGAAGGTCAAGCGCCGCACGATATCCGGAATCCATCGTAAACTCTGCCTTTCTGGTATATTCCTCTTCCAGTTCAATCCCGGCCGATTTCAGCCCTTCCCGGAATCCGTCCTCCCGGGCGCCTCCTACAGCTTTGTCGCTCTTCGTAACCCCGATATATGCCGCCTTTTTTCCATCCGGCACAGCGGACGCCACGACCTTTCCCATCGCTTTTCCCGCTCCGTAGTCATCATGGTAAATGCAGTTGGCGTACCTGGTATACTGTCCCACCACTACGACAGGTACTCCCGTCTCTTTCAGAAATCTCCTGTGCTCCGGCGTAATCACCGTGCCGATCAGGATGATGCCGTCCACAGGATAATTTTCAAACAGCTTCAGATAAGATATCTCCTTTTCCGGTTCGTTATCTGTGCTTGCAAGCAGCATCTGATATCCTCTCTTCGAGATCACCTGCTCGATCCCTGCCGTGACGCGGCTGATAGACTCTGAATTGATCTTGGGCACGACCACCCCCACCAGGCATGCGCGCTTTGTTCTGAGCATTCTCGCCTGTGCGGAAGGCTGATATCCGGTCTCTTCGATCACCTTTTTTATCCGCCCTCTCTTTTCTTCGCTTACATAGCCGCCGTTTAAATATCTCGACACTGCTGCACTCGAGACTCCTGCAAGCTGCGCGATCTCCTTAATTGTCATTACGCATACCCCCTGCCTCTTCCGTGTTACTAATTATAACGCAGAGAATAAAATTTCACCAGTACGCAATCTTATCTTTCTTTTTGAGGACCGTCCTTTATGTCTTTCTTTGATCTCACATATTGGTCCATTGCATCTGCAATCATCTTTGAGCATTTCACTGCTTCCACGACTGTTTTTGCTCCTGTCACCACATCGCCTGATGCAAAGATCCCCTCCATTGTGGTTTCTCCCTTTTCATCCGTCTTGAGCAGTCCCCTTGCGTCTACCTGAAGCTCCTTATCCCTGTTCACAAGCCTGTCCTGAGGTCCCTGTGAGATTGAGATGATGACACTGTCAGCCGGAACAAATCTTGCGGTTTCTTCACGTTTTATCATCTCCCCTTCTTCCGTCCACTCTACGTCGCATATCATGACGCCGTCATCCTTAATCTCAGCCGCGGTCTGAAGATACTCAAACCGGACTCCGTCTATCTTTGCATACTCTACCTCTTTTGGGGATGCCGCCGGAACCTCTGTAACCGAGTATACCGTCACATTCCTCGTTCCCTTCCTTATCGCAGTCCTTGCCACATCCATCGCCGCATTTCCCGCCCCTATGACAACCACAGTTTCTCCCAGGTCAAACACGTCCGGATTATTCAGATAGTTAATGCCATAATGCACATTTCCGAGCGTTTCGCCGGGTATATTAAGCCTGTACGGGCGCCATGTCCCCGTCCCGATAAATACCGCATCATACCCGTCTTCCAGCAGATCGTGTACTCCGGTAGAGCCGCCAAGTGCAAAATTAGGGCGGAATTTGATCCCCAGTTCCTGCATTTTCACATAGTACCGGTCCAATATCGACTTGGGCAGGCGAAATTCCGGGATCCCATATCTTAAGATTCCTCCTATCTTTTCCCGGATCTCGAATATTGTGACCTTATATCCTCTGCATGCCATTAGAATTGCAATCGTAATCCCCGCCGGGCCTGCCCCCACGACTCCTATTCTTCCTCCATTCCACGGCTTTTTCTCAAGTTCCATTTTGTCAAAGCAAGTGTCCGAGATATAATTTTCGATAGAGGAAATATGGACGGGTTCCCCCTTTATCCCTTTTACACAGTGACCCTCACATTGCTTCTCGTGATCACATACAAGCGAACATATGACAGAAAGGGGGTTATTTTCAAAAACCATCTCTGCCGCATCCGTCATCTGTCCCTCCAAAAACATCTGAATCATCATCGGAATAGGGGTATTGATCGGACAGCCTTCCCTGCACCCTGGCTTTTTACAGTTCAGGCATCTCTTTGCTTCATCAATTGCGTGTAATCCCATAATTGTGTTTCCTCCTGCTTATTTTTGTCGGCTGCACGGATATATTACTTCTTTTAGTTTGCCACGAAAAAGAGAGAAGTCAACATTTGTTATATTATTAACTTCTCCCCTTCCGTTAGCTTTTCTGTTTTTTCTCCTGTTATTCTTTTTTATCGTCTTTTTTCAGCTTTCCCGGGGAAATTGTATGGAAAGAAAAACAAAATTATTCTCGTTTCTATGAAAAGATGATGAAAGTTTAACGATGTGGAAAAGCAGGACAGAATTTCCTGCCCTGCTTCTTATATTATGATATGTATTATCCCACTTAATCCATGATCGGCTTTAACGCTTCTGCCAGCTTGTCCTTCTCTGCCTGCGCCTCTGCCAGGTCTTTTCCAAGCGTCGTGAAATAGATCTTGATCTTCGGCTCTGTCCCGGAGGGACGGACAATTACTGTCGCATTGTTCTCAAGCTTGTAAATAAGAACATTTGCCGACGGAAGCCCTGTCTCTTCCGGTCTTGTATAGTCTGTTACACTTACAACTTTGTATCCTGCTATCTCCGTTAGCGGGTTTTCACGCAGATTCTGCATGATGCCTGCCATCTTGTCCATCCCGCTTAAGCCAGGAAATTCAAAGCTGTCAACCTTATTGAGATAACGCCCGTACTGTGCATATATCTCTTCCATTCTCTGTTTCAATGAGCTTCCGATGCTCCTGTAGTAAGCAGCCATCTCACAGATGAGCATGGAACCTATAACGGCATCTTTGTCACGTACGTATGGTCCTGCCAGATATCCATAGCTTTCTTCAAAACCAAAGATAAAGCGGTCTGCCTCTCCGGCTTCTTCCAGACGGGCGATCTGGTCTCCGATCCACTTGAATCCCGTCAGGACATTTCTAAGCTCTACTCCATAGTGCTCTGCCACCGCGTCCGCCAGCGGTGTAGATACGATCGACTTCACAGCCACCGGCTTCTCCGGCATCGTTCCCTTCTCAATGCGTCCTGCACAGATATAGTCAAGAAGAAGAACGCCCACTTCATTTCCGCTTACCAGCTCGTAGGAACCGTCCGGGCATTTCATCGCAATCCCCACCCGGTCTGCATCCGGGTCGGTTGCAAGCATAAGATCCGCGCCTGTCTCCTTCGCCAGATTCAATCCCTGCTCCAGAGCCTCAAAGATCTCCGGGTTCGGATAACTGCATGTCGTAAAGTAACCGTTCGGATACTCCTGATCCGGGACAATCGTAATGTCTGTGATTCCGATATCCTTTAATACCTGTGTCACCGGCACAAGACCTGACCCATTCAGCGGGCTGTATACCAGCTTCAGCCCGGCAGTCTTGCAGAGGCCGGGACGAACCTGCCTTGACTCAATCGCATCGTAGAGAGCTCTCTTACAGTCGTCGCCGACGAAACGGATCAATCCATCCTCAACGCCCTGTGCAAAGGAAATATAGTTTGCCCCCGCCAGAACGTCTGTCTTCTGAATCTCCTCATATACGATCGCCGCAGCGTCATCTGTCATCTGGCATCCGTCCGGTCCGTATGCCTTATAACCGTTGTATTTCGCCGGATTGTGGGAAGCTGTGACCATAATGCCTGCATTGCAGTTATAATAACGCGTCGCAAAGGAAAGCGCCGGCACCGGCATCAGTGCGTCATAGATCCTTACCTTTATCCCATTGGCGGCGAGAACGCCTGCCGCCGTCTTTGCGAATACGTCACTCTTCAGGCGGCTGTCGTAACTGATCGCTACTGTCTGCGTACCGCCCTGTGTCTTTACCCAGTTCGCAAGTCCCTGTGTTGCCTGGCGCACCACATAGATATTCATGCGGTTCGTTCCTGCCCCGAGTACGCCGCGAAGTCCCGCTGTTCCGAATTTAAGCGCAACCGCAAAGCGGTCCTTGATCTCCTCATCATTCCCTTCGATCCTTGACAGTTCCGGATTCAGATCCGCATCTTCCAAGTCCGCTTCCAGCCAGCGTTTATACTCTTCCTGATACATGTTTATCACCCCTATTGCTTTCTTTATAGATTCTTTGTGTGAAATTACAACACTTACCGTTACTATAACATGTTTGAAGCGGAACGGCAATCATTCACAGATGAGTTTTTCAGTAGTTTTTCAACCATTTTTTTCTAACCCATACTGTCTGGTCAGGCGCCTGATTTCCTCCTGCATCTGTTCCACTACCTCAGCCGGGGAGATGATCTTCACTCCTTCTCCAAGAGAAAAAATCCATCCCAGGAACTGTCTGCTGACCCTGACATCCACCTTTACCGTAAAATTCTCTTTGTCTGCCGGTATCATCATTATGTCTTTTCCAAATCTGTCAATTATCACCCCTGCCAGGCGGTTTTCGACCAAAAGCTTTACTCCCTGCTCCTCTCCCCCGAACATTCCAAAGCTTTTCCTGGAATACTCCGCCATGTCCAGCTTTTTGAAGAATCTTTTCCCCTCCCTCTCTTCCTCTGTCATCTGGATGTGGAGCATCTTATCCACACGGTAATGCCTGATCTGTTCCGCCCCGGAATCATATCCTACCAGATAATAATTCTCATTATCCCATGAGAGTCCCCAGGGGCTGATCTGATAATATGCCCCGTTATGCCGCAGTTCCATCTCTTTTTTGATATTCCACTGGAAATACTGGAACCTGATTTTCTTGTTTTCTGAAATTGCATTATGGATTGCATCTACCGTGTAATAAATACTTTCATTCATTGTTTTGATCCTGCCGGATACATATACCTGTCGCTGCAGCTTCATCGCATCATATTTGCTGAGCAGCCGTTCCAGCTTTTTGATCAGTTCATTTGTCTTGCGTTCTGTAATAAATTTCGACGACTGGATCGCATCTACCAGAAGTTTCAGTTCCGGCAGCTCAAAGGGACGGCTTATCACATGGTAATGATAGCGGTTCCCGGCCGGCTCGCCTTCTACCTCTATTCCCAGAGCCTCAAGATCCCGAAGGTCTTGATATATGCTCCTTCGCTCCGCGGTTATATCGTATTCTCCCAACGCAGACATGATTTCCGGCATGGTAATATAATGGTCCTCGTCCGTTCTCTCCAGCATAATCTGCGCCAGACGGCAGAGTTTGAATTTCTGGTTTGTTCCCCTTGGCATGTCGCTCTTCCTTTCTGTTCAGGTATCTGTTACAGTCTAATCCAGTATACCACAGATGGAAGATTTATGGCACTTACCAGGACCTGATTCAATCCCTCATCCATTCCAGATAATCCGCTTCGCTGGCAAAAAGCCTGTACTCTCCGTCTACATATCCCATATAACCGTTTTCTGTATTGTATCCTTTCATTGCCCTTGCTCCTTTACTCTTTATTTCTTCTGAAATAAATTTAAAGGATTAGCTGTACAATACAAATGACATGTATATTAATTGCTTTATCATGGGTCACAATTATCTTTAGCTGATTTGTTCATAAGGAGATTTCCTACTGCTTTTCTTAATGAAAATAATTTTTCGATTTTATAAAAAGTTATTGACAAATCTATAAATCGTGTTATTGTTATATCATAAGTAATAGGTAGTAACTGATAAGTAATAAGGAGAACGACAAAATGAAAGATTTATCAATTACACAGGAATACATGATTTGCACAGTAAACGGAAAAGGCACTATATCAAGCTATAATCAAAAAGCTGTTGCGTGTCTGGTTGTCAGCGGTCTGCTGGAAATGGATTTAGAAAAATGTATTTCTATAAATGAGAAAATGGTTAGTGTTTGCGCTGAACTGCCAGAAGGCATGACATATCTAAAGCCGCTTTACAATGTGATAAATCAGGGCAAACCTATGAAAATAGCAAAGGTAATAGAAGCTTATACGGTTGCTTTTACAAATAAAAAGTTGTACGAACTTGAAGATGCGCTGATGGCAAGCTTGCAGGAAGCCGGTGTTGTAGAGCCTGTTAAAGCTGGACTTTTAAGCAATAAATACAGCTACGTTCCCAAAAAAGATATTGTTACAGGGATTATTGAAAAAATACGTGCAGAGTTATTAGAAGACGGCGAAATATCAGAAGATGTTATTGTACTGACAGCACTCATGGACAAGGTAGGAAATTTGAAAGATTATTTTTCAAAGTATGAGCAGAAAGAATTAAAAAACAAGATAGAAGCAATCAAAAAGAGCGAAGCTGGAACGCTTGCAAAAGAAATGGTCCAATATATTGAATCATTGTATATGGCTGTAATTATTCCTACAATATTCTCAACACTTAACGGGGTTGATTGATATGTCAAGACAAAGAAGTATGGAGGTTATTGAAAATTCTGAATATGTAACAATTGGCGAATTAGTTAGACTTACAAATGTGCGATACAGCACATTAAAATATTATACAGAAGAAGGAATGTTGCCCTTTGAACAGGCAGAGGAAAATTTAACACGACGCTATAAGCGAGAGCAGAGTGTAGCGCAGATCCAGAGAATTAGGGATTTGCGACAAGAGGGGAAATCTATACCCGAAATTAAAACAATCTTAAAAGAATAATTTCTTTCAAAACTTACTTAACTTATGTATGCCGCCGCATGGTGTAGTACCATAGCGGCGGTTTTGCCTGTTTTTTGGGTAGGATGTTGATTGTTCACATTTTACGATGCTGTATTCTCATCCCACACTATTAATTTCATCTGTTGATAGTGTCAATAGTTTTTCGCAAAATTAAAATCCTGCCGTTTGACAACCGGTAGTCAGCCGGCTATGATATCAGACAGCTGGTCCTCTTCTGGTTTGAAAAGATGGTCCATATTCATATAGCGTCTGGCTCCCCAGCTGGTTGCCGCTACATGGCGCAGCCTGGCACATACGAGCATCAGGGCGCTCTGCCCGTCAGGAAAAGCACCGATCGCTTTTATACGGCGTTTAATCTCACGGTTGAGACGCTCAATCGCGTTATTGGTTCGGATCCGGGTCCAATGCTGCGTAGGAAAATCCATATGGGTCAAGGTTTCTTCAATTCCGTCCTCCACCTTTCTGGCAGCTTTGGCAAGCTTCATAGTACGGAGTTTCCCAGCTGCCTTGATGGCTTTTTCCCTGGCTGCTTCCCTGCTTTCCTGTGCATGGATCGCCTTAAGCATAAGCGCTACCGTTTTCATCTTGTTACGGGGTGTAACAGAAAAAATATTTCTGTAAAAATGAACCGTGCAGCGCTGATACCTGGCATCCGGAAAGACTTCCGGAATGGTTCCAAGCATGCCGGGATTCTTATCGCCGATGATTAAACGTACACCAGTAAGCCCGCGTTCTTTCAGCCATACGAAGAAAGAACGCCAGCTTTCACGGTCCTCTTTCATTCCTTCAGCGGCGCCAAGGATCTCCCGGCAGCCATCCTGACTGACACCAATGGCAACGAGAATAGAAACGTTCTGGATCTCACCGCCCCAGCTGCGTTTCAGGTAAACACCATCTACGTAAACATAGGGATAGTCCCCGGAAAGCGGACGGGTACGCCAGGTTTCGATATGTTCATATGCCTTTTTATTCAGATTGCTGATGGTTCCGGGGGATGCTTTTGTTCCCCATAAGGCTTCGGTGATATCCTCCACACGTCGAACAGAAACACCGGCCAGATACATCTCAATAAGAGCTTCTTCCACGGACGATTCTCTGCGACGGTATCTTTCGATAATGGCAGTCCCGAAAGGAACCCCTTTCAGTTTCGGTACCTTCAGTTCGGCTTCGCCTGCGGTAGTGTGGAGATTCCGCTTATAATGGCCGGAACGGTATCCCTGGCAGTCAGAGGAACGCTCATACTTTTCAGCGTTGACTAATTCGTCGGCTTCCTTATCCAACAGGGCGTTTAAAGTTTCTTCGACACTGTTACGGACAAGATCATTTAAATCGTGCTTTATTAAGTCCTCATTTAGCTGTATAATCTTATCACACATGGTTTTATAGCCTCCTTTGATAGATTTGGTTGTGGTGACTTAATTTTATCAAACGGCTATAGGCCATGTCTATTTTTATGAAATTGATTTTGCGAAATTAATTATACGTTATCGAATATCTTCTAATGCATTGACACCCTCAATATATCCCTTTGCAATAAAATAAAAATGCCGAAAACCCTGATTCATTCAAAGCTTTCGGCATTTCACCCGTCGCTAAGAGGATTCGAACCTCCGACCTACCGCTTAGGAGGCGGTCGCTCTATCCTGCTGAGCTATAGCGACATATTAGTGCGTCCTTTTCGGACGCATTTAACAATATACCATATTTTATTAAAATTCACAATACTTTTCTAAAAATTAATGTATCCCTGGAGCCAGATTGTACCTTTGAATCTCCGCCCGATCTCAGGTTCTCCCATTACAGAATCAGCCGGCACGCAGATATCAAACTTAAGTTCATTGACGTTAAGCTTCATCTGGTAGAGTACAGTTCCCGTTTTTTTATTTTTTCTTATTCTCACTGCCAGAATTTCTCCCATGATAGAATACATGTCACACTCTGCCCCGTAAGGCATGAAGTACGTGTCCACGATTGTAAAAACATCCTCATTGAGCAGCCTGCGCGTTACCTGTGAATAGGTATCGATATCATCTAACGTTAATGTTTCTATTGCTGTCTGGTCCCCGCTTCTGGCAGCATTGAGAAGATTCTGCCTGTTGTCTGACGCTTCTCTTTCATTTTTTATCTGCTTTTCATCCTTTTGAACCGGAAGAAGTATCATTCCAGAAAGGGCCAGACCGGAAAATGTCACAGATACTCTCATTCCTGACAGAAATCCTGCACTTTTTTCTCTCATGTATTCCAGTCCGTTCTGCAGGGTGAAGATAAGGCTTATTCCGATCTTAGAGTCCTCGCATAAACCGACATACTGCTCTTTTTCTATTTTTCTCTCAACAGTCACATCAGCATATGTTGTGATGCCGCTCCCTTCAAAATATGGGAAATAATATGCGGCGTCAAATTTGTCATCCTCATCCATTTCCCCGCATACAGTGATCCCGATGCACTGCCCATATTCTTTCTGAAATTCGCAGAAATCTTCGCCCGGTTTGTAGGAGACGGTCGTCTGATGGGAATACTCATTCTCGATTTCATTGAGCAATTCTTTTAAATCTTTTCTTGTACGGATATTATCAAACCCGATTGCTTTTAAATATTGATGCATTTTCCTCCTGTTTTCCCCTGTTACCGATTCGTCTTTATTTCTGTATTTCCGCCCATGTATGGCTGAAGTTTTTCCGGTATTTTCACTGTGCCGTCCGCCTGAAGATTGTTCTCCAAAAATGCAATCAACATTCTCGGCGGCGCAACTACCGTATTATTCAGCGTATGCGCAAAATAATTTCCTTTCTCTCCTTTGATGCGGATACCAAGCCGTCTTGCCTGTGCATCGCCAAGGTTTGAGCAACTTCCCACCTCGAAATATTTCTTCTGTCTCGGAGACCAGGCTTCTACGTCTACTGATTTTACTTTTAAATCTGCAAGATCTCCTGAGCAGCACTCCAGTGTTCTTACCGGAATGTCCATCGTTCTGAAAAGATCAACCGTATTTTTCCAGAGTTTGTCATACCACATCATGCTGTCCTCCGGTTTGCATACTACGATCATTTCCTGCTTTTCAAATTGGTGTATTCTGTATACACCGCGCTCTTCGATTCCATGCGCCCCCTTCTCTTTTCTGAAGCACGGGGAGTAGCTTGTAAGTGTCTGGGGAAGCTCATCCTCAGTCAACTGAGTGTTGATAAATTTTCCGATCATAGAGTGTTCACTCGTTCCAATCAGGTACAGGTCTTCCCCCTCTATTTTGTACATCATGGCGTCCATCTCTGCAAAGCTCATTACTCCTGTCACAACATTGCTGCGGATCATGAACGGCGGAACACAGTATGTGAATCCCCTGTTGATCATGAAGTCTCTCGCATATGCGATCACCGCAGAATGTAATCTTGCGATATCTCCCATCAGGTAATAGAATCCATTACCGGCAACCTTCCTGGCGCTGTCAAGATCAATCCCATTGAAGGACTCCATGATATCCGTATGATATGGAATCTCGAAATCAGGAACTACGGGATCGCCAAATCTTTCCAGTTCCACATTCTCACTGTCATCTTTTCCAATTGGAACAGATGAATCAATAATATTCGGAATTGTCATCATAATTTTTTTTATCTTCTCTTCTACTTGCTTTTCTTCTTCAGATAGACTGTCAATTCTTCCTGCACTCTCTGCTACTTTTTTCTTAAGCTCCTCCGCTTCTTCCAGTTTTTTCTGTGCCATCATGGCACCAATTTGTTTCGATGTCTTATTTTTTTCCGCCCGCAGTGATTCTACTTCCTGCTTGATTTCTCTGTTTCTCTGATCCAATGCAATAACTTCATCTACAAGGGGGAGTTTTTCATCCTGAAATTTATTTTTTATGTTTTGTTTTACAATTTCCGGGTTGTTTCTTAAAAATTTGATATCTAACATAATCTCTTCCTCTCAATTCTTAATTATTTACTCTTTTGTAGCTTTTATATCGTACTCTTCCTGATAGATTGCTTTTTCAAGGCATTGCCGCTCTTCCTCCGCAAGTTCTATATAGCTTTCGCCTTTTATGATTTCTTTGATGTAAGTATAGCACCCTTCTCTGCTGTGCATGGCGTTGAATATCCATCCGTTATTGTTTTCATCCAGCATTGTAAGTGCAAAGCTTAAGTTGCCTCCCATTTCATGAAATGCATCATACTTGACTATCCCGACTTTCTGGTAATGTCCCTCCATCTTTTTATATATATTTTTTATCTGTTCCCTGTTTTCTTCGGCAAGCTCTGTTATTTCTTCAAGCCTTTCAAATCTCTTGAATATACTTTTTTCAAGATTTTTTCCGTTTCTCCCCCTCATAAAGGTATGATAGCTTTTCTGTAGACGGTTATATTTAAAATACAGCACGATGTACATTATAATCAAAATGATCTGTAAGCCAATCATGCCTAAAAAAAGATAATATTCCAAGCCTCCCAGTATTTCATTCATTTATTACCTCTCCTTTTTATTTATTCTCTCCCCAAATTTTTATCCTTTGCTTTTTTATCTTGTCTGAATTGTCATTATCAGATCATAAATCCGTTCCAGTTCATCTTCTGAATAATATTCTATCTCTATTTTTCCTTTTCCATTCGCTTTCGGATTTACACTTACTTTAGTCCCTATCAGATTTTTAAGATGTTCTTCTATATTATCATATACAAACGTATGTTCTATCTTTTGCGTTTTTATTTCTTTTTTAGGATTTTTTAATGCTTTAACAAGTTTTTCAGTTTCTCTTACACTCAGTTTTTCATCAAATATTTTATTTGCCAGTATAAACTGTTGTTCCTCATCATCAATTGCAAGAAGTGCCCTTGCATGCCCGGTACTGATCATATCATCTATGATCATCTGCTGTACTCGATCACTTAGCTTAAGCAAACGCATTGAATTTGTGACAGCAGTTCTGCTTTTAGAAACTCTTTCGGCGACTTCATCCTGTTTCAGGTTAAATTCCTCCAGAAGCCTTTTGTATGCCATTGCTTCTTCAATTGGATTGAGATTCTCTCTCTGTATATTTTCTATAAGAGAAATTTCTACAATTTCCTGTTCCGTATATTCTTTTACTATAATGGGAACTTCTTTAATTCCTGCCAGCTTTGCCGCTCTCCATCTTCTTTCTCCAGCTATAATTTCATAATAGTCTTTCTTTTTCTGGACGAGAAGAGGCTGTAATATGCCAAATTGTTTTATTGAATCAGCAAGTTCCATAAGAGCATCTTCATCGAAATCTTTTCTGGGTTGACTTCTGTTCGGTTCTACCTGATTGATTTTAACCATTCTTTCTCCTGTTTGTGGTGCGGTATCTTCCGATTTAATTTTCTGCTCATTTTCTTTTACAGGATTCTTTGATGTCTTTTCATTTTTATTTGGGATCAAGCTGTCCAATCCTTTTCCAAGTCCGTTTCTCTTCGCTGCCATATTTTATTCTTCTCCTTTATGAATAACTTCATCAGCAAGCATCAAATAACTTTCAGCTCCTGTCGATTTAGGATCATACATTGTTATTGGCATACCATAACTTGGAGCTTCGGCAAGTCTTATATTTCTTGGTATAATTGTTTTATATATTGTCTGATCCAGATTATCTTTTACGTTTTCCACTACTTGAAGAGATAGATTTGTTCTTGCATCATACATTGTAAATACAACTCCTTCTATCTCCAATTTTGAGTTTAATCTTTCTCGGACAAGTTCTATTGTATGTATCAACTGACTTAACCCTTCCAGCGCATAATACTCGCACTGTATCGGTACTAAAACTGAATCTGATGTCGTCATCGCATTTATTGTCAACATACTCAGTGCAGGAGGACAATCGATTATAATAAAATCATATTGATCTTTTATCTTTTCCACTTCTTCTTTTAGAAGATATTCTTTATTATCCACTCCTATTAATTCAATTTCGGCAGCTGAAAGATCGATATTTGAAGGAAGTACATCCAGGTTTTCAAATATGTTTTTACATATACATTCTTCAATATTGACATCACCAATAATTAAATCATATATTGTTTTATCGATTTCACTTTTATCTACGCCTAAACCACTTGTCATATTTCCCTGTGGATCCATATCAAGCGCCAGCACTTTCTTTCCCAGACTCGCAAGAGATGCTGACAAATTAATTGCTGTTGTTGTCTTTCCTACGCCTCCCTTTTGATTGGCTATTGCTATAATTCTACCCATTTCTGTACTCCTTTCTTCTGGACACTTTATTATTATAGCATCTTTTCATATATTTATCTATAGATGTTTCACGTGAAACATCTATATTTTATTTTTTAAATCAGAGGCTTATTTAATATATCTAACATAAAACTCAAAAACACTAAGAAATAAAATCAAGAAAAATGTTTCACGTGAAACATTTTTGAAATAAGGGTTTATTTGATTTTCACGATGTAGTATAATAATACCAAAATAAAAGGCAGGTGGTCAGATTGAATTTAAGAAAAAAACTTACTTTTCTTGGTGTTTTTACAGGAGCTGCACTCGGAACAATGCACATTATCAACAGACTATTCTATTACCTATCTACAGCAGATAACTTATTAGATCAAAATAATTATGAATATTATAACTGGAGATTTGGAAAAATAGCATATATAAAGAAAGGAAAAGGTTCTCCTATATTACTGATTCATAACCTAGATGTCTGTTCTTCCTCTTACGAATGGAATAATATCATCAATAAATTATCCGAAACAAATACTGTATACGCAATAGATCTACTTGGATGTGGTTGTTCTGAAAAGCCTATGCTTACATATACAAACTTTTTATATGTACAACTTATAACAGATTTTATAAAAAATATTATAAAAGAAAAAACAGACATAATTGCTTCTGGTGAGTCGAATGCTTTTGCATTAATGGCATGTGCAAACGATGATTCTGTAATTAAAAGAGTAATTATGATAAATCCCGAGAATCTTGTTACTCTTTCTAAAAACCCTGGAAAGCATTCAAATATGATAAAATATTTGCTTCTAAGCCCTGTAATCGGTACCTTCATCTATAATATGAAAGTCAATAAAAGAACAATTCGAGAACAACTAAAAGAAAAATACTATTATGATCACAATAAAATAAGGGAAGAAGATATTCTGACATATTTTGAATCCTCACACAGAGATAAAATACATTCTAAATACCTCTATGCATGTCAGAAATCAAGATTTACTAACGCAAATGTCACATGCTGTCTGAATAAATTAACAAACAGTATTTTTATCATTATTGGAAATAATAATCCAGAAAATTTATTAATTGCCAATCAATATCAAAACCATCTGCCGTCAATTGAAATACTTGGAATTGATATGGCAAAACAGGTTCCCCATATGGAAAAGCCTGAAGAGTTTATTGAACAAGTGAATGTACTTCTTTCTTCAGATGAATAAAAATAAGAGGTGTGGATTTATATCTTCCACGCCTCTTATTTTCAAAAACAATAAATACAACTGATTCATCATAAAGGGTCTTTTGAAGGCAATCCGGCTTTTCTTGGAAATTTTGATGGAGTATGCTTTATTTTCCTAATATTCACCAAAGAGCGACCCAGGTTAGAATATGGAAGAGAAAATTTATCAATAAGTGATATCTCTCCTCCCAATAATTTGATTGCATTTTCCGCATCCTTTATTTCTATGTCAGACTCACCGCTCTTATATGACACAAAACTGCCAGTTATCAACACAAAAGGCAAACAATATTCACTTAATGTGGATAAGTTTGCCACGGCACGTGATACACAGAGATCAAACTGCTCCCTGAACTCATTTTTTCTGGCATACTCTTCCGCTCTGCCGTGGTATGCGATAATATCCCCAAGCCTGAGTTCTTCTATCACTTTATTTAAAAATTTAATTCTTTTATTCAAAGAATCAAGAAGAACAACCCTTAAATGGGGAAACACGATCTTCAGCGGAATACCGGGAAGACCTGCACCAGTCCCTACATCTATCACACTGTTCACCTTATTCATATCAACAATTTTCGCAATCGAAAGACTGTCGGTAAAATGTTTTAAATTCACCTCATCATAATCAGTAATAGCGGTCAAATTCATAAATGTATTCCACTCAGTCAATAATTCGTAATACCGGTCAAATTGCTTTTTCTGTATATCAGATAAGACAATCCCAAATTCCTTTAATTCCATATCAAATTTATCTGTCATATTAAAACCTCATCCTTCTTTTTACTTCCCACCAAGATATACAAGAAGGACTGATATATCTGCTGGAGAAACACCTGAAATTCTTGATGCCTGCCCAATTGAAACAGGGTGGATCTCATTGAGCTTTTGCTTTGCTTCTATCCGCAAACTTTTTATTTCATCGTAATTTATGTCTTGAGGAATCTTTTTCTTTTCCATCTTTTTAAACTGCTCGACCTGACGCATCTGCCGTTTAATATATCCATCATATTTAATATTAATATTAACCTGATCTTTCACATCTTGTGGGAGTGAAGGTCTGGAAGGATCAATTGAAGCAAGAGTATCATAAGACAACTCCGGTCTCTTTATCAGTTCAGCAAGGGTACATCCCGAACTAAGAACGGCACTCCCAAGGGAATATAAAAGATCCTGTATTTCCTGTGAAGGACCGATATTCGTATGCTGTACTCTCTCAATCTCAAGATCAATCATTTTTCTCTTTTCCAAAAGCCTTTCATATCTTTCTTCACCAATCAGACCTGCCTCATATCCGATTTCTGTCAATCTTAAATCCGCATTGTCTTGCCTTAAAAGAAGGCGATATTCTGCACGTGAAGTCATCATACGATAAGGTTCATGGCTCTCCTTTGTCACAAGGTCATCAATGAGAACACCAATATATCCCTGTGATCTGTCTAAAACAATTCCCTCTTTCCCCTGAAGCTTTCTTGCCGCATTAATACCGGCAATCAGCCCCTGTGCAGCCGCCTCCTCGTAACCTGAACTTCCATTAAACTGTCCCGCACTAAATAGACCTTCTATATTTTTAAATTCCAGAGTGCTTTTAAGCTGACGTGCATCTATACAATCATATTCAATCGCATAAGCGTTTCTTACAATTCTGGCATGCTCAAGTCCTGGAACACTTCTGTACATTGTATACTGTACATCCTCAGGAAGAGAACTAGACATCCCCCCCACATACATCTCCGTCGTATGAAGACCTTCCGGCTCTATGAAAACCTGATGTCTGTTCTTATCCGGAAACTTTACCACCTTATCCTCAATAGAGGGGCAGTATCTCGGTCCGGTTCCCTCAATGGCGCCGGAAAAAAGAGGGGACCGGTCAAGATTCCTGCGGATAATTTCATGTGTAGTTTCATTTGTATAAGTAAGCCAGCATGATACCTGTTCAATCTGAACATCTTCAGGGTCAGTCGTAAAAGAAAAGGGTACTACCCTCTCATCCCCTTTCTGCTCCTCCATTTTACTAAAATCTATTGAATTGCGGTCAATTCTGGCAGGAGTACCTGTCTTAAAACGGTACATTCTGATACCGAGAGATTTCAGGCTTTCCGTGAGATAATTCGCACTCTGCAAACCATTGGGGCCCGTATATGTGCTGACATCCCCATAAATACATCTCGCTTTCAGATAAGTGCCCGTACAGAGAATGACTGCCCTGCAGTAGTAGACAGCTCCCGAGTAGGTCTGAACTCCCTTTATTCTTCCATCCTCCGTCAAAATATCTGTTACCTCCATCTGTCGGATATCCAGATTATCCTGCCCTTCCAGAACCTGTCTCATCGTCCTGCTGTAATCAGCTTTATCCGCCTGTGCCCTGAGAGAATGTACGGCAGGTCCCTTAGAGCTGTTAAGCATCTTTGACTGAATAAATGTCCTGTCAATGACTTTCCCCATTTCTCCGCCCAGAGCGTCAACCTCTCTTACAAGATGGCCTTTTGAACTTCCTCCGATATTCGGATTACATGGCATTAGCGCAATGCTGTCAACACTTACCGTAAAGATAACTGTCTGAAATCCAAGTCTCGCCGCTGCAAGGGCTGCCTCACATCCTGCATGTCCTGCGCCTACGACGACGATATCATACCCATCCTTATTTTCCCATACAGAATTTGCTGAATATTTCATTTATCAAATCTTCTCCCATCGATTCTCCCGTAATTTTCCCGAGTGCCTCATATGCATCCATCAGATCTATGGAATAAAAATCCTCCGGCATCCCTGAATCAATGCTTTCAACCACCCTTTTCATACCCTCTGAAGCTTCTGTAAGCGATATCTTCTGCCTTGCATTGGTGATATAGATTTCATCGTTAAAGGATAACCTGCCCTTTATAAACATAGACCTGATCGTATTCTCCAGTTCTTTAATCCCTGCCTCCTCCTTTGCAGATATTTCTATCATCGGAATATCCTGAAGGATATTTCCTTTTGAAATATCCTGAAGCCTTTTTCTCATGATATCCTTTGTTATCATAATATCAAGATCCGACTTGTTCAGAAGTATAACTGTTTTTTTATCATATATCAACTCCATAATTTTTTCATCATTTTCATCCAGATTTCTTGAGGAATCCACTACATAGATAACAAGATCGGCATTCCTTGCATAATCTTTCGCCCTTTCCACGCCTATCTTTTCTATCCTGTCATCCGTAGTACGGATTCCCGCTGTGTCGATTATGTTAAGATTAATACCCTGAAGACTGATCTGTTCTTCCAGAACATCTCTTGTAGTTCCCTCTATATCTGTCACAATGGCACGCTCATGGCCTGCAAGAACATTGAGCAGTGACGACTTTCCTGCATTTGGCTTACCCACAATTACTGTCTGGATTCCCTCTTTTACTATTCTTCCATCATCAGCCGAATCAATAAGCTCGTCCAGATCCCTTATAATTTCTTCTGAATCTTTTTTCAATGTAAAACTATAACCATCCAAACTGATATGCTCCGGATCATCCAAAGCAGATTCTAAAAAAGCAGTATGGTAAATTATTTTATTTCTAATATCTTTGATTTTATTTTTCAAACTTCCTTTTATTTGACTGATTGAACTTTGCAGCGCATATTCGTTCTGAGAGGATATAAGATCCATAACCGCCTCTGACTGGGAGAGATCCATCTTTCCATTCAGAAATGCCCTTTTCGTAAATTCACCGGGTTCCGCCGGTCTTGCCCCATTTTTTAAAACAGTGTCCAGAACTCTTCTCACAACAAAGGTTCCGCCATGACAATTGATTTCAACTGTATCTTCCCCTGTATATGTTCGGGGGGAACGCATAACCATAACAAGAACTTCATCGATTAATTCATCCTGATCCCAAATATGCCCATAATGAATGGTATGGCTGTCAGCTTCTGCTATCGCAGACTTTCCCCTGTATATTCTGTCAATTGTCTCAAATGCGTTTTTCCCGGTTATCCTTACGATTCCGATCCCCGAATTTGTCATCCCTGTAGCAATTGCGGCTATCGTATCAGTTTTCATTTCTTCAACCTTTCCTGTCTTCAATTTTAAAAGGACGTTTCACCGTTTCACGAAAGTATCGTGAAGCGTAAACGTCCTTTCGCTTCATAGGCCAGTCATTCTGTATTTTATCTCTTCAGTGTCACAACAACTTTTCTGTAGGGTTCTTCTCCCTCGCTGTGCGTTGTCACATAAGGATCAGACTGGAGAGAAGAATGGATAATCCTTCTTTCATAGGGATTCATAGGCTCGAGAGCAACGGGTCTTCTCGTTCTTTTTACCTTGTGGGCAATATTCCTTGCAAGATGCCTTAACGTCTCTTCACGCCTTGCACGGTAGTTCTCTGTATCAAGCTTTACTCTTACATAGCCGTCCTGATGCTTGTTCGCTACACGATTTGCAAGATACTGGAGGGCGTCGAGAGTCTGCCCTCTTTTCCCGATAAGGATTCCCATATGCTCACCGCTCATATAAATACTCAAAGCACCGTCTTTGTCGATCTCAGACTTGATCTCAACCTCCATGTTCATAGCAGACAGAGTATTCTTCAGAAATTCTTCAACCGCCGTTATCGTAGCATCCTCAACTTCTGCAAGCACAGCTTCTTCTTTTTTCCCGGATTCTTCAATCCTGCTTTCTTCTTTTTCTTTCGATTCTTTCTTTACCTTCTTTTCCGGACGGTCCTTCCTGATACGGGCAGCTTTTTCTCTCTTTTCTTCCTTTTTCTCAGGCTTATCTTCTGCTGACTCAACTTCTTCCGGTACTGGCTTGGGATCCGGTTTTTTTCTTGCTTCTATTACAGCCTGTTTCATCCCGATTCCTAAAAATCCAGGACTTCCTTTTTCAATTACTTCATATTCCAGTCTGTCACTGGTAACACCCAACTGTATCAATGCTTCTGTAATCGCATCATCTACTGTTTTTGCTGATACTCTGATACTGCCATTCATCCCGATTCCTTCCTTTCTAACAGGCTGATACTGTCCCGCCGGACAGACAACTATTTTTTCTTCTTCCTGCTTGTTTTATTGTTCTTATCTTCTGTCTTACTTTCTTCTGAGTTCTCCTGATGAACATCCTGCTCCTGTGTCTTCCTGCCGCTGTTATATCTGCTGACAAGATTTGCCTTCGCTGTAAGGCTTCCCGGTTTCGCATTATCGGCAAGCTGCCGGGCCTTCTTAATTTTTTCATCCCTCTCAGAATCACTCATCTTTGATTTTTTGGCTTCAACATTTCTTGCGCTTATTGTCGCCATCCTGTTAATCTCTTTTGCTGATGCTCCTTTTTTCTCACGTTTTTTAGCAGCTTTTTTCTGATTTTCCTCAATAATATCCTCCACTGACTTCTTACTCAGGTACTTATTGATCGCAAGCTGCTGTACACATCTTACAAGAGCACTGACTGCCCAGTAAAGTCCAAGACCTGCCGGAAGAGTAAAACCAAATACAACTGAGATCAGAGGCATTGTGTAGGTCATTGTCTTCATAGAACTTGCCATCGGATTATCTTTGTCATTTGCCGTTGAAGCTGCCTGCGGCTGAAGCTTGACACTGATAAACTGCGTAAGTCCCGCCATGACCGGAATAATAATCGCAAGTATGATTCCCGGAACAGAAAAATCACGGAATGCTGAAGTCAGCATTGTGAGAGGCTGTTCACCGATATTGATTCCAAGGAAACTGTTCAGATGAGTTACGCTTTCCATTGTGCTCTGTGCAATATCTGTAATTCCAGGCATCTGGTCGAGAAGTTTTCCCCATGTTGCATCCTGGAACTTATAGAGCACATTTACAAGAGTATCTGCCTGTGAATAATCATAAGACGAAGGATTCATAAGGACTGGACTCTCTGATCCTATAGTTTCCATAATAGACTGGAATCCATTCGTTGCCATGATTTTTTCTACAACAGGCATATATACTTCTTTTACGCCGTTTACATAATTCGGAATATTCTGAATTACCGGGTAAAGTGCAAAAAGAACAGGCATCTGAATCAGCAGCGGAAGACATCCGCTCGACATTGTCGTTCCATATTTGTCATAGACAACCTGGATTTCTTCCTGTTGCTTTAGCATGGACGCCTGATCTTTTTTTCCTTCATATTTTTTCTGTATTTTCTGAATCTCCGGCGTCATCACTGCCTGCATTTTGGAAAATTTCTGCTGTTTGATCGTCAGGGGAATCATAAATGTATAAACAATAATCGTAAAGATTATAATGCAGATCCCAATATTCTCAATACCGAATAATCCGCTCATTACATTATAGATTCCATTCATTATCTGGCCCAAAAGCCATGCAATCTGCTTGATAACCGGCCAGTTACCATATCCTGCAGCTAAAAGTCCGTACACTTCCATTCTTCATCCTCCTTAAGGTACCGGATCATATCCTCCTTTTGAAAATGGATTACAGCGCAGAATTCTCCATACAGCCAGGGCGCCGCCTTTAAGTGCACCATATTTTTCAATTGCTTCAAGTCCATACTGTGAGCATGTTGGAAAATATTTGCAGGAGCTGTAGCCTTTCAGGCCTGATAGATATTTTCTGTAAAAACGGATCATGCCTATTAATATCCGTTTCATCTGCACCACTTCCTTTTAAATAATATCTATATCTGTATCTGCCTGTGCCTGTCTTGCAGATACAATTTTATGAAGCTTTCCAAGGTGGAACAATGCGCTTTCAATTCTGCTGTAACTACTGCCCTGCGCACCTTTTCTCACAATAACTACTATATCATATCCACATTGGAAACTCTCTTCGGACATTCTGTAACACTCGATGATCTGTCTCTTAAGACGATGCCTCACAACACTGTTTCCTACCTTTTTGCTTATCGAAACTCCAATCCTGTTCTGTTCTGTTCCATTTGGAAAGATATACATGACAAAAAGGCTGTTTGCATAAGATTTGCCTTTGTTGTAGACATTTTTGAAATCTTTATTTTTTTTTAAAGATTCTGAAAATTTCATCAATACCCTCGATTTATTTTTCGTCCAGATAGAAGAAAAGGCCACATATTATGCGGCCTAAGCTGATAACTGTTTTCTTCCTTTTGCTCTTCTGGCAGCTAATACTTTTCTTCCGCCTGCTGTTCTCATTCTTGCTCTGAATCCGTGAACCTTAGATCTTGATCTTTTCTTCGGCTGAAATGTCATTTTCATTATCCATACACCTCCCTTTAACTGATATACTTTATAAATAAAAGTATTCACAATAATCAGCAAATTTTTTACGTCCTTTTCCATGAAAGAACACTGCACTTTATTATAGTGAAAAAACCGCGATAAGTCAAGCAAAATAAGGGTTTTTTTGAGTTATCAACCAAATGTGGATAACTTGTGGATAACTGCTGTATAACCTGAAAATTATATGTTAATAAAATTTTTTTATTTTTACTATCTATTATGCTTTTTGGCTTTTTATCTGTTCATAAAGTTATGCACACTGATTTTTCATTGCTTATAACCCCTTTTTGATGTAAAATGTAGTAGAGAGATTTTGCCTTAATATCTCTCTATTCTATTGATTAGGAGTTACTTTCGATGAACATTGTGGAACAAAACTGGGAACAGATATTAAATAAGATGAAGCTTGAATACTGCTCGTCTAATATTTCCTATAATACTTGGATTGCCCCACTGACAGTCTATGAAATAAAAGATAATACTGTCTACATACTGGTAAAATTAAGAGCCAGCCTTGATCATATTGAAGAAAAATATCTGCTTCCTTTTAAAGTCTGCATTGCAGAGGTGACCGGAATTGAATATGAGGTAGAATTTGTTACAGATAACCAGACAGTTATTCAGGAAAAAAAAGAGAAGACAGTAAAAAGAAACCGGGTAAATGCAATCTATGAGAAAGCAAATCTTAACCCGAAATATACTTTCGATACTTTTGTAGTTGGAAGCAATAATAATTTTGCCCATGCCGCATCGCTTGCAGTTGCAGAATCTCCTGGCGAAATATACAATCCTCTTTTTATATATGGAGGAGTCGGTCTGGGCAAGACCCATCTGATGCATTCCATTGCACATTTTATACTGGAAAATGACTCTTCAAAAAAAGTACTCTACGTCACGAGTGAGACCTTTACCAATGAGCTGATCGACGCCCTTAAGGTAGGTAAAAACGGAAATGAACTTGCAATGACAACCTTCCGGGAAAAATACAGAAATAACGATGTCCTTCTTATTGATGATATCCAATTCATTATAGGTAAGGAAAGTACACAGGAAGAATTTTTCCATACCTTTAATCACCTGCATGTGTCAGGAAAACAGATCATCATATCAAGTGATAAGCCCCCGAAAGATATTGAAACTCTTGAGGCAAGGCTCAGGACGCGCTTTGAGTGGGGATTGATCGCCGATATTTCTTCTCCCGATTATGAGACGAGAATGGCGATTCTTCGGAAAAAGGAAGAACTTGACGGACTTGAAAAATATCATATACCCGATGATGTCATGGAGTATATTGCCAATAATATCAAATCTAATATACGTGAGCTGGAAGGTTCACTTAACAAACTGATCGCACTTTCCAATCTGGAGAATAAGCCGATTGATATCCCTCTGGCAGCTGAGGCGCTAAAAGACATGATATCTCCTGACAATAACCGGGCAATAACACCCGAACTGATCATAGATGTTGTATCAGAACACTTTAATGTTCCTGTATCAGAATTAAAAGGAAAGAAACGTAATGCGGAGATTGTGCTTCCAAGACAGATCGTGATGTATCTCTGCCGTACCATGACTGACACGCCTTTGAAATCAATCGGTCTTCTCCTTGGAGGAAAAGACCATGCTTCAATCAGTCATGGAGTTAAAAAGATAGAAAATGATATTAAAAAGGATGAAGCGCTTAATAATACGGTAAACATTATTAAGAAGAAAATAAATCCCGTTTAATATCCTGATGTTGATAACTATGTAGACAACCTGTTGATTCTATAAAAAGAAGGATTAGATAAAAGATTATGAAGATCAATACATCTTCTGTTATCCTCACACAGTCCTCTTCGTTCCAACAGATCACTTACATACTTATCCAAACGGATAAACCTTTATACTTTAAGGCTTCCAGGCAGTTTTTAACATATTCACAGCCCCTATTAAGACGGCTACGGAAATGTTTTTTATATTAATTTATAAATTGCACTCCACAAAATTTTTTTCACACACAGCGAAAGGAGTTATCTTCAAATGAAAATTGTTTGTACGAAATCTAATCTTGCAAAAGGTGTCAGCATTGTATCTAAGGCAGTTCCATCAAAAACCACAATGCCGATCCTTGAATGTATTTTGATTGATGCAACAACAGACGTTATAAAACTTACTGCAAATGATATGGAGCTTGGAATTGAGACATCTATAGACGGAGAAATTATAGACAGAGGCATTATAGCCATCAATGCGAGAATTTTCTCTGAAATCGTCAGAAAGCTTCCTGACAGTGATGTTGTGATAGAAACGGAATCTGACAGCCAGGCTTTTATCACCTGTGAAAAGGCAAAGTTTAATATTGCAGCTCAGTCTGGAGAAGATTTCTCATATCTTCCAGCCGTCGAAAAAGATGACTTTATTACAGTATCTGAGTTCACTCTCAAGGAAGTAATCAGGCAGACGATCTTTTCTATTGCCGATAATGATACGAATAAGATGATGACAGGGGAACTATTTGAAATCGAAGATAATATACTTAAGGTCGTATCTCTCGACGGGCACAGGATTTCCATCAGAAAGATTGAATTAAAGGATTCCTATCAGCCTAAAAAAGTGATTGTGCCTGGAAAAACCCTTCTTGAGATCAGCAAGATCATCGGAGGGGAGGCTGAAGCTGATGTAGACATTTCTTTTACGAGAAACCATATTGTTTTTGAATTTGACAGGACCGTGGTAGTATCACGTCTGATAGAAGGAGAATATTTTAAGATTGACCAGATGCTGTCAAGTGATTACGAGACAAAGGTAAAAATCAATAAAAGGGAGCTTCTTGACTGTATTGACCGTGCTACTCTTTTGATCAAGGAAGGGGATAAAAAGCCAATCATTATAGATATCAGAGATGATTCTATGGAGCTGAAGATCAAATCGCAGATCGGATCTATGGATGAGGTGATTATGTGCGCAAAGGAAGGGAAAGATCTTCTGATCGGATTTAATCCGAAATTTCTGATTGATGCGCTCAGGGTTATCGACGATGATGAAGTAGATCTCTATTTCATGAATCCGAAAGCCCCCTGCTTTATCAAGGATGAGGAACAGAGCTATATTTATCTGATCCTTCCGGTAAACTTTAATGCTGCGGTTTAGATGAGAATAGGATATTTTGAGAGGAATTGAAAAGATGGAAGTATTTAAACTTCGTCCCGATGATGATTTTATCAGGCTCGGACAGTTATTGAAAGCGGCAGGAATGGCAGAATCAGGTGTCGAGGCAAAGGAAATGATACTGGATGGGAGAGTCTCTGTGAATCAGAAAACAGAGACTCGGAGAGGCCGAAAGCTTTATGATCAGGATGTGGTTTCCTGTGAGGGCAGGGAAATAAAAATTGAAAAATAATATAAAAAAGTGTAGAATAATTACGTAATGATGGGAAAATTATGGTAATTAAATCTTTAAAACTTAAAAACTACAGAAATTACGATTTATTAGATTTAACCTTTGATCCGAAAACAAATATTCTGTATGGGGATAATGCCCAGGGCAAGACAAACATACTTGAGGCGTTATATTTATCTGGTACTACAAAATCTCACAGAGGAACGAAAGACAGGGATATGATACAGTTTGGCTATGATGAATCTCATCTTGAGACTGTCGTGGAGAAAAAGGGTACAGTTTTTCAGATCGATATGCACCTCAAAAAAAACAGTCCAAAAGGAATTGCAATAGATAAGATTCCGATCAGAAGAGCAAGTGAACTGTTTGGCATTATCCATTTTGTATTTTTTTCTCCTGAAGATCTTAATATCATCAAAGAGGGACCGTCTGGAAGAAGAAGATTTATAGATCTGGAGCTGTCACAGCTTGATAAGATTTATCTCAGCAACCTTTCAAATTATAATCGTATCATCAATCAGAGAAATTCCCTGCTAAAAGATATATATGGACAGGAAAATCTTATCGAAACTCTTGACATATGGGATATGCAGCTGGCTGCATATGGGACCAGAATATTAGAAAGAAGAAGAGAATTTATAGAACAGGTAAATAAAATAATTTCCAACATACACTATAAATTAACCGGAGGTAAGGAAAATATTACTCTCACATATGAACAGAGTATTGGAAACATGTCTCTTGAAGAGGCGCTTAAGAAGAACAGAGAAAGAGATATACGAATGAAAAGTACATCTGTAGGACCCCATAGGGACGACCTGTGCTTTTTAAATGACGGACACCTGGATATCAGGAAGTTCGGATCGCAGGGACAGCAAAGGACAGCTGCTCTTTCATTGAAACTGTCGGAGATAGAACTTGTAAAAAAAATTATCAAAGATACTCCGATCTTATTGCTTGACGATGTATTGTCTGAACTGGACAAACACAGGCAAAACTATTTAATGGATAGTATTCATGATATACAGACGGTCATTACATGCACCGGGCTGGATGAATTTGTAAATCATAGATTTTCTATCAATAAGATATTCCATATCAAAAACGGACAGGCAGTAAAAGCAAATTAGGAGGTAAAAATATGGGGGCATCAGGTACAGAATTTGATTCTGAATATGGAGCGGACCAGATACAGATTTTGGAGGGACTCGAGGCGGTAAGAAAAAGACCGGGAATGTATATAGGAAGTACATCTACAAGAGGACTTCATCATCTGGTATATGAAATTGTGGATAATTCAGTGGACGAGGCTCTTGCGGGATACTGTGATGAGATTCAGGTTGACATTAATAAAGATAATTCTGTCACTGTCAGCGACAATGGAAGAGGAATCCCTGTAGGAATCAATCATAAGGCAGGACTTCCAGGTGTGGAGGTCGTGTTTACCGTTCTTCACGCCGGGGGAAAATTCGGCGGAGGGGGTTATAAGGTATCAGGAGGCCTTCATGGTGTCGGTGCTTCAGTTGTCAATGCCCTCTCCGAATGGCTGGAGGTAGAGATCTACCATGAGGGGGAGATCTACAAGCAGCGCTACGAGAAAGGGAAGGTTATCTACAAGCTGAAAGTCATAGGAAAATGTGAGCCTGACAGAACAGGGACAAAGGTTACGTTTTTCCCGGATGCGGAGATATTTGAAGATACTGTATTTGATTATGATACGTTAAAACAAAGATTCCGCGAAATGGCATTTCTGACAAAAGGGCTTAAGATTGTATTGAGAGACTGGAGAGAGGAAGAGCTGAGAGAGCATGTCTTCCACTATGAAGGCGGAATAAAAGAGTTTGTCGCCTATCTGAATAAAAGCAAGACGCCTCTTTATGACCAGATTATCTACTGCGAGGGAACAAAAGACGGAGTATCTGTAGAGATTGCAATGCAGCACAATGATTCTTACAGTGATAATACGTATGGATTTGTAAATAATATTACAACTCCTGAAGGTGGAACACATATCGAAGGATTTAGAGCTGCGCTAACAAAGACATTTAATGATTATGCAAGAAAGAATAAACTTATCAAAGAAAGTGAATCAAATCTTTCAGGAGAAGATATCAGGGAAGGTCTTACGGCAATTATAAGTGTTAAGATTGAGAATCCGCAGTTTGAAGGGCAGACAAAACAGAAACTTGGAAACAGTGAAGCGAGAGGAGCGGTAAACAGTGTCTTAAGTACACAGCTTGAGATTTTCCTTGAGCAGAATCCAAATGTGGCAAAGCTTACGATAGAAAAGTCTGTGATGGCTCAGCGCGCAAGAGAAGCAGCAAGAAAGGCAAGAGACTTAACAAGAAGAAAATCGGCTCTTGAAGGAACATCCCTCCCGGGAAAGCTTGCGGATTGTTCTGATAAAGATCCCGCAAACTGTGAAATATACATTGTAGAGGGAGATTCAGCCGGCGGCTCTGCAAAGACGGCAAGAGACAGGGCGACGCAGGCGATCCTTCCCCTCAGGGGCAAAATACTTAATGTAGAGAAGGCACGTCTTGACAGAATATATGGCAATGCTGAGATAAAGGCAATGATTACTGCATTTGGCACAGGGATTCATGATGATTTTGATATTACAAAGCTGAGATATCATAAAATTATTATCATGACAGATGCTGATGTTGACGGTGCCCATATCAGTACCTTATTATTAACTTTTATGTATCGTTTTATGCCTGACCTTATCAAGGAAGGATATGTATATCTTGCACAGCCGCCTCTGTACAAACTGGAAAAGAACAAAAAGGTGTGGTACGCATACAGCGACGAAGAACTCAACCAGATTCTTTCGGAAGTAGGCAGGGACAGCAATAACAAAATTCAAAGATATAAAGGTCTGGGAGAGATGGATGCAGAGCAGCTCTGGGAGACGACAATGGACCCTGAACACAGGATTCTGCTGAAAGTAACAATGGACGAAGAAACATCTTCCGAACTTGATCTTACTTTTACCACCCTTATGGGAGATAAAGTAGAACCAAGAAGAGAATTTATCGAAGAAAACGCCAAATACGTCAGAAATTTGGATATATAGCATTTAACAGCGCCAGGCTTTATGATCAGGCAGAACAAAAATCGAGTTTACTCGGATTTTTGGTTTGAATGATCATGAAGAGTTGGCATTGGAAATGCCAACTCAGCGAGAAAATTGAAAAATTTTCGAGCTGAAGCCTGAAGCGGAAGCAGGCGAAAAAGCGAGAAAATGAAAATTTTCGAGCTGAAGCCTGAAGCTATTATTCTGTAAGAGACAGGTAAAATGAAAAAAGGAGATTGGAAATGGAAGATAATATTTTTGATAAAGTCCATGAAGTCGATTTGAAAAAGACGATGGAGACTTCGTATATAGACTATGCGATGAGTGTTATCGCTTCGCGGGCGCTTCCTGATGTAAGGGACGGACTAAAACCCGTGCAGAGAAGAATCCTTTATTCTATGATAGAGCTGAACAATGGACCTGACAAACCGCATCGTAAATGTGCGCGTATTGTCGGTGATACGATGGGTAAATATCACCCTCACGGAGACAGCTCGATTTATGGAGCGCTTGTTAATCTTGCCCAGGACTGGTCCACCAGGTATCCGCTTGTAGACGGACATGGAAATTTTGGTTCTGTGGACGGGGACGGAGCTGCCGCAATGCGTTATACAGAGGCCCGTCTTAGCAAGATTTCAATGGAGATGACTGCGGATATCAATAAGGATACTGTTGATTTCACGCCGAACTTTGATGAGACAGAGAAAGAACCGACGGTTCTCCCATCCAGATTTCCGAACCTCCTTGTAAATGGAACTTCGGGTATAGCGGTCGGTATGGCAACCAATATACCTCCTCATAATCTCCGCGAAGTGATCTCCGCGGTAGTAAAGATTATAGATAATCAGATCGAGGACAAGGAAGAGACGACAATTGAAGAGATTCTCAGGATCATCAAAGGACCCGATTTTCCTACAGGGGCAGAGATACTCGGAACAAGAGGGATTGAGGAAGCTTACAGGACAGGGCGCGGAAAAATAAGAGTGCGCGCTGTGACAAACATAGAGCCGATGCAGAATGGGAAGAACAGAATTATTGTGACGGAACTCCCATTCATGGTCAACAAGGCAAGGCTGATCGAAAAGATCGCAGAACTTGTAAGAGATAAAAAAATAGACGGAATTACAGATTTGAGCGACCAGTCCAGCAGGGAAGGGATGAGAATCTGCATAGAGCTGAGAAGGGACGTCAATCCGAATGTTATTTTGAATCAATTATATAAGCATACCCAGCTTCAGGATACGTTTGGTGTTATTATGCTTGCGCTCGTCAACAACCAGCCGAAGGTGATGAATATACTTGAAATGCTTCAGTATTATCTGAGACACCAGGAAGAGGTTGTGACAAGGAGGACAAAATATGATCTCAACAAAGCGGAAGAGAGAGCTCATATTTTACAGGGACTGCTCATTGCGCTGGATAATATTGATGAAGTCATCAAGATTATAAGAGGATCTAAAACAGTTCAGATCGCAAAGACTGAATTAATGGAGAGATTTGGACTGACAGATGTGCAGGCGCAGGCGATCGTAGATATGCGTCTGCGTGCCCTTACCGGTCTGGAGAGGGAAAAGATCGAAAACGAGTACGCCGAGCTGATGAAGAAGATCGAAGAATTAAAGGCGATCCTTGCAGACAGAAAAGTACTGCTCGGTGTGATAAAAAAGGAAATCCTCGTTATTTCAGAGAAGTATGGGGATGAGAGAAGAACACGCATCGGATATGATGAGTTTGATATCTCAATGGAAGATCTTATTCCAAGAGAGAATGTGGCAATCACGGTCACAAATATGGGATATATCAAGAGAATGAGCATGGATACCTTTAAGAGCCAGAACAGAGGAGGCAAGGGCATTAAAGGGATGCAGACTCTTCAGGATGACTTCATAAGGGAACTCTTCATAACGACAAGCCACCATTATATCATGTTCTTTACAAATAAGGGGCGTGTATACAGGCTCAAAGCCTATGAGATACCGGAAGCAGGAAGAACTGCCAGGGGAACTGCAATTATTAATCTCCTCCAGCTTATGCCGGATGAGAAGATAACTGCCACGATCCCGATCTACGAATATGAAGAAGGAAAATATCTATTCATGGCCACACAGAAGGGGCTTGTAAAGAAAACGCCGATACGGGAATATGCAAATGTGAGAAAGACAGGGCTTGCAGCTATCGTCTTAAGAGAAGACGACCTTCTGATTGAAGTCAAAGTGACAGACAATGAGCAGGATGCCATACTTGTGACAAAATACGGCCAATGTATCAGGTTCAGTGAGAGAGATGTACGCTCCACAGGAAGAGTCTCGATGGGAGTACGCGGAATGAATCTTGGGGATAACGATGTCGTAATCGGTATGCAGATGAGCAGCCAGGGAAGTGAAATGCTCATCGTATCTGAAAAAGGTATGGGAAAACGTACTGACATGAATGAGTTTACAAGACAGAACCGCGGCGGAAAAGGTGTGAAATGTTATAAGATAACAGAAAAAACCGGAAACGTCGTGGGGATGAAAGCAGTGGATGAAGAAAGTGAGATCATGATCATCAATACGGAAGGAATTGTAATACGAATGAAGTGTTCTGATATTTCCCTGTATGGAAGAATAACTTCAGGAGTAAAACTGATTAATCTTCCTGAAAACGAAAAAGTTGCAAGTGTAGCAAAAGTCAGGAAGGCTTCTGCCGAGATCGACGGAGAGAAAGTAGAGATAAAAGAAGAAACAGAAGAATAAGAAAAAGATAAGAGATCCTGGAATATTTTTACCAATATTCCAGAGATCTCTTCTTTTTTTGCAGTTTCGTTTGCACCAAGCAAAGGTCTGGATCTTATAAATAATTGAAAAAGAATAAATATATATTGAAAAACAATAAAAATATGTTGACAAATAATATATTAAAACATATAATGCATATAATACAGAAAGCATCAGAAAATCAGTTTCAAGGAGAAATGATATGAAAGAAAACAGAATTGTCATATTTACCAGATATTTTCTTAACTTTATGTTTTATTCAGGAATTGTAGTTGTACTGTTACTTCCGCTTCTTGTGAGGCTGGCGTTGAAGTATTACACAGAAAAATATTCAGTCTATTACCTGCCTATGCTGGTTATTCTCGGCATATCGGGAATATGCGGATTAACTATTGTATTTCAGCTCAGGAAAATGATAAAAACAGTGCTGGAAAAAAACTGTTTCGTCGAACACAATATCAGAAGCCTTAAGATTATGGGGAAGGTGAGCTTCCTTATAACTGCTCTGTTTGTTGTAAAATGCTTTTTTCTTCTTACTCCGGCGACTCTTGTAATTATTCTTACGTTTTTCATTTCCGGGATATTCAGTTTTGTACTAAGTCTTGTATTTATGGAAGCTGTACGCTTCAAGGAAGAAAATGATCTGACGATATAGGAGGCGGAAGATGGCGATAAGAGTGAATCTGGATGTCATGATGGCAAAAAGGAAAATAAGCGTGACGGAGCTTGCCAGGAAAGTAGATATAACAATGGCAAACCTGTCAATTCTGAAGAATAATAAGGCTAAGGCGGTAAGATTTACGACACTGGATGCAATATGCAGGGTATTAGACTGCCAACCCGGTGATATTCTGGAATATGTAGAGGAGGAAGACAATGGGCGAGACATATAAAGAGAGAATGTCCGAAGAATATATATGGTTTTTAAAAATGAGTATTCTGTTCGGAGTTTTTTTTACTTTTTGTATTTATAAAAACCTTTCCGGGATCATGATCCCGGTTCTTACAATGGGAAGTGTGTTTTTTACGGTTCTTTTTGTAAAAAAAGCGGGGGTCAGTCTCAAAAAAGACTGTGCCGTTTATTTTGCCGGTATCATATTATTGGGATTATCAACCTGTATGACAACAAATTCTTTCTTTCATTTTTTTAACTATGTGGGGATTATCCTTCTTTTTATGGCAGTAATGTTCCATCAGCTTTATGATGATGGAGAATGGGTATTTCTACAATATGTGAAAAACTTTTTTCTCCTTGCGGGTAAATGGATCGTATCAACGGCAGAGCCGTTCAGACAGAAATTCAGAGAAAATAATGGGGAGACGGAAGGAAAGAGGAAGATCAGTAAAACCACAAAGGCTGTTCTGGCAGGAATTGTGGCGGCGATTATTTTTCTGAGTGCTGTAATGCCTCTTTTAATGATGTCAGACAGGATTTTTTCGGAAATATTCAGTGGATTTTTCCGTCTTTTTGATATCGGATACCTGATGGATAAACTGAATATATGGAATATATGTGGGATTTTGATTACATTTCTTATAGGAATGATCGGGATATATTCCTTTTTTGCAGCGGTTTTCAGTGTGGATGCTGAGGATGATATAAAAGAAGAGAAGGAAAGGGCGAATCCGGTGGCAGGTATCACATTTTCCTGTATGCTGACCGTTATCTATGTGATATATGCATTGGTTCAGATTGTCTGCCTTTTTCTCAGGATGGGTTCTCTGCCGGATGATATGACTTATTCACAGTATGCACATGAAGGATTCTGGCAGTTATTGTTTGTCAGTATGATTAATTTTGCCACAGTGAATATTTGCTCTGTTATTTTTAAAAAAAATAAAGTGCTGAATTATCTTCTCTGTGCGATATCCTGCTGTACATGCATTATGATACTTTCTGCGGCATATCGCATGATTCTGTATGTAGAAGAATACAACCTCACCTTTTTAAGAATCCTCGTGCTCTGGTTTCTCTGTGTGCTGATGATCATCTTCTTCGGTGTTATCTACAGTATTTTCAGATCAACATTCAGGCTTTTCCGATATATCATGATTGTTTTATCGTCAGCGTATCTTATTCTTTCATTCAGCCATACAGACCGTATTATTGCAGAATATAATCTGGCGGAGTCAGGAACACCGGATTATGAGGATATCCTGTATGTGACGGATTGCTTAAGTGATGATGCGGCTCCTGCCCTTGCCGGACTTGACAGGAACGAGATCAGAAGAGCCGGTGCCCAGGAAGAAGTCAGAGTATATTTTGAGAATATCAGATTCAGATACAGGGATATGAATCTGAGGACATGGAACCTTTCAGCCATACAGGCTGTCATGTCGGCAGAAAGATGGAATGGGGATTCTGGAATAAAAAATGGATTTTGAGAATAGAATGGATTAGAACTTGAAAAAAGGGAGCACAGTTCATGGAGAAAAAATGGATGTCTGTGATCATCAATTTTTTTATAAGGGCAGCTGTCGGCATGATGTTGATCTTTTTTATAGATCAGTATGTGCTCCCTGATGATTCTTCTATTAATGTGGGAATGAATCTCATTTCCTTTTTGACATCCGGAAGCCTTGGTATTCCTGGGGTCTGCCTTCTTTATGGAATTATGTACTACAATATTTTGTGATATTTTTACAAAAATCCAAAATCTTGTTTTTTTATCTTTACAAACCAAAGCGAGATCTTTATAATCCATTTTACACAGCAGAGGTCGCCTGCTGGAGCATCAGTTAATCGAGGGAATACTGATGCGTCTTGGTACCGGTGATGTAATCCGGCCGTCACGTGTTTTTATCTGTGCTGCGGGTCGCGGCATTATTTCAGACATGTCAAGTGAAAAGAAGGAGGGTAGAAGTATCTCCGGGAACCTTGTGGTTTGCGATAATCAGAAAGATTATTCAGAAAATCTGATCAGGGTCCTGCCGGAAAAAATTTCGGGTGATTATCAGATACACTTGTTCCATAACATCGAAAAACTGAAGTCATTTTCGGAAAAGAATGAGATCGGCATTCTCCTGATTTCAGAAGGGTACGAGAGAGAAAAAAGGGATGATATCCCTGCTCAAAGAAAGATCATTCTGACGGAGAGGAAAAATGCTTTTGGTTCTTCAGACGAGGAAGGGCTCTTTCGGTACCAGGCAGCCGATGGGATTGCCGAATATATTTCAGGCTGCAGAGGGAAGGGAAGTCCTAAAACTTCAGGGATGCCTTTCAGAGAACAGAGGAGAAAGGTTCCTGATTTGATGGCAAGAGGGCTGATCGGAATTTATTCCCCTGTCCATAGGATCGGAAAGACAAGGTTTGCCCTGAGGCTTGGGCGACAGCTCGCGGAGAAGATTCCGGTACTGTACCTGAATCTGGAAGGATATTCCGGCGGAGATTATTATTTTCCTGACAGGACAGGGCAGAGTATAGAAGACCTGCTCTGCTATATGAAGCAGGATAAGATCAACCCGGGTATCAGAATCAGTACTATGGCAGGGCAGTATGAAGGTGTGGATTATCTGATGCCGATCCGGCACGAGAGGGATCTTATGACAGTCAGAGGGACGGAATGGCTGGAGCTTTTTGATACGATTATGGACAAATGCATCTATGAAGCCGTGATCCTTGACCTGGGAGAGGGGATAGAGGGAATCTATGAGATTCTCAGAAAGTGCGACAGAGTCTATACCCTTTATATAGAGGAAGAAGCAGCGCTGGCCAAGCTGGAGCAGTATGAAGAGAATCTCAGGGAAGCAGGATATTCGGATGTCCTGAACCATACGGTCAAAAGAAGGGTCACAAGAGGCAGGCAGTCTTCAGAGAGAAGAGGGTGCAGGGAATGACAAAAGCGGAACAGTTGTACGAGCAGATCATGTTCCGTATGGATATGACAAAGGAGACGGATGACGAAGAACTGCAGGATTTGATTCATATTGTTCTGGAAGAAGCGGGGAGGGAAGAGTATATCCCTTTAAGTGAGAGGATACGAATGAGCCGGGATCTGTTCAATGCATTCCGCAAGCTGGACGTCCTGCAGGAACTGATCGAGGACGACACCGTCACGGAGATTATGGTAAACGGGACAGAGAATATCTTCTATGAAAAAGAGGGAAGGCTGTACCGATCAGACAGGCGGTTTCTTTCCGAGGAAAGGCTGTCGGATGTTATACAGCAGATCGTAGGAGAGACAAACCGGTATGTAAATGAAGCGTCGCCTATCGTAGATGCAAGGCTGAAAGACGGATCAAGGGTTAATGTCGTCCTGAAACCTGTCGCTGTGAACGGACCGATTATGACGATACGGAAATTTCCTTCAAGGGCAATTACAATGGAGCAGCTCATAAGAAAAGGCAGCCTGACAGAGGAAGCGGCAGAATTTCTCCAGAAACTCGTGTGTGCAAAATATAATATTTTTGTCAGCGGGGGAACAGGAGCAGGAAAGACAACATTTCTCAACGCAATGTCTGATTATATCCCGAAGGATGAAAGAATCATTACGATAGAAGATAATGCGGAGCTGCAGATACAGGGCATACAAAATCTGGTAAGGCTTGAGGCAAGAGGGGTCAATCTGGAGGGAGAAGGGGAGGTTAGCATACGTGACCTGATCAAATCGGCCCTGAGAATGAGACCTGACAGGATCATTGTGGGGGAGGTACGCGGGGATGAGACAGTGGATATGATATCTTCCGCGATGCTGAACGGACATAGCGGTTCGATGTCGACAGGACATGCCAATAATCCGACAGATATGCTTCACAGACTGGAGACGATGATGTTAATGGGAATCGATCTTCCCCTGCAGGCGATCCAAAGGCAGATCGCCTCTGCACTCGATATTATCATTCATCTCGGGAGACTCAGAGATAAGAGCAGGAAGGTTCTTCAGATCGCCGAGGTAACAGGATATGAAAATGAAATGATTCAGACAAGGATCTTATATGAATTTCAGGAGGAGGGAATCAAAAATGAAAAAATTAAAGGGAATCTTATGAAGGTTCATGATATCTCAAATAAAGAAAAGCTCGTGGCTGCAGGATATCAGAAGGCGTGAGCTTGTACTTGGGGTTGCTGCGGGAACAGCGTTTTTCGGACTTATTCTGTATCTCTTTTACGAGTCGCTCTTTCCCGCTCCCATATTGTTTCCCGTCTGGATTCTGTATATGAAGGAATGGGCAGAGGATATGGCAGGGAAAAAAGAGATGGAGTTCAGGCTGCAGTTCAGGGATTGTATACAGACAATGTCCGCCGCACTAAAAGCCGGTTATTCCGCAGAAAATTCCATAAGAGAGACAAGGAAGGATCTGGAGTCCATGTACGGGAAAGATACCAGGATCATGAAGGAACTGGATATTATGATCAGACAGCTTCATGTGAACATTCCGACCGCACAGATTCTGGATGATTTTTCACAGAGGGCGGTGCAGGAAGATGTAAGAGATTTTGTAAATGTTTTTTCAACGGCAAAGAAAAGCGGCGGCGACAGCATCGGGGTCATAAGAAACGCAGTGAAAATCATAAGCGAAAAGATTGATACGGAAAAAGAAATTCAGACGATTTTGGCATCAAAAAAATTCGAGTTTCAGATCATGTGTGTGATACCGTTTGGAATTATTTTGTATATGAAACTGACATTCGGAGAATTTCTGGAAGTCCTATATGAAAATACTGCGGGAAATCTGATAATGACTGTCTGCCTCATACTGTATATTACGGCGTACAAAATGGGGAAAAAACTGATACAGATTGAGATATGAAGGCGATATATATGAACAGGCTAAGAGACATTATAAAGAAACGACGTGTATATAAAAAGGCGGGAATACTGCTGCTTCTTACCATCGTATGCTTCATCTGTGTGTTCATATCAGATAACAGTATAAAGGTAGAGAAAGATGAAGAAGGCAGAAGTATCCTTAAGAGAAACAGGCAGGGGGAGGGGAAATCTACAGAGGAGCTGGAAGCAAAAATTGGAGACCGGACAGAAAATTTTGAGATAACGGTTTCTGAAAAGACATACTCCGGTGAAGAGATAGACCAGGTATTTCAAATCGCGGCTGAAGATCTTGAGAGGCTGATACTGGGGGAGAATGACAGTCTGGAATCTGTCAGACATAAACTTGACCTGATCACAGAGATACCGGGGAAAGGCATTTCTGTATCATGGGAGCTGGACAATTATGATGTCATGGATATACAGGGCAAGATCAAAGAAGAAAAAGTAACAGAAGAAGGGACAGAATTAAAGCTGACAGCCAATCTGTCATACGAGGAAGAGAGAGCGGCATATGAATTTTATGTAAAGATATATCCGCCGGAGATGGACAGCAGGGAGAGGCTGTTAAAAAATCTCAATCTTGAGATTGAACAGTATGATGAAGAGACAAGGACAGAAGATTATCTTATTCTGCCGGATGAGATTGACGGAAGGGAAATCGAATGGAGATATGGTCCCAGGACAAGAGCATTTGGAATCCTTCTTCTTGGAATCGGAGCCTCGGTTATGATGATATATTCCGGGAAAAGGGAAGGAAAGGAACGAAAGAAACAAAGAGAAAGGCAGATGAGTATCGATTATCCTCAGATTATCAACAAGTTCAATATGTATATCAGTTCAGGGATGACGATCAGAAAAGCATGGTTCTGTATTGCGCAGGATTATGAAAAAGACAGGGAAAGAACTGGAAAAAGATATGCCTATGAAGAAATGATGTATACGGTTCATCAAATACAGGGAGGAGGCGCAGAGGGGGAGTGTTATGAGGAATATGGAATAAGATGCCGGCTTTCACCATATAAGAAATTCGGGACATTGCTTTCCCAGAACTTGAGAAAAGGTTCCAGGGGACTGACAGAGCTTCTGAGAAGAGAAGCTGAGGAAGCCTTTGAAGAAAGAAAGAATCTTGCGAAGAAGCTCGGAGAGGAAGCAGGGACGAAAATGATGATCCCCATGTTTATGATGCTGGCAATTGTATTTATCATAGTGACGGTTCCCGCATTTTTCACGATTCAGATATAGAAAAACGGGAACAGGATTAAGGGAAGAGAATAGTATAAAATATAAAGGAGGATACAGGTATGATCATAAAAGTGAAAAAGCTCAGAAAGAATATTGTAGACAGTATACACAGATTTGAAAGCTTTCTTATAAAGCATAAGTATGTTTCCGGCGTAACAGTGATCGAGATGGTTCTGATTCTTGTCATAATCATAGCGCTGCTCCTCATTTTTAAGAGCCAGCTTATCAGCCTGATCAATACAATCTTTGATAAGATCACATCGGAGAGTTCCGGGATATGATATGAGAAAAGGCGAAATAACAGCATTTCTAAGTCTTGTCTTCGTACTTCTTTTATCTTTCATTTCAGGAATCATTGAAGCGTCTGCCATACAGGTTTCAAAGAATTTAAGCAGACTTGATACGGACAGAGCGATCTATTCTATTTTCGGAGAATATCAGAAACAGTTATTAGAGCAATACCACATATTTGCCATTGAAGGCAGTTATGGGACAGGGGATTATGAAGAGGATTCTCTGATCAGACGGATGCATTACTATGGTAATGAGAATATACAGCATGAGATTACGGGGATTCAGTATCTGACGGACAATAACGGACAGACATTCAGGGAGCAGGTTCTGGAATATATGGAACAGAGGTACGGAATAGAACTGATCCGTGAACTGTCGGGAATGACTGCCCAATGGGAGGAACAGCAGATCCAGGGAGAAGAGATGGGGGAAAAACAGGAGTATGTGATGCGGGAAATAGAAGCACTGGGAGATATCCCGGAGATTACGGATGGAGGAAATACAGAAGGACAGAGCAGTACAGAGCTTGCCGTCAGTGAAGGGAACCCGTTTACATGCATGGAGAAAATAGAGAATGAAGGGATCCTGTCTGTTGTGCTTCCAAAAGAAATGACGCTGTCAGGCAAAGAGACGGATATAGACAGCCAGGTCTCCTACAGGAATCTAAGGACAGGGCGGGGATCCTTTCCTTCAAGAAGCAATATGAACGGCATTGAGGAAAAGCTGCTGTTTGGCGAATATATACTGAAAGAATTTGGAAATGCAGCGATGAAAGAGACAGATCCTGAGCAGGATATCCTCTCAGGGGAAGAACGGTCACTGGATTACGAAGTGGAATATATTCTTGCAGGAAAAGCATCGGACAAGGATAATCTGGAATCGGTACTTTTCAGGATATTTCTGATAAGGATGGCATTAAACTATGTATATCTTATGAAGGATACTGTGAAGCAGGGGGAGGCGCAAACTGCTGCCCTGGCAATATCTGCCCTTCTTCTCATGCCGGAAGCGGTTGAGGCGGTAAAGCAGATCATCCTGGTCGTATGGGCGGCAGGAGAGAGCATACTCGATATCCGTACGCTTCTTTCGGGGCAGAGGGCAGCTTTCATGAAAAATGCAGAGAACTGGCAGTTGTCTATTTGGGGACTGTTTAATCTGGGAACGGAACAGGACAATATGGAGGGCAGAGGAACACAGGACGGATTATCCTATGAAGATTATCTGAGGATTCTCTTGTTTCTTGAAAATACAAATAATGTTACGATGCGTACCCTGGACAGAGTTGAGGAAAATATTTCCCGGCAGGACAATATGGATTTTTTTAAGGCGGACCAATGTGTCTCAAGGCTGGAGCTGCAAAATACTGTACAGATATATGGAAATCTTACATACCAGTTTCCTGTCAGCTTCGGATATGAGTAGAAGATCTCAACAATGAGAAAGACCTGCCTCCGGCGCAGATGCCCTTTCATCTTCAATACACTATTCGTGTAATCCCCTCAAATATTAAGAAAGGAAAAAACTGCGATGACACAATCGGATAAAAACACACCCAATCCAAATAAAGAAAGGGCATCTGCACCGGAGGCAGGAGCCAGCGTGACAATAGAAGCATCCTTTGCCATTCCCCTGTTTCTTTTTGCCGCCCTCTGCCTGATCTACCTCATAGAAATACAAAGCATCCGGATCAGTATACGCAATGCGGCGCAGAGCGCAGCAAAAAGTGCAGCGGAAGAAACTGCTATAGTCCCTGTCTTAAACAGTATAAAGCTTAAGTCAGATATTGTGAAAAATATCGGGGAGGACAGGCTGTCAAGAAGTGTGATAGAAGAAGGAAGCTCAGGAATAAACTGCTGGCAGTCTTATATATCACCGATCACGGGGGAAATGAATATCAAGATCGAATACAGGGTAAAACTTCCTCTCCCGGCTATGGGAAGTCCGGCTCTCACCCTGAAAGAAGAGTTCCGGCTCAGTGCATGGACAGGCTATGAAGACGGCGGCATGGGGGCAGGGGATGGTGATGTCGTTTATATTACGGAGAACGGAGTTGTATATCATGAGGATATACAGTGCCCGTATCTTCAGTTATCCATCCGTTTTGTTCCCTATACCGGAGTGTCAGGGCTCCGCAATGAGGATGGAGGAAAATATTATAAATGCGAAAAATGCGTATACAGTTCCCAAATGGCAGGAGTTTACATAACACAATATGGAAATAAATATCACAATTCACTGAATTGCAGCGGACTTAAGAGGACAATCAGAACTGTTCCGAGATCGGAGGCAGGAGGAAGGGGAGGATGTTCAAAATGTACAGAGTAGGAAATATGATTTTTGTGATAAAGGAAAATATGTGGATACTATATCAGGTTGTATTTACGGGATACCTTCTTTTTCTGTCTGTAACGGATATCAGGAAAAGAAAGCTCAGGCTGGGGATACTGCTGGCAGGATTTCCCATTGTGACAGCAGTCCGTCTGATATCCCGGGATATTCCCGCAGCTATTCTGCTTGCAGGGGCAGCAGTGGGGATCACCTTCCTTATTATCAGCAAAGCTACAGAGGAAGCGTTCGGCTATGGGGACAGTATCCTGATTATGATACTAGGCATACTGTTGGGATTCTGGAGCGTATTATGTCTTCTTGTCGCGGCATTTTTTATGGCAGCAGTCTTTTCGGGGATCATGCTTGTGAAAAAACGTTTCACGAGAAAGTCTTCTATGCCGTTTGTGCCTTTTCTGACAGCGGCATATATAGGAGGTATGCTGATTGGATGGTATTAGGAAGAGAGAGGTAACGGGGAGTACGGTAATCGAGATGTCCTATATCATGCCTTTGTTTTTGTTCCTTTTTGTCCTTATCATACATACGGTATTCTACTTTCACGATAAGGCGGTTCTCAATGGGGCGGCATGTGAGACAGCAGTGCTGGGGGCACAGCTAGAACGAAAAAAAGGGGCGGAAGAATATGACATGGAAGCCTTTTTTTTGGAGAGAACAAAAGGGAAACTCATTATCATGACGGACCCGGGAGTATCGGTGATAAAGGGGAACAATGAGGTTACAGTGGAAGTCTCAGCCAGGAGATCGATGATGAAACTAAGTGTCTGCCAGAAAGCAGTCATAGCAAAACCGGAGGAAAAAATAAGATGGTTCAGATAGAAACAGAAATGAGATTTGAAAAGGACTGGAATAAACCATATATCTATATTGATATCCCGGCTCCTTATGAAGAAAATTATCAGATGAGGATGTTAAAGCATAATAAAATGAAAGGGATTATAAAGGTCTCGGGGAGCGGAAGGGAGGGAGAGAGCAGGTACACATATTACACGGAGGGAGGAATCTCATTAGAGAAAAAATATCAGAAGGCTGTCCTGGATAAAAGGACAATAGAATCCTTTGTCACACAGTTCACAGATGTGGTGGAGGAAGTAAGAAATCATATGCTTGACCCGGACTGCATCCTGATCGGACCGGAATATATTTTTGAAAAAGAAGGAAAATATAGGTTCTGCTATCTTCCGGTTTCACACAGGAGCCTGTACCGCTCTTTCCATGAAATGACGGAATTTTTCCTGCAAAAACTAGATTACAGAGATACAGAAGGCATTTTTCTGGCACACATGCTTCACAGGGCGACACTGCAGGAAAGTTATAACATCAAAGAGATCATGGAAGAATATCACAGAGAGGAAAAGAACAGGGAGCCGAAGAAAGACGGAGAAGAGAGTCTTACGGAAGGAACGGTCTTTTCACTGGAGGAAGATACAATATCCGGGACAGAAGAAACCTCATATCATATAAGGTCTGATAATACGGCTATAATGGAAGAGAAGAAAAGGTATGGACCTTTGAAAAGGATGATGGGAAGGATCAGGACAGGAAGGTGGGGAGACTGGGATGACCTGATCACAGAAATGGATGGACAGGAGGAGGGAGGACATTTATAATAGAAAGGACCACAGATGAAAGGAAGGCCTGACGTGAGAGATAAACCGAAAGCAGTCTGTACAATATTTCTTATTCTTATGAATATCGCTGTGTTCCTTGTCCTGTCGGTTTTGGGACCTACGGAAGACGCATACTTTATGCTCCGGCACGGGGCGATGTACGAACCCCTGATCACAGAGTATCACGAGTATTACAGGCTTATGACCTGTCTTTTCCTGCACTTTGGCATCCAGCATCTGCTCAACAATATGGTAATGCTCGGTGCGCTCGGATGGAATCTGGAGAATGAGACAGGCAGGATAAAATTTCTTCTTATTTATTTTATAAGCGGAATAGGGGGCAATCTGTTTTCACTTTTCTGGAATATAAATCAGGGCGTATGGGTTGTTTCCGCGGGCGCCTCGGGAGCAATATTCGGACTGATGGGAGCGCTGCTCTATGTTGTGATTGCTAACAGGGGAAGGCTAGGACGCCTTTCTGGCAGGGGCATGGTAATACTCGTTGCGCTGAGTCTCTATTTCGGTTTTATCGGAAGCGGGGTTGACAATCTTGCCCACATAGGAGGACTGGTGTGCGGATTCCTGTCGGCTGTGCTTCTTTACCGGAAAAAGAAACATGAAAATATGCACAATCCTCCCCGGCAGTATGACAGTATCAGACCGGAAGATTTACAGTAAAGATGGTTTTCTTATCGGAAGATTCTGCGGATATCGTTCCTCCGTGGGCTTCCACAATCCGGCGGGAGAGAGAAAGACCCAGTCCGGTTCCGCCCTCTTTGTCGGTTACAAAAGGTTCAAAGACGGTATCTATGATATGATCAGGGATGCCGCACCCGTCATCCTGGCATTTGATGATGATGCGGTTGTGGTCTCTCTGGGCAGACAGAAAAATATGCCCTCTTTGACCTACGGCTTCTTTTGCATTTCGCAGGAGATTGAGGATAACCTCTTCAAGTTTTATCTTATCACCTGTAAAATCACCCATTCCGGAGGCAATCCGGGAGGAAAACTCGATATTCGTATCCTCGGCGTCAAGAGAGATTGCAAAGGAGACGGAGATATTCTTGAGCAGTTTTTCAATGGAAAATACAGAGTGGTGCAAGATACTTCCATTGTTAAAGGAACAAAGCTCGTTGAGAAGTCCGCACATAAACTGGATGTCATCCATTGTCTGCTTCCAGTTGAAAAACTCTTTTACTTCAGGATGCTGTGCTTCCATGATCTGAAGAGAGGAAGATACCAGGGTAAGGGGGTTGCGTATCTCATGTGCAATCGTGGACACGGCAGTCTGGTGGTTTTCCAGAAGCTGTGTAATGATCTGTTTGGCGTCCCTGTTTTCCTCCATCAGGCGGTTCATTTTATTGATATCTATATGATTCAGCATGTTGTAATACCTCACTTTCTTTCCTGATAATGGGAGTATATTTTCTATTCTTCAGTCTAGCATGACGTTCATCCCGGTTCAATAAAATCAGGATGACATGTTTCGACATCCGGGAGAAAAAACTTCTCTTTTTCAAAGAAATGGGATATACTACCAGTATAAAATAATGTGGAAAAGAGGAATGGCTATGAGAGAAAAAGATTGTATATTTTGTAAGATAGCGGCAGGAGAGATCCCCTCTGCAACGCTCTATGAAGATGACGATTTCCGGGTGATTCTGGATCAGGGCCCTGCCTCAAAGGGACACGCCCTTATCCTGCCGAAAGAGCATTACAGAAATCTGTATGATATCGAAGAAGGACTGGCGTCAAAAGCGATGGTTCTGGCAAAAAGAATGGTGAAGAAAATGACAGACGCGCTTGGCTGTGACGGATATAATATTGTACAGAACAATGAGGAAGCAGCAGGGCAGACGGTATTCCATTTCCATATGCATCTGATTCCTAGGTACAAGGGGGATAAAGTCGGGTTAGGCTGGCATATGGGAGAGCTGACAGATGAAGATAAAAAAGAAATACTGGAAAAGATAAAATAGTACCGGAGTAACTATGTTGACAGGTAATCATGAATTTAACGGGATTTATAAAGAATATAAGAATCTCGTTCTGAAAGCAGCATATACTTATTCAGGTGATTACGAGACAGCGAAAGACATAACTCAAGATACATTTCTTAAATTGTATATTTACTATGAGCATCTCAGAAAAGATAATATTCGTGCTTGGCTTTATACGACGGCAAAGAATACTGCGCTGAACTACAAAAAGAAGTCAGAGAAGGAAATACTTAAAGACGAAGAAAATGAAAATTCGGAAGGTGCAGAAGAACTGTCAGGAAGAGACGTTGCAGAGGAATATTATGAAAGGATACTAGGAGATGAGAGAAGAAGGCTTCATGAAAAGATATTTGAGGATCTGATGAGAAAGAATCCCAGATGGTATGAAGGCATTATGCTTGCCTATTACATGGAGATACCTCAGGCGGAAGTCGCAGAAATGATGGGAATCCGTATCCAGGTGCTTCATAGTATGTTAAGCAGGGCGAGAAAATGGATCAAGAAAAAGTATGGTGTTGAGTATGAAGAGATGAACCGGGAAGGATAAGCAGACAGGTCTGTTTTCACTCCCCGGCATCTTTCATTTTAAGCTTGAGCAGCCTCTTCAATGAGTCCGATAATCGTATTAATAGAATCCTGTTGTCCTGAGTTGCGCATAGCGTCTGTAAAGCTGCCCCGTTCGCTGTACAGCCTGCGTACAGCATCAAGAAGAGAGTCTTTGCTCAGTTCCTCTTCTTCAATCACCATACTGAAACCCTGGCGCTCAAAGGAACGTGCATTTAAGATCTGATCCCCCCGGCTTGCCCTGGCAGACAGAGGTATGAGAAGATTCGGCTTTCTCAGGGCAAGAAGTTCGCAGATAGCGTTGGCTCCTGCCCTGGAGATGACGATATCCGCAAGGGCAAAGATATCGCGAAGTTCATTTTTAATATATTCAAACTGACAGTACCCCTTTGTTCCGGCTAAAGATTCCTCGATCTTTCCTTTTCCACAGAGATGTATAATCTGAAAGTCCTTGAGAAGTTCGGGAAGCGCTTCACGCACAGCATTGTTTACGACGACAGAACCAAGGCTCCCCCCGATTACGAGAATCACCGGTTTGTCCGCGGTAAACCCGCACATGTCCATAGCGGCGATCTTATTTCCGGACAGAAGCTCCTGACGGATCGGAGAACCTGTGAGAACCGCTTTTCCCTCGGGCAGCACCTTCAGAGTTTCCGGAAAGTTACAGCACACCTTCTCGGCAGAAGGGATCGCAAGCTTATTGGCAAGCCCGGGCGTCATATCAGATTCATGTATGATGACGGGCACCTTGCACTTCTTTCCGGCAAGGACGACAGGGACGGAGACAAATCCCCCCTTTGAAAAGATGACATCCGGCTTTAAGTCTTTGATGAGCCTGCGCGCTTCACGGAACCCTTTCACAACACGGAAGGGATCGGTAAAATTCTGGACACTGAAGTAACGGCGCAGCTTGCCGGAAGAGATACCGTGATAGGGAATGTCAAAAGGTTCGATCAGTTCCTTTTCAATTCCCGTATAGGAACCTATGTATTGAATATCATAACCCAGTTCCCGCAGGCGGGGAATCAGGGCAATGTTCGGAGTGACGTGGCCGGCGGTTCCGCCCCCGGTTAAAATGATTCGCTTCATTAACAGATAACCTCCAGAAAAATCTAAGATATATTAAGATCAAATGTATTGATTCTATGATATCATATTAACCTTATTTGATGAAAAGTCAAGGAGAAATAAGGCAGGCAAAGGAACAGAGAATGAATAATCTGAAAAAATTATCGCTGAAAAAAGAAGTCGAGAAAGAAGCAGAACGGATAGAACAGGAAGTAAAAAACAGGGAAGATCTCCAGGATATCACTGTGTCCGATGAGATGGAGGCTTCACTTTTTAACAAAATACAGGAATATGAATACGATAAGAGAATAAAGCTTGTATATCGTAAGAAGAAACGGCGCCACATCATACTGGCACTGGCAGCCGTTCTTATTCTGGTATGCGGAAGTGTGATGACGGGAGTGGGAAGCAAGTCGTACTGGAAGGTAATATGGGACAGAATCGTGGGAGAAGAAAACGTTGCAGTAATTAATGTTGAGAATATGGAGTCCAAGCAAACAGAAGATCTGGATGAGATGGGGGTATACAGGGAGATCACTCAAGCGTTTGGAGTATCTACTGTCCGAATGAATTATATGCCCCAGGGAATGGTTCTGGAAAGGTATACTCTCGATGCAGAACAAAGAAAAGCAACCCTATTTTATAGATATAAAAATGAAATAATAAGATATACCATGTATATGAATGACGCGGATTCTTCAGTGGGGCAGAAGGAATTAGACAAGATGATCGATGAGTTTGAGATTGTAAATGGGAATGTAACCATTGAAGTGGAGGAGTATCAGGTGTCTTCTACGGAGGAAAAACGGTATATCGCAGAGTTTGAGTACCAAGACGTGCAGTATCAGTTAAAAGGAATTATTGATAAGTCAGAACTGGAAAAAATCGTAGAAAATTTAATTTTTTTGTAAAATCGCGTAAGTTTTTTCCGTCCCAGTTGTTTACTTAACAGAGGGTGAGTTGCGGAGAGGAAGGAACAGAGTGAAAAAAAGGATTTTATCAATGGCAGTAAGCCTTGCGATCCTGTGCGGCGTCATCTCGGTATCCGCCGCGGACGTACAGGCGTCGGACAACGAACAGAGGAAGGTGGACGGCTCCTATCTTACGACAGACGAGACGTCGACCGGCTATTCCTGGAATGACAAGACACGGGGAAAGCATATGATGGACGGCGAGTGCTCTATCACAAAGGCGGGCACAAAGCGGGTCTACTGCTACGGGGCGACGACTGCGAACCATGATGTGGACTATCTGGCTGTCATCGTCTATGTGGATCAGTATCAGGAGGACCTGGATGAATGGTGGAGGATTGACGGCTGGATCGAGGAGGCGGAGAATACCTACTTCGTGCATACAGGCAAGACGCTTACAGTGGATCGGGGATACTACTACAGGGTTCATGCCGATCATATCGTGAGAAAGGGAAACGACCCGGTAGAGGAGACCTTTTCTTTTACGGATGGGATCCTGATCCCGGCGGCGTAAATGCCGTTTAGCGACGAGAAAAAGAATAACAACTGAATAACGGAAACAAACAGACAGAACCTCTTTTGAGTCTTGAAAGCAGCCGCTGTGGTGCAGCGCTGCAGGAGAAACCTATAAAAAAATTATATAAAAATAATTGAGTAACCTGTTCCGAGAAAAACACCACAATTAGGCGCTGTGTACAGCGGCTGCTTTCAGGATTCAGGAAAGGTTCTTTCTTCTGTTGTAAAATGGCAGCCGGATATCATATACCGGCTGCCTCTTTTAATGCCCGGGCAAGCTGGTCCGGGCAGGAAGTCTTCTTGAATCCGCAGCGGATCCCCTCGATGCGGGAGACGGCTTCCCGGACATCCATCCCTTCAATGAGCCGGGAGATTCCCTGAAGATTCCCGTTGCAGCCTCCGGTAAAGGAGACATTTCTTACTTTGTTATCCACTATATCAAAATGAATCTGCCGGGAACAGACTCCTTTCGGTCTGTATTCCATAATAGTATACCTCCAATCTTATTGCATTATAACAAATGGGAAAAGGAAAATAAAGTTTTGTGTGCCAGTTTTCGCTTTTTTATACCCTGAAGCGACATTTTTTACGGGGAGGGGAACAGGACGGGACCGGGCAGGAACAGATTTTGAGGGTGAGGAAATCTTAAGTTTACAGAAAAATTTTAAGAGGTTAAGAGAGGGATCTTTTTTCGCCCGGACGGACTTCGGGATGTAGAAATATGTAGAACGGTTTTTGAGGACAGGCGGGAAAAGTTGGGATATAATGTGCACAAACACAATTCGTACCGTCATCTTGCATGGGAACATTGTGGGAGAATGAATAAACAGGAGGGTTTGTTATGTTAAAACAAATAGCGGCAGATACTAATGTCATCACGTATCTGATGGCAGTAGTCGGTGTGATTGGCGTGCTGGCGAAGGCAGTAAATCAGCTTACGCTTCGCAGCCTGGTCAAAGCGGCAGGAAATATGCCGAAGAGTACCCATAAACTGATAAAGCTCGTGAGAGCCAAATATGAACACGCATGTATGATACACGATTCTGTGGAGAATATTGATGCGTTTGTTGAAAAATACATATATGAATACAGGGGATTCCTCTTCCGGATCCACACATGGCGTCAGCTTGAACTGCTGTCGGTGTGGTTTGCAGGAATCCTCGCGGCGCTGGGGGCGTCGGCTCACTATCTTTCCTACGGATTCACAGAATCCGTTTATCAATATATTGCAGCGGGTTTGGCTGAGATGATATTTCTGTCAGTCGTGATCAGGCTTTCGGACGAACCCTATAAGATAAATGCGGTGAAAATGTATATGGTGGACTATCTGGAAAATATATGTGCTTTCCGGCTGAAGAAGCAGCGGCAGAGCGAGAGGGAGAAGATTAATGTGATTTCCCAGGAAAACTCTCCAAAGACTGTCTTTCAAAGCTCCACCCAGCCCGCGGAGAAAAAAGCGCCGCAAAAGGAAGAGAGGAAGCTGTCTATCAATATTGAGGGGGAACCAAGAACTGCCGAAAAGAGCGAGACGGCAAGGCAGACTCTCAAAAGGACTGTAAAAGAAAAGACAGAGGAAGAAGAAAAGCCTGCGTTGAGGGAGGAGGCGATCCGTCAGATATTGGAAGAATTTCTGGCATAGCCTTGGGTGAAACGTGTTTCTGACATCGTTAAAATGCATTGGCTTGAATATGAGGGGCATATTTGGTAAAATGTGCATATGGCATCGGAATGATGCCGCAAAAGATGACAGTGATATGAAGATATCAGAGAGGAAGGGTAACGATGAGCAAAGTAACATTTGACTATTCAAAAGCATGCGGCTTTGTGCAGGAACATGAGATGGAATATATGAGCGAGCTTGCTGCACAGGCAAAGGAAAAGTTGGTCTCAAAGACAGGTGCGGGAAATGATTTTCTCGGATGGATCGACCTTCCGGTAGACTATGATAAAGAAGAGTTTGACCGTATTAAAAAGGCGGCCGACAAGATAAGAAATGATTCCGAGGTTCTCCTCGTGATCGGAATCGGAGGTTCTTATCTGGGGGCCAGGGCAGCGATCGAATTTCTGGGTCACTCCTTTGCGAATATCGTGTCAAGGGATGTGAGGAAATCTCCGGAGATCTACTATGTCGGAAACAGCATCAGCAGCACATATATCAGGGATCTGATGGACGTTGTCGGGGACAGGGATTTTTCCATCAATATGATATCAAAATCAGGAACGACAACGGAGCCTGCGATCGCCTTCCGTGTATTTAAGGAATTACTGGAAAAGAAGTACGGCAAAGAGGAAGCTGCGAAGAGAATTTATGCGACGACAGACAAGGCGAAAGGAGCACTTAAAAATCTGGCGACGGAGGAAGGCTATGAGACTTTCGTCGTGCCGGATGACGTAGGAGGACGTTTCTCTGTGCTTACAGCCGTAGGCCTGCTTCCGATCGCAGTGAGCGGGGCTGACATTGATAAGCTGATGGAAGGCGCTGCTGCGGGAAGAAAAGCCGCTCTTGAAAATAAGTTCGCAGAGAATGATGCGATGCAGTACGCGGCAGTCCGCAATATCCTGCTTCGCAAGGGTAAGACAATCGAAGTTCTGGCAAATTATGAGCCAAGCCTCCACTATGTATCGGAGTGGTGGAAACAGCTCTACGGCGAGAGCGAGGGAAAGGACCAGAAAGGAATCTTCCCGGCATCCGTAGACCTGACAACAGACCTGCACTCTATGGGTCAGTTCATCCAGGACGGAAACAGAGTCCTGTTCGAGACTGTTCTGAATGTAGAGAAGTCCAGGGAAGAGATCATCATCAATGAAGAGCCGGTAGATCTGGACGGACTGAATTATCTGGCAGGCAGGGATGTGGACTTTATCAATAAAAGTGCGATGAACGGTACGATTCTCGCGCATACGGACGGAAATGTCCCGAATCTCATGGTAAAGATACCGGAGCAGAATGAATTTTATCTTGGCGAGCTGTTCTATTTCTTCGAGTTTGCATGCGGCATAAGCGGATATTTACTCGGCGTCAATCCGTTTAACCAGCCGGGTGTTGAGAGCTATAAGAAGAACATGTTTGCGCTTCTTGGAAAACCGGGGTATGAGGAAGAGAGGGAAAAACTGCTGAAGAGGTTATAGGTTTTCCCACCCAAGGCTTTGGAAGGAAAAGGACCGAGGACGTCCTGTAGATTTCACGGCAGGGTCTTTCATGAGCCCGGAAATCATGGTATAATAATAAACAGTCGGAGAAAGCCGGCTGTTTATTGCTTTTAAGGAGCCGGTGGAGTAAAGGAGGAGGCGTTTATGTTAAGAATAGGAATGTTGACAAGCGGAGGGGACTGCCAGGCGTTGAATGCAGCGATGCGCGGCGTGGTAAAAGGAATCTGCTCCAGGCGGGATGATGTGGAGATCTATGGATTTAAAGACGGCTATAAGGGACTGATCTATGCGGATTTCAGTATGCTCACATCAAAGGACTTTTCCGGGATCCTGACCCGCGGCGGCACCATCCTTGGAACCTCCAGACAGCCTTTTAAGCTTATGCGTGTACCGGATAAGGACGGCCTTGACAAGGTGGAAGCGATGAAGCATACGTATCACAAGCTGAATCTGAACTGCCTTGTGATCCTTGGCGGAAACGGGACGCACAAGACTGCAAACATGCTCCGGGAGGAGGGGCTTAACATCATTACACTTCCGAAGACGATCGACAACGACCTGTGGGGGACGGAGATGACCTTCGGGTTCCAGAGTGCCGTTGACATTGCGACAGATACCATCGACAGAATCCATACGACTGCCACATCACACAGCAGAGTATTTATTATAGAAGTAATGGGGCACAAAGTCGGACATGTCACCCTCCATGCGGGCATAGCGGGCGGCGCGGACATTATCCTGATCCCGGAGATACCATATGATATCAGGGCGATCAAGAAAGTGATTGAGGGACGGACCAACGCCGGAAAGCCGTTTACCATTCTGGCAGTGGCAGAGGGGGCGATCTCCAAGCAGGACGCGAAACTCAAGAAAAAAGAATATAAGGAAAAGCTGGCGAAGAGAAAATATCCGTCTATCGCATATGAGCTGGCGGAGCAGATCGAGAAAGAGACGGACAAGGAGGTTCGGATCACTGTCCCGGGGCATACCCAGCGGGGCGGGTCGCCGTGTCCGTATGACCGAGTGTTTGCCTCAAGGGTGGGGGCGAAAGCGGCAGAACTCATCCTGGAGGAGAAATACGGATACATGGTTGCCATGAAGAACGGGGAAACGACGAAAGTTCCGCTTGCAGACGTGGCAGGAAAGCTCAAGACAGTTGATCCGAAATGTAACCTTATCAAAGAGGCGAGGATGTTAGGCATCAGCTTTGGAGATGAATAGAGACAAGTCAGTCACTCATCCGGGTGCGGGAGAAAGCTCCTGTGCCCGGATGTATTATAAACGAGAGTATTCAGGCGAGGTGTGATTTCATGTCATATACGGCACTTTACAGGAAATTCCGTCCTGCCACGTTTGAGGATGTGAAGGGACAGGACCATATTATCACGACATTGCAGAACCAGATCAGGGCAAACCGCATCGGGCATGCTTATTTGTTCTGCGGGACGAGAGGAACCGGAAAGACTACAGTGGCAAAGATATTTGCAAAAGCGGTCAATTGCGAGCATCCGAAAGAGGGCAGCCCCTGCGGGGAGTGTGAGACGTGCAGATCGATCGCTGCGGGGACGTCCATGAATGTGATCGAGATCGACGCGGCGTCCAACAATGGCGTCGACAATATCCGTGAGATCCGGGAGGAGGTGTCATACCGTCCCACGGAGGGAAAATACAAGGTCTACATCATCGACGAGGTCCATATGCTCTCAATAGGGGCCTTCAACGCCCTGCTCAAGACGCTGGAAGAACCGCCGGAGTATGTGATCTTCATACTCGCGACGACGGAGGTCCACAAGATCCCGATCACGATCCTTTCGAGATGCCAGCATTACGATTTTAAAAGGATCAGCATTGAGACGATTACGGACCGGATGAGAGAATTGATGGACACGGAGCATGTGGACGTAGAGGAAAAGGCGCTTCGCTATATTGCCAAGGCGGCGGACGGTTCCATGAGGGATGCGTTAAGCCTCCTGGACCAGTGTATCGCGTTCTATATGGGACAGAAGCTCACATATGACAATGTGCTGGAGGTGTTGGGCGCTGTGGACACGGATGTGTTCAGCAAGCTTCTTCGGAAGGTTATCTCCAGGGATGTGCCGGGGGTGCTGGATATTGTGGAGGAGCTGGTCATGCAGGGAAGGGAGCTTACGCAGCTTGCCGCTGATTTCACCTGGTATCTGAGGAACTTGCTTCTGGTAAAAACTTCTGATAATATAGAGGATGTGCTGGATGTATCCACGGAAAATATGATGCAGCTCAAAGAGGAGGCACAGATGATCGAGGCGGATATGCTGCTTCGCTATATCAGGATCTTCTCGGAGCTTTCCGGGCAATTGAAATATTCGACGCAGAAGAGGGTTATGCTGGAGGTAGCGCTGATCAAGCTCTGCACCCCGGCGATGGAATCCAGCCAGGACGCCCTGCTTGACCGTATCCGTGCTGTTGAGGAAAAGCTGGAGAAGGGGATGGAGGATGTCCGGGAGCGTGTCGTGTATGTGAACGGAGCCGGAATGGAAGGGGAATATGCAAGGGGGCAGGACCGGGACAGCGGCCGCCCGGCGGCAGCGCCAAAGCTGCCCGCAGCCATACCGGAGGACGTTCAGGAAGTGGTCAGGAATTTCCGCTCTATCGCGAGCGAGGCTTCGGGAATGATCAGGGGATGCCTGAAAAAGGCGAGGCTCAGCCTTGGAGGGGACAATAGGCTTCTGATCGTATTTCCCGACGAAGTCTCGGAGAGCAGAGTGGGAAAAGAGGAAAGCATCAGGGAACTGGAAACGCTGATCGAGAACAGGATCGGAAAAAGAGTGGAAGTAGAAGTCCGTCATGTGGAGGAAGGCAGGCACTTTGAGGATTCTTTCGTGGATATCGAGAAAAAGATCAATATGGAGATAACAGTGGAGGATTAGATATGGCAAAAAGAGGAGGATTTCCCGGCGGCGGTATGCCGGGTAACATGGCAAATCTTATGAAACAGGCGCAGCGTATGCAGCGTCAGATGGAAGAGCAGCAGAAAGAGCTGGAGGCAAAAGAGTTCAAAGCTTCAGCCGGCGGCGGTGCGGTGGAAGTGACGGTTTCCGGTAAAAGAGAGCTGCTCGGCGTAAAGCTTTCCGAAGAGGTGGTTGACCCGGATGATATCGAGATGCTGGAGGACCTGATCGTCGCGGCAGTAAATGAGGCGCTGCGCCAGGTCGAGGAAGAGACAGGGGCGGCAATGTCAAAATTTACGGGCGGTATGCCGGGAATGTTCTAAGTCCGGGGATGAAAGAATCAGAGGTCAGGTGCTATCTGAAAGGGGAGGTCCTTGAAGAAGGCGTCTGGCCTTTTTAGGAATTTTCAGCAGAGGTGTAAAGACAATGGAATATTATAGTAACCAGATCAGCCGTCTGATAGAGGAGTTTTCCCGCCTTCCGGGGATCGGAAGCAAATCGGCGCAGCGGCTGGCGTTCCATGTGATCAACATGCCGGTGGAACAGGTGGAGGCGCTCGCGCAGGCTATCGTGGAGGCGCGGAAAAACGTAAGGTACTGTAAGGTGTGCTGCACGCTTACAGACCGTGAGGTATGCCCGATATGCAGCAATGAGGAGAGGGACAAAAAGACGATCATGGTCGTTGAGACGCCGAGGGATCTGGCGGCATATGAGAAGACGGGAAAGTACAATGGGGTGTATCATGTCCTCAACGGGGCGATCTCGCCCATGCTGGGAATCGGTCCGGGGGACATCCGCTTAAAAGAGCTGATGGAGCGCCTTCAGGGGGATGTGGATGAGGTTATCATTGCCACAAATTCCAGCCTGGAAGGTGAGACGACGGCAATGTATATCAGCAAACTGATCAAGCCTGCGGGGATCAAGGTGAGCCGAATCGCCAGCGGAGTCCCGGTGGGAGGGGATCTGGAGTATATCGATGAAGTAACGCTGCTCCGTGCGCTGGAGGGCAGGACGGAATTATAAACTGCGAGGTGTTTATGGCCAGGAAAAGGGTGACGTCATCCGACGTAGCAAAAAGAGCCGGTGTCTCACAGGCAACGGTGTCTATGGTTCTAAATAAGAAGTATAATGTTTCCTTTTCAAAGGAAGTGGTCAGGAGGGTGGAGGACGCCGCAGAAGAACTGGGGTATGAACTCCCGAGGAGGCACAGGCAGAAGGAAGAGCACGGGGAGAAGCTGCTGGTAGTCATCAGCCCGAACCTGACAAACCCCTACTATGTAATGCTCCTTCAGGGGATCGAATCGAGGGCGACAGAGAAAGGGTTCGGAATCTTTGTGTGCAATACGCAAAGGGACCTGAAACTGGAGGAACGTTACCTGAAAATGATGGCATCACTGAAACCGCAGGGGGTGATCTATATCTGCAATCCCAGTCCGTGTTATATGAGTTCGGTGGAAGAATTGTCAAAGAAAATTCCTGTGGTGGTGATAAACAACCAGAATGAGCGGCTCGATGTGGACGCCGTTGAACTGGATAATGCAAAGCTGGGGCGTATTATGGCAGACCACCTTATAGAGCTGGGGCACAGGCATGTCGGATATATCGCGCCTCCTCTCACGGCAAGACAGAAGCAGAGATCGAAAAGAGTGGAGGGATTTCTCAGGGAGTTTCAGGAAGCGGGACTGGGGGACAATGTTGTGATCAAGGCGGCAGATGAGCAGACAGATAAAGATATGCCGGGAATTGATTCAGAATACCGGATCGGATATGACCTGACAAAAGAGCTCTTGAGAGAACATCAGGAGCTGACTGCGGTCGTCGGGTTAAACGATATGATCGCATTCGGCATTATGGATGCTCTTTATGACGAGAAATATAAGGTACCCGGGGATATGTCTGTCATGGGGTGTGATAACACCCTGTTTGCCAGAGTAAAGAAGATCTCACTGACTACAGTAGAGCATTTCGTTATTTATAAAGGAATGGATGCATGTGATATCATCACGAAAAAGATCGATTCCCGGACGAAGAAATATACGGAAATCGAACCTGTCAGCATCTACCATGTGGAATATGAACCAAAGATTGTTGTCCGTGGAACGACTTCGTATCCGCGCTCAGAAAAAAGAAAAATTAATAAAAAGTAGATATAATATTAATAATAAAAATCGGATTATATATTATTCAGGAAAGAAAATACGACAATGTAATAAATAGAGCCCTTATTTTTTGAAAAATATTACCTAAAATAAATAAAAAACAGTTAATAACTTTATTAATAGAATTGAAAGAACTGTTAATAAATCTGAGGGTCAGTTGACCGGTGATTTGTTTGCATTTATAATTAAATTCAGAAAGTGGACGACATATCTTTACGTAAAGGAGGAGCAACCATGAGATTCTTTATTGACACAGCGAATGTGGACGACATCAGAAAAGCGAACGATATGGGCGTGATCTGCGGTGTTACGACAAATCCCTCCCTGATTGCAAAAGAAGGACGGGTCTTTGAAGATGTGATTGCGGAGATCACATCGATCGTGGACGGCCCTATCAGCGGAGAAGTGAAAGCAACCACGACGGATGCAGAGGGAATGATACAAGAAGGTCGTGAGATCGCCAAAATCCATCCGAATATGGTAGTAAAGATCCCAATGACCGTGGAAGGGCTCAAAGCGTGCAAAGTTCTTTCATCAGAGGGAATCAAGACGAATGTGACGCTGATCTTTACTTCTAACCAGGCGCTTCTTGCAGCCAGGGCAGGCGCGACATATGTGTCACCGTTTCTTGGGCGTCTTGACGATATCTCAGTCAGGGGTGTGGATCTGGTAGCGGAGATCGCGGAGATTTTCCGGGTCTCGGGGATACAGACGGAGATCATTGCAGCCAGCGTACGGAACACGATGCATATCACAGACTGTGCGCTTGCGGGAGCGGATATCGCGACGGTGCCGTATAAAGTGATCGAACAGATGACGCATCATCCGCTGACGGACGCCGGAATCAAGAAGTTTCAGGAAGATTACATTGCTGTGTTCGGGGAAAATTAAAAAAGGAGATACTGATGGACAAGTTAGAGCTGATGAAAACTGCAAATGAGATCCGAAAAGGCATTGTGACGGCAGTGCACAGCGCAAAAGCCGGGCATCCCGGAGGATCTCTTTCTGCCGCGGAAATATTTACTTATCTGTATTTTGAGGAGATGAATATCGATCCCCGGAATCCAAAGAAAGAGAACCGGGACAGATTTATTCTGTCAAAAGGCCATACTGCTCCCGGACTTTATGCCACGCTGGCGCAGAGGGGATATTTTCCGAAGGAGGACCTGGTGACGCTGCGCCATACCGGCTCTTACCTGCAGGGGCATCCCGATATGAAGATGATCCCCGGAGTCGATATGTCGTCCGGTTCACTGGGACAGGGAATCTCGGCGGCAGTCGGGATGGCGGTTGCCGGAAAGATTTCCAACGCAGATTACAGGGTGTATACGCTGGTCGGGGACGGTGAGATCCAGGAAGGGCAGGTCTGGGAGGCGTCTATGCTTGCCGCACACCGTAAGCTGGATAATCTCGTCGTGATCGTAGATAATAATAACCTTCAGATTGACGGACCGATCACGGAAGTAAATTCCCCCTATCCCATTGATAAGAAATTTGAGGCATTCAATTTCCATGTGATCAACATTGACGGAAATGATTTTGAACAGTTGGATGCGGCGTTTAAGGAGGCAAGGGCCGTAAAGGGACAGCCCACGGCAATTATAGCAAAAACACTGAAGGGAAAAGGCGTTTCGTTTATGGAGAACCAGGTGGCATGGCACGGAAAAGCTCCGGACGATGAGCAGTACAGGATTGCGATGGAAGATCTGAGGAAAGCAGGTGAAGCATTATGTCAGAGGTAAGAAAGATTGCGACAAGGGAGAGCTATGGCAATGCCCTGGCAGAGCTTGGGGCAGAACATGACGACATCGTTGTCCTGGATGCAGACCTGGCAGAAGCGACAAAGACCGGCATTTTCAAAAAAGCATTTCCGGAGCGCTTCATTGACTGCGGCATTGCGGAGAGCAATATGATCGGCGTGGCGGCAGGACTGGCGGCGGCAGGAAAAGTACCTTTTGCAAGTTCTTTTGCCATGTTCGCTGCGGGACGCGCGTATGAGCAGGTGAGAAATTCCGTCGGGTATCCGCACCTGAACGTGAAAATAGGGGCAACCCATGCAGGAATCTCTGTGGGAGAGGACGGGGCGACCCACCAGTGCAATGAAGACATTGCCCTGATGCGGGTGATACCGGGCATGACCGTGATCTGTCCGTCCGATGATATTGAGGCGAGGGCGGCTGTCCGGGCGGCATATGAGCATAAGGGTCCGGTTTATATGAGATTCGGGCGCCTGGCAGTGCCGGTCATCAATGACCGTAAGGATTATAAATTCAAGCTGGGAAAGGGCGTTGTGCTCAGAGAGGGAAAGGACCTGACAATCATTGCCACGGGACTTCCCGTCAGCAATTGCCTGGAGGCTGCCGGAAAGCTCGCCGCGGACGGGATCGAGGCGAAGGTGGTCAACATCCATACGATCAAGCCTCTCGACGAAGAACTGGTGACCGCGGCGGCAAAGGAGACAGGGCAGGTCGTAACCGTGGAGGAACATTCGGTGATCGGAGGACTCGGAAGCGCCGTATGCGATGTCCTTTCCGAGAAAGAGCCGACCAGGGTGATGAAGATCGGCATCAACGATGTGTTCGGAGAGTCGGGACCGGCAGCAGAACTGCTGAAAAAGTATGGACTTGATACAGAAAGTATCTATGAAAAAATAAAAGGATTCGTCCGCTAAATCAAGACCCCACAGCCGGGATGCGCTTTGGATTTGCCTTGCGCAGCCTGCTGTGGGGTATCTGTTTTATTTATGAGGCGGTTTTAAAAAGTACATTCTTATACCGCTTCAAAGCCGTATAGAGAATCATGCCAAGCACGCCGCAGGAAACCACTTCCCCGATTCCCACTGAGAGCATCATGACCGGGATCGGAAGAGGAACCTGATAGCCGTAGCGCAGTACAAACGGCACGATGACAGCGTTGGCAATGATCGGAGGCAGCGGGGCGAGATATTTGCTTCTCTCCCTGAGCATGTACGTGAAGATTGCCCCGAGCAGTGTCGCAAGGCTTCCGAAAATGATATCAGGAAGGATACAGCCTCCGAGGATATTGCTGAGGAGGCATCCAAGGAATAATCCCGGAATCGCGGCAGGGGTAAATACCGGAAGGATGGTCAGTGCCTCGGAAATGCGGACCTGGACTTCTCCATAACTGAAAGATGCGCCGATGAGTGTCAGTACTACATAGATTGCGGCAATCATAGCCGCCTGTGCCATGAAGGACACGTTGAGTTGCCTGAATGTTTTCATTTTTCTAATCTCCTTTAGTTTTGTTTTACGAGTGGAAGGTCTCGAACACTCGATTCATTTAACGCCGGGAATCGGCGGCAAGCCCGATAGACCTTGTTTTTTGGGGGCTTTGCAACGTGGGATAGTATAACACGGAGAGGAATGAAATTCAAGCCGTACTCACAATTTATCCGCAATGAAATAAAAAGCACTCTATCCAAATGAAGCTCCCGGAATGCGAGTTAAGATTCAAAAGGTTTTCTTATGTAATCTTGATTTGGGTATGATGGCGCACCTGTACAGCCTTTATCTGTAAGCTTGTCAGTATCACATATAACGCTTATATCCGGCTCGACATAGTTTCGGTCATCCGCGCTTAGGAACACGGCGAAGGGGGCGATATCAACCTCACAGGGGCCGCCTTTCCCTTTGACGCAGTTGTTAATAATGGTTGAAAGCTCCAGTGTGATCCGCTGATGTCTCCTGCCCGGCGGTGCCATCATATACATCTGGCCGTCGATCAGTTCTGCCCGCTGTCCATCCGGCAGGGCATAGATATCATCAATTGTATAGTCTTTGTTCTGCTGCACTAATGGCATAATAATACATCCCTTTTTATGGTCTCTTCATCTGCTTCCATTAATTTACAAATAGATATACCACATTTGGTATATAGAAATTATAAACGAAAAAAGCTGGTGCAAATGGATATGTAAACCGTACACGTATAGGATGTGCGGAAAGCGATATGTCAGGTGTTTTCCGCTTTTAACAGTCCGTCGATTATCCGGGAAGCCTCGCTGCGGCTGAGTGTTTCCGGGTCCCAGTTCTGGGGCATGCCCTTTTTCCGGCTCAGGCTGTCCAGGAAGGAAAGCTGCTTCGGGGTGGCAGGCTGCGGCTTTCTGATCTTATATGTAAGCTGCACAGGAGCGAAGAGCTTCGGGTCAGTTTCTTCAAAATAGTGGGCGAGTGTCTGATAAAGCTTCGCTGTGGCAAGAGCGTCATGGTAAGCGCGGTGGGCGGATTTATTTTCTATTTTATAGTATTCACACAGGCTGCCGAGACTCTTGGAATCAAGGTCTTTATGTACCTTTTTGGCTATTTTAAGAGTGTCAATTCCCATCTTTTCAAAGCTCATTCCGTCCAGTGCGGCTCCAGCCTTCATAAAGCTGTAGTCAAAGGAAACGTTGTGCCCGATCAGGACGTCTTCTTCGCAGAAGTCAAGAAAATCGGACAGAACCTGCCTTCTCTCCCTTGCAGATGACACCATCTCGTTGGTGATTCCCGTAAGCTGAGTGATTTCAGGTGAAATCGGCGCGTGGGGCCGGATCAGTTCCATGAAGCGTTCTGACACTCTGCCGTTTCGCACTTTCAGAGCGCCGATCTCTATGATCTCATTCTCAAGAGGGTTCAGTCCGGTTGTCTCAACGTCAAAGGCAATATATGATTTCAGCATATCTGTTGTACTCCTTAAGGGGCGGTTTTGTCGGAAACCTTTTGCCTGTTATTATAATATACTTTGTAGAAATGTCAAAGACAATCAGACAGATATAAGGGCAGATGCACCTGCCCTTATACGGAGTCGTTTTCCGTTTACAGAAATTCCTGAAGCTTTTTCATCAGGTCCTCTTCGGTGCGCATGATTTTCTGTGCGAGCGCTGTGGCCTTGTGGTCAGCTGAGGAAAACTGATTGACCTTTTCCCCGAGCGTTTTGATTCCCATTGCGCAGCCGTCTATCAGTAATTTGGCAATCTGTGTGTTATCGCTGTTGACTGTCAGTTTCATCTCCGTTGTAAACCAGGCGAATGTACTTGCCATTGCACCAGGGGATTTATCCTCAATTCCAGCGGTATTCAGAAGAGTGACTGCTTCATCTTCCAGAGCGCGGTGCTTTTTCGTATAGTCGTCAATCAGTTTCTGAAAATCGGAGTCTTTGATAAATTCCGATACCTGTTCCAGGCTTTCTACAGCCATTTTGCAGCCGATGCTGCACTCTTCCAGAAGTTTTCTCGTCTGTTCATCCATTTTCCTAACCCCTTTCTACAATAAACCCCGGTCTTATACCGGATTTTCTGCTCATATATTGTCCCGGCGTGGCAATATTTATACGCCAGCCGCCAGAAGCCGTAAGGCGGCTGACATCAAAGTGCCTGAGCGGTGCGGGTATACTGGAGTTGTCTTGCATGCTGTGGCATAGTATAATAGGTGGCATGGTAAAAATGAGAAAAGATTTGAGGGGGATATTTATGAGAAAGAGGATTGGAGAGAATTATAATTATACGATCTATGCATGTTATATCGGTTATGTGGTGCAGGCGGTCATCAATAATCTTGCCCCTCTTCTGTTCCTGACATTCCAGAGAGAGTTCGGCATTTCCCTGGAAAGAATAGGGCTTTTGATCACCATCAATTTTGGCGTACAGATCCTGACGGATATGGCGGCGGCGAAGTATGCAGACAAAATCGGGTACCGGACATGTGTGGTGCTGGCGCATGTGTGCAGTGCGGCAGGACTGATCAGCCTGGGAACCCTTCCCTTTATCCTGGACAACCCATATATGGGTCTGGCTGCAGGGATGGCGCTTGGGGCGGTCGGCGGCGGACTGATCGAGGTGCTGATCAGCCCAATTGTGGAGGCGGCTCCGTCCTCCCGGGCAAAGGACGCTGCGATGAGCCTGCTCCATTCCTTTTACTGCTGGGGGTATGTGGCGGTGGTTCTGCTCTCAACCCTGGGGTTTGCACTGTTGGGAATGGGCAGATGGTACCTGATTCCGGTTCTGTGGAGCGTGATCCCGATCCTGAACATCCTGCTGTTTGCCAGAGTTCCGATCAGAAGGCTGGTGGAAGAGGAGGAGAGGACGCCGGCATCGGAGCTTATGTCGACAGGGATTTTCTGGGTGTTTCTGGGGCTCATGATATGTGCAGGCGCATCAGAGCAGGCAATGTCCCAGTGGGCGTCCATGTTTGCGGAAGAGGGACTGAAGGTGTCGAAATCTGTGGGAGATCTTTTAGGTCCATGCCTGTTCGCGGTCCTGATGGGATGTTCGCGGACATTTTACGGAAAAGCGGGGGAGAAGATCAATCTGGTGAAATTTATGACATTCAGCGCAGTCCTGTGTACGTTCAGCTATCTGCTGGCAGTCTTTATGAGAAATCCTCTGCTGGCGCTGGCAGGATGCGGACTGGCAGGTCTTTCGGTTGGGATCATGTGGCCGGGGACATTCAGCCTGGCGGTGAAATTCTGCCCCCGGGGCGGGACGCTGATGTTTGCATTTTTTGCACTGGCAGGAGATGTCGGATGCGCTGCCGGTCCCGGCGTTGTCAGCGTTGTAGCGGAAAATCTGCCCCAATATGGGCTAAAGGCAGGTCTTGCGGCGGCGATTCTGTTTCCGGTAATCATGATTCTGCTCATACGGGCAGCAGTCCGCTTTGGACGGTAAGATTTCCGTTGGACAGGGGAATAAAAAGGGCAGAATAATTTGATTTTTCTGCGGTGTTGCCATATAATGAAGCGGAAACAGAGTCGTCCTATCCTGGAAGATCTTCAGGCGGGCGGGTCTGAAAATAAGAAGAAAGGGGGCAGACATATGCTAAAGGGTAAGACAGTTCTGCTTGGCGTGTCAGGAAGCATTGCGGCATATAAGACGGCATATCTGGCAAGTTCACTGAAAAAGCTGAATGCGGATGTACATGTCCTTATGACGGAAAATGCGGCCAATTTTATCAATCCGATTACGTTTGAGACGCTGACGGGAAACAAATGCCTTGTGGATACATTTGACCGGAATTTTGAATTCAATGTAGAGCATGTATCGCTTGCAAAGAAGGCGGATGTGGTGATGATTGCGCCTGCCAGTGCAAATGTGATCGGCAAGCTTGCGCATGGGATCGCAGACGATATGCTGACAACCACGGCCATGGCGTGCAAATGTAAAAAGCTGATCGCGCCTGCCATGAACACAAACATGTTTGAAAATCCAATTGTCCGGGACAACCTGAAAACGCTGGAACATTATGGCTGTGAGATCATAAGTCCGGCAGTGGGATATCTGGCGTGCGGGGATACCGGCAGCGGGAAGATGCCGGATCCGTCCCTTCTCCTGGAATATATTCTCCGGGAGATCGCCTGCGAGAAGGACATGCAGGGACTGCACGTACTCGTGACGGCAGGACCGACCCAGGAGCCGATTGATCCGGTGCGCTACATTACCAATCATTCCACAGGGAAGATGGGGTATGCGGTTGCGAAGGTATGCATGCGCCGCGGTGCAGATGTGACGCTTGTGACAGGACCGGCTTCGGCGGATAAACCGGAGTTCGTCAGTGTCGTTCCGGTGACAACGGCAAAAGAGATGTTTGACGAAGTCACAAAACGGGCAGATGAGCAGGACATTATTATCAAGGCGGCGGCAGTGGCGGATTACCGTCCGAAATATGTCAGCGAAGAAAAGGTGAAGAAAAAGGAGGGCAGCCTGGAGCTTGAGATGGAGCGTACGGATGATATTCTGGCGTACCTGGGAACGCACAGGCGTCCCGGGCAGTATCTCTGCGGCTTTTCGATGGAGACAGAAAATGTACTGGAAAATTCCAGAAAGAAGCTTAAAAGGAAAAACCTGGATATGGTCGCTGCCAACAGTCTGAAAGTCGACGGCGCAGGTTTCGGCGGGGATACGAATGTAATCACTATTATTACGGAAAATGAGGAAGTCTCACTTGAAAAGATGACCAAAGAGGAGGCAGCCTCGGAGATCCTGGACAGGATTATGGCTGGGAGAAAGCCGGAGGCTTCGCGGCGATAAAAAACCGTGCGGAGCGAAAAAATGTAACTTGACAATTGAACAGAATATACTGCATGACAGTTTATTTCTGTGCCAAAAGTATTGTATCTCATTAAGAGAATGATAACTAAGGAGGCAATTATGATGAATTTGGAAACTGGCAGACAGGTAAAGGGAACTCAGCAGGCAGGAAACAGAATCAGTACAATGAGTATGGTCCAGGTGGCGATATTTGGTGCAGTTATCTGCATCATGGCGTTCACCCCCTTTCTCGGATACATCCCACTTGGATTTACACGGGCAACGATCATCCACGTCCCGGTCATTATCGCTTCACTGCTTATGGGACCCAAAAAAGGCGGAGCACTGGGATTCCTCTTCGGACTTACAAGCTTTATCAATAACACGATGAACCCGACGCCGACCTCATTTGTCTTCACCCCGTTTTACAGCGTGGGCGGAGTCAGCGGCGGCATCGGGAGCATTGTCATATGCTTCATCCCGAGGATACTGGTGGGGATCGTACCCTTCTACGTCTATAAGCTGGCGGCGCATTTCAGAAAGAAAGCGGGAGTGTCAGGCATCGGGCTTGTGCTTGCAGGCATATCAGGGGCGCTGGTTAATACCCTGCTCGTGATGAACCTGATCTTCGTATTTTTCAGGAAGGGATATGCCGTGGCAAATGATGTGGCAGTCTCGGCTGTCTATACCTTTATCCTGTCGATCATAGGGATAAACGGCATACCGGAAGCAATTGTGGCTGGAGTCCTGACACTGTGCATAGGGAAGGTGCTGTTAAAGAAGAATGTCAGGGAAAGACTGGGGTTCAAACATGATTTTGGCTATTGACATCGGAAATACAAATATTGTGATAGGATGTATCGATAAAAGCCGCTGTGTCTTTGTGGAGCGGCTTTCTACCGTCAGGACAAAGACAGAACTGGAATATGCGATAGACATCAAAAATGTCCTCGACATTTACCATATTAAAAAGGCAGATTTGGAGGGCGGCATTATCTCTTCGGTCGTACCGCAGATCACAACAGTGGCAAAGATGGCGGTGGAGAAGATCCTGAATAAAGAGGCGCTTGTGGTGGGAGCCGGTATTCGGACGGGGCTGAATATCCGGATCGATAATCCTGCCCAGCTCGGAAGTGACCTTGTGGTGGATTCGGTTGCAGCCATTGCGGAGTATTCCTGCCCGCTTCTGATCTTTGACCTGGGAACGGCAAATACGGTCTGTGTGATCGACAAGAATAAGAATTATATAGGCGGGATGATTTATCCTGGAATCGGGATATCGCTGGATTCCCTCACTGTCCGCGCATCACAGCTTGGAGGGATCAGCCTGGAAGCGCCGGAGCACATCATTGGAAAGAATACGGCAGACTGTATGAAGAGCGGTATCATTTACAGCAGCGCGGCGGCGATCGACGGCATCATAGACAGGCTCTGCAGTGAGCTGGAAGGAGATGTGACAGTGGTCGCTACCGGCGGGCTGGCAAAAAAGATTGTACCGCACTGCCAGAGAAAGATTATACTGGATGATAATCTTCTTTTGAAAGGACTGGCGGTCATCTATAGGAAGAACCGGAAGTAAGGGAATCTGAGAAGACAGATAAAGAAAAAGGGATCGTGAACAGCAGTGGTCACGGTCCCTTTTGATGTTATTTAACTGTCATGACGCCGGATATTACAGCGCGTCGCCGCGTTTGATATATCCAGGCTTCTCCGGCGGAGCGATGACACGCTTTCCGCGTACGAGGCGGGCGTGCTTGTCCACCACAAGATTTTCGGCATGGACGCCTTTTCCGATTACCACATCGGAGGAGATCACGCAGTTTTTGACCACAGCCCCTTCCTTGATGACACAGCCTCTGCCGATGACAGAATTTTCAATCGTTCCTTCGACAAGGCAGCCGTTTGAGACAACCGACGATGTCACGTGGCTGCCGTCAAAATACTGGGTCGGGCAGGAGTCATTGGTGCGGGTGTAGATAGGCCAGTCATTGACAAAAAGGTTCTGGGCGTTTTTCAGGTCGATCAGGGACATGTTTGCATCGTAGTAGCTTCTGAAGTCCGTGATGGAAGCAAAGTATCCGCGGTGCGGTACTGCGCGGACGTCCAGTTCCTGGCACGCTTCATCCACGATATCCACCAGGGAATACATGGCGGACATCTTGTGTGCTTTATGGATAAGGTCCAGGAACAGATCCTTCTTCATGACATATGTGTCCATAAAAATGTTTTTGTTCTTCGCGTTTCCGCGGTTTGGCTGAATAGAATCCACGCCCTTCTGCCTGTTGATGTCAAGGGTATAGCAGCTTAAATACTTTTCTTTTGCATTGTCAACGGAGTGATACATCAAAGTGATGTCTGCCCCGGAGTCAATATGTGTCTGCAGGAGGTTGCTGTAATCCGCTGTGTATACCATGTAGCTTGGCACGATCACAACATAGGGATAAGGGACCCGTTCGATGACGTCCAGATTCTCAATATAAGCGGCAATGTCTGTGTTGTACAGGTCGCTGACCATGTTGGATTCTGTATACAGAATATGCAGCCTGCCGCGCTTGGAGTTGATATTATAGTGGCGTCCTGTTCCGAGATGCTCGGTCAGGGAACGGGGTTTTCTTCTGATGTAGACCTGGATCGTATCAATCCCGCTGTTGCTCATATTGGAGATCGGGAAATCGATCACACGGTATCTTCCGAGGAATGAAAATGCCCCGACAGGACGGTAGTCCTGGAGACCGTCTACCTGAATGTGGTTTCCGGCAAAATTAACAATTCCAAAAGCCTGATTCATATTATTCTTCCCCCTTTACACGTTTTGCGACAAGTTCGATGTGTTCGCTGTCTGCGCTTCCGACGACAGCATTCTTTCCGATTCGGATTCCGTCTGCAACGAGAGCGCGCTGGACAACGGCTCCTTCCTCCACAACAGCGCCGGGCATCAGCACGCTGTCGATGACTCTCGCACCCTCTGCCACCTTGGACTCGGTAAACAGCACAGAATTTTTGACTTCACCGTCGATGACACAGCCCTGGGTGATGAAAGCACGGTTGATGTCTGCTTTTGGCCCCACATAGTGAGGAAGGGTCGTCACATCTTCTGTATAGATTTTCCACGTGGGGTCGTTCAAATCAAGTTCGTTGTTCTTGTCCAGAAGATCCATATTGGCCTCCCAGAGCGAATCAATCGTTCCCACGTCCTTCCAGTATCCCTTGTACTTATAGGCAAATACATTTTTCCCGTCGTCGATGAGGGCAGGGATAATGTCCTTGCCAAAGTCATGGCTGGAATCAGGGTCCTTCATGTCTGTCATGAGCATCTTGCGGAGCAGTTTCCACTCAAATATATAAATGCCCATAGAAGCAAGGTTGCTCTTAGGTTTTTCCGGCTTTTCTTCAAATTCAACGATCCGGGATGTCTCATCTGTATTCATGATGCCGAAACGGCTGGCCTCCCTCATTGGAACTTCAATTACGGCGATTGTCGCATCGGCATTGTGTTCTTTATGGTAAGCGAGCATTTTGGCATAATTCATCTTGTAGATGTGGTCCCCGGAAAGAATGAGAAGGTATTCAGGCGAAAAACTGTCGATGAAATCAATGTTCTGGGAAATGGCATCCGCAGTGCCCCTGTATACGTCGAGATTTGCATCTGCTTTCTCGCGCGGGGGAAGAACATAGACTCCACTGTTCTTTGCGTCAAGCCCCCAGCGGCGTCCCGCTGCTACATAGCTGTTCAATTGAATAGATTCATATTGTGTCAGAACCCCGACAACGTCAATGCCGCTGTTGGCGCAGTTACTAAGGGGAAAATCAATGATACGGTATTTTCCTCCATATGAAACGGCAGGTTTTGCCATTTTTTTGGTTAATTCATGCAGACGAGTTCCCCGACCACCAGCCAAAATCATAGCTAACATATTATTTTGCTTCATAGTGAGCCCTCTCTTTCATTTTACTGCCCTTTATTATACAATTTTTTGTTTTGTTTTGCTACAAGTTTGAGGGAAAAAACGGACATTTATAGAAATAATAACGGGGGGTTTACATAAAAAAATCTGCATTTTATATAAAACATCAGTTAAGGGATTGACAATAAAAATTATTCTATATACTATATTGTTAGTTACCGAACAAAGAAGAAGGAGGGTGTATGGAAATTGTGTGCAGAAGATACGCATGATCCTGCACAGGATGATGTTGGGAGACTGATCAATGTGGTGGCGCATCAGCTGAAGCGTCAGATGTGTTTTCACGAGGAAGAGAGCGGTCTGACCAATATGCAGAAAAGGGTTCTGCATCATGTGATGTTTCACACGCTGGAGAGCGATATCTACCAGAAGGATATCGAGAAGGAGTTCCAGATCCGGCGTTCGACGGCAAGCGGGATACTCCAGCTTCTTGAGAAGAACGGATTTATCCGGCGGGAAGCTGTCGCCAAGGATGCAAGGCTTAAGAGGATTGTCCCGACAGCGAAAGCGGAGGGGGTCCGGGAGGAGATCCTTTCCAATATACGGGACATGGAAAAGATACTCCGAAAGGGCATATCGGAAAAAGATATGAAGATATGCAGGCATGTACTGGAACAGATGTCTGAGAACTTGTTGGGTAATGAGAAACAGAGTAGAGGAGAGGAGATAACAGACCATGAATAGGAAATTACTTCGTTCTGTCCGGGAATATAAAAGACAGACGATTCAGACGCCGGTTCTGGTGGCGCTTGAGGTCCTGATGGAAGTCCTGATTCCGCTTCTGATGGCAAATATTATCGACATCGGGATCACGCAGGGCAATATGGGGTATATCATGAGGATGGGGCTTCTGCTTATTGCAATGGCAGTGCTCGCGCTGTTCTTTGGGGCAAAGGCAGGGCAGACTGCGGCGATCGCATCGGCGGGATATGCAAAGAACCTTCGGCATGATATTTTTTATAAGGTGCAGGATTTTTCGTTTGGAAATATCGACCACTTTTCCACGTCAGGTCTTGTGACGAGACTGACAACAGATATCACAAACGTGCAGATGGCGTATATGTTTACGATCCGTCTGCTGGCAAGGGCGCCGATCATGATCATTCTTTCGCTGATCATGACGATGACGATCAGTATTCCGATCGCACTGCTTTTGCTCATCACGATCCCGATTCTGGGAGGTATCCTGATCTGGATTGCGAAAAAGGCACATCCGCACTTTGTTGAGGTTTTCGATGAATATGACATACTGAATAATACCGTGCAGGAGAATGTCAACGCGGCGCGCGTGGTAAAAGCATATGTGCGCGGGGACTATGAGAACAAGAAGTTTGGGAAAATATCAAAAAAGATATTTGAACTGTTTACAAAGGCAGAAAAGATCGTTGCCTGGAACGCCCCGATTATGCAGTTCACTGTTTATGCGGTTGTGCTGATCATGGTGCTTGTCGGGGGCAAGAGCATTATCCGGGAGACGATGCAGACGGGAGAGCTGACCAGTGTGATTGTATACGCGATCCAGATTCTTTCCTCCCTGATGATGGTGACGTTTGTATTCGTACAGATCATGATCGCAGAGGCTTCTACGGACCGTATCAGCGAAGTGCTGGATGAAGTGCCTGAGATGGTGGATTCTGAGGATGCCATCAAGGATGTCCCGAACGGAGATATTGAGTTTGAGCATGTGGATTTCAGCTATTCCGGAGAGGGCGGGAACCTGTCCTTAAAGGATGTGAACCTTCATATTAAAAGCGGGCAGATCGTGGGCGTCATCGGCGGTACGGGAAGCGCCAAGAGTACACTTGTACAGCTGATCCCCAGGCTGTACGATGTGACAAAGGGATGCGTGAAGGTCGGCGGAATCGACGTCCGCAAGTATAATCTGAAAGCGCTCCGTGACCAGGTGTCGGTTGTGCTTCAGAAAAACGTGCTCTTTACAGGAAGTATTTACGATAATATCCGCTGGGGCGACGAGAACGCAAGCGACGAAGAAGTGCAGAGAGTCTGCCGGCTGGCGCAGGCGGACGGATTTATCAATGAGTTTCCGAACAAATATGACACGATGATCGTGGAAGGCGGAAATAATGTATCCGGCGGACAGAAGCAGAGGCTCTGTATCGCAAGGGCACTGCTCAAGAAGCCAAAGATCCTGATCCTTGACGATTCTACCAGTGCTGTGGATACGAGGACGGATGCGTTGATCCGCCAGGCATTCAGGGAGGAGATCCCGGATACGACCAAGATCATCATTGCGCAGAGAATCTCTTCGGTGGAAGATGCGGATATGATCATTGTGATGGAGAACGGTGAGATCAACGGCATCGGAACATCGGAAGAGCTTCTCAGGACGAATGCAATTTACAGGGAAGTATATGAATCACAGGTGAAAGGGGGCGCTGAGGATGAACAGGCAGGATAAACCAAGAGTGAGCAGCGGGACGATCAAGACGGCGAAGCGCCTGCTCAGTTATGTGACCGGGACATATAAGATACAGTTTATCGTAGTTTTGTTCTGTATTCTGGTCAGTTCGGTTGCTTCTATCTCCGTTTCACTTTCGCTTCGGTTCCTTCTGGATGATTATATTATCCCACTGATCGGGCAGCAGGATCCGGATTACGGAGAGCTTTATCTGGCGCTTACCGTGCTGGGAACCATTTTCCTGTGCGGCGTCATTGCAACTTTTGTCTACAGCAGGCTGATGGTAACGATTGGGCAGGGGGTATTAAAAAGAGTCCGCGATGAGATGTTTGAGCATATGCAGACACTGCCGATCCGTTATTTTGACCAGAATACGAACGGTTCAATCATGAGCCTCTACACGAATGACACGGATACGCTCAGGCAGATGATCAACCAGTCCATTCCGCAGGTGCTGATGTCGTCACTGACAATTATCGTCACATTTATCGCGATGCTGGTGTTAAGCCCGCTGCTGACGCTTCTGGCTGTACTGGTCATTCTGCTGATGGTCGTGATATCGAAAATCGTGACGGGAAACAGCGGAAAATACTTTATCCGGCAGCAGCTTGACCTTGCCGATGTAACCGGGTTCGTGGAAGAGCGTATGAACGGGCAGCGTGTTGTAAAAGTATTCAACCATGAGAGGATTTCCGAAGAGGAGTTCGACAAGCTCAATGAGCATCTGTTTGAGAGTTCTTCAAGGGCGCATACCTTTGCCAGCATTATGGGACCGGTGATTGGGAATATCGGCAATGTGCAGTTTGTTTTGACGGCGGTATTCGGCGGATTCCTGTCAGTAGTGGGGATCGGCAATATCACGCTGGGCGTGATGGCGTCCTATCTGCAGTTTACAAAAAGCTTTACGCAGCCTTTCATGCAGATCGCGCAGCAGTTCAACTCGATCATCATGGCTCTGGCGGGCGCCGAGCGTATCTTCAATATGATGGACGAGGAGCCGGAGGTCGACAACGGATATGTTACGCTTGTCAATGCGAAGAAAGATGCGGACGGCAATATCACAGAGTGTGAGGAGCGTACCGGCCTGTGGGCGTGGAAGCATCCGCATCAGGCGGACGGCACGATCACTTACCAGGAGCTGAAAGGAGACGTGCGCTTCTATGATATGACGTTTGGATACACTCCAGACCACATGGTGCTTCATGACCTGACGCTCTACGCGAAACCAGGGCAGAAGCTGGCGTTCGTCGGTTCCACCGGGGCCGGGAAGACGACGATCACGAACCTGATCAACCGGTTTTACGATGTGGCAGACGGCAAGATCAGATATGATGATATCAATATCAATAAGATCAAAAAGGCAGACCTGAGGCGGTCGCTGGGAATCGTCCTGCAGGACACCCATCTGTTTACCGGAACTATTATGGAAAATATCCGGTATGGCAAGCTGGACGCCACAGATGAAGAAGTCTATAAGGCGGCACGGCTGGCCCATGCGGATGGATTCATCAAGATGCTGCCAAACGGATATCAGACCCACTTAAGTGGGGACGGTGAGGAGCTTTCCCAGGGGCAGAGACAGCTTCTGGCGATTGCGAGGGCAGCGATTGCAGATCCGCCGGTGCTGATTCTGGATGAGGCGACATCCTCCATTGATACCAGGACAGAGAGTATCGTGCAAAAAGGGATGGATAACCTGATGAAAGGGCGTACCGTATTTGTTATCGCCCACAGGCTGTCCACAATCCGCAACAGCGATGCAATCATGGTGCTTGAACACGGCAGGATTATCGAGCGGGGAACACACGAAGAACTGCTGAAGCTGAAAGGAACATACTATCAATTGTATACCGGAAAGCTGGAGCTTTCATAATATTCGGGGACGTAGTGGAATTTAATTTCACTACGTCCCCGATTAGTTAAATTTCAATATCGGTACTGTCGGAGATAAAGGATTGTGTATAGATTATTACCATGTCTTTTTCTCTCAGAATCATGTTTCCGTTAGGAATCATAGCGCGGTCCCCGCGTCTGACGAGAACGATGATAGAATGTCGGGAGAGATCCAGATCACGGATGCGATGGCCGTTCCACGGATTATTTTTCTGCAGGATAATTTCCTTCAGTCTGATATGTTCTTTATCGTCAAAGGATTCTGCTCCGAGTACCATTACATCGTCTGCTTTCAGGAGCATATTTCCGCGGGGGACAAGGATACGGTTTTTTCTTCTTACCACTGCTACGATCACGCGTTCGGGAAGATGGATCTGTGCAATGGTGCGATTGACCCAGGAATCGCGCTCGGTCAGATGGATTTTAATAAAATGCACATCTGACTCATGGCCGTACTCGCTCATTCGCTTGATACGAGAATATTGATCTACAAAACCGGCGGAAATGATACCGGTGGGAATGGCGACCATTCCCACGCCAAGGAACGTGATGAAGATTCCGAACATTTTCCCGAGTGTGGTAATAGGGTAAATATCTCCGTAACCGACAGTAAGCAGTGTGGAGGCTGCCCACCAGATGCCGGAAAAGGCGTTGGTAAAGACTTCCGGCTGAGCCTCGTGTTCCAGGCTGTACATACAAAGGCTGGCTGCAAGCATTAGGATAAGGATGGTGAAAACAGAAGAGAAAAGCTGCTGCTTCTTACTGGAAAGGACTTCTGTGATTAGTTTAAATGAGTCATAATAAGCATTGATACGAAACAGGCGGAACACTCTCATGATCCTCATCATCCGAAACGCCACCGCTCCAGATGGAAAGAAGAATGGAAGGAAATACGGAAAAAATGAGAGTAGATCCACGATGCCGGTAAAGGAAAAAATATATTTTCTGATGGCACGAGCCTCATTAACTTCAGGATAGAAGTATTTTGCTGTCCACAGCCTGAGAATATAATCAATAAGAAAAATGGTGATTGTGATCCGTTCAACCGTCAAGAGCAGGTTTTCATACTGCATCCGCAGGTTATCATAAGTAAGCATGATACTGACGGTGAGATTAAGTATAATGACAAAAAGGTAGAAAAAATCAAAAATATGCCCTGCCAGGTCAGTGCCAACTCTGACATCTATAATATCTGCAATTCTTTCTCTGCGTTTTTCCATATTATCTTTCATGATAATATTATCCCCCAAATAAACATTTTGTATCATTATATATCCGAGAGAAAAGTACTGCAATACTGTTTTTGTAAAAAGGAAACAGTCCGGTACCGCCCGAATCTTCCATGTGAATTTACTTTACGGGAACATCAGTCATTTATCGGATAGCGGATTTCTGCCTTAAATATGGAATCCGAAAATGGGAAAGAAACCACGGGTTTTCGGTAAGGTAATTAGATACGTCAGGGGGAAAGAATACTGGCCGGTTAAAACAACCGATTTCAAATTATAATTTTACTCCCCCGCAGAAATATGATAAAATGTCTTTAGTTCTGCCGTGCACAGATAATAAGGAACCTTCTGCGCAAGCCGGCTTGCGGCAGACGATTCCTTATTATCTGTATAGGGCGGGACACCCGCAGAGCGGAGTGATCACCCGCGGTCATAACAGCAAATATTTTATTAATTTTATCAAGGAGGTTTCTACATGATCAAATTATATGACGGTGGTGTCTATCTGTTAAACGGCACCGAGATAGTAGAAGATACAGGAAATGTGGAGGTTCCGGTATCGAAGGAAGAAGCGGCTGCTAATACAATGGCATACAACATTTTGAAGGAGCATAATACTTCCGATGATATGAAGAACCTGCAGATCCGTTTTGACAAGCTGACTTCCCACGACATTACATTTGTGGGGATCATCCAGACAGCGCGGGCGTCGGGACTTAAGAAATTTCCGATGCCGTATGTCCTGACCAACTGCCACAACAGCCTTTGTGCTGTGGGCGGTACGATCAATGAGGATGACCACATGTTCGGACTGACCTGTGCAAAAAAGTACGGCGGAGTCTATGTCCCGCCTCATCAGGCTGTCATCCACCAGTATGCCCGCGAGATGCTTGCAGGCGGGGGCAAGATGATCCTTGGTTCTGACAGCCATACACGCTATGGGGCGCTTGGAACAATGGCGATGGGAGAAGGCGGACCGGAGCTGGTAAAACAGCTTCTCAACAAGACTTATGACATCAAGATGCCGGGTGTGGTTGCGATCTATCTGGATGGAGAACCGGCAAAAGGCGTAGGGCCGCAGGACGTTGCACTGGCGATTATCGGAGCCGTGTTTAAGAACGGATATGTAAACAATAAGGTGATGGAATTTGTCGGACCGGGGGTGAAGAAGTTAAGCGCTGACTTCCGCATCGGAATCGACGTCATGACGACGGAGACGACCTGTCTGTCCTCTATCTGGACAACAGACGAGACAATCCGGGAGTTCTATGAGATCCACGGCAGGAGCGGGGACTACAAAGAATTGAATCCGGGACCAGCCGCATACTATGACGGATGCGTCTATGTGAACCTGGGTGAGATCAAGCCTATGATCGCGATGCCGTTCCACCCGAGCAATGTCTACACCATTGACGAGGTAAATGAAAACCTGGAGGATATCCTTCACGATGTAGAGCAGAAGGCGCTTGTGAGCCTGGACGGGGCGGTAGACTACTCCCTGCAGGATAAGATACGTGACGGGAAGCTTTATGTAGAGCAGGGGATCATTGCAGGATGTGCAGGCGGCGGATTTGAAAATATCTGTGCCGCGGCAGATATCATCAAGGGAAGAAATATCGGAGCAGATGCATTTACATTCAGTGTATATCCCGCAAGTATGCCGATCTATATGGAGCTTGTGAAAAACGGTGCGGTGGCTGACCTGATGGAGGCGGGAACTGTTGTCAAGACAGCGTTCTGCGGTCCATGTTTTGGTGCGGGAGACACCCCAGCGAACAATGCGCTGTCTATCCGCCATACGACGAGGAATTTCCCGAACCGTGAGGGAAGCAAGCTGCAGAGCGGGCAGATCTCATCCGTTGCGCTTATGGACGCGAGATCCATTGCAGCGACGGCGGCAAATAAGGGATTCCTTACTCCGGCAACAGCAATGGACGTGGAATATAAGGGACAGAAATATCATTTTGATAAGAATATTTATGCGAACAGAGTGTTTGACAGCCACGGCGTGGCTGACCCGGATGTAGAGATCCAGTTTGGACCGAACATCAAGGACTGGCCGGAGATGTCTCCGCTTCCGGAAAATCTGATCGTAAAAGTTGTCTCTGAAATCCATGACCCGGTCACGACCACGGACGAGCTGATCCCATCGGGTGAGACGTCTTCCTACCGCTCGAATCCGCTGGGACTTGCAGAGTTCGCGCTCTCAAGGAAGGATCCGGCATATGTAGGACGTGCAAAGGAGGTACAGGCAGCGCAGAAAGCGATCGAGGCAGGCACATGTCCGCTGGATGCGCTTGAAGAGCTGAAGCCTGTCATGGCAGCGATTCAAAAAGATTATCCGGAAGTCGGCAAAGGTAATATCGGCGTAGGCAGCACGATCTTTGCGGTGAAACCGGGAGACGGCTCTGCCCGCGAGCAGGCGGCTTCCTGCCAGAAGGTGCTGGGCGGCTGGGCGAATATTGCCATTGAGTATGCGACAAAGCGTTACCGCTCAAACCTGATTAACTGGGGGATGCTTCCGTTCTTAACCGATGCGGACCATGAAGCGCTGCCGTTTAAGAACGGGGACTATATCTTCGTGCCGGATGTAAGGAAAGCATTGGAAGAGAAATCGGATGTGATCAGGGCATATGTCGTGGGCGACGGGCTCAGGGAGATTAATCTGAAACTCGGCGACCTGACAGATGTGGAGAGGCAGATCATTCTGGACGGATGCCTGATCAATTACTATAAGGCAACTCTGTAAATCAGATACAGGAAGGCGGATTCACAGAATCCGTGCTGCCAGGCAAAACAGGAGGAAAAGGGAGAACGTCTGTATATTTTCCGTTCGGGAACACAGAAGGTTCTCCTTTTTCATTTTTCATGCAACAAATTCCACTTCTGACGACTCTAATATATATCAGAAATATATATCGGATATGAAAAGAGGACAGCGCAGGTACAGAGCATGAGAGGAGGGGTGCGGATGTACAGCTACGAGAACGGTTCAGGACCGGAGCTTATCCGGCAGGCGAAGCGGGGAGACGCGAAGGCATTTTCCAGCCTGTACGCCGGGATTTACAAAGATCTGTATAAATTTGCCCTGTATACAACGAGGCATCCGCAGGATGCGGAAGATGCGGTAAGCGAGACTGTCATCACCGCATGGGAGAAGATAGGACGGCTTAAAAAGGAGGAAGCTTTCCGCAGCTGGATGTTTACGATCCTGAAGAATCAGTGCAGGAAGATGCTCAGAGAACGCGCAAGGAAAGATAAAGAAAGGAAAGAAGATGTGTTTTCAGGGACAACGGGTAGCAGAGAGCCGGATTATGCCGGACAGCATGATGTAAGGGAGGCGTTCGGGGCACTGGGCGAGGACGAGAGAATGATCGTTGCGTTTTCTGTATTCGGCGGATACCAGAGCGATGAGATCGGGAGCATCATGGGGACGAAGCCTGCCACGGTCCGGTCAAAAAAGAGCCGGGCGATGGAGAAGATGAGGCGGCTCCTGGCTCCTTGCACCGGAGATATAGAAGAGAGAACGTAAGAACCGGAAAGCGGGTCTGGAGAGGAGGATGGAAATGGAAGAGCGTGAACATACATTGACAGAGCAAGAAGAGAAGGAACTGGAGAAACATCTGCGTTCTTTGACAGAGGACACTCCGATACCTGAGACTCTGCAGCCAAAGTCTGTGGAGCGGCTGCTGGAAAAGAGGAAAAAGGAGCGCAAAGGGAAGCTTCGCCGCTATCTTGCAGGAGCGGCTGCGGCATGCCTGTGCCTGGCTGTGGGAATCCCGGCAGGCTATGTTCTTATGAGGGAAAGCGGTGCGATGCCGGGCACAGGTCCCGGCTCGGATATGCAGAGTACAGCTTCTGATGCTGCGACGCCAGAAAGCTCGGAGACTTCGCCTCGGATTGCATCTGCCCGGGATTACGATGAAATCTATGATTATATCGAGGCAGGAGAGAATTACCGGAACGGTATCTTGAACGGGGGAAACTCTGCGGACGGTGAAATCGCGGAATCAGCGGCAGATGAGGCGTCCGGCAGTTCGGCTTCGTCCGGAGCAAGAAGCGATACAGGAGCTTCAGCGTCCTATTCGGATACGAATGTGAGAGCGGACGGGGTTACAGAAGCAGATATTATCAAGACGGACGGAAAGAACCTCTACCTTGTCAGGGAACAGACGGTGGAGATCGTCTCACTGGATGACGGGGAAATGGAAAAAATGTCAGAGATCGGGATGCAGGCAGACTGCTGGCCCACAGAGCTGTATGTGGAGAACGGAAAGCTGATTGTCATCTACCTGAAAGCTGGTTACGGCGATGGAACACCAGGATATGGGGATGCCTACAGGGAGTATACCTGTGCAGATGTGTATGATGTGAGCAGTGCCGGGGAACCAAAGCTGCTGGGCAGCATCTCACAGAGCGGGTATTATGACACGATGCGGGTAAGAGAAGGGCATGTCTACCTGTTCAGCACATTTTACACGGTCAGCGGAGCGGCGAGAGGAGACACGGCCCTGTATGTCCCGGAGGTCCGGGGGGAAGTCATGGCGGCAGAGGATATCTATATGCCTCAGATGAAAATGGGGAGCCAGTATACGGTGATCACGGCTTTTGAGATGAACTCTCCCGGTGAGGAGACGGACAGCAAGGCAGTGTTCGGGAGCAGCGAGATGTGCTATGTCAGCGCGGAGAACATCTATATCACGGAATCCCTTTATGGGGAAAACGGTTCGGACGTCACCCAAACATCCATAAGGAAGATCGCATACAAAGACGGCAGGCTGGAAGGAATCTCACAGACGAAGGTGGACGGAACCCTAAATGATTCGTTCAGCATTGATGAGTACGGGGGAAACCTCCGCCTGGTGACGACGGTCTCAGGTACGGCAAACGGCGGGATAGGATTCGTACCGCTTTTTGAGGATGACAGGAAGGATACCAATTCGCTTTATGTTCTGGATGGAGACCTGGAGGTGGTTGGGGAGATCCATGATCTTGCGGAAGATGAGAGCGTGTATTCTGCCAGGTTTATGGGAAATACCGGATATTTCGTGACGTACAGACAGGTAGACCCGCTGTTCTCTGTGGATCTTTCGGATCCCGGAAATCCGCAGATCCTAGGGGAGCTTAAGATCCCTGGATTTTCAGAATATCTGCATCCGTACGGAGAGGGGCTTCTTCTGGGTATCGGGATGGACGTGGATAAGACGGGCACTGTAACCGATGGGGTTAAGCTTTCCATGTTTGACATCTCGGAGCCGGGAGAGGTGCAGGAGGCGCAGAAATATGTGATTGAGAATATGTATGGCACAGATGTGTACAATTACAAGTCGGTATTTGTGGATACGGAAAAGAATCTCTTTGGATTTACGGCATATGGGGACGGGCAGAAATATTATATTTTCTCCTACGACGCCGAAGAAGGATTCCGGGAGGAATTTGTAAAAGAGATTCCGTATGGAAATGCGAGGGGACTGTATGTGGGGGACTGCTTCTACCTGGCGACGCAGAATACGATAGAATCCTATACGCTGGATGGATTTGAAAAAGTAGAGGATATCGTACTGTAGAGCTTATGTCTGTGCCGCCTGGCAAAAGGAAAAGGCGGAAAAACATTGAAATTCATGGGAAAGCAGGATACAATAAAAAAGCAAAGTTCAGGAAAAGGGCGCGGATACGGCTCTTTTTCCATTTTAGATCGTAAGAAGGAAACGGAAACATGATATTTGATACACATGCGCATTATGATGACGAACAGTTTGATACAGACCGGAATGAGCTCCTTGCCTCGATGGAAGCAGGCGGAGTGGGGACGATTGTCAACGCCGCTTCCACAGTCGGCTCCTGGGATAAGATCCTCATGTTAACGGAGAAGTATCCGTTCCTGTACGGAGCTGTCGGCGTACACCCTGATGAGGTGGGAGAGCTGGATGAGGACAGTTTCCAAAGAATGGGAGAACTGCTGGAAAGAGAGAAGATCGTGGCAGTCGGAGAGATCGGGCTGGACTATTACTGGGATAAAGAGGGGCATGATATCCAGAAGGAATGGTTCGTCAGGCAGCTTGAGCTTGCGGCAGAGAAGGAGATGCCGGTTATCATACACAGCCGGGAAGCGGCGGCGGATACGATGGAGATCATGAAAAGGCACGCCGGCGGGATGCGGGCAGTCATCCACTGCTATTCCTATTCTGCCGAGATGGCAGCAGATTACGTGAAGATGGGATTTTTTATCGGGGTCGGAGGCGTCGTCACATTTAAAAACGCCATAAAGCTCAAACAGACAGTGGAGGTGACGCCGATTGAGAACATCGTACTGGAGACGGACTGCCCGTACCTTGCACCTGTGCCGTTCCGGGGAAAAAGAAATTCCTCCCTGAACCTGCCGTATATAGCGCAGGCTGTCGCTGAGATCAAGGGAATGGCTTTAGAAGAGGTCATAGAGAAGACGGAGGAAAACGCAAGGAGGCTGTACGGCATGGGAAGGAGTGCCGGACCGATTTAAGGAGGAAAAATGAGAGAACCGACATTGGGAAATCCGCAGAATACGATCGCGGTGCTTCAGAAATATAATTTTGTTTTCCAGAAGAAGTTCGGGCAGAACTTTCTGATCGATACGCATGTCCTGGATAAGATCATCCGGTCGGCCCAGATCGGGAAGGAGGACCTAGTCCTTGAGATTGGTCCGGGAATCGGGACAATGACACAGCACCTGGCATGTGCCGCACGCAGAGTTGTGGCAGTAGAGATCGACCGTGGGCTGATCCCGATCCTTGAGGATACGCTGGAGGGATATGACAATGTGCGTGTCATCAACGACGATGTGCTGAAGGTGGATATCGCGAAGCTGGCAGAGGAAGAGGACCAGGGAAGACCGATCAAGGTAGTGGCGAATCTGCCGTATTACATCACGACGCCGATCATTATGGCGCTTTTTGAGCAGAATGTCCCTCTTAGCAGTATTACAGTCATGGTACAGAAGGAAGTGGCAGACAGGATCCAGACCGGTCCGGGTTCCAAGGATTACGGCGCGCTGTCCCTGGCGGTCCAGTACTATGCCAGGCCTTATCTTGTGGCAAACGTCCCTCCGAACTGCTTTATGCCGCGCCCGAAAGTGGGATCGGCAGTGATCCGCCTTGAGAGATATGAGACTCCCCCGGTTGAGACGGCAGATGAAAAGCTGTTGTTTCAGGTCATCCGGGCGTCGTTTAACCAAAGGCGGAAAACACTGGCGAATGGCCTGAAAAATTCCGCAGAGCTTGACTTTACAAAGGAGGAGACGGAAGAGGCAATTGCCAAGCTGGGGAAGGGCCCTGCGGTAAGAGGGGAGACGCTCTCGTTGGTAGAATTTGCTGAATTAACAGACTATTTAAGTGAAATAAAGAAAAAGAGGAAAAACTCAAGAAAAGAATGAGAATTATCATATACCAGTTCATAAATTTTTAATAGACAGTTAATTGTATAAATTACACATTTTTAGTATAATAAAAAGGTCATACAGAAAAAGTGAATAAGAGAGAAGGAGGAGATGTACATGGCAAAAGATATTGATAGCATTTTTTTCGATATTACTCCACAGATTGAAGAATTAGCTCTCAAATGTGAAACCAACAACGCGATTGACAAGGAACTGTACACGAAGTACGAAGTAAAACGGGGACTTCGTGATCTGAATGGAAAAGGTGTTCTTGCCGGACTGACGAATATTTCTGACGTCTGCGCTTCTAAAATTGTTGATGGCATATCTGTTCCCTGTGAAGGAAATCTTTACTATCGGGGATATAATATCAAGGATCTGGTCAAAGGATTTTTAGATGCAAAGCATCCTGGTTTTGAGGAAACGGCATATCTGCTGCTCTTCGGAGAACTTCCCACAAAAAAAGAACTGAAAGACTTCCAGGACATGATTGCAGAGAGACGTATGCTCCCGCCCAATTTTACACGGGACGTCATCATGAAAGCACCAAGCCGCGACATGATGAACAGCATTACGAGAAGTATTCTTCAGCTTTACTCCTATGATGAGAAAGCGGACGACACCTCGATCCCGAATGTGCTGCGCCAGTGTCTGAACCTGATCGGGCAGTTCCCGATGCTCATGGTCTATGGTTATCACGCGTATAACTACCGCAGAGGTGAGGACCTTTATATTTATGCGCCGAAGCCGGAGCTTTCCACAGCGGAAAACATTCTGATGATGCTCAGGGAGGACCGTCAGTATACGGAGCTGGAAGCAGAGATACTGGATATGGCTCTGGTGCTCCATATGGATCACGGCGGCGGTAACAACTCAACATTTACGACCCATGTGGTTACTTCGTCAGGTACGGATACATATTCTACAATAGCGGCAGCGATGGCATCTCTTAAGGGACCGAAGCATGGCGGGGCGAATATAAAAGTTACGCAGATGTTTGAAGACATGAAGAAGAATGTGACAGACTGGAGCGACGATGATCAGATCAGGGCATACCTGGAAGCGCTTCTTGACAAAAAGGCATTCGACAAGAAGGGACTGATCTACGGAATGGGACATGCGGTGTACTCGGTTTCCGACCCGCGTGCGGATATTTTCAAGAAGTTTGTCAAGCAGCTTGCGACAGAGAAGGGACATGAGGCTGAGTATGCACTCTATGAGAAGGTAGAGCATATGGCGCCGGAGATCATAGGAAAGAAGAGAAGGATGTACAAAGGAGTAAATGCGAATGTAGATTTCTACAGCGGACTTGTATATAGCATGCTGGATCTTCCGCCGTCACTGTACACACCTATCTTTGCCGCGGCGCGTATTGTCGGTTGGAGCGCGCACAGGCTGGAAGAGCTTGAAAACGTAGACAAGATTATACGTCCGGCATATAAGCCGCTCGCACCGTATCGTGATTATGTAAAATTAGATGACAGGTAGTGAGTAACGATGAGAGACGAGTTCTATTTCCCGTCCAAGGATGGAAATACCGAGATTCATACGATAGAGTGGAAACCGGAAGGAGAGGTAAAGGCCGTCCTGCAGGTATGTCATGGAATGGTGGAATATATCAGGCGATATGATGAGTTTGCCGGTTTTCTGAGCGCAAATGGGTATTATGTCGTGGGAAACGACCACCTGGGGCACGGGAAATCCGTGCAGAGCAGATCAGAGTATGGATTCTTCAATGAAAAATATGGCAATGCCTGTGTCGTAGGCGATATGCATACGCTCAGGCAGCGCACCATGAAAAAATACCCGGATGTTCCGTATTTCATGCTGGGGCACAGCATGGGATCCTCTCTGCTGCGGCAGTATATCCAGATGTACGGGAACGGGTTAAGCGGCGTGATCCTGATGGGAGTGGTCGCAGATCACAGGAAAGCGGCGCTTGTGTTCGGAAAAAGGCTGTGCAGGCTGCTGGCGGCATTCAGAGGCTGGCATTACCGGAGCCGTATGGTGGACGGCCTGGCGATCGGATCCTACAATAAGAAGTTCAAACATGCCAGGACAAGGGCGGACTGGATTACCACGGACCAGGAGCATCTGGACTCCTATATATCGGATCCGATGTGTTCCTTCATGTTCACTGTAAACGCATATTACAGCATGTTTACGGGGATGCTCCATATGCAGAAGAAAGAGGGGGTCTACATGATTCCCAAGAATCTTCCGATCCTCTTCACATCGGGGACGGAGGACCCGGTGGGGAACTTCGGCAAAGGCGTCAGAAAAATCTATGAGAAATATAAAGCGGCAGGCATACAGGATGTAACACTCAGGCTCTATCCGGGCGACCGGCATGAGATCTTAAACGAGACAGACCGGCAGCAGGTATATGAGGATATCCTGGAATGGCTGGAAGAAAGAAGAACAGGGAAATAACTTGTCATAAACAATTCAGAAAATACTAGACAGCGTGCAGGCTTCATGCCTGCACGCTGTTTCTTCATGTGCAGGGGTAGATGAGAAAACTCCCGGGCAGTCCCAACCTGTCAGGAAGAACTTTCTGTGGTTTCAGGGACGCCTCCGTTTTTTCGGACAGCGGATGGAGTACAGCCATAGAGCGTGCGAAAGGTTTTATTGAACAGTTTCTGATTGGTAAAGCCGTTTTCTTCCATCAATTCATAAACGGGCGTATCCGTATGGATCAGATCCTGATAAATATGGGTTATGCGTACTTCGTTTACATACTGTAAAAAGGACATCCCCATATTCTTCTTGAAAAAACGGCAGAAGTATTCCTTGCCGATGCCGAGGAGGTCTGCCATATCCTGCAGAGTGACAGGCTCCTGGAAATGTTTTTCCACATAGGTGATTACCTCACGCAGACGTTCCATAGTCATCATATCTTTGTTAGATGACTGAGGCGCCGTGTTCGTGGAAAAGAAACGGATCAGGCGGGAAAAGATCTGCAGGATGATCCCTTCTGATTCCATTAGAAATGTAACCGGCTCATCCACATACAGGCGGGTGAGGTTTTCCAGCATATGGCAGATATCCTCGTAAGCCGGGCGCTGCTCCTCTGTGATCTCTTCGGGCATACACCGGACCTGATACAGCTCCACGTCGGGAAGATATTCCTGCATCCCCCTTTTGGAGATATGGATGCAGACAAACATATAGGTATCCGCCTTGGCATAGGTGCTGTGCACCTGCCTGGAATCAATGACCATCAGGCTCTGCTGGGGGAGATGCTGCCGGTGCCCCTCCACAAAAATATCGGCGTCCCCGTTGAGCGGAAACAGGATTTCCAGCTCATCATGCCAGTGCAGGGGACGGTATCCGCCGGGGGTGGTCCGGTATGCCAGATGGATGCCCAGGCTGCTGATTTCGCGGAACGTTTCGTAGTAAAGTTTTTGCATATTGTACTCCTGAAAAAACAATTTTGGACAAAAATAACCTTGATTTATAAAGAAAATATAAAACAAGTTATTAAAAAAGTCAATATCGACTTACAAAAAGTCAAATTAGTATCTGTTTTACGGATAGAGAAAGGTATATGATATATCATGTAAACGGAAAACATACGATTTAAAAAAGGAGAAGATAATTATGATTAAAATAGTAAAAAGAATTGCAGATGCCGTAGAAGGAAACATGAAAGAGTACAGAGCAGAGATTTTATGCGGACTGCTTGAGATCAATGGAAACAACAACATTGAGAATGTTTACACACTGCTGAAAAAATAAGCGGGTAAACAGCGATGGGAAGACAAAAGAAGAAGGCAAAATGAAGGAGATAGCTTTCAAAATGAAAGTTATCTCCTTTTTCTTTCGCAATTGCAAGGTGCCCGCGGGGGATCCGAAAGGTGTCCGCCATAACCGCGGCTAAGAGCCATAAGCGGCGAAAACCCGCTAACCACAAGGGCTAACGGGTTCCGTGTTGTTATAGTTATCTAAAGGAATGAGAGTAAAGTGCGACATCCGCGATCAATTCGGATGTCTTTGCTTTATGAGGGGGGAAGATAGTTGTTGTCTATCAACTATCTGACTATAAGTATAGACAGGAAATGTGACAAAAATATGAGAGAATTATAAAAGAAGCAGAAAATTTCTAAATTTCACATTAACTGTATAATTACGGCAGAGGAAAAGAACTGCCGGGACAGAGAAAACCCGCCAACCTTACGGCCAGCGGGTTCTCACGTTTTTATGGTTATCTAAAAGGAATGAGAGTAAAGTGCGACATCCGTGATCAATTCGGATGTCTTGCTTTATGAGGGGGAAGATAGTTGTCTATCAACTATCTGATATATAGTATAAAGGTAGATTGTGACAGAAATATGAGGAAACTCTAAAAGAATCAGAAACTTTCTTAATTAGGTGTTAAGAAAGTAGAACGGAATATTTTATTTGTTTCCAAAATAAGCGTAATACATAACATCAGCGGAAGTCTCCTGGGTGCCGTCAGGATAAGATGTAAACTCAAATACATAGTCCCCATAGCCTTTTACCATTGTAAAAAGGCTGCTGAAAGAGTAGGTGTTTCCGGGATAGTATGAGGCTTCTGCTTTTGTTGTGAGATCTTCAGTGTTGGACCCAAGTCCGATATAGGTGCTGGTTCCGTCAGCAGACGGGATTCCCCCGCCGCCGATATTGCTCTGGGAAAACGATATGGTCGGCTCTGTAAGCCCATAGTCAGGAGCGGGAAATTCTTCCGGGATGGATACCTCATAATCCACAACACATAATTCCACATCATCCGGGAGCTCCAGGGATGAGGTATCTATCTTGCTGAACTCCGAGCTGTTCTCATTGTGAAGATCAATCGCGGACTGGACATAATCTGCATCGTCCGTTGCCGTTGTGACTTTTGTGATGCGCACATAAATGGTGTGGTAGGTCTCGTCCTCGGTTGCATATCTTGCTGTTTTCGCCCATTGTCCCAGTGGAACTGCATCCGTATCGGTTGTCGTACTGGCGTCAATGGCTGATGAAAGATCCGCATCGGATACAGACTCCGTTTCCGGAGCCTCCGCCTCTGTTGTTGTCTTTTCTGCCGTATCCTCTGCTTCCGAGGCACCGTCCTGGGATGCGGCAGGTTCACTCTGCGTACCTCCTGCACTGCAGGCTGTGAAGGAAACCGCCATCAGGAGAGCAAGCATCAGTGCGAAATGTTTTTTCATAGGTTATAACCCCCTTTGTCTGCACACAACTGTGCGATATTAGTTATTTTACCATACATAAGGTATAATGGCGAATATTTTAACCAAATTTAAAGCATCTTCGGCCAGACATGCAAAAACCCGCCTGCAGGGCGGGTTTTATCCGACATCTATTTTCTCATCCGGGATGTATTATATGCCGTTACTACAGAGGCCGCGGCATTTACTTTTGACGTAGCTGCGATTTGCCTCTGAAGGCGCCTGATATCCTCCTGTATTGCCATCTGGTCAGCCTGGAACTGATGTGTTTCCAACAGATTATAAGCTTCCCTTAAAGTTATGGCTCTGCCCTCATTGACAAAATTCCACAGACGGTAAATGTCATAGTAATTATAAAACTTTGCAGGAAAATCTCTGGCTCCGTTTTGATATTCTGGATTGTTCCGCGCTTTCTGAAGGGCGGCTGCCGCTGCTTCTGATTCCCGTTCTGCCGGCTTTACATAACGGGTCTGTTTGATGTAGAGCAACAGCGCCAGGAGAGCGCCAAAAAGAAGTGTGCCGCCAATGCCGCCTGCCTGAAACGTTCCATTTTCATTAAAATAGAATAGAGCGGTATCTCCCGTGAAAAGCCCGAAAACAAAAAGCGCCAGAAGAGCGATTACTATGATAATTCCTATTTTCCATTTCCCTTTGGCTTTTTCAAGACGCTGGTTTGCTTTGTTCAGGTTATCCTGCGCAATTGCAACGGGTGCTGTGATTCGTTTTTTCTCAGATAAGTAGTTTAAAAGTTCCTGTGTGTTCATATTGTACCTCCTCATGTGCATAAAAATGTTTTATGATTGGCTGTTTGCCTCCCTGCACGACTAAGACAGGCTGAAAATGGAAAAGGTTTTAAAAAACTAAAAAATTTTACTTTTTATGCAAAAAAAGTTATCTGGAGATACACCAAAAGTGTCCGAAATGCTTAAAGCTAAGAGCCGTAAATGGCGAAAACCCGCTAACCGCAAGGGTTAACGGGTTCCGTGTTGTTATAGTTATCTAAAGGAATGAGAGTAAAGTGCGACACCTTGGGTTTCCCCAAGATGTCTCTACTTTATGAGGGGGGAGATAGTTGTGTTATCAACTATCTGTGTTTTAGTATAATCGGAAAATGTGTCCAAAGTATGTTTAAAGTCTAAAAGAAAAAGAAAAAAATTTAAGGAATAATAAATAAATCCTCGGGAAAAAGCAAAGACGACACCGGGATTTGTCATGGAAGCCTGAGTGTTGTTCCGGCATAGATCCGGTCCGGATTGGAGATACCATTTAGTTTCGCCAGTGCGCTGACAGTGGTTCCGAATCTTTGTGCGATCTCACTTAACGTATCACCGGACTTAATCGTATAGGTTTTGGAAGGGGAACCGCTCTCCGGCACTTTGAGCGTATTTCCGGCGTAGATACGATCTGGGTTGGAGATGCCGTTTATGCGGGTGAGCTCAGAGACGGTGGTTCCGTAGCGCACTGCAATCCCGCTTAAGGTGTCGCCAGGCTGGATGACATAGGTGATATATTCGTCAGCAGGTGAGGGCGACGGGGCAGGTGAAGGCGAAGTGCCGGACAGATGATTCAGCCCAGCCTTTCGGATGACGGATGGGAAGTCCACATAGCTTAAATCCAGATCCACGTTTCCGCTGATACCCGGTACGCTTCCCTGACTTGTGTACTGCCATATGCTGCAGTCCGTCCCATCAAATGTGTCTGTGTAGCGGGCGTACCAGAGAGAGTAGCGCTTCGCAAGATCGGTGCCCAGGTATTGCTGCAAAAAGTTTTTGTTGCTGTAGAACATGGCAAAGTAGCCCTTCTCCTCGACCCTGTTGCAGAAGCTTTTAACGAGCTGTTTTGCAAGGGTGGGGGTGATCGTGACTCCCTGACCGGAAGCGTAGTCGATGGTAGCCTGTTCAATATCATAGCATACCGGATATTCCAGCTTATAGTCTGCAATCACTTTCAGGCAGCCATCGGCTTCCTGTACAGCTGTCCCGGAACTGGTGGCGTAACAGAACCAGTATGCGCCGATGGGCAGTCCGATACGGTTGCACTCGGAGGCATTTCGCCGGAATTGTTCGTCAATAGTGCCAAAGCCATAACCGGCGCGCAGCATTGCGAACTGATAGCCGGCCGCCTTCACCCGTTCCCAGTCTACGTTCCCCTGGAATTTACTGACGTCGAGTCCTTTTATACTCATAGAGAAAACATCCTTTCAGAATATTGTGTCGGCTGCCGTCCCCAAAAAGAAAAACGGCGCGGCACAAACATGTTTGTGATAACAGTATATGTCTGGAAGGAGAAAAGGTGAGGGCAGCGTGCTATTCCACCTGGCAAAGGAGCCATAGACAGGCAGTATTATTTACACACATATTTGTATCCGCAACCGGTGACGGTCTTTATAAAGTCGTGTCCACCGGAAAAACGCCGCAGGCGTCTGCGGATTTGAAATACTGTATTTTCTACTGGATGGCAGTGGGCGTTCCCACATATTTTCCTATCCCACATCCATGTATCACTGTTCCGGTTATCCGGGACAATGGTTCTTTTTTTCTATAGATACTCCTTATATGTTTCTTTTGAGCGCGGAGATGACCGGCTTATGCAGAAGAAATGTGGCAGAGGCGTTTAAGCCTCCTTTGAGCAGATTATAGGGGAGAAATACCGGGAGAAGAAGTTTTGCAACAGCTTCCCGGGGATAGACCATATAGTAAGGGGTAATAGCATAATTCCACAGCATCATGACAGCAGCCATAACCAGACAGCCGGATATAAGACCAGCCAATGCGCCGGACAAAGTGTGTTTTTTCCTGTGGATTGCAGATGCGGTACAGGCAAAGGAACAGGTGGAAACAATGTTCATGACACAGCCTATGACACCGGTATCGCTGACGGTTATCATCTCAGTGACTGCGATGATGACAGATACGATAAGGGAGGTTACGGGTCCCCAGATCAATCCGCCAAGTGTGGCGATAACATCTGACGGATCGTATTTCAATATGCCGGGATTATTTCGGAAAGATTTCGGAAGAAGAGGAGTTAGAATGAGCATTCTTAATATTTTATCATTGACATTAGTGTGTAATATACAGTATAGTGTGACCAGGAGGTGGAACAAGTGGGAGAGGAAAAGGATTTGCGCAGCAGTTTATCGATGGAACTCAGAAGGGGAACTTTGGCCCTAAGCGTTCTCAGCCAGATGAAAGAGGCTAAATATGGGTATTCACTTGTACAGAGCCTTGAAGAGAAGGGAATATCAATCGATCCGAATACCTTATATCCTCTTCTGCGGCGGCTTGAGAAACAGGGATTGCTTGAGAGCAGATGGGAGACAGGCGGTTCAAAGCCGAGGAAATACTATCACAGGACAGACTATGGGACACAGATTTATGAAGAGCTTAAGGCTCAGTGGGAGGAGCTGTCTGAAGGCATGGAGAATCTGTTGAAGGAGGAAGAGTCATGAATAACAGAGACAGGGAATTGATGGAGCGTTATATTTATCAGGTCGTGCGGCGTCTGCCGGGAAATCAGCGGGAAGAAGTGAGGATGGAACTGCAGGAGCTGATCAGTGATATGGAAGAAGCGGGAGAATCTATGGAGGACATCCTGACCAGGATGGGAGATCCGGCGAAATTTGCAGAGAAATATCAGGACAGGACACACTGTCTGATTGGGCCGGAATATTATGATAACTACATATGGCTTCTCAGGATCGTATTGATCTGCGTATCTGTCACAGTCGTTGCAGTGTCGGCCATACAGGGGATAAGGGAAGGATTCCTGGCGGCGGATACGGGTTATGCCGGCGTGCTTGCCACAGTCGTTGTTTACAGCGCTGCCCGGGGATTCACAGAGCTTTTCGCCTCATGCCTGACGGCCTTTGGGGGCGTCACCCTGGCATTTGCGGTCATGGAACGCCGCAAGATAAAGGTGGACATGAAAAAGGAGAAGAAATGGTCAGTCAACGACCTGGGGGATAATTTCTCTGTGAAGCAGAAGATATGGACGCCGAACCATTTATCCCCGATTCCGCATAAGAAAGCCGTGATCAGCAGGGCGGACAGTGTTGTGGGGATCGTATTTATCGTGATCTTTGGCGTACTGCTGATCTTTGTGCCGCAGATTTTCGGGGCAGTGCTCAGGGAAGGGGAAGTGATTCGGATAATCCCGGTATTTAATCTGGAGCAATGGGATGTGATACTGCCGCTGTTTATCTTAAGCCTTGCGGTTGCCCTGGCGGATGAAGCGCTTCGGCTTGTGGTGGGACACTACTGCAAGGTGGTGATGATAAGCAGCATTGCCAGCGGGATCCTCCAGATTATCCTGGCTTGCATTATCCTGAAGGTGTTCCCGTTCTGGAACCCGGATTTTGCAGCGGAGATAGCGGCTCAGCCCGGAGACCAGATCAGCCCTGCGGTCAGAGGGGCTCTGGCAAGATGGGACGGGACGCTTATATCAAACGCCTTCCTGGTGTTTATAATAGCGGTTACAGCGCTGGAAATCGGATCGGCCGTATATCATACTCTCAGATATGGGGTAAAAAATACTTCTGACGGTTTCTCTGTGACCCGGTAAGTTTTCGTTTGTATTTCATTTCTTTTCTGATCCGGAACTTTTGGGACTGCCGTATCTATGATGAAAAATCATGGATGCGGCAGTATTTTTCTGTCCTTTTTCTGTTCTGATTCGTTATATATAATAGAAGCATGTTTCATATGGCAGGAAAGGAGGCACAGATGGATCAGGATTTCTTTTTGATACAGAAGATGAAAAAGGGGGATGAGACTGCGGTTGAGAAATTCGTACGCAAATATTATCCCGGTATTTTCCAGTATTGCCTCCTTCATATCCGGGACCGGGACGAAGCGGAGGATCTGACGCAGGAAACCTTCCTGAAATTCTTCCAGTCCATCGGCCGGTATCAGCACAGGGGAAGGTGTTCCGGTTTCCTGTATACTATCGCCCTGAATGCCTGTAGGGATTACTGCAGAAAGGCAAGAGAACAATATATGGAAGAAGTCCCGGAGACTGCCAGGGAAGACCCGGCTATGAGTACGGCAGAGCTTAGGATGGATGTGGAAAATGCGGTTGAAAGTCTTCCGGAGGAAATCAGAGAAATTGCCCTGCTTTTTTTCTTTCAGGGTATGAAACAGCGAGAGATTGCAAGACTGCTGGACATCAAAGTGCCGCTCGTGAAATACCGCGTCGCCAGGGCGAAGAAACTGTTGTCATCATATCTGGCGGACAGCGACATAGCGCCGGAGGGCAGGGAATCCGGCGGGAAGGAGGAGATATAATGGAACCTTATGAAAAAAAGATACAGGAGTATAAAAGGACTGTACGGGAACGGTGTATCAGGGAGCCTGCGGTTGCGGACACGGTCCGAAAGTCCGGGGAAGTCCTGATAAAGCAGGAGAGGGGGCTGCTTACCTACATGGAATTTCTCTATCAGCAGTCCCGGTTTGTTCAGAAGCGGTGGTGGGGGCTTCAGGGCGTTGTGCTCATGTTCCTGCTGCTCCTTCTAAAAGATGCGGACGGGATCTATGCGCAGCGGACTATGGGGGCAGGGGCGTCACTTTTCGCTGTCCTTATCATACCGGAATTATGGAAGAACCGCAGGGCTTCATCTATGGAGATCGAGGGGGCGTCCTTTTATTCTCTGCGGCAGATCTACTCGGCGAGATTGCTTTTGTTTGCCGCGGCAGATCTGCTTATGCTGACGTTTTTTTATGTGGCGGCGTTGGGGACAGGGCATATTTCTGTCGGAATGTTTATCGTTAATTTTATCGTACCGTTTAATGTTTCCTGCTGTATCTGTTTCCGCTTTCTGTGCAGCCAGAGGGCAGAGAATGAATATGCTGCCGGGATTGTATGCGGAGCCTGGGCAGTGGTATGGCTGCTGATCTTGGGACAGGACCGTATTTATGAGAAGATTGCCCTGCCTGTATGGGCAGGGTTGCTGACAGGCTCTTTTTTCTATTTGATTTACTGTGTCAGAAAGGCACAGGCAGACTGTGAATTAATATGGGAGGTGAATCGTTCATGGAGTTGAGAATGGAAGGACTGACAAAGGATTTTAAGGATTTTCGCGCGGTGGACCATGTCTCCTGCGTAATGGGAAGGGGCGTTTACGGACTGCTCGGAGTGAACGGGGCCGGGAAAACGACGCTGATGCGGATGATCTGTACGCTGCTTAAGCCCACGGACGGGAAGGTTACGTGGGACGGGAAGGATATATTTAAAATGGACGCCTCGTACCGGGAAATACTGGGATACCTGCCCCAGGACTTTGGATATTATCCGGACCTTACCGTGCAGGATTATATGATGTACATTTCCTCCATCAAGGGACTTCGTCCGCTGACGGCAAAGAAGCGGACGGAAGTGCTGCTGGAGCGGGTGGGGCTCAGGAAACTGAAAAAGCGGAAGATGCGGAACCTGTCGGGAGGTATGAAGCGGAGGGCGGGGATCGCCCAGGCGATGCTCAACGACCCGAAGATTCTTATTCTGGATGAACCGACAGCGGGGCTGGATCCGAACGAGAGAATCCGATTCCGCAATCTGATCAGTGAACTGTCGGAAGACAGGCTGGTGCTTTTGTCCACCCATATCGTATCGGATGTGGAATTTATCGCCGGAGAGATCCTGCTTATGCAGGAGGGTAAGTTCTTTCTTACCGGAACGGCAGATGAGATCATATCCGGTATGGATCAGGCAGTATGGAGGTGTACGGTTCCAAGAAAGGCAGTGGACAGCTACCTGGGCCGCTACCTGGTTTCCAATGTGAAGACGGTACCCGGAGGTGCGGAGCTTCGCATTCTGGCAGACCGACCTCCTGCAGAGGGGGCAGCCATCGAAGAAGCAACACTGGAGGATGCGTTTTTACTTTATTTTGGAGAGAAGGCAGGTGTGGATCATGATGGTAAAATATGAATTGAAAAGAATCTTTACAAAAAGGCTGAACCGTCTCCTGCTCGTGGCGGTGCTGCTCATCGGCGTATGCTTAAGCGTCTTTGCGGTGACAGGGGGTAGCTATGTGGATAGCAGCGGCGTCCGGCATGAGACGCCGGATGCGGCAAGGAGACTGGCAGAGGACAGGAACCGCTGGAAGGGAGAACTGACTGGGGAGGTGCTCTCGGAGATTACGTCTAAATGGCAGGAACTCTCAAGCCAGTACGGCGCAGACGTTCCGGCTGCCATATACGGACAGACCGTCCAGTCCATGCAGGATATTGAATTTATGATCAATGATATCCTGCGCGGCGATGGGGAGTATGACGACAGTGCCATCCTGAATATCACCCCGGAACAGGCAGGGGATCTGTATGCTATCCGGGAGGGCCAGATTGAAAACATCATAGAGGAATACGGTGAGACGACAGAACAGAGGGAGTTCTTAAGAGAAGTGTATGAAAAGACTGACACACCTTTCTACTACGAAGCGGCTGGCTCATGGACCGATATGTACACATATGCCACCACATACGGAATCATTCTTGTGGTACTGATCGGCTTCCTGGCGGCAGGGATATTTTCGGACGAATTTACCTTCAGGGCGGATGCAGTATTCTTTTCTGCCAGATATGGGAGATCGAAGGCTGTGAGGGGAAAGATCCTGTCAGGGCTGCTCATGGCGACTGCCATCTACTGGGCCGGGATGCTCCTGCTCTCTGGAATCTCCTTTGCGGTGATGGGAGTCAGCGGATTTGGCACGCCGTATCAGATCGAATTTCCATACAGTATCTATAATATGACATGCGGGCAGGAATATCTGCTGATCGTGCTGGGCGGATATATCGCGGCTCTTCTCTCCGCGTCAGTGTGCATGCTGACTGCGGCAAAGACCCGCTCGGCAAGTATCGCGGTCTGCGTTCCCTTCATCCTGTTCTGTGCATCGCCGTTCATCGCAAGGGCGCTGCCATTTGACACCTTTTTCCAGCTTACGCCGGATCAGCTTCTGAATCTGTTAAACTGCACCAGATATTCCTATCTCTACCAGATGGGGACCCTGGTATTCCGGCAGGTTCCGTTTGTCCTGCTGTTTTATACACTGGCAGCGGCAGCGCTGCTCCCGTTGGTACACCGGTGCTATCACCGTACCGGGATCAGGGCGCCCAAGGGCTGAAAACCAGACGGATACGGATTTTTCCATATTCTGCGTACGTTACGATATTGCCTGTATATATAAAACAGGGTATAATCAGATTAATATAAGATCAACACAAGACCGGCAGGGGGGACGCTTTCGGGAAGATGTGTGAGGGAACAGACAGATGAAGAGGGAAAGAAAGCAGGACCGAAGAGAAAATGCAGCAAAACACCGTATTCTGGCAGCGGTTATCTTATTCCTCATAAGTGCGGGAACGATGATGCTTTCGGCAAGAGTGCAGATGTTTGCCCAGTGGTATGTACAGAATATATATCCGCTGTTGTCCGGCGGGCTCGGGCGGCTGATGGGAATTTTCCCTTTCTCAGTGGCGGAGATCTGTCTCTATCTGCTGCTTGCAGCACTGGTAATATCTGTCATTTTTCTGATCAGCAGGATACGGAGATATGGCGTCATACAAGAGGCTTTGTTTGCCTGGTTCTCGGGAGCGATCCTTACGGTGGCAGTTCTCGCCTTCCTCTATACGGCAGGATGCGGCATCAATTATCACAGGACGTCATTTTCTGAACAAGAAGAGATCATTACATCGGAATATACGGCAGATGACCTGAAAGAGATCTGTATTTGGCTTACGGAAGAGGTCAATAAAAGAAGCGGTGCAGTGACGCGGGACACGGATGGAGTGATGATGCTTGAAGAGCCGGAAGGAGCGGGAGCAGCAGCAGCGATGGAAAGCCTTGGCGGACAGTTTGAAAGTCTTTCAGGAGCTTATCCGAGACCTAAGAAGCTGATCCTGTCGGAGATTCTGTCCTACCAGTCATTGAGCGGAATCTACTCGCCATTTACAATCGAAGCGAACTATAATGGCGATATGGCCCCTTATAATATTCCGTTTACAGCCTGCCATGAGCTCTCCCACCTCAGAGGCTTTATGGAAGAGAAGGAAGCGAACTTTATCGCATTTCTCGCATGTATCGGATCGGAGCGTACGGATTTCCAATACAGCGGATATCTTTCAGGCTGGATATACTGTATGAATACATTATACAGGACGGACGAGAAGAGCTGGAGTGAGGTAAGACCTCTCCTTGACAGCAGTGCGGAGAATGATCTTATAGCGAATAATGTATTCTGGGACAGCTATGAAGGGGCAATATCCGAGACCGCGGACCGGATAAATGATACATACCTTAAGGTGAACGGACAGGCGGATGGCGTGCTTGGATATGACCGGATGGTGGATCTGATCGTAGCATACTTTCATGGCTTTGTCTGAGGAAGGCTTATTATTTAAGACGGAGGAAAAGGATATGGGAAGACGATGGAGCAGGCTTGCGGCAGTGGGAATGGCGATGGCCATGGCAGTCTCTGCGATGGCAGGATGTGGGAAAAGAGCTACGCCGGAAAATCTGATGGAGGATATGTCAAAGAATACGGAGTCGATAGAATCCATGCTGTGCAATTTGAAACTGGCGATGGAGCTGTCAGCCGGTACGGATTCGATGGGGATTTCCCTGGATATGGATCTGGAGGCGACCATGAACCCGGAGACCAGCCATGGAAAGGGCAGGATCGATATGAATATGAGCGGTACAAATATCGGCACTGATATAGAAATGTATACACTGTTGGAAGATGAACAGTACGTGACATATTCCATGATCGAGAACGAGTGGACTAAAACGGTGGACACAGAGACCCGGGAAATGCTTAATGAAGCGGCAATCCTTGACCTGAATGAACGGATAGTGGAGATGGAGCTGGCAGAGGAGACAACGGAGGTCAACGGAAAAGAGTGTTTTGAACTGACGGGCAAGATCCCGGGGGATACTGTGACCGCATTATTTAATGAAGATTTGCTGGATTCCCTGACATCGGGAATGTCGGTGGATGAGTCGGCTCTTGCAGATACAGACATCCCCTGCACGATAGATATCTACCGGGACACGATACTTCCGGCAAGGATGTACCTTGATTTGGGGGCGTACAGTGATGTGCTCCTGGAAGGAATGGATGGGGTTTCCATGTCAGAGTATAATATAGAGATTACCTTCCTGGAATTTGACAGAGTGGATGCCATCAAGGTGCCGGAGGAGGCAATGGCAGCCGCGGGGGATGCCGTGACGGAAGAGATACCGGACGATGTATGGGCGGACGACGGAGCCGGGGCATCAGCCGGGGCGGCTGAACAGAGCGGTGAGCTGGGGAGCAGCTGGGACAGCTATACTGTGCAGATTAACGACAGGGTCGTAACCCTCCCATGTACGATCGCAGACCTTGAGGCGGCAGGGCTCAGGCTGGATGTAAGCTACACGCCGGAGAACTACGTGGTGAATGCCGGAGAATATGAGCTGGTATGGTTTATAGACAGCAATGGAAATGAGATCACGGCAGATATGATAAATCCAGATTCGTCTCCGAAAGAGGTAAAGGACTGTCTGATCGGAGGCATCTCAGTGGATCAGTATTCCCAGGAAAACGGGGGCCTGACGGTGATCTTCCCCGGAGGAATCCAGATCGGAAGTACGCGCGAGGAGGTTCAGGCAGCCTACGGAGAGGCGGATGACGTATATGAAGGAGAGTATACGGATATGCATACATGGTATGATACGGATTACTATAGCTGGTGTGAGATCGACTTTGACGCTGAGACAGGGCTGGTATCCTCTATGTATCTTGATCACTATGAATAAAAATAAAAAATCTCTTGCATTTAGACAGGCTTTATGATATCATAACAAACGGTCATCTCAGGCGGGATGACCGTGTATGTATGGCCCCGTGGTCAAGCGGTTAAGACATCGCCCTTTCACGGCGGTAACACGGGTTCGATTCCCGTCGGGGTCA
>CALWMN010000007.1 GCA_944381935.1 uncultured Mediterraneibacter sp. | reverse complement strand
CCTCTAGGCATAATAAAACTCCCCTCCAGATAAACAGTTTTATTATTTCAACTGTCTACCTAAAGGGGAGCATATCAGGCCTTCCCGGCCCCGGTCCTTTTTCTCTATCTCTGTAGCAGTCCCGTCTTATGATTTCTTCATCCAGACAAACCCCCATCCTGGCAGTTCCACCGTTTCCACTTCTCTCCTGGACCCTGTGACAAGATCGGTGTACTCTGTTTTCTCCGGCATCCAGACCGTCTTTCCTTCATCGCTGAAATTATAGACAGCATGGAGTTCCTCGTCCCCTGCCCGCCTTACAATCCAGAGGATCGATGTATCGCTGTAATCCTTTGTGTAAACTTCTGCATCGGCATTGAATACAGCCTCATTCCTGCGGACTTTTTCAAGCCTTAACAGCGCACCGAATATCCTCCCCTGTACGCTGTCCTTGTCGTCGATATGCTTCACCAGATCCCACTGGAATTTCCCCCTGTGGATATAGCGGGAGTCCGGCGCTTTCTCCGGGTCTTCCTTGTATGTATAGTCATTCACCTGCCCGATCTCATCGCCGCTGTAAAGCATCGGGATCCCCGACTGGCTGAACATGTAGGCGTGAAGCATGACGTCCTTTGTGATCGCCCAGTCCAGTTTCCTCTCATCCTGTTCAAACCCGGCGCTCTCAATCCCACACATGGAAGCCGTAGTTGCACAGAACCTTGCATCCCCTGTTACCGGATCTTCATTGTAAAGTTCGCCCCGGCTCACACTGCCCTCGATTTTCCCCTGGAAATAATCATTCAGATATTTCTTATGAGGCACTTCTTTCATCCCCCACTCACTGAGCGTGGCATAATCCAGTCCCCAGCCGATATCATCATGGCAGCGCAGATAATTGAGGAAGGTATATTCTTTCGGAAGCGCGCAGACAATATCCATCTGCTTTCTTAAAAGACGTACATCCCTCGTAGCCACTGTATTCCACGTTGTCGCCATCGTCGTCACATTGTAGAGCATGTGGCACTCCGGTTTATCCACAGTCCCAAAGTACGGGGCAACCTTCTCCGGTTCCATGACCACCTCGCCCAGAAGGACGATCCCGGGACACACGATCTCCCCGATCATGCGCATCATCCTGACAATAGTATGCACCTGCGGCAGGTTCCTGCAGTCCGTGCCAAGCTCTTTCCATATATATGGGACAGCGTCAATGCGGATGATATCCATGCCCTGGTTCGCCAGATACAGGAAGTTATACATCATCTCGTTAAACACTCTGGGATTCCGGTAATTCAGATCCCACTGATACGGATAAAACGTGGTCATCACATAATGCCCCATCTCCGGCAGATAGGTGAAGTTGCCCGGCGCCGTCGTCGGGAACACCTGCGGAACCGTTTTCTCATACTCCTGCGGAACGGACGGGTCTGCATAGAAAAAATACCGGCTCATATATTCCCCGTCTCCGCCGCGCGCCTTTACCGCCCACTCATGATCCTCTGACGTATGGTTCATAACAAAGTCCATGCACAGGCTGATCCCGCTCTCATGGCACTTCTGCGCAAGGGAGGCAAGATCCTCCATTGTTCCCAGTTCCGGCTTCACTTTACGGAAATCCGCCACAGCATATCCTCCGTCTGAACGCCCTTTCGGGGAATCGAGGAACGGCATCAGATGAATATAATTCACATTGCATTTTTCCAGGTAGGAGAGTTTTTCCTCCACGCCCCTGATATTGCCGGCAAAGTTATCGATGTACATCATCATGCCGAGCATATCCCGCTTTCTGTACCATTCCCCTTCTGCTTCGCGCTCTTCGTCCAGCTTTTTGAGCCCTTCGTTTCTCTGGTCATAATACCACTTCATCTGGCCACAAAGCTCGGCAAACATATCGTCATTGCCGTACAGCTCCATATACAGCCATCTCAGCTCATCGTGATGTCTGTCCAGCCTTCTGCGGAATATTTCATCAGAACGCTTTTCTGCCGCCGCGTTCCCCTGTTCCCTTTTTTTCGGCGTCTTTGACGCTGCCGCCTTAGTCTGTACGCTTCTCCTGGCCTGTCCCCTGGAAGGCGCTTTTCTCTTTGCCATTATACGTTCCTCCTGTTTCGATCCGAAAGATGATTACTCCGCCAGCACAAAGTGCCACTGATACGCCTTATACTCGCCGTTCAGCACAGGTTTTGGTATTCCCGCTTCGCGCAGGGCAGTACTGTTGTATATCCTGCCGGTTTCCGTATCACGGTACATCGTATTTTCCCGAAGACCTTTGACTTTGATATAATCCACCGTCATATTGGCATGCTTTTTGATTCCGACTACCTGGACCAGCGCTTCCGAGCGGTCCTCGGACACAAACTCCCACGCCCCCTGATTGTCCGTCTGAGGATCTGTGAGGCGGTAATACAGTCCTCCCTGGATCAGTTTCGCGTATTTTTTGTACTCTTTGATCTGTCCCCGGATCTCTTCCTTCTCTTCGCTGCTCAGCTCATTGAGGTTCAGCTCATATCCGAAAGTCCCCGCCATCGCAACCATCCCTCTTGTCTTAAGCGTAGTCGTTCTGTTTGTCTGATGGTTCGGTGATGCCGAGACATGTGCCCCGACCGTAGACGCCGGATAGATAAAGGAGGTTCCATACTGGATCAGCAGCCTGTCAATCGGGTCCGTGTTATCGCTGCACCAGATCTGCGGAGTATAGTAGAGCATCCCCGCATCAAAGCGCCCTCCGCCTCCGCTGCATCCCTCGATCAGGATATTGGGATAGCGGTTTACAAGGCGCTCAAGGAAGCTGTACAATCCGAGTACATAATCGTGCAGCACTCTTCCCTGGCTGTCTGCTGTTGCAGAATAGATATCTGCAAGGCTGCGGTTCATATCCCACTTGATATACTCAATGTTCCCCTGATCCAAGACGCCGCAGATCTGTTCATAAATATAATCCACGATTTCCGGGCGGGAAAAATCAAGTACGAGCTGATGCCTGGAACGGTTCGGACGGCGTCCCGGTATGACGAACGCCCAATCGGGATGTGCCCGGTAGAGGTCGCTGTCCTCATTGACCATCTCAGGCTCAATCCAGATGCCGAATTTAAGCCCCAGGGCATTGACCTTGTCAATCAGCTCCCCCAGGGTGCAGCCAAGCTTTTCTTCATTGACCTTCCAGTCTCCGAGTCCTCTCAGCTCACTGTCGCGCTTGCCGAACCAGCCGTCATCCATAACGAACATCTCCATCCCCAGGTCTGCCGCCTGCTGAGCAAGCTGAAGAAGGGACTCGCCGGTAAAATCAAAATAAGATGCCTCCCAGCTGTTGATGAGGATCGGACGCACAGCCTCCTTGTACTTGCCCCGGCACAGATGGATGCGCATGCAGCGGTGGAGATTCTGGGAAAGCTTTGCCAGCCCTTCTGCACAATAACTCATGATCACTTCAGGTGACTGAAGCGCCTCGCCCGGACGGAGCGGATATGCAAACTGCTCCTCTGAAAATCCCATGAGGAGCCTTGTCTGGGAGTACTGGTCCTGCCCCGCTTCACTCTGGAACCCGCCGCTGTACACGAAGGACATCGCATAACATCCGCCCGCGTCCTCCGTCGCTTCATGCTCCGCAAGAATCACCGCCGGGTTATACTGGTGGCTGGAGGACCCTCTGAGGCTCCCGATCTTTGCCACGCCGTGCCCGACCGGCATCCGCTGGAAATTTCTCTCCATCGCGTGGCGTCCGTAAAAAGTAATAAAATCATACTCTCCGCCCACCATGTCAAGGCACGCCGGAGCCAGTTTCTTGACCGAGATATTCCCTGTGCTTCCATTGATAATCCTGACGCTTCTCGTGATGATATCATACTCGGGCAGCACCCCGTAGAGCAGTACCGCACGCACGCCGGATACCCGGTCTGTCAGCACGACTTCCAGCGTCTGCGCCTCATTCTCGTCCGCATAGACTGCCGGGAGTCCTTCTAAAGAATATTTGCCCTCTTTTATGCAGTGACTCTCATACCGAAAGTCACTGCAATATGTCTTGTCTGTATTCTTGATGATACATGCCGGCGTCCTGTAATCTCCTGTCCCAAGGGACGGAAATTCCTGCGGCAGCGAATCCATTGAATATGTCTTATCATTCCCCGCATCATATGGATTCCCGGAGAACCCTCTGTCATAATAGGTAAGCAGATAATCCATGCATCCCTCTGCGGATTTTCCGTAATACAGATGCAGCAGAAAACCATACCTGTCAATCTGCATCTGATATGTAGTATTTTTCGTATGCAGGGTAATCGTCCTCTGCTTTTCGTCATACACTATGCCCATCTTTGTTCCTCCTGCTGTTTTGTATGCCAGGGCACCTTCTGTGCCTATTTCACAGCGCCGTTTACCACACCGTTGATAATCTGCTTCTGGCAGATCACATAGAAAATGATAATCGGGACCAACGCCAGAAGGTAAGAAGCAAACGCCAGATTGTAGTTCGTACCAAACTGCGTCTGGAATGTAAGCTGAGCCAAAGGAAGCGTATTCTGCCCTGATCCTGCCATGATGACCAGAGGCGTCATAACGTCATTCCATACCGCCAGCGCTGTGATGACCGCGACCGTAGCATGCATCGGCTTCATGATCGGGAAGATAATCTTCCAGAACGTACGCCATGTGCTCGCCCCGTCTACCCGGGACGCCTCTTCAAGCGCGATCGGGATGTTTACAAGATACCCTGTGTATAGAAGTAAATTCATCGGCATATAGAATACCACATACAGAAGAATAACGCCAGTCCAATTATCAAGATGCATCTCTGCGGTCTGTTTCGCCAGAGGCATCATCAGGATCGCGAACGGGACGAACATACCGCTCACAATGAACAGGTATACGATATTATAAAACCTGCTGTGCGCTTTATTTCTTCCCACCGCATATCCCATCAGGGAATGGAGGACGATACTGAGCACAACCGTCATCACCGTTACCAGTAAGCTGTTGCCAAGTGACCGCCAGAAATCCGTCAGTTCCATCGCCTGTGCAAAATTACTTAAACTCCATGTCTCCGGCAGGGAGAGGATACCGGAAATGCTTGTCGTCATCTCCGAGGGCTGCTTGAACGCGATCACGATTGCCATATAGAGCGGGAACGCTATCGTCAGCAGTCCGATGAACAGAAGGATCGTAACAGGCCAGTTTATTCTTGCTTTCATTTTCTCATACATTATAACTGTTCCTCCTTCTTACTTGATATGGACATCTGTGCTACGGAGATCGCCACGATCACGATAAAGAATACCACCGCATTGGCGCTCTGGTACCCAAAGCTTCCGCCCTCCATACCATTCTGGTAGATCAGGTAGGAGATGGATTCCGTGCTCTGTGCCGGTCCGCCCTGTGTCATTGCCATGATCTGGTCAAATACCATCAGAAAGTTCTTCACGCAGAGAACCATGTTGATGGTAAAGAACGGGATGATCAGAGGGAATGTCAGATATCTGAATTTCTTCCATCCCGTAGCTCCGTCAAGGTCCCCTGCCTCGTACACATCCTCCGGTACGGTCTGCAGGCCGGAAATGTAAATGATCGTGTTCATCGCGATATTCTGCCAGGCACACACAACCACAATCGCGATCCACGCCAGGCTGGTGCTGGAAAGCAGGCTGGTGCTCAGCGTCTTGTTCCCGACCATCTTTCCGATCTCCGGAAGGATATATGTAAAAATGTACTGGAAGATATACCCAACCACCAGCGCTCCGAGTACATTCGGCACAAAATAAGCTGCGCGCAGGAATGTCTTTCCCCTGATCTTACTGTTCAGCCCCAGCGCAAGGACCAGGCTGATCACATTCGTCACAATGGTCGCCACGATGGCAAGTTTGATCGTAAAGAGGTAGGAGTTCCCTATCCTGGGATCTGTAAACAGATCCATATAGTTCCTCAGCCCTACCCAGTCATAATCCCCGAATCCTTTAAAATTCGTAAAGCTGTAGATGACACCGCGGATCAGCGGTACTGTATTAAAACACACGAACAATGCCAGGATCGGTATCGTGATCAGCATGTAAGTCCGTTTACTGTCATTTGCCTTTTTCATAGTCTGTCCGCTCCTTTCCTACTCGGCAGTCCCGTGTTCTTCGTTGTATTGCTGTACTTCACGGATAATGTCTCTGTTGTATCGCTGCCAGCGCGTGTCAAAATCCTCAAGGAACGTATCCACGTCTCCATTGATCAGGAATGTCTGGATCAGTGCGTCCGCTGCCATCTCAGACGGATAATAGTGGTCCTGATAGTCCGTCATATTGCCCGCTTCGATAAATGAAGCCATACCGTCCAGCTCTGACGCCAGCTCAAACTCACCCGCCTTGCAGGGGATCGCATTCTGGTCATCAATATACGCCTGAATATTGTCATCCTCCAGAAGGAAACTGATGACCTCCAGCGCAGCATCCTTGTCCTCGCATGCTTCTGTCACGGCAAACATCAGGTCCACGCCTGAGTTCAGCGTATTTTCTGATGCGTCGTTGTTGCCTGGCATTACGAAGGAGTCAATGTTCATGTCCGGGTTTACCTGCTTGATCTGCGGCACTGCATAGCTGCCGATGGGATACATCGCGGATTCGCCGTTGGCAAACGCCGTACATGCGTCGTTGTATCCATATGCAAACGGATCGTCCGGTCCATAGTCCAGAAGCTCCAGACACTTTTGGGCAGTCTCCCTGTACTCTTTTGAAAATGTCGTTTCCCCTGCATTTACATTCTGGCATGTATCCGACGGCGCCAGTCCGACCGCAAGTGCATTCCACGGCGCCAGGCAGGTCCACGTGTCACGGAATCCGAAATAAAACGGCAGGATTCCCTCAGATTTGATGTCCTCACACAGTTGGATCAGCTCATCCCATGTCTCTGGGATCTCCCAGCCGTGCTCTTCAAACATCTCGCGGTTATACAGAACTCCCGCTGCATTCGCCGCATACGGGACGCCATACGTTCCCTCTGTCGGCACAATCTCAAGAGATTCCAGAATATCCACATAGCTCGGGTTGATATCCGAGATTCCTTCATAGTCAGATACGTCCGCCAGAATCCCTGCATCAACATAGTAAGAATAGTTGATATCTCCTCCTATGCCGATGATATCCGGGTAATCCTCCCTGATAAACCGTGTACGCATGATCGTGCTCGCATCATTCGGGGAACTGATGGTAAGATGAATGTCGTCGTGGCTCTCATTAAATTCATCCTCCACCCTGTCAAAATATGCGGCAGCCTCGGGTTTATACTGTAGAATCTCAATTTCTGTCACTCCACTGTCCCCTTCTGAGCCGCATCCCGGAAGAATTACCGCCGTCAGCATTGCTACTGCCAGGGCTGCACTGATCGCATTTTCCCTTCTCATAATAGTTTCAGCTCCTTCCTTTCTCCTTTTATCCATTTCTGAGCCCATTATAACATTCCATAATGTGCCTATAAATATCGTCATATTTCATTTTTTATGCCTTTGTGCGACTTCTTCCTTCCTATTGCAAAGTAGAGTCGCATTTTGGTATATTATAAATGTATCCGATTCTTAAAAATACACAAGGAGCTTCTGTCTATGAGCGATCTTATTTTTTCCGTGTTTCCAAACGAAAACTTCGTTGATCTGGGACTGTACCAGTTTGGGAAAGAACAGTGTTCGCCCGCACATTCCTTTGGGCCTGCCTCAAGAAACCATTTCTTATTCCACTATGTCGTATCCGGAACAGGACGGCTGTTCGCAGATGACTCAAAGGGGATCACCTGCGAATATCAGATTAGGAGCGGACAGGGCTTCATGCTGTTTCCGCGTCAGATCAGTACCTATATCGCGGACAAGAATCTGCCCTGGGAATATGTATGGCTGGAATTTGACGGCCTGCGCGCCAAAGAAATTGTGGAAATTGCAGGACTGTCTGTGGATAATCCTGTCTATCATGCCCGCCCCAAGGACCTGAGGGAAGGTATGTATCAGGAACTTCTGTATATCGTTGAGCATGGCAATGAATCGCCATTCCACCTGATTGGGCACCTGTACCTTTTTATTGATTACCTGTCCCGTTCATCCGCAGGACTGCGTCTTTCTCAGAAAGGACGGATGCGGGATTTTTATATTAAGGAAGCGCTCACCTATATCGAGCAGAACTTTCAGAATGATATTACTGTAGAGGGTATAGCGGAATTTTGCGGACTGAACCGGAGCTATTTCGGGCGTATCTTTAAAGATACCATCGGAAAGTCGCCCCAGGAATTTCTCTTAAACTACCGCATGGTAAAAGCGGCGGAGCTGTTAAAGCTGACCGGGTTGTCCATCGCGGACGTCGGCAATGCCGTGGGCTATCCCAATCAGCTTCACTTCTCCCGCGCCTTTAAGCATACTTACGGAATGGCCCCGAGGGAATGGCGGAATAAAAACCAGGTCACATCCTAAAGTATTGTAAGCGGCCGCCAGGATCCCGGCAAACACGTACTTCGGCCCATCCCTGTTGCAGAAAGACGGGCAGGACCAACTCCTGTCCTGCCCGTCTTTCAAAGCTGTTCAAATCCTGCCCTCATGCCAGAGCCATCTGCGCTTCCACCTTCCTCAGGCGCGCCTCCATCCGGTTCATCCTTATTGTCAGTATTCTTTGTGTTTCACAATCCACCTTCACAATGTGATAATAATCGGCCATCTCCTTCACACTTTCCTGCAATGCAGTAAGAGGCCTTTCCAGATACGACTGCGTCCTTCCGATCTCATCAATCAGAAAATTTTCTGTCTCGGCGAGTTTTCTGTCCAGATTGCCGATATCCTTTTTCATCTCACTGACTCCCTGTTCGAGACCTGTTATCCTCTTATCCATCCGATTTTCCAGGCTCTCAAGCTTCTCGTCCATCCGGTTCTCCAGGCTCTCAAGCTTCCCATCCATCCGGTTCTCCAGGCTCTCAAGCTTCTCGTCCATCCGGTTCTCCAGGCTCTCAAGCTTCCCATCCATCCGGCTCTCCAGACCCTGAAGCTTTTCATCCATCATCCCGGAGATCGCATGGAGCATCTCCTTATCTACCATACGTTCCTCTCCCTTCTCTGTGTACAGAACAAATATCCGGCTTCACCAGCAGAACATTCTATGCGCATATCCAATATCCAACTGTGCACATATATTACCATATATGCGCAAGGCAGTCAAGTGATGTTTTGAAAATATTTTGATATTTTTTATTGCACATATTTTAACTTAAAAACTGCCGCACCGGGATTTCTCTCCGGTACGGCAGCCTGTCAACCGCTTTTTCTCCGCTGTTTACTGTTCCCTGATCAGCCTGAGAACGTCTTCCCGCTGCGGCATTGCCCGGATCGCGCCTTTCTTTGTCGTCACGATCGCGGCAGCCGCATTTGCAAAGGTAAGCATCTCCTTTAATCCATCTCCTGTCAGATGGTCAAAATCATGCTCCAGGATATAATTCAGGGAACTGCCGCAAAACGTATCCCCCGCCCCTGTTGTCTCGATCGTATTTACCGTAAACCCGGGGCACTCTACCCGCATCCCTTTGTAATATGCCCGGCTTCCCGATCTGCCCGCGGACAGGAGGATCAGCGGTATCTGATATTTTTCCTGGAGATACGCGACGCCTTCGTCATAATCTTCTCTGCCCGATACGAACTGCACTTCATTGTCAGAAATCTTCAGAATATCACATTTCCCAAATCCATATTCCATCTGCTCCTTCGCCACGTCAAGAGAACTCCAGAGAGGTTCCCTCAAGTTCGGGTCAAAGGAAATCAGGCATCCGTTCTCCTTTGCTGCGGCAATCGCTTTCTTTGTCGCCTCACGCACCCCGTCATGGGTCATGGACAACGTCCCAAAATGGAAGATCCTCGCCTGCTTTACGAACTCCGGATCAACCTCCTCTGCCGTCAGCATCATATCCGCGCCGGGATTCCTGTAGAAGGAAAAATCCCTGTCTCCATCCGGGAATGTATGTACAAAAGCCAGCGTTGTATTTACGGTGCCATCCATCACCAGATGTGACGCGTCGATCCCCGCTTCCGTAATCGTATCCCTCAAGAGGACCCCGAACTGATCCTTTCCGACCTTCCCGAGAAATGCCGTTTTCTTTCCCATTTTATTTAAAAGGGCAAGCACATTGCAGGGCGCCCCTCCCGGGCACGCCTCAAACAGACGATTTCCCTGTTCGCTCTCCCCGTTCATCGTAAAATCAATCAGCAGCTCGCCGAGCGCAAGCACATCATATTTCTTCTCCATTTTCTGAACCTCCTGTTTGTTTAATTGAAGTATACCAGTTCTTCTATGGGTTCCGCAAGATCTATATTCTCTGCCTCAAGCACCGGACCTTCCCCGCGGTATATGGACAGATTCGCGAACCTTACTTTCGCCCGAACCTTCACCCACTGCCCGGCTTTGAGCTTCGGGGCATATGAGCTGCGGCATACATATCCCAGGAAGGAAGTATCATCCGCGCAGCAGGTCATCGCCATGCGTCCCGGGAGGAACACTTTGGATGGGAATGCCTTTGGTTTGAGCACCTTTGCCGTAAATTCCACCACTCTGCCTTTATAGCGCTCCGGGTGTTCCATCATATCGACATACCAGATCCCATAGTCCTCGCGGCGGATCTCAATCACAGGGGCTTTCAGGTCATAGGGCACATCATCCTCAAAGATATTGTCAACCTCCCCGTTTTCATCCTCAAAAATCACTTCCGCCTGCGGACTTACCACCTTCACACTCCTGCGGTATCCGGCAAGCGGTTTCTTATCCTCGCAGCGGTTAAAGAGAACCAGCTCCGCGCCTCTTACCATCTCCACAAAAAGCGGTTTCAAATTCACCAGGTACATCTGGAACGTGCTGGCGTCCACCGTCGTGATCTTCTGCTCAACGCTCCAGCCGCGGGGCAGCTTCATGTTCTCAAAATCGCTGACCTTCCACATGCCGTTGTACTCGATTACAACACGCTCCGGCCCATGCTTACGGTCCATTTCCTCCAGCCATTCTTCCGTAAACGTCTCCTGATCTTCCACCTTCTCTATGACAACGCCATATTTCAGCATCTCCACAGGATCATATTCTCCCTCCCCCTCTTCACAGAGGATCAGGAGGGTCTTCCCGCTGATCTGGAAATAGTCCTGCTTCAGGGTGAAGTCGAGGAACTGGGTCTTTCCGCTGTCCAGAAAACCCGTCATCAGATATACCATCACATCCGCTTCGTTCATATTCTGTCTCTCCTGTCATACCGGGAGCGGGGACGTATCCCCGCCCGGTGATTTTCCGGCGTTTATGCCACTCCAAACAACTGCGCAAGCTCCTCTTCCTTAAGCTGGGCGCCGATCACGCAGATCCTTCCCGTGTACTCAGGAGCGCCGCTCCTGATCTCATGCTCTCCCGGCACCATGTCAAAATAGATCCATCCGCCGTCAGTTCCTGCAACCATTCCCTTCGCGCGGAGCACGTTGCCAAAGGCTCCTTCCTCTTCCAGCCTCTTTAAGATATCCTCGACCTGATCCTTTGTATAGGTATGGATCGTCTCGCGTCCCCAGCTTGTAAAGACATCATCCGCGTGATGATGCCCGTGATGGTGATGTCCTTCGTGACCGTGATGATGGCCATGCCCTTCATGGCCGTGTCCGTGGTGATGGCCATGTTCTTCATGGCCGTGTCCGTGGTGATGGCCATGTTCTTCATGGCCATGCCCGTGGTGATGGTCGTGTCCGCAGCATGCACCATGCCCATGGTGTCCGCCGCACTCCGGGCATGTCACTTCTGCCAGGAGCTCTTCCTCCAGGGATTTTCCCGCTTCCATTGTCTCCAGGATCTTCGTCCCCTCAAGCTGCGCGATCGGGGTCGTGATGAAGGGCGCCTTATCGTTCAGTTCCCGGAGCAGGGCAACCGCTTCTTCGACTTTCTCCGGTTTCGCTTTGTCCGTCCGGCTTAAGATCACAGTGCCTGCATATTCGATCTGATTGCTGAAGAACTCCCCGAAATTCTTCCGGTAAATCCTGCACTTCGTCACATCCACAACCGTCGTAAAGCTGTTCAGCCCCGCGTCGATCTCATCCTGCACATCCTGCACAGCTTTGATCACATCAGAGAGCTTTCCCACACCGGACGGCTCGATCAGGATCCGGTCGGGATGGTATGTGTCGACTACTTCGCGAAGAGATTTCCCAAAGTCTCCCACAAGCGAGCAGCAGATGCATCCCGAGTTCATCTCCCGTATCTCAATGCCGGATTCCTTTAAGAATCCGCCGTCGATTCCAATCTCGCCAAATTCGTTTTCAATCAGTACAACCTGCTCCCCCGTAAACGCTTCCGAGAGCAGCTTCTTGATCAGCGTAGTTTTCCCGGCCCCGAGAAAGCCGGATATTATATCAATCTTCGTCATTGTTATTCCTTCTTTCCACTTAATAATCCCGTTCCAGCACTGCGGCTTTCCTTTCTTTCATCGCGCGTCAGCCCTTCAGGTCCAGTTCCACCGGACAGTGGTCCGATCCCATCACCTCTGTCAGGATTTTCGCGTCTTTTAACCTGTCCTTTAAGCTCTCCGACACACAGAAATAGTCAATGCGCCACCCCGCATTCTTCGCGCGGGCGCTGAAACGGTAGGACCACCAGGAATAGATCCCCGTCTGATCCGGATAGAAGTACCGGAAAGTATCGACAAATCCTGCGTCCAGCAGCTCCGTAAACTTCTGCCGTTCCTCGTCTGTAAAGCCTGCGTTTTTCCGGTTCGTCTTCGGATTCTTCAGGTCGATCTCCTCGTGCGCCACGTTCATATCTCCCGTAACGATGACCGGCTTTGTCTCGTCCAGCCTTTTTAAATAAGCTCGGAAGTCGTCCTCCCACTTCATCCGGTAATCCAGCCGTGCCAGTTCATTCTGTGAGTTCGGCGTATACACCGTGACAAAATAGAAGTCCTCAAATTCACACGTGATGACACGTCCTTCCTGGTCATGCTCCTCAATTCCTATCCCGTAAGCCACAGAAAGCGGTTCCTTTTTCGTAAAAACCGCAGTCCCGGAGTATCCTTTTCTTACCGCATAGTTCCAGTACTGATGATAGCCTTCCAGATCCAGCGTAAGCTGCCCTTCCTGCATCTTCGTCTCCTGGATACAGAAGATATCCGCGTCCGCCTCCCGGAAAAAATCCAGAAATCCCTTCTGGACGCATGCGCGGATTCCGTTTACATTCCATGATATCAGTTTCATTCGCTATACCTCACCTCTTTTAAAAGCAGTCCCCTTGCCGGAGCAAGAAAACCCGCCTGTTGTCTGTCCCGTGACCGCAGGGCATCTTCAGTGCTTTTTGGGCTGCGCTGCCCTGTCCCCACTTCGAGCAGGGTACCCGTTAGGATCCTTACCATATGGTACAGAAATCCGTTTCCTTCATACCGGATCTTCACCCTGCCGCCTTGTCCGGTGACTATTATAGCATAAATTGTTCTCTTTGTGGACTTTTCATCTTTTTTATCCGTGTATGCGTCAAACTCATGGGTTCCTGTCAGATACCCGGCTGCCTCCTGCATGGCTTGAAGGTCCAGCTCACGGGGAAAATGATACCGGTACCTCCTGCCAAAGACATCCGCCTTCTCCCCGGTGTCGATGTTGTATTCATACACCTTCCCAACCGCACTTTTCCGGGCGTGGAAGCCTTTTTTCACCAGTCCGGCTCCCGTGATGCGGATATCGTCCGGCAGAGCCGCGTTGACCTTCCCCAGGAAAAAATTCTCCTCTACCTTTCCCGTCATCACAACACTTGCCGCCTGACATTCTGCGTGGACTCCGGCGTCTGTCCTCCCGGATCCATCCACCCTTACGCTATACCCTGCCGCCTCCGAAATCCGGCGTTCCAGGATTCCCTGTATTGTATTCTTTGTATTGGCCTGACGCTGCCATCCCTGATATCTTGTGCCGTCATACGCAATGGTCAGCTTATAGGTTCTCATTCTCATATCTCCTTTGCCGCTATGAATTTCAACATCATATCGCATCCTCCGGCCTGCACTGAACCGAAGAAACCGCCTTTCCGTAAAACGTGCCGCACACAGGGAGAAAAAATCTCCTGTACACGGCACGCCCCTCTTATCTTTCTGTTTTCTTTTTTATTGAAGGAACTTCTTAAGCTCGTCCATGAATGTGCTTGCATCCTTAAACTCCCTGTATACTGACGCAAACCTGACATATGCGACGGGATCCAGATCCTTGAGCTTGTCCATGACGATCTCCCCGATCACACTGCTCGCGATCTCTTTCTCCTCCCGGTTGAAGATTTCCCTCTCAATCGCATCGATCGTCTTCTGTATCGCCTCCGCCGGCACCGGTCTTTTGTAACATGCGCTGAGCACACCGTGCTCGATCTTCGACCTCTCGTACTGCTCCCGGTTATTGTCCTTCTTGATGACAATCAGCGGGATCGTCTCCACTTTCTCGTATGTAGTGAACCTTCTTCCACACTCGTCGCAGGAACGCCTCCTGCGGATCGAACTCTTGTCCTCCGCTGGCCGTGAATCAATCACCCTTGTATCCTGGTTTCCACAATACGGACATTTCATATGCTATTCCCGCCTTTCTCTAAATTGCCTTAATTATACACAATAACTAGAACTTTTGCAAAAACTTTTCTTCCTGTATTTCTACCAGTATAATATCCGGCCCGATTTTGCGGATACAGGGGAAGGGGATCACATATTCACAGTCTGTCCCGAGGAATCCGCAGATCTTCCCCGGACCGGGCACTATGATCGCCTCCACGACGCCGTCGCAGACATTAATCTCCACATCAATGGCACAGCCAAGCCTTCTGCCGGTACAGATATTGATGACCTCTTTGTCCCGAAGCTCGCAGATCCTCACCGGAAATCCTCCCCGCGCTGTACGCGCCCGCTCTTGCTTTTATTATATGTACAATATCCGAATCTGTGCATGCGCTTTGCGCGAAGGATCCGGAGCCTTTTGAAATATGCCCTTCCCTTTTTACAGGATACAGGCTAAAATAGTACCCAGATAATTATGAAACAGGAGATCTTATCATGAAAGAAACGATTTTGCTTTTTAACGCCCCAAAAAAGGAGCAGCTCATAAAGGTTGAAATGGCTCTGTTTCCTCTCCACGTCCGCCTCAGGCGGATCGATCTTGAGAACTACCACCAGCCTCTCGGGGTCCTTGCAGGAATCAAAGATATGGAACCTGCTGGCGGCTCTTATGAAGGGGAAGAGCTTCCAGGCACCCTGTTTGTCTTCTGCTTCTTTGACGACAGCCGGCTCAACCAGGCTCTTGCTGCCCTGCGCAAATGCGGAGCCGGTCCCTTCCCCTATAAGGCGGTCCTCACTCCGACGAACTGTGAATGGACTGCCCCGGACTGTTTCGAGGAAATCCGCAGGGAGCACGAAGCCCTGCACCCTTAAACCACTTTTAGGATACAGACGAAAACTATTGACTTTTTTCTTTTTGGACTGTATTGTATTATTTGACTAATACAATCATATTTCAGAAGGAGATATATCATGGAACCACTCATCAGAGTCGAGGATATCCATAAGGTCTATAATCCCGGTGAGAACGAGGTCCGGGCGCTTGACGGCGTCACTCTTGAGATACAGCGTGGCGAGTTCGTCGCCATTGTAGGGCATTCCGGTTCCGGCAAGTCCACGCTGATGAACATGCTTGGCTGCCTGGACACACCCACATCGGGCCACTATTATCTGGACGGCAGGGATGTCTCCCGCCTGTCCGACAATCAGCTCTCCGAAATCCGCAACAAGAAGATCGGTTTCATCTTCCAGGGGTTCAACCTGATTGCCAACCTTGACGCCGTAGGCAACGTGGAACTTCCGCTGATCTATCGCGGGATCGGCAGGCAGAAGCGGCACAGGATCGCAGTGCAGGCACTGAACAAGGTCGGGCTTGGCAGACGGATGAAGCACAGGCCGAACGAGCTGTCCGGCGGGCAGCAGCAGAGAGTGGCAGTCGCAAGGGCAATTGCCGCACAGCCGCCCATCATCCTTGCGGACGAACCCACCGGCAATCTGGACAGCCACTCTACCGTAGAGATCATGGATATCCTGAAGGGCCTTCACAAAAACGGACGGACCGTTATCGTCATCACCCATGACGATGATATCGCCCGTCAGGCAGGCAGGGTCATCCGCATCATGGACGGCCGTATCGAATCCGACAGCAGCCTGTCGGAAGAATGACGGATTCTATCTGAATCCGTCCTCAGTACATACAGTATGAACTATATCATAAGGAAGAGAGGATACTTGCAATGCTTTCCAAGAAGAAAAAAGCGGTCCACAACGAAACAGAGAATCTGACGGAGGTTCTGGAGCCGGAGCGTCTCCCGGACGAAGATGCAGACGACATCCCCGGAAAATCCAGCAGATCTCCCCGGAAAAAGCAGAAAAAGAAACTGCCCGCATGGGTGATCATCCCGGTACTGCTCGTAGTCATCGCCGGTGCCTGGGGTCTCTCCCTTCTTGCCGGCGGGAAGGAAAATACATCCGGTACGGTTCTGGATGTTGTGGCGGTGTCCAGGGGAACCGTACAGGAGACCTATAATTCAAACGGGACGATCGAAAGCGAAAATACAAAGATCTATTATTCGCCTGTCACAGCTCCGATCAAGGAATGTAAGGCTGTGGTCGGACAGACCGTCAAGTCCGGCGATCTTCTGATCACCTTCGATACGACGAACCTGGAACGGGACAACAAACAGGCGCAGCTTAACCTGCAGTCGAGCCTCAATAACTCCAGGGCAGCGAAGGCACAGAATGCGAAGGCAATTGAAGCGGCAAACGCGGCGTCCGCCCAGGCTGCCGAGCAGGCGAACGCCCTCGCGGAGGAAGTCAACTCCCTGGCAGCCCAGGTGGACGAGGCTTATGCCCAGTATCAGGCAAACATTGCAGACGCCGGAGCAGCGGCGCAGGCTGCACAGAGCCGCATCGAGGAGCTCAATGGCATCATCGCACAGAATCAGCCGGTCGTGACAGCCAACCAGTCCATCATCGACTCCACCGATGCCGGATACGCCGGCAAACGCCCCGATTACGACGCCGCCAAACTTATCCCGGAGGGTCAGAGGACAGAGGAACAGCAGAATCTCGTCGACGTTTTTGAGGAGTATGACGCTGCTGTGGAAGAGCGCAATGAGGCACAGGCAGCCATAGACAGCGCCAATGCCGAGCTTGAAACGCTCTCCTCCGCTGCCCCGGACGTGGATGACGCCGGATATGCAGAATTAAAGGCACAGTATGACGCCAAGTACGCCGAGTGGCAGGCGGCATACCAGGCTGCCGGCACGCCCGCAGCGGATTCCGGCATGACTTCCGCCGAGTTTGAGAACCTGGACATCAGCGATAACCTTGCAGAGCTTGCCGCACTCACCCCGGAAGAGCTGCTTGAAAAGGGAAAAGAGGGGATGAAAGCCGACATGGACGGCGTCATCGCGTCCGTTGACCCCCTTCAGACCAATACGGCAGCACAGGGCGGGGCCCTCTTCTCCATTGCCAGTACCGACAAGGTCCGTGTAAAGATCCAGATCTCCCCTGACGACTACGCAAAGATGAAGACCGGCACCCCTGCCTCCATCACCGTAGGCGAGAACACCTATGAGGGCACCCTGACAAACGTGGACAAAATAGCGGTCCTGAATGAGAAAGGCTCCTCTGTGATCGGCGCCCAGATCCATATCAACAACCCGGATGAAAATATCTGCATCGGGGCCACCGCAAAGGTCCGGATGACGGTAGCCGAATCGAAAGATGTTCTCCTTGTGCCGACCGAAGCGGTCAACGCTTCCACGGACGGTGATTTCGTCTATGTCATTGAAGACGGAGTCGTAAAGGAAAAGCCTGTCGAGCTGGGAACGGCCTCCACAACACAGATCGAGGTCATAAGCGGACTGGATGAGGGGGACCTGGTGGTAAATGACCTGAACGTGGATATCGAAGCCGGGATGAGGGCAATCCCGAATCAGGCAGGCAGCAGCAACTAAGTTCCGGGAAGAGAGGTTGACATATGGGACAGTTTCTTGAATACATCAAAATGGCGCTGGATAACATCCGCTCCAACAAAGGGCGCTCCTTTCTTACCATGCTGGGAATTATCATCGGGATCACCTCTGTCGTGACAATCGTCTCGATCGGAAACGGACTGAGAAACGATGTAGTGGATGCCGCAAACCAGCAGACCAACACCGTGACCGTCCAGACAAACACAGAGGAAGTAACTGACACAGAAGTCATCACAGGAGACGATATCGCTTTCCTGAAGACATCTCTGAGCGAGACTGTCGAAAATGTAAACGCTTCTGTCATGATGTCGGGAAAATGCACGACAAGGAAAGGCACATTCGACGCCTATGTCACAATGACGACGCCGGATTATTCCAATGCACAGTATGTATCCCCGCTTGTCAAAGGAAGTTACTTTACGGAGAACGACCTGGCAAACTCCAACCCGGTCTGCGTGATCGACGAACTGACTGCCATGTACCTTTTCGGAAACACAAATGTCGTCGGCATGAGCTTTGAACTGGCGATCGACAGCGGGATTCAGGATATAACCGTCGTTGGCATACGGGAGACCTCCGATGACATGCTGGAGGTCGAAGCGACTTACCAGGCAATGGGTATGCCGGAATCCATCTCCATCGAGGTACCCTATACCCTTTCAGAATCATTCGGCGCACCCATCGAGGGGTTCTCTTCCGTGTCCCTTACCGCAAGGGAAAGCGACGCCACCTCACATGTCGCTGCAGTCGCGGTGCGGATCTTAAACTCCAGGCATCAGGATCTGGGGGACAGCCCGTTCATGCAGCAGCGTCCTGTTGACCTCTCCGATATGCTCGGGGCAATCATGGACGGAGTCACAGCATTTGTGGCGCTTGTCGCTGCCATCTCCCTTGTCGTCGGAGGAATCGGCGTCATGAACATTATGCTTGTTTCTGTCACTGAGCGCACGAGAGAGATCGGCATACGCAAGGCTCTCGGCGCAAAGACCGGCTCCATCATCGCGCAGTTTTTGTGTGAGTCCGCGATTATCTCCGGCATGGGCGGGGTCATCGGAATCCTCCTGGGAGGCGGCTTTACGGCACTGATCAGCGCACTGGAAGTCGGAGGAATCAGGGCATCCCTCTCCCTTCCTGCCGTGATCATTGCCACGTTGTTTTCCTGCGGGGTAGGCATTATTTTCGGGATTTATCCTGCAAGAAAAGCTGCCCGGTTAAGTCCGATTGAAGCTTTGAGAAGAATGTGATATACTCTTATCAGGCTGATGCCTGATATTATATCCATTATTTATGAGGAGGAATATCCTATGAGAAAAAGCAAACTGTTACACGTTGTATCTATTATCGTCATTGTCTTTGGCGCCCTGGCTGTTCTGAGCGGTCTCTTCGCCTTTGCCATGCAGGATGTTATGACAGCTTCCTATGAGATGCTGGGAATGACTCCGCCGGCTACGCCCTACTATGTCTTTGCACTGATCGCGGCATGCGTTGAACTCGCCGCAGGTATCATCGGCGTTATGTACAAATCAAAACAATCCGTACTTATCATCGGAGCCATCTGGTGCGTGATGATCGTGGCAGAGCTTGTCTACTCAACTGTCACATCAGGATTCTCCGCACTGTCTATCTTAAGCCTGATCCTTCCGATCCTGTATATGTGGGGATGGTATCAGTCTGAATAATTTCTGCCAAAGGATGACACACTGCAGGCGGGGATGGGAGCACGCTTTGTAAAAGAGGTGCGCTCCCATCCCCGCTCTCATCTTTCTTCCCGCACGTCTCATCTGGCAGATTGCAAAACCCGGTTTTCTATCTTATAATATATCATCATCGGGGATTACAGGAGACAGAACCATGTGGAAAAGAAAAACACTTAAACAAAAAGCCCGCACATTATTAAGAACAAATTACTGGAGGGTAATCTCCGTCTGCTTTCTCGCTGCCATGCTTGCCGGAGCTTACCCCACCTCCATGACATTTCTGGGTTCCCAGGCTTCCATTCCATCCATTGACAGACAGGTCAGTGCGCCGTTTTCGCCGGAATTTGCCAACTCTGAACTGGTATCTGATATCGCTGCGCATTTTTTCCGCGACACAGCTGTATCCGATTTTTTCCGTTCCTCCGACTCTTCGGTCGCCGGTCTTGTCGTTGATCTGACCTCCACCAGCGTCTCCGCCTTTTTCTCTATTCTGCGGGCGGTGAACAATTTCCTCAGCGAGAACTGGCATATTTCTACAGTGCTGCTTATTCTGGGCGTACTGATCTCCTTTGTCTATCAGTTTTTTATCCGGAATATCATCATAGTCGGGGAGAAACGTTTCTTTCTTGAAACCCACAGCTATAAACAGACGACCGTCTCCACCGTTTTCTTCTTATACAGGCTCCGCTGTCTTAAAAACCCCGCATGGGTTATGTTCTGCCGGTCTTTTTTCCAGTTTTTGTGGAATCTGACAATTATAGGCGGCGTCATCAAGCACTATGAGTATATTATGATTCCTTATATCATCGCAGAAAATCCCAGGATCAGCAGAAAAAATGCCTTTTTCCTCTCCAGGCAGCTTATGCAGCACAACAAATGGAGGCTGTTTCTGCTGCAGCTTTCCTTGTTCGGATGGAAAGTGCTTTCCCTTCTCACTCTCGGCGTACTGGATGTCCTGTATGTAAATCCCTATATGACCGGCTGTGAAGCGGAACTTTACCGGGAGCTGCGCAGGAACTATGTACTCTCCCGTTCGGCGCGCTATGAACACCTCAATGATTCCTACCTAGAGCATGTCCCATCCGAGGATGAACTGCTGATAAGCAAAGCGCTCTATGACGACTCAAACGGTCCCTACACAAAGATCTCATATTTTGCCCCGGAGCAGTATCCCAGGTTTCTCTTCTCTGTGCAGCCATCTGTCAGGGCAGTAAAGCCTGCCCTTGATCCTTCTCGGAAATATGGCCTGACGTCGCTTATATTCCTCTTCCACGCTTTTTCTATTTTTGGCTGGCTGGTGGAAGCGGTGATACAGCTTTTGGCAAACGGGAGCCTGGAGGGGGTTTCCTTCCTGTTCGGAACATGGCTTCCCCTCTATGGCGTCTATGGCACGCTCATTCTTCTGCTCGTAAAGCGCCTTGCGCGCAACCCGGTGTATGTATTCCTTGCAAATTTTGCAATTTACAGTGTTCTGGAATATTCTGCAAGCTGTATTCTGGAGCTGCTGACCGGAACTGCCCCCTGGGACTACAGCGGTTACTTCCTGAATCTGGATGGACGTATCTACGTGGGAGGCTCTGCCGCTGTCGCCCTGTTCGGATGTGCCTTCCTGTATTGTCTCGCCCCCATATGGGGCGGCGGATTCTGCCGGCTTAAGAAACCGTTCCGGATACTTCTGTGCATTGTGCTGACCCTCATTTTCCTGGCGGTTCTCCCGCTCTCATGGTTGATTTTTGAATGAAATAATAGTAAACTTTTGATATGCTTTATGAATGGCCTGCCGCGCCAGTTTGCCATGTGTCCTGGCGTCGGATGCAGCAGAACAGAAAACAGATGAAAGGAAACTGATCAAGATGAAAAAAAGAGTTGTTGTCGCCCTGGGACACCGGGCTCTGGGAACTACCCTTCCCGAACAGAAAGTTGCTGTGAAGCACACTGCCAAATGTATCGCCGACCTTATCGAAGAGGGGTATACGGTTGCAATCACGCACAGCAATGCTCCCCAGGTGGGTATGATCCATACGGCAATGAATGAATTTGCCAAGGCGCATCCTGAATATACGGCATGCCCGATGTCCGTATGCTCCGCAATGAGCCAGGGCTATATTGGATATGACCTGCAAAACGGGATACGGGAGGAACTACTGAACCGCGGGATCTACCGCACGGTCAGCACTGTACTTACGCAGGTCATCGTAGACCCTTATGACGAGGCTTTCTACACTCCGACCAAGGTACTGGGGCGGTATATGAACGCCCAGGAGGCAAATGATGAGCGCAAAAAAGGAAACTATGTCATAGAGGAACCCGGCAAGGGATTCCGCCGCGTCGTATCCGCGCCAAATCCAGTAAAGATTGTAGAACTCGACGCCGTCAATGCACTTCTCAATGCCGACCAGGTCGTTGTGGCTGCGGGAGGAGGAGGTATTCCCGTCATGGAACAGGACAATCACTTAAAAGGCGCCAGCGCCGTAATCGAAAAGGATCTGGCTGCGGGGAAACTGGCAGAAGGCGTCAACGCTGATATGCTTATCATCCTTACCAGCGTGGAGAAAGTCCTCATCAATTTCGGCCAGCCTGATGAACAGCCTCTTGGCGAGATCACAGCGGCACAGGCAAGGGAATACATGGAGGAAGGGCACTTCGGCATCTACAACATGCTCCCGAAATTCCGCGCGGCTGTCGAGTTTATCGAAGAGCGCGAAGGACGCTCTGCCTATATTACTTCTTTTGATAAAGTAAGAGACGCCCTGAAAGGCAAAACAGGTACTATTATTGTGTAAAGAAAACCGGAGGATTCTCCGGTTTTTTTGTATAAATTTCAGCTTGATTTCTTTGAATATATGTTGTAATATATGCATATACTTAATGTGGTATTGAAAACTACTTTCATTTTCTTTTCGGGAGGTGCATATTTATGGAGAAAAAACATCATATCAAAGAACCTGGAAGCGCGATCACTCACTTTATCGGAATGTTAATGGCTATCTTTGCCGCGGTTCCTCTTCTCATCAAAGCCGCACATGAACCTGAAAGAATCTATGTCATCTCGCTTGCCATTTATGCCGCAAGCCTGATCTTATTATATGCGGCAAGCACAACTTATCATACATTTGACATTTCAAAGAAAGTCAATACTATACTGAAAAAGATTGACCATATGATGATATCCGTGCTGATCGCAGGCAGCTACACTCCGGTATGCCTGCTCGTGCTGAAGGGGCGAACCGGCATTATTCTGCTGTCGATCGTCTGGGCAATCGCCATTGTAGGGATTCTCATCAAAGCCTTCTGGGTATACTGCCCAAAATGGGTATCCTCCGTCCTCTACATCGGGATGGGATGGACCTGTGTCCTCGCATTCACCCAAATCCTGAACAACATGTCGCCCGCAGCGTTCGGCTGGCTTCTTGCCGGCGGCATCATCTACACAGTCGGAGGCGTGATATATGCCCTGAAGGTGCCTGTTTTCAATAACAGACATAAGAACTTTGGCAGCCATGAGATCTTCCATCTCTTTGTCATGGGAGGCAGCGCATGCCACTTCGTCGTCATGTACGCATTTCTTCTTCCATAATCAAAAATGATACAAAAAAGATCCCTTCCTCTTCCACTGTCCTTCATCCGATCCCGTGGAAGAGAAAGGGGTCATTTTATTTTCCCGGAGGCGCATAGGTATAGAAGAGCTGGCGTATTCTCTGATCCAGTCCATGCGCAGTCACATATTCGCACGCTGTTTTCGGCATATACTGCTGCCAGTCCTCATCCCTGGCAATCCGGTCGCGCAGCAGAGTTCCCGTGATCTCCTTTTGCTCCCTGTCCTTCTTCCACAGGATCTCCACCTTGAATCCCTGCGCCTGCAGGATCCTGTTCCTCTCCTCATCCCATTCGCTGTACAGGGACATGTAGTGCACCGCTCCCTCCGGCACATACTCCCGGATCATCTCAGGATGGCTGACCGGAAACGGTACGATCTCAAATTCATCCCGCTTCACCCCAAAGTCAAGCAGTGCGTCCCGGATCATCTCATAACGCTCCAGATAAGTCAGCGGATTGTCCCGCTTTGTAGTTCCGTGGGTATCAATCGGAGACGAAGCCGGATACGCTGAGATATCGGGATGTGTAATCCCGACATACATCATCCTGCACCGCATTTTTGCCGCCAGCATATATTCCATATGTTTCAGATGAAGGATCTGAAACCTTCCGTGTACAACGCCTGTCTCAACCATACTATCTCTCCTTTTTCATATCTGTCAGCTCTGATACCGCCTTTACAAGCCCTGCAAGATCCGCCTCGTCAGGGTGGGACAGCGCGAGGTCAAAATTTCGGATCATCGCCTTGATCTTTTCATCCCCGGGGTTCTGTTCCTGCATGGACTCATAGCGTTTTTTCACACTGTCCGGCATCCTTCCCTGGCACATGAATGTCCCTGCCACCTCGTTTCCATTTCCCAGATGCATTCTGACCTTCCCCAGAATCCTGCCGAAGTATTCCGGATCCCCTCCGAAACCAGCCGTCCCGAATAAGAATACCTTCTGCCCCTTAAGTTCCCCCAGATATTTCCCGAGAGATTCCGGGCAGTCCCCTTTATCCGTCCAGAAGCCGGCAAAAATCACATCTGCCTGCGGAATATCCTTTACGGGAGCACCAAAATACAGACACTGCTCCCCGCCCAGATAAGTCCGAATTGTTTCTGCTAGCTTTCCCGTATTGCCCGTACTGCTTTCATAGACAATTGTGTATTTCATTTCAGTCATTTCCTTTCTGCATTCTATATCTGCCATATTCCCTGGCACCGCTTTAGCTCCACTCCGTCCAAGGCCGCATACTGCAGGACATCTTTCTGGTCATAGACAAGCTTCAGGGAGAAAAAGTCCCTGTCCTCGTCCAGGAGGCGGAAGAAGATCTTATCCCCCTCCCAGATGCTGAGCGTATCAATCAACGACTTGTCCACCCACTCAAGCTCCCCTTCATCGCACGGGGTCTCCTCCCCTGCAAATCCATCCGCTGTATAGAGGGACATATATTCCACAATATCCGGCCCGTACACGAATGTCACGATCCCTCTGTATCTCCAGGAGGTCAGCGTATATCCGGTCTCCTCCTTCACCTCACGCAGCAGACATTCTTCAGGGCTCTCGCCGTGTTCAAAATGGCCGCCGACTCCGATCCATTTATCCCTGTTGACATCATTTTCCTTCACTGTCCTGTGAAGCATAAGATACATTCCTTCCTTCTCAATATAGCACAAGGTACTTAATTTTGCCATTGTATTCTCCTTTCATCCGTTCTGGCTCCACTGGCTCTGGTACAGATGTGTGTAGAACCCGTTCTGCGCAAGCAGGCTCTCATGTGTTCCCTGCTCGATAATCTTCCCGTCCTTCATCACAAGGATCCTGTCCGCCTCACGTATGGTTGACAGGCGGTGCGCGACGATAAAGGTCGTCCTGCCTTCCATCAGCTTTGCAAATGCATTTTGTATCCTGACCTCCGTCCTCGTATCGATGGAGGACGTCGCCTCATCCAGGATCAGCATGGGCGGCGTACACAGCATGACCCTTGCAATACACAGGAGCTGCTTCTGACCCTGGGAAATATTTCCGCCGTCCTCCGTGATCCAGGTATCATATCCCTGGGGCAGCCTCATGATAAAGCTGTGGATATGGGAGGCTTTCGCCGCCTCGATTATTTCTTCTTCCGTAGCGTCCGGTTTTCCCATCGTGATATTATCCCGGATTGTCCCCGTCTTAAGCCAGGTATCCTGGAGCACCATTCCGTATCCCGCCCGCAGGCTCTTTCTTGTCATTTTCCTGATATCGACGCCGTCCACACTGATTCTGCCCTCATCCACATCATAGAAGCGCATCAGGAGATTGATCAGCGTGGTCTTCCCGCAGCCTGTGGGACCGACGACCGCGATCCTCTGCCCCGGGTTGACGTCGAGGCAGAATCCCTCGATCAACGGCCGGTCCGCCACATAAGAGAAGCTTACATTCTCTGCCTTTACATTCCCCCTGATCTCCTCAAGGTCCACCGCATCATCCGGCTCCGGCGGCTGCGGCTCTTCCTCGATCAGTTCAAAGATCCTGCGGGCACATGCAATCGCATTCTGGAGCTCTGTGACGACGCCCGATATCTCATTAAACGGCTTTGTATACTGATTTGCATAGCTTAAGAAACTGGACAACTGCCCGACCGTAAGCGCTCCCTTAAGGACGCCGAAAGCTCCGGCGATGCCCACTCCTGTATACACGAGGCTGTTCACAAAACGGGTCGCTGGATTTGTGATGGATGAGAAAAAGGTTGCCCGAAGAGAGCTGCTTTGGAGCCGTTCATTGATCTCGTCAAAGCGCTCCGTCACTTTTTCTCCCTGCCCGAATGTCTGGACAACCTTCTGGTTCCCGATCATCTCCTCGACCAGTCCCGTCTGCTCCCCCCTTATCTCGGACTGCAGCTTGAACATGGCAAAGGTCCTCTTTGCAATAAAGTTCGCCACGAGGAAAGAAACCGGCGTGATTAACACCACGACAAAAGTGATCCCCACGTTTACCGACAGCATGAACCCGAATGTCCCGACAATCGTTGCCACACCGGTAAAAAACTGGGTGAACCCCATCAGGAGTCCGTCCGCGAACTGGTCCACATCCGCGATCACCCGGCTTACGACCTCGCCGTAAGGATGCCTGTCGATATATTTGAGCGGCAGGATTTCTATTTTGCGGAACGCTTCATTTCGGATATCCCGCACCACCTGGTAGGTCATTTTATTGTTGCACACATTCATCAGCCACTGCGCCAGTGCCGTGACCAGCGTACAAACCCCGATCTGGAACATTACTCTTAACACCCCGGGGAAATCCACCGCTCCTTTGCCGACGATGTAGTCTACCGCATACCCGGTAAGTTTCGGAATATAGAGCGTGAGCGCCACGGATATCGTGGCAAGCAGCACGGAAAACACGAGAAAGATGCGGTATTTTCCCAGATAGTGCAAAACCTTTTTTATTGTTTCCATCTGCCTTGTCTTCTTTTCTGCGTTTTTCCCTGCCATCTTACACCGCCTCCTTTGGGAACTGTGAATAGTAGATCTCCTGATATGCCTCACAGCTTTTAAGGAGTTCCTCATGTGTCCCTTTCCCTGCGACCCTGCCGTCGTCGAGCACAAGTATCAGGTCCGCATGCAGGATGGATGCCGCCCTCTGGGAGACGAGAAACACGGTGGGGTTTTCTTTCATTCCCTGGATCGCACTGCGCAGCGCCGCATCTGTCGCGAAATCCAGCGCAGACGCACTGTCGTCCAGGATGAGGATCTCCGGCTTTCTCACAAGCGCCCTCGCAATCGTCAGGCGCTGCTTCTGCCCGCCTGAGAGATTCCGTCCATCCTGTTCAATCCGGTAATCCAGCCTGCCTTCCTTCTGGTCCACAAATTCTTTTGCCTGTGAGAGCTCAAGCGCCTCCTCCATCTCCTCTTCCGTAGCGTCTTCCCTGCCCCACTTCAGATTCTCGGCGATTGTCCCTTTGAAGAGGACCGCTTTTTGCAGCACCATGCCGATATGCCCTCTCAGCTCTTCCGTCTTATATTCCCTGACGTCCCTGCCGCCCACGCGCACACTCCCTTTTGTCACATCATAGAACCGCGGGATCAGGTTGACAAGGGACGACTTGCCCGAACCGGTGCCTCCGATAATCCCGACCGTCTGCCCTCTCTCCACGCAGAAAGAAATATCGCTTAACGCCTCCCCGCCTGCACCCCGGTAGGTCAACGACACATGGTCGAATTCCACCGCAGGCGCCTCCGCCTTTACATCCTCTCCTGGGAGTCCGTCCGAGACATTCTCCCAGAAAGCCTCCCCGCTCTCCATATCCGGCTGTTCCTTCAGGACGGCTTCTATCCGGTTGCCGCATGCAACCGCCTTTGTCACGGTGATGATCAGATTCGCAAGCTTTACAAGTTCTGTCAGGATCTGGGACATATAATTAAGGAGCGCCACAACCTCTCCCTGTGTCAGCTCCCCGATATTCACCCGGACTGCCCCCGTATAGATCAGGACGATGACCGCCCCATTGACGATGATATAGGTGAGGGGATTCATAAGACCGGAGATGCGCCCGACAAATTTCTGCGCGTCGGTGAGCTGCTGGTTATTCTTCTCAAACCTCCCCCTTTCATCCTGCTCCTTGTGGAACGCCCGGATCACCCTTGCTCCCACAAGATTTTCCCTTGTCGTAAGGAGGACGCTGTCAAGATAAGACTGGACCCGCCGGTACAGCGGCATAGTAACCAGCATAATCCCGAACACGATGACCGACAGAAGCGGGATCGTCACGACAAAGATCAGCGCTGCCCTTACGTCAACAAAGAACGCCATCACCATTGCGCCGAACACGATAAAGGGCGAGCGCAGGAAAAGCCTCAGCACAAGATTCACACCTGACTGCACCTGGTTCACATCGCTGGTCATACGGGTGATCAGGGTTGACGTCCCGACCGTATCCATCTCCGTAAATGTAAAGCTCTGGATATGGGCAAACAGGTCATGGCGCAGACCCGCGGCAAATCCTGACGCCGCCTTTGCCGCAAAATACTGTGCGGTGATAGAGCAGACAAGTCCGATCAGCCCGAGCGCGATCAGCACGCCGCACATCTTTACGATATAGATCCCGTCTGCCTGTGCGATCCCCACATCTATCACAGCTGCCATGACCAGGGGGACAAGCAGCTCAAATGACGCTTCCAGCATCTTAAACAGAGGCGCAAGCACGGATTCCTTTCTGTAGTCTTTCAGATATATAAGAAGTGACTTCATGGCAACTCTCCATTCTTCTCAAAAGTTCTCTGTATATCTTACCATATCCTGAGCCGTATCAAAACACCTGATTTTCCATCCCGGCAGGCCTTCTATTCCGGCAGGCTGTCCCTGACACACAGGGCGCCGTATCCGAGCAGAGGGTTGGGCCATGCCTCATACCCCGGAAGCTCTTTCGCCCCGCGCCTTAAGTACGCCTTCACCTTCTCCCCGTACAGATAAGGATCATTTCCCCGCACGATCCCCCATTCCATCAGAAGCGCCGCCCCTCCTGTGACGAACGGTGCTGCAAAAGACGTCCCGGTAAACTGCGCATACCCGCCGCCTGCCGCCGGCGCTGTCACCCGGACTCCCGGTGCCGCAAGGTCCGGCTTGGGGACCCCGCTGCCTTCGTAGACTGCCGCCGGTCCCCGGCCGGAAAAATCCGCATAGGAGAAGGTCAGGGCGTCATACGCGGCAACTGTGACAGCCAGGGAGGCTGTAGACGGGATGGTCAACGTCGACGTGCTGACCGGAAGAAGGAAGGCGGTCCCGATATTCAGGGCGTTTTGCCCCGGGAGCCACATCTGGTAGGAGCCGTCCACAATCCGCCGCGGGGTCAGCACAATTTTCCACACGCCGCTGTCCACATAATCGCGGAGGGGAAGAAAGTCGATATAAATCTCCTGCTTTACGCTGTACGGCTTCGGCTCTCCGTAATAGATGAGCAGCTCCGTCCCGCCCAGGAGAAATCTCTGCGCTCCCAGTATTTCCTGGAACGGTCCGGCAGCGGCGCCCGACGGGCTAACCACCAAAATATCCATCTCATCTACATAGGATTTCCAGATCTGCACATTCAGGCTGACCTCCCTTGCCTGCACCGCAAGCTGCACCTCTTCCTCCCGGTCATCCCTCACTCTGCCCGACGTATGCCCCGCTGTGTTCCCCTCGTTGCCCGTGCCCACACAGATGACATTCTTCCATGTTCCTGCGGCAGCGTTGAGGAAGCGCTCCACAAGAGAGGTTCCGTCATGGGAGCCGTAAGTATTCCCGAAGCTGATATTGACTGCCGCCGGCATCTTCAGTTCTATCGCCCTGCGTATGATATAATCCACGCCCTCGATCAGCTCCGTAGTCCTGGGAAAACCTTCCTCCCTGGGATTGCCCATCTTGACAACGACAAGGCTGCTCTCTGGGGCAGCGCCCCGAAATCGCCTTCCCTCGCTCCCTCTGCCGTTTCCCGCAGCGATCCCTGCCACTGCGGTGCCGTGCCCGGTATTGTCGCGGGCAGGAACCCGCTCTCTTCTTCTCTCCCTGTCCGTCTCTTTGAGCGCCTCGTCTATCTCCTCTTTTGTGTACTCTCTGCCCCGAGCATACCCTGCGGGAGGCGTCCCTTCGCCGGTCTGGTCCCAGTAGGAAAGGATACGGGTCGACCCGTCCTCGTTTCTGAAATCCGGGTTCTCATAGTCTATCCCGCTGTCCACGATCCCCACCAGGACCCCTTTCCCTCCAAGGGAAAAGGGTGGATTCTGCACAGCATCAATACAGGATACGCCCCTTCCGGCCTCCGCCTGGAAATAGAGGCTTTTCGGCTTTTCGATAAACTCCACCTCATCCAATCCTGCCAGTTCTTCTATCCGGTCCTCCCGCACAATGGCAGTGGCATATCCGTTCATAAGCTCCGTGACAGAGACCGAAATACCCCGGATCCTCTCAGAACTGCCCGAAAATTTAAGGATCAGTTCCCACTCCCTCTCTACCGGGTCATACCCCGTCTCCAGCTCCTCTGACCTGTCCCTCTCTTCCTGCGTGGCTTCCAGCGCCAGGTTCAAAAGATTCTCAATCTTCTGGCTCATATCTTTTCCCTATCCTCTCTCTTTCCTGAACCGAGATCCCCTGTGTGCCTGCGGCTTGAAAGCGCAGCGGTTTGCCGCGTCAAAGCGCCGCATTGACATCCCTTTTTGAATCTCTTATACTTCACTGTATCCATTTTATGCGGGGAAAAGTCCGATATGATGGGACTATATCCCCGTGATGCTCATATACAGGGGAAAGAGAGGACTTGAACAATGAAGATCTATGCGTTTGAAGTAAGAGAGGATGAGCGGGCGTACTTTCAGGAACTGTCCCGAAACTGTGGGGTCGAACTTGTACTGAGCGCAGAAGGGCTCACTGCAGGCCGGATCCCGGTGCTTGACAGGGGAAGCGCGGTCAGCGTCCTTGGCATGTACCGCTACGGGCAAAAGGAGCTTACACTCCTGAAAGAGCGAGGCATCGTCTTTATGTCCACCCGGACGATCGGGTACAACCACATTGACATCGCCTGCGCGAAGGAGCTGGGCATCCATGTCTGCAATGCCCGGTACGAACCGAACGGAGTCGCCGACTATACCCTCATGATGATACTTCTCTGCCTGAGGAATTATAAGCAGGCACTATGGCGCACACAGGTCAATGACTATTCTCTGGACGGTCTGATCGGGCGGGAGCTGAAAGACCTGACCGTCGGCATTGTCGGGACCGGCAGCATAGGCAGCTCCGTTATCCGGGAACTCTCAGGCTTTGGATGCCGGATTCTGGCCCACAGCAGGCACAAAAATGACAAGGCTGCATGCCTTGCCGAATATGTACCTCTTGAGACACTGTACCGGGAAAGTGACGTTATCTCCCTGCACGTTCCCCTCACAGATGAAACCTGGCACATGGTCAACAAAAAGACTCTTTCCATGATGAAAAAGGGAGTCATCCTGATCAACTGCGCCAGGGGGCCGCTTACAGACATGAAAGCCCTGGTCGCCGGAATTGAATCTGAACAGATCGGCGCCCTCGGCCTGGACTGCATGGAATTTGAGGAAAACATCGTCCACAGGGATCGCAAGACCGATATATTTTCCAACCGGGATATGGCGTACTTAAGGCAGTTCAAAAATGTGATCCACACCCAGCACATGGCATTTTACACTGACAATGCTGTCAGGAGTATGGTGGAATGTGGTGTAAACGGCATCCTGGACATGGCCGCGCACCGTCCCTGCCTTACCCGTCTGTGCTGATGCGTCCCGGCCCTGTCCATCCACGGATATGGGTACAGGTCCCCCGGAAGGACAACCCCTACGGGGAACCTGCTCTCCTCTACTCACCCCTGTAACATGCAAAATCATAGGGAAGGAAATATCCCTGGGCATACCGGCACACCGGACAGAATTTCGGAGCCTGGTTCCCCTCATGGATATATCCGCAGTTGGTGCAGATCCATTTCGTCACGCTGCCGCCGCCATAATAGGTATCATTCTCCAGCATTTCTGCCAGTTTCCCAAAACGCTCTTCATGGACATGCTCCACTTCCGCGATCTGGTAAAACGCCGACGCCGCCTCGTGGAAACCTTCCTCGCTTGCCGCGTCCCCAAAAGCCTGATAAACGTCTTCGTACTCCTCATGCTCATTGTGCTGGGCCGCCCGCAGCAACTCTGCCAGCGTTTCCTGCTGGTCCACCGGATAGCTGCCGTCTATGTGGATGGTCTCTCCCGCCAGTTCTTTTAACAGCGCATAATACCGCTCGGCATGCGCCCTTTCCTGATCCGCGGTATACCGGAAAACTGCCGCAATCGTATGCATCCCCTCATCTTCCGCTTTCTTCGCCGCGATCGTATATCGGTTGCGCGCCTGGCTCTCGCCTGCAAACGCCTTCATCAGATTCTCTTTTGTCCTGCTTTCTGAAAAATTAACAGCCATGATACATGCCCCTTTCTTTTTAAAGGTAATATGCACCATGACTGATAAAATTATACATATTTTCAGTTGAAGCCGATGAGACGCCTGGCAACGCTGTACGCAAGGGAAGATACCTTTCGCCCGGGCCTTCCCGGCAAGTTCATCGTCTGTCCCAGTATCCCGTACCGGATCTTCAGGAATGTCTTATAATCCTTTTTCTTCAGATAATCCCACAGCTCCTTCTTCTTCTGAAGATTCTCTTTCTTCTTGGAGCGGATGCACAGGATCGAGGATACCGTCATCATGATCGCCAGATAATTGACCATATATTTCCGCAGCTTTTTGCTCGTAATCATACGCAGCTCATACATGGAGATCATAGATCTTGTAACAAAGAGCTGCTGGTCGATCCTGCTGATCATGACCTTCTCATTGACTGACTGATCCTCCCGTCCGATAAAATACCGGTAGAAATCTACATTCAGATAATAGAGCGTCCTCACATGGGGCAGGGGATAATAGACATAGATATTATCCACATAAAAAGTATGCTTCGGCAGCTTAAGCTGGCAGAGCCTGAGCATTTCCGTCCGGTATATGACAGAGTGCATCAGGATATACTGATCCAGATGGAATCTCCCGATGTCATCCCAGCGGAAGATCTGGTTCTGCGGCAGTACATTGTCATAGCGTATAACCTTCTTATGGGTCATTCCCACCTTCTCATAAACGTAATTCGAGATCACCATATCGACCTGGGAATCCGCATCCACAAACCCTTTCACCGCCTCAAGAATCTGAAAGAGCGCATCTTTGTCTACCCAGTCGTCGCTGTCCACCACCTTGAAATATTTTCCTGTGGCATGCTCCAGCCCGCAGTTTACCGCGTCTCCGTGACCGCCGTTCTCTTTCTTTACCGCTTTGACGATCGTAGGGTACTGTTCCTGATATTTCTCAGCGATCTCCTGCGTCCCGTCGCTGGAACCGTCGTTCACCACGATGATCTCGACGTCCTCGCCGCCTTCCAGAATTGAATGAATCGCCTTTTCCATATACGCCTCAGAATTGTAACATGGAATTGCGAATGAAATGTATTTCATCACCTTGTCCTCCCTGAACTCATTTCACAGCTATTATAGCATTGATATCTATATATTGTAAAATTTATTTTTTTCCTATATATTAAGAAATATACGATATTGTTCAGCGCTTTTAAGGAGGTACTCAATGAAGAAAAATGTGATAGCAGGACAGTCAGGCGGTCCCACCGCAGTCATCAATGCCAGCCTGTACGGCGTGGTGTGCGAGGCGTTAAAGCACAAGGATTCTTTCGGGACCGTATATGGGATGGTAAACGGGATAGAAGGGTTCCTGAACGGGCAGGCCATGGATATGGCGCCGCTCCAGGCATCGGGGGAGCTTGAACTGATCCGGACAACCCCCGGCTCCTATCTGGGTTCCTGCAGATATAAACTCCCGGAAGACCTTGACGATCCTGTCTATCAGGAACTGTTCAGCCAATTTGCAGAATATGGGATCGGATATTTTTTCTATATAGGCGGAAACGATTCTATGGATACCGTAAGCAAGCTCTCCCGGTATGCCCGGCTGGTCAAAAGTGAAATACGGTTTATCGGCATCCCCAAGACCATTGACAATGACCTGGTCCTGACAGACCATACGCCCGGATTCGGCAGCGCAGCCAGATACGTGGCGACCACTGTGCGGGAGATCGCGCTCGACGCCGCCGTATATGACAATAAGAAATCCGTAACCATCGTGGAGATCATGGGACGCCATGCCGGATGGCTGACTGCTGCCAGTGTGCTGGCACGGAAATTCGAGGGCGACAACCCGCTGCTCATCTATCTCCCGGAGACGCCCTTTGACCCGGATACCTTCCTCCAGGATGTGCAAAGCTCCCTGGACAAAGCCGCAAACCTGGTCGTGTGTATCTCGGAAGGCATCCACGATGGAAACGGGAAATTCATCTGCGAGCTTGCAAGCGATGTCGGAGTGGATACTTTCGGGCACAAGATGCTGACCGGCTCAGGGAAATATCTGGAAAACCTGGTCAAAGACCGCCTTGGCGTCAAGGTACGTTCCGTCGAGCTGAATGTCTCCCAGCGCTGCTCTTCCTCTATGCTATCCGGCACTGACCTGGCAGAGGCGGCTGCTTCCGGCGCTTACGGGATAAAGTGCGCCCTGGACGGAGAGACCGGCAAAATGGTCGCGCTCAAACGGATTCCCGGCGACGATTATCAGGTCGCCTATGGCACAGAGGACGTAACCCTCATCTGCAACCGGGAGAAAGAGGTTCCCGCAGAATGGATCACCGGGAACGGCTCCGACATCGGACCCGGCTTTATCTCCTATGCCCGCCCGCTCATCCAGGGCGACGTAAAAGTTCCGATGGAAGACGGCCTCCCGAAATTCGCATACCGGAAATCCATGCTCCCGAAGAAATAGAAATCACGTAAAGAACAGCGGCCAGATCTCCTGCCGCTGTTCTTTCTGTCTCTCACTCCGCCAGCCGTGATCCTCTGCGAAAGGGGATCCTCTCCGGCGCCGTATTCTCATATCGGTAGATGCTTAAGAGGATGCCGAGCAGGATATAGGTGACGGTTGTCCCCGTCCCGCCATATCCCAAAAACGGGCAGAACACAGGGAGATACGTGATCCCAAGGTTGGACAGGATATAAAAGGCTGCTTCCGCCAGGAACAAAACAGCGCACCCGCTCCCCATCAGCATCCCGAGCTGGTTTCTCTGGCACAGGGAGATCCGCAGGAATCGGACGAGAAGAAGGAGCAGCAGGCCTGCCAGGAGCACTGCCGCAAAGAATCCATAATACACGATCACTCCGCTTAACAGGAACTCCTGAAAAACCGGAATCCGGGAGACATCCGGTGAGACAGTTCCCCGGCCGGCGAAACGGCTGTCTTCCAGAAATTGCCGGAGCAGTGACATAAGATACCCCCCTCCTGTCCCCTGCGGATCCAGCAGCATCATACGCAGCCGCTCCTGCTGATACTCTGCCCCGAAAAACCAGTACCATGCGATCCCCGCTGCCGGGACGCCGGCCACGGCTGCAAAGATTCCGGCAAGGGTCTTTTTCCGCGAGATGCGAAACCAGTTTCTCCAGACAGCAATCGCCAGCATGATCCAGCAAGAGATCGACAAGATGACTGCCGTCATCGTGCTCGGTATCCTGAGCGCGATCCACACAGGCGGCACACTCCACAGCACAGCCTTCGCCACTGCCCGGTACCCCTGTCCCCTGTATGCATACAATACTCCTGCATAAAGCGGCACTGTAAGGAAAAGCAGGTAATTGATGGAAATGTAACCGATGCCGATCACCGGCAGGCTGATGTAATTGGAAGCGCCGTTGATCATAACCGCGCTGAATGTAACTGCCGCAAAAAGGAGAACATCCGCTGCTGCCATTATCACACGTGCAAATTTCCCGATACGCGTATAATCCAGGAAGCATACTCCGACCATAACTGCAAATCCCATGATCATATAGATCAGGTTCCAGTGGCTCATCCAGCCGTAGCCGCCTGCCGCAACCACCTTCTCTTCCATCACTCTCTGGATCACATACCCCGCAACACTCAATACTGCAATCAGCGCGATCATGCCCCACGCCATCTTCGGGCGGTGAATCCGGTCCATCTCATTTCCCGTCGTTACAGGATCTCCCATCTCCCGCACTGCTGCCTCTTCCGCCTCCTGCGCCTCCATTCCCTCGCTGATAAACGAAGCTTTCTGGTCCTCAATATGGCAGCGCAGCTCGTCCCTGACAGACTCTCTTGCCATCCTGCAGCGGATCTGCTCCGTCAATGCATTCAAATATTCGTCTGCTTTCATACAACCCCTCCCGCTGTCAGCACATTTGTAACCGCCTGTGCGTAGGTTTTCCATTCTTCCTCTTTGTCCGCCAGTATCTTCTGCCCCTTCTTTGCAATACTGTAATACTTCCGTACCTTTCCGCCCACTTCTTTCTCATAGACGGTGAGCACCCCCTTCTCTTCCAGTCCGTGAAGCAGCGGATAAAGCGTTCCTGCCTTCAGTTCAAAGACATTCTGTGAGCGCTCTCTCAATGTCTCAATCATTTCATACCCATACATATCCTTCTCCGACAGAAGCTTTAGCAAAAGCATTGTGGTACTGCCGGATAACAGACTCTTGTCAACTGGCATTGCAATCCCTCCTTTTTATATCGATAATCTATATATGTTTGCCTCATTATATATCGATGATCTATATATGTCAATCCATTTTTTTCATTTTCCGTTCCCCGAGCCGTACTGTCTGAAAAAAACACTCCTGTCCAAGTGTACACTCTGCATATACAACACTGAGAGAGACTGAAAAGATATGAAAAAATGAAATTGAGGGGTTTACAAAAGACCTGCATTATGATAAGATATCATTTGTCGAGCGGAAGTGGCGGAATGGCAGACGCGCTAGATTCAGGTTCTAGTGGGAGTTAATCCTGTGAGAGTTCAAGTCTCTTCTTCCGCATTCATAAGATCAGGAAGAATCCCTTGAAAGACAAGGGATTCTTCCTTTTTACTGCAAATTCAGCCTTCACACTTTTTATTCGCTGATGTCATTGTGAGCTGTCAATTTTTGGTGATCTGCTTAATAACCTGATTGACATATGTGCTTAATCCTGCAACCAGTATACCCTGTATAATTGCAGTAAACACAGCCATCGCGATATCGCGCCCTGTGGACAAAGGTTCCGTGGCAAGTACCCACACTGCACAAAGTATAATACCAATACCGCCCAGAATAAGGGGAATATACTTATCGTGTATCGCCTCCGCTTTTTTCATGGCCATACCAACAAAGTATAACACGATCGATACAATGAGCAGTTCTGGTTTTACATAATCCATGATCTGTTCCATAGAGATACCCACTCCTTTCGCTCAGCTCAGATGCAAATATCAGGTTTTCTTTTCCTGCTTATTCATTATATGCAGAACGATAAAACCTGTTACTGCCTGATGCCATCATGCTCTCGGTTATACGGCTGACGGGCAGGCAGCATGGCAAAGGACGCAACGAAAGCTTTTGGTACACATAATTCAGAAGGAAGGTCCGATTGGAAATGAACGAAAATCAGAAAACGGAATTATTTGAAAACACGCCTGTTCCGCAGGCGGTGGCAAAGCTGGCTGTCCCCATGATCTTCAGCTCCCTTGTCATGGTACTGTACAATATGGCAGATACCTATTTTGTCGGCATGCTGAATGATCCTGTGGAAAATGCGGCAGTGTCCCTTGCCGCTCCAGTACTTCTCGCCTTCAACGCCGTCAATAACCTGTTCGGTGTGGGAACCTCGAGTATGATGAGCAGGTCACTGGGACGGAAGGATTATGATACTGTCCTGAGAAGCTCTGCTTTCGGCTTCTACTGTTCTCTCATATGCGGCGTACTTTTTGGTATCCTCTGCTCGCTGTTCCAGCACCCGCTGCTGGCTCTGATCGGGGCAGACGAAATCACCCGGGAGGCGACCCGTGGCTATATGTTCTGGACAGTCTTTCTCGGATCCGCTCCCGCGATCTTAAATGTCGTCCTGGCATACCTGGTGCGTTCGGAGGGAGCATCTCTCCATGCCAGCATCGGGACGATGAGCGGGTGTCTGCTGAACATCATCCTTGACCCGGTCTTTATCCTTCCATGGGGACTGGACATGGGCGCTGCCGGAGCCGGACTTGCCACCTTTCTCTCGAACTGTGTGGCATGCCTCTATTTCTTTGTCCTGCTCTACAGCAGACGGGGAAATACCTTCGTATGTATAAATCCGAAGATGCTGTGCCTGCGCAAAGATATCCTCCGGGAGGTATGCGGAGTCGGGATACCGGCTTCCATACAGAACCTTCTGAATGTGACCGGCATGACGATCCTGAACAATTTCACCTCCGCCTATGGCGCGGACGCTGTAGCCGCTATGGGGATTACCTATAAGATCTACATGGTTCCCATGCAGGTTACGCTCGGATTTTCCCAGGGCGTGATGCCGCTTATCAGTTATACATTCGCCGCAGGGAACCGCCGCCGCATGAAGGAAGCGATCCTGTTCGCTGTAAAAATCATGATCCCGATCCTGGCATCTGTCACCGTCATATATTATATCGGAGCAGAAGGGTTAATCGGTCTGTTTATGAAAAATGGAGCCATTATCGCCTATGGTTCCAGGTTCCTGCGCGGCTTCTGCCTGGGACTTATGTTCTTGAGCATTGACTTCCTTGCCGTCGGCGTCTTCCAGGCTCTCGGTTTCGGTAAATACGCCCTTCTCTTCGCCGTCATGCGCAAGATCATCCTGGAGATCCCGGCACTGTTCATCCTGAACTTCCTGTTCCCGCTCTACGGCTTATCCTATGCACAGTTTCTCGCTGAATTTGTACTGAGCATATGCGCTGTCATCATGCTCCGTCACATCTTTCACAAGTACGGGGACATCGGGCAGGGAACCGTCCGGCAAAAATAAAGCAAAATACTGCGGCAGGAAAATGCCGGGTTGTCATCTTGCATTTTCCTGCCGTAGTGCTATAATAGGATACATGGAAGCATAGCTCAGCTGGGATGAGCGTTCGCCTCACACGCGAGAGGTCACGGGTTCGAGCCCCGTTGCTTCCATTTTTTCGTGCCCTCCCGTTTTTGCAGAAACATGCCGGAAGCGGCGCAAATACGCGTCTTCAGGAAATTAGTTGTTTCACACCCATTCTAAAATATTAGAGTCTGTGTTGCATTTTAGAACGTTATGCAACACGAAAATAGAAGATGATACAATATTTCTCCCCGGGGCAAGTTATTATTTTACACGTATTTTTTGTCTGGCATATATGACATTTGCATTTTTAATTTTATTCAAACTCTGAAGCTTACTTACGGTCGTCCCATATTTCTTGGCAATTCCCGATAGTGTATCTCCCGACTTGACTGTATAGTACTGAGCAGATGACCCGCCACCATTAATAATCGACTGCACCTTATCATATCGATTCCCACAAGCGTTTAGCACAGCTTTACGGACCGGATTATTGCCATATTTGCCGGATTTAACCTCATTGGCAAGCGTCTGGTCAGATGCATTGCATATATGGTTAATAAAACTCTGTACCTCGTCATAGCGAGCGCCGCAGTAGCTTTTTCTGGCATCGCCATCAATGCCATTTGTGACGATATAATAGACAATATCAAGCGTTGAGCCGCTCGCAGAACCAGAAGAACCCGGATTATTACCCCCGCCGCTTTCTGACCCTGCAATTTCACTCGGGAAATCACGATAACAATGATTCATATCAACCTTTCCAGAAATACCTGATACAGTTCCACTGGAAGTATACTGCCACATATCAACGCCATCCATCCCGAGCGTGCTGTTATATCTCGCGATCCACTTTGTATATCTGTCTCCCAGGGATCTAAGTGTATTATCCCACCAAGACTTGTTGCAGTATACGCCGCACCAGTACCCGGCTTTCTCGATGATTCCGGCAAAAATTTTCATTCGCTCCGCGGCGCCGGACTGTGTTCCGTTTTCTTCCAGGTCGTAATACACAGGATATGATAACTTATATCCTTTTACAAGCCTTAGTACGTGTTCTGCTTCAGACCTTGCCTGAGCGTCTGTTTTTGCGTAGGAATAAATGTATGTACCAAACGGGATTCCAAGTCTTGTACACTCATCTGCGTTTCTCTTCCACTGCTTATCATCCTGACTGGATATATTATCGCCGTATCCACAGCGCAAGATTGCCCCGTCAATACCAGCAGCCTTAACCTTTTCCCAGTTAATTGTTCCATTATGATAGCTTACATCAATAACCTTTTTTGTTGCCATATTTTTCTCCTTTCCGTTGCGACATCGCAACAAGAAGACGATTACTCGCCATCTGAATCACTATCCTTATTCACTACTTTGTCCGCAACCTCCAGTCCTTTTACAATCACCACAGGTACATTATACCCCGCTTCGACAAAATTTTCCAGGATTGACCTGATTTCGTTTATAATCAGGGATGCCAAGGCAAACCATCCAAGAAGAGTCGTTATTCCCAGGTTCACCCCGATTACTTTCCCTATTTCTATAAATACTGCCGATGCCCCAAACGCGACCATGATCATAAGCCAGTATCTCCGACCTTGAAATAAGCACGCTGGAACAATGGACTGGACTCGCCCCCGGCTTTTTGCGGAAAATATAAATCAGTGAAAATAACATTTTCTGAGCGATAAGTGTCGCCTTGCATATACGGAGACATTTTTGCCCTACTTGGAAGATACCGATAATTTTTGCTTTTACAACGGTTGAATTTTCTTTATCGTGATAATCATTAAAAGAAAGGGTATTTCCAACAGATAGATGATTTTCCTGTGCAAGTTCTTCAGAAATCACGCATACATCTGAACTCTGGTCGGTATCTTTATTCTCAATCCTGTTAAAACCAACCGGATTAACGGCAGTAACAGCCGTTGTGATATTATAATCACTTATCCCTCTTGTTTTAGAAATTTTTTCAATATCTTTTAGATTTAATGTTTCAAAAATATTTGTCGTCCCTGTATTCCAGTTCACACTGCCATTTACAACAATTTTTTTCTGATAGTACCCGTCCAGCTTGCCGTCTTTATCGCCAATCTCTTTTGATAATTCTTCGATACGTTTTGCTCGATATTCATCATTGATATAGTCTCCAGCAGTAAGTTTATACTGCAAATCAGAGAACGGGCTATCTTTTTCTAAATCATCATAGGCTAATAGTACAACTTTGGAATTGTCCTCTTGCGAAGATGTATTTCCTGTAATTGGAATAAAATTTGACGGAAATACGTTATACTGTCCGACACGATTAACAGAGGTTATATTTTGCATATTTTCTATTTGTCTTACCTCTGCCTCTGTAATCATATTTCCTGTGTCTACTGTCTCGGCAACAACTTTTGAATTTGTCTTTGCCTGCATGGAGTCCATTGACTCATTTGTAGCTCTAAGTATCATGCTGGTACTTAAAATCATAGTATTTACCAGAACTAATACCAAAAACAGAAGTATTGTTTTTGCTTTTTTTCTTGATATATATTTAAAAGCAAGCTGATAAAATCTCAGATGATTATTTAGTCAAGCCATTTCATATCAAGGAACTTCTAGCTAGAGTCAGAGCATTGACAAGGCGACTTGCAAACTTACAATTATCTAAAAAAAGAAAGCACCATGTTTCAGAGAATGACAACCCTGCTGATTTATCAGCTTGAAAACTCACAGTCTGATATGCAAAGTACAATTCCTTTACTTCACAGGGTGGAATTTATACACTCATATGCCAACAGAGCGTGTTTTAAAAAGTCAGAAAGATTTTGTTGCCACTGCTTCCCATGAATTAAAATCACCGTTAGCTGTTATGGTGATGGACACAGATATTCTTACTGACAACAAATCATTAGATGAACCGGCAAAACAAGACGTCAGTGTGATAGAATCGGAATGTATGGGATTATCACGTTTAGTAAAAGATATGCTGTTGCTTGCTTCTTCTGACGCTCAAATATGGACACTGAACAAAAGCCAAGTTAATATTGATACATTACTTATAACTCTATATGAAACATATGAACAAACGCGTATCAAAAATGGAATACGGCTAAAAGTGAGCTTATCAGAAGATACTTATCCTGTATTAAATACTGATAAAAATAGACTGTTTCAGATTTTATGTATCTTTATGGACAATGCTATTCAACACGCAAAGAATAACACTTTATTACAAATACAGGCTGTTCATACAAAACAGCAAATAGCATTTTCTATTATTGACCACGGGCAGGGGATTACCGATGAAGATAAAAAATACATCTTTGACCGTTTTTTCAGTGGGGATAAATCTCATACAAATAAGGTTAATTTTGGTTTGAGTCTTAGCATAGCACAAGAATTAACTAGAATATTAAATGGTGTAATACAAGTGAATGATACAGTTGGTGGTGGAGCAACATTTACAGTTTCCTTTCCCTTGAAATGAACAGTTTAATGTAAAACCGTAGCGTGCAGATCACAATAGATTGTGAAATACAGCTACGGTTTTTCTTTTTCACTAAATTTATAACCCACGCCCCAGACAGTAATGATGTATCGTGGATTGTCTGGGTGTGGCTCGATTTTTAGCCTTAGCTTTCTGATGAACGAGGAAAGATTGCTTGCGTCTGGCGCATTGTCATAACCCCACACATTTTTGTAAATCTGTTCTTCTTTATCAGATAGCTCAACAACTAGTAACTTCCCATATAACCACCACCTTACTCTTTAATTTTACATGACTACTTTTTCTAGCAGGATAGGGTATTGAAAAGATACTATTACATTCCCTGCTTCTTATTTCAATTCTGTACGACGGATAATTGCATAGGAACTCGCCCCCAGAATTGCTACAAGCGTAAACAGAGTGATTGCAGGAAATACATAATTGATTGTGCCGTCTGCCATAAATCCCATAGCTTTCATTAAAATTTCTAAAATGTTATGGATAGTTTCTCCTGTAAATACATATCTGAATAACGCTACAATCAATAAAACGATACCACCAAATACTACTCCTAAGATGATAGATACATTTTTCCCTGTCTTATTGATTATAAGAATAATCAAATATAACAGACAGCAGAATGTAACATAAAGCAGGAATAACCACAGCCAGTTCATAAATAAATTATCATATCCATAAATGCCACCATAAAGGGTAGAATAGCTGTTATTGAAATGATGTATCAAGTTTCCTACTATTGTATCAATCAATGCCATTGTTCCAGAAATAAAACCGAACATGGAGAATGTTGCGGTAAAGATATACTTACGGGTAAATCCGTTCTGTATCAGCATTTTAAAATCCTCTGTAAAACCTAAAACGCCCAAGATACCAATATAAATTAACGTATTCACTTCCAAACAATTTGTACCTACATCTTCAAAAGTCCCCATGACGAGCCCGATAATGATTGTGATAAAGGCTACAATGGCATACTGGATTGCGTAAAATATCCAGACGTATTTAAAAGATGTCATACATTCATACTGAATAATAGATTTCAAATTTTTCATAATCAGTTACCACCTTTCTCCGTCAGCTTGACAAACAATTTTTGTAAATTCATGGCTGAAAGCGATAGATTTCCAGTCTTTGGAAGTGGCGTTTTTTCGCCCAGCACATAAGCTATTTTCAGATTCCCCAATTCATCATAATCGATAACATTCTTGCCTGCACAATAGGTATCTACTTCGTGTGCCAAGCCAGATACACTATATCCAGTTTCCAATAATGAACCGACATTATCCTGTAACAGTACCTTTCCTTTATCAATCAGTATAACTTCCTCAATGATATTTGCTACTTCTTCAATGAGGTGTGTCGCTAGAATGATTGTTCGCTCGTTGGTTTCATAATCTTTTAAAAGCAGTTCATAAAACAGCTCTCTATGATTTGCGTCCAATCCAAGAACAGGTTCATCAAAAATCACATACGGAACATTGAGCGCCAGGGCAACTGTCAGCTTAAAAATGGACTGATACCCTTTTGATAAAGCCTTGAATTTTCTGCTGGTATCGAGATTGAATTTTTCCGCAATTTCAAAAGCCTTTGCCTTGTCAAAATCATCATAGAAACGATCAATCCATTTAAAAAGCTCCTTGACTTTTAAACTTTCGTCATATAAATCTGCCTCACTCATGCAGAAAATTTTATCGTGAATTTTCATATTTTCCTTAGCTGGAATATCATCAATCATAATTTCTCCGCTGTCTGCGAAAATTCGATTAGCGATAATGTTAATCAGTGTAGATTTTCCTGCTCCGTTTCTCCCTAAAAATCCATAGATTTTTCCATACTCAAAAGAAAAGGAAACATTATCAAGAGCAGTAACATCTTTGTATTTTTTGGTAACATTCTTAATTTGAATTGCGTTCATTTTCATAACCCCTTTCTATCATTGAAATGATTTCATTTTTCGTCATGTGCAATTTGTTGGCTTCTTCTATTAATGAAGCAATAAACTGGTCGTAAAATTGTCCCTGTCTTTTCTGACGTATCTTTTCTACTGCACCTTCTTTAACGAACATTCCTAAACCTCTTTTCTTATAGATGATTTCCTCGTCCACAAGTAAATTCATTCCTTTTAAAACGGTATGAGGATTGATATTCAACAGAGCGGATATTTCATTTGTTGAGGGTATTTTCGTTTCCTCTGGATATACTCCTGTGAATATGGAGTCCTCTAGTTGTTCCGCAATCTGAATGAATATGGGCTTTTCTGTATTTGGATTTATATTCAACCATATCACTCCTTTTGTTAGCATGTTTGTTAGTCAAGTAACTAACTACCTCACATCTATAATATATTCGTTTTGAGGAACGCTGTCAATAGATTTTTGAAAAATAATGAAAAAAGGGGAGAGCGTACAAGGCGACTATATTACGATTAATCAGGTGGTAATCGATGTGGATGGAAAAGAGACATGGAAAGACCTGGCAAAGACGCCGGCTCGGATCCGAAGGCATCGAATCCCAGGATACATAAAGACCTTGATCGACGCTCTGCCGGAAAATCAGAATCAACTGGTCCCTGGATCAGCGACCGCTATCGGCAGGAGGTTTTCCCGCCTCATGGCAAAGAATGGTATAACCATGAATTTCCATAAACTTCGCCACATAAATGCGTCTGTCATGGCTTTTCTTAAAGTCCCGGAGAAATATGCCTTAGAGCGTGGAGGATGGAAAAGTGACCGTGTAATGAAGAAAGTGTATACCCATCATTTTCTGACAAACAGGTTGAAACGGACGAAATGATCGACAGATATTTTGAAGATGTCCTGAATCTCGATAGGGAAGGTGAAGAATGTTTTGACCAGGCTAAGTATCAAGCGTGGCTGATGCTTTTCGATAAAAGGGATAGCAAGAAGGCTCAAAAGGAGTTTCGGAAATTCATGCAATACGAAGTACAACACGAAAACTCGAACCCCGCATAAATACCGGCTTTATACGTTGTTTTATACGGGTTCGAGCCCCGTTGCTTCCATTTTCTATGCTCTTGAAATCTCCTCTGACGACTTATTATTTATTCCGCAACCAGGTCAATTGTGCCTGGATTTTTTTGCCGTTCTAACCAAACCCGCTTCAGAGGCTGCCCCGCTCCTCCGTCAGCACTCCCGACCTGAGCACATCCGTCAGCAGCATCCTGGCATCCCGCCGGATCTCTTCCAGAGGGGCATCTTCCTCATGACATTCATTAATAAACCCAAACATGCCGAAACACACAAATCCTGCTATCTTCTTTGGAGAATATTTCAGCTTCAGCCTCTTCCTGACATGGTCCGTATGCATTTCCACTGTTTCCAGGACAATGCTGTAGAAGCGCGATGCCAGGTACGGATTGCTCTCCGGATTCGTGTGCCGGAAGAAATCAAATCTGTCATAATATACCTTCAGTATGCTATCCAGCATATTCACATACCCTGCCACCAGTCCGTTTCTGGGATTATTCTCCTTCTGCCTTCTGCGGTAGTCCTCGGTGCCGATTGTCAGCATGTCGTTGAAAATATCGTCAAGCAGCGCATATTTATCGCTGTAATGTGAGTAAAACGTGATCCTGCTGATATCCGCCCTCCTGCATAATTCTGTTATAGAAATATGTTCAAAATCTTCCTTCGCAAGCATCTCGATCAAAGCGGATTTCAGGCAGCGCCTTGTCTTTGTTATCCTTTTATCTTCCATTCCCTGACAGTTTCCTTTTTCTGTATAAATAACTAACAGTTTCCGATTATTGTTCATTGTTATCCATCAGACGTTTTGCTATAATTTTAACACCTGTTAAAATAACGGTCAATAATTGTTTTGGAGGGGTATTATGTCAGAAATCGCCATTATGACGGACAGCAACTGCGGCATTATGCCGGAAGAAGGAGAAAAAAGGGGAATCCACGTACTTCCGATGCCTGTCATCATCGATGGGCACGCGTATTGCGAAGGAGTTGACCTCACACTGGAGGAGTTTCATGACAGGCAGTCATCCGGCGCGAATATCACAACATCCCAGCCCTCCCCCGGTGACGTTACGGCGATGTGGGACACTCTGCTTCAGTCTCACAGTGAAGTGGTTTTTATCCCCATGTCCAGCGGACTGAGCAATACATGCCAGACTGCCGCCATGCTGGCAGAGGACGATGCTTACGCAGGCCGTGTCTTCGTCGTGGACAACCACCGGATCTCCGTGACACAGGCACAGTCTGTCTTTGACGCCCTCACTCTGGCAGATAACGGAAAAAGCGCGCGCGAAATTAAAGAGCTCCTGGAAAAAGAAGCTCTGGACGCCAGTATATACATTGCGGTGGATACTTTGGAATACCTGAAAAAGGGCGGACGCATTACTGCCGCCGCTGCCGCTGTAGGAACGGTCCTGAAACTGAAGCCTGTCCTCACGATCCAGGGGGACAAGCTGGATTCCTTTGCAAAGACAAGAGGGATGAAGTCCGCTTTCCGGCTTATGGTCGACGCGGTAAAAAACGACATTGCTTCCCGCTTCTCCCATCTCCATGAGCAGGGTGTATTAAAGGTTGGTATTGCCAACACAGCTATGGAACCGGAAAAGCTGGAGCATTTTAAAGATGAAATGAGAAAAGCGTTTCCCGAGCTGGATCTGATCTATCTCCCGCTCACCATGAGCATCGGGACACACACCGGTCCCGGTGCAATTGGAATCGGTGTTTTCAGGGTACATTAAGAAACAGGTTTGGTTTATGTATTAACTTTTTTACTGAGCTGACTGAAAATGTCTTTTCCTAACATTTTCAGAGAGGTACGGGAAACTTCAAGCATAATTTCTATCATATCACTGTCATTCCAGTGACCGCCGTCACCTTTGGTATAAATCGAGGCGGCCTGGAGCATTATACTCACGCCATTGCATTGCACAAATCTGTTTTCACACAGATTTGTGTTTATAGGCATACCATAATTTGCAGCAATCAATCTGTCAAGCCTGTTAAGTTTACCTGCATTATAGGTCAATGTCACTTCCCTGCCATCAGGTCTTTCGATCGTAACATCCTGAGTCAAAAAATTAGATCCCTCTAAAAACAGCACATACGGGAAATGGAGTTCAGCCAGCATAAAATTCGCCATTTCACTGATATTTTCTATATCTTTCCCCTGGTGCTTTGCTTCGGAAACGAGAACTACCCGCCAGTTGCCGAGGTCATCTTTCACTTCGATTATACCGCCGTCAGGAATTATTCTGGCATTACTGACAAAAAGTGTTTACCCCAGATATTTATCTATTTTCTGTAACGCTGTGTTTATTTCCCTTTTTTGCAGTTCTTTTCTATATCGGAAAGTCAGCATTGGAAATTCATCTTCAAGTCTTTTCCTGACAACAGTTGAAGTATCAGATACTTCTTTGTCATGGACTATGGCGTCTTCATGGAAGATTGTAAGTGGTCCCTGTCCTTCTTTTTGCTGTTCAGTCAATCGATTTGATTGTCCTTTTTTCATAATGTGCTCCTTATAGATGGTATCATCATCCCTGGAAAAAATCTTCTATGCTGTCCATCCGTATGTATTCTGTATTTTGCCCTGACTTTTTCATCTGCTCAATATGCCTGTCAAAATAATCAAGCGTGGCTTTGTCATTATCACACAAAAGGCAATGCCTTCCCTCTGCAATACATGCTCTTCCCACCGTGCCGCTTCCGGCAAAAAAATCAAGAACAACAGAACCCGGGTAAGAAAGAGATTTTACAAAACGATCTATAATTTCAACCGGTTTCTGTGTTGGATGCCCTACGCGTTCTTTACTGTTTCCGTTTAATCTTCCGATTTGCCAAACGTTCGTTGGATTTTGCCAGCCAAATTGCTTCTTCATGCCTGTTGGCAAAATATCTGTGAGCTGACATCCCATTTTTGTAATACCAAATGATTGTATTAATCAGTTTGAATTTTGTATTCTGCCTGACATACTGTATAATGTCAATCAAGTCTCCCGACTTCACATCCCGGAACTGTATCCCCCCCCAAAGATTACCATACTGCCATTTTTTGACAAAACCCTGTACGCTTCACTTAACCACTTTGACGCCCACTCGATATAATTTTCATAAATATCCCACCCGGTAAGCTCAAGATTGTACGGTGGGTCAATGCAAATCAACTGAACTTTTTTGCTTCATGCTATTATCTCTGCGCATTTTATTCAATGACATTAATGCATGATTGCTATGTGATTTATTGTGTATAGCCATATCCTTGTACCTCTGTTTCTATTTCCCTTTATACGCGGAACACGGGCGCACTGACCGTATGCAGCACGCCTACTAAATATAACCGCCGCCGTAGCCGCCGCCGTAACCTCCGCAGCACAGGCCGCCTCCTCCGCAGCACAGATTGCACAGTAGGTTGGCAGCGCACAGCTTCACGCAGCAGCTGCTGTCAAATGTACCCGGGTATCCGTACATGGACTGTCTCTGCTGATACCAGGCTCCCCCGCCCTGCAGTCTCTGCAGGAGCATCTGATACTGCATGTTTCCCGGGTCGAGCCTTACGGCCTCCTTTGCGTGCTCCAGCGCTGTAACGTTATTTCCCGCGCCGGAATTGGCAGATGCGCTGTAGAAATACCAGAGGGCTCCCCTTTCTTTTATTCCATTCAGCACATTGAGCGCTTCTGCATAATGGCCGCTCCGTATGTAATTTGCCGCGGCACGGAGATGGACGTCCTCCTCACTTTCCTGGCGGTCCCCGGTCCCCTGCCCGTAACCGCCAAAGGATCCATAACCGCCGAAGGGGCCATAGCCGCCGAACCCGCCAAACGGACCGTAGCCGCCATAGGCATCCCCGGTGCCGCTCCCATATCCGTCGCCGGAGGAATAGCCTCTCTCCCGCTCATCCATGATATGCTGATATGCCTGCTGCACTTCCTTAAACTTCGCCTCAGCCTCATCCTTATTCGGATTATTGATATTGGCATCAGGATGGTATTTCCGGCTCAGTTTTCTGTATGCTTTTTTAATATCGTCGTCTGACGCGTTCCTGTCTACGCCTAATATACTGTATGGATCCGGCATTGTATTTCTCCATTCCCCCTTGCATTGTGATTCTCAATTCTGAAACCGGCAGATCAGCTTTTCCTGATGAATGTCTCCCCACATTTCGGACAGCGGACTTCGATCTTCCCCTTTCCCCTCGGAATACGGATCTTCTGCCTGCATCGCGGGCAGGTGTAAATATGATATTCGCTCCTCTGCTTCCAGATATTTTTCTGTTTCTGAAAATAGCTTCTGATTCTATACGTTTTATTGAGGAACGCCTGATTCTCTGCATAACGCTTTGAAACGTTCCTGGAAAACATTCTGAAATAGCAGTAAATGATCAGGAACCAGCCCAGCAGATAAAAAACCGTGCCAAATATATTCCCTCCTGCCAGCGCCGCCAGAAATACCACGATCAGCCCTGCCACGAGAAGAAATCTTGAAAAGGTGTCAACCCCGTATCGTCCCTGCATAAAGCGCATGAATTTCTCTTTCATTTCCATCCATCCTTTTCCGTTTGCAACAAATTATAATATGCGAATATTTTCCTCTGTTTTTTGAGCGATGTCAATTAAAATCTTATAAATTTTCCAAAAATATATGGCTGGGGAAGCAGGGGCAGATCATTCCTGCTAAGGAATCCTGCCCCTGTCCCGGTCACTCTTCTTCGTCGATATTTAAGATATTGTTACATATTTCATCTGAGATCAGATACACGATCCTGGAGTCATTCAGCATCACGTATCTGTTCCCTTCTCCGTCCTCGCCTCCCAGATAGAGGGTCAGGACTTTCTCTTCCTCATCCTGGGTATATGTGGCTTCCACCGTGATCCTTGACGCCTCGTCAAGTCCGTATCCTGCCAGGTCTTCATCCTCCACAGAATAGTCGGCAGCCTCTGAGAGCGCCACGGCTCCCAGTCCTCCTGCCACTGCCGCAATATCCTCAGACTGATCCTCATTTTCGGAGTCATAAGTTGTACTCTCGCCATTTTCGGTGATGACCTCTTTTACCAGATTCCCGCTTCCGATGCCCGGATACTCGTCAAGCTGTGCCATATCATCCAGCGTATAGTTCAAGTCCTCAATCACTGTCGCCGATACGGTATAGACCACCCCCGTATCGCCTGCCGTCACATAGTAACAGTCTCCGGTCGTATTTCCGAAACAGATATCCGTGACCGTGCCGTCACTCTGTGTAAGCTGCACAGTATATGCCGGATCCTCCAGCCCATAATCCGCCAGTTTATCACCGTCTGTCAGCTCCCGGTCCGCCTCCAGACGCCCCATCGCCTCTGCCGCATTTTCCGGATAACTCTGTGTCAGCGGGAAGTCTCTGTCCGCCGTATAATACCAGGTTCCGTCTTCCTTTTCAAACTCCATGTCCCCGTTCCCGACATTATAGCTGATCGCCGTAATGTCATCGGAGCCGATGTCTGTGACATATATTTTCGACGCCTCTGCCTCTTCTGCTTCTTTCTCCTCCCGGCCCTTATTCCAGTAAGACAGCGCAAAGTATGCTGCCAGAAGGAGGATCAGGACTCCCAGCAGAAGAAAGAGCGCTTTCCTTTTCTTCATCCTCTTGCCCTCCTTTATGCCCTGCGTCTCCTGAACCATACGGCAAAGCCTGCGATCAGTATGACTGCCGGTATTCCAAACACCACAAGGAAGCTGAACATTCCGGTATGCTGAACCGTATTATACTGTGTTTCCAGGCTCTTCGCCTCAATGGAAAGATTTGTCACTCCGTCAAAATTCGCAGTTACAGCATTCATGAAAACGGTCGTATTCTCAAGCTGCGCGAAGGAATCCGTTATCTGGGAATCGATCAGGCTGCCCGCCGAGATTACGGTAAGCCGTCCTGTCAGCTCTTCTGTATCTTCAGAAGCATCTCCTGATCCCGAATCGTCAGCACTGCTTTCATCTGACTCTGGGGAACTGCTCTGCGCTTCGTCTGATGACGTGCTGATGGTTTCTTCTGCCACAGCCCCCAGGACATAGCTTCCCGGCTCCTGGCTCGTCTCCGTCACCGAATAAGCGCCGTCTGATGAAGACATGAAAGAAGTCGTCGCGATCGTGTCCCGTGCCGGGTCTGTCAGCGTCAAGCCATGCGTATTCGTAAGCAGCACCATCTCTGACGATATGCCCGCCGCCATGTCGCCTGGAAGTGAGAGCTCCGGGAAAATATAGTACGCATTTCCCTGGTAGCATCTCTGGGGATCCGCGATATAGCCATCCGTAACCTGCATCCCATATTCTTCCAGCACACTCTCCAGATTCGGCAGGTCCCCTGCCCCGGTATTGCCCAGCAGGACCATGACTTTGCCGCCCTCCGCCAGATATCCTGTGAGCATTTCCTTCTCAGAATCCGACAGGTCTGTCTGGGGCGCATTGATCAGAAGTAAGTCGCAGTCCTCCGGCACGGATGTCGCCATCAGAAGATTCAGCTCTGAGAGCGTATAATTGTTTTTATCCATCAGGTCCGTGACCGTCGCAGAAAGCGTCGCTTCCCCGTGTCCTGCTGCCTGATAGATGGTTTTCTGGACATCGCTGGTTACATAGTTTACGGCGCTTGTAAGCTGTCCGTCCCCGTCAAACTCTGTATATGCCGCAGTCCCGTAATAATAATAGGAATAAAGATCCGATACGAGAATGTCGTCAAAGGATACTGTCGTTGTCTTCCCGGTTGCCTCACAGGACACCACGATCGTATTCTCCGTCGTGTCATACTCTGTAAGTGCAGAAGGATGCAGCACCGGATCGATCCATTCTATGGAAAGATGCCCGGAAAGAGAACCATATTTGCTTAAGAATGTGGTGATCCTTTCATCGGTTTCGTCTCTGACAGCCAGAACCGTCATCGTAACATCCTCTTCAAGACCATCCAGCAGCTCTGCCGTAGTATCCGAGATCTCATAGATCTTCGTGCTGCTGACGTCAAGATTCCGGTATGCCTCAGGAATCTGCCCGACCACAAGGTTGAATACGATTACAATCGCGATGACGACCACCGTCATTCCGACACTGTATCCGCCATGCCGCGTTCCCGAAGAATGAAAAAGCCCGCTTAATCTTCCTGTTGTCTTTTTTATCTTTTCCACGATCTGTCCCCTCCTAACTCCAGCGTCTCTTCTGGATCGCCTGTACTGTGAGAAATGCAAACACGGCGATGATCGACAGATACAGAACAATACCCGTCACATCCACAATGCTGTTTGAAGTAATATCCGTAAACACATCGGCAAGCGCCAGCCTGCCAAGCAGGTTGGACAGCAGGTTCTCATACAGGTCAGACTTCACAAAATAAACCACTGCCCCGGCTATGATGCCCACAATCCCAATCCCCCCTGCCAGCACAATATTGTCCGTCATATGATAGATATAAAATGCTATGACAGACAGAATGACCAGGACCCCGACAAGTCCGCTGACCGCAGAGCCTGGCAGCATGGAGAGGATTCCGTCCCACAGATACAGCACAAGGAGGATTCCAAATGTACTGATAAAGGCTATGATCTGGCTTTCTGTGAGCGCAGAGAGGAACATTCCGATTGCGGCGTACACACACCCCAGGAGGAAGAATACCGCAATCGAGATGTAGTCTACTTTCAGGTACGCGATTCCCTGGGACTGGATGATCATCGGATACAGACAGAAGATCAGGTTCGGGATCGCTATGACCGTGATCATTGCAAGATATTTCCCTATCACGATCTGCCCCAGGCTGACCGGGGCGGTGAGCAGCATCTGGTCCGTCTTATTCTTTCTCTCCTCTGAAAAACTCCGCATCGTGATCAGCGGTATTCCCACAATAAAAACGATTAAGGATCCTGAGAGCGTATAGGAAAAATACGGGTACCCCGCAGACAGGTTGTATGCTACGAAATAAATCCCCGTAAATGCCATAAGAAATGCGATGAATACACATCCTACCATAGACTGAAAATAAGATTTCAGTTCCCTTTTATAGATTGCCAGCATTTTCATCTTCCTCCTCTCTCTTTGCCTCATCCCCGTCCTTTTTCTTTCTTCTGGAAAATGCATCCGGTACGGTGTCTTTCTGGGTCAGTTCCATGAATACATCCTCCAGGCTGACATGCTCAAGACGCAGCGTAAGCAGGGGAATATCCCTGGCGGCAAATGCCTGGAAGATACGTTCCCGGATATCTTCCCCTCGTTTTTCCCGGATTTTGGCTAGTGTTACCCCATCCTCTCCGCTTGCCACCGTCACCTGCTCGATTCCCGGGACATGTTTAAGGACTGCCCTGATCTCAGAGGGATCAGCGTGTGCCTCGATCTCAACCGTATCTGCATCCCCCAGCATTTTCTCCAGGTTCTCCGGGGTGTCGCTTGCCACGAGCCTGCCCTTTGAGATGATCAGGATATGGTCACACACCTCCCGAACTTCCGCAAGGATGTGGGAGCTAAGAATCACGGTATGCTTCTTCGACAGCTTCCTGATCAGCTCCCTGATCTCAATGATCTGCTTCGGGTCAAGCCCTACGCTCGGCTCGTCGAGAATAATGATCTCCGGGAATCCCAGTACAGCCTGTGCCAGTCCGACTCTCTGTCGGTATCCCTTGGAGAGGTTCTTGATCAGCCTCTCCTCCACGTCGTGGATCTTCACCAGTTTTTCCACCTCTGTTATCGATTCCTCCCGCTTACTGCGCGGGATCCTTTTCAGCTCAGCGGCAAACTCAAGGTACTCCCTTACCGTCATATCCATATAGAGCGGCGGCTGTTCCGGGAGATACCCGATGTGCCGCTTCGCCTCTTCCGGTTCTTTCAGAATATCATGTCCGTCGATCAGCACTTCACCCTCTGTCGCTCCGAGATATCCTGTCATGATATTCATCGTGGTAGACTTCCCTGCCCCATTAGGCCCCAAAAAGCCATAGATCCTTCCGGCTTCAATCGTGAAGTCCAGATGGTCTACGGCAAGATGGTTTCCGTATTTCTTCACCAAATTCCTCACTTCAATCAAGGTCATACCCTCCTAACGCGTTATTCCTGCCTGATCTCCCCCTGCAGTATCATTGTATGATACCCGGGGACATTCAAGTACGTTAAAACGGTATCAGAATTATGTGAACGTTCTGTGTTATAACTGTGAAAAAGAAACGGCAAAGCCTCATCTTCGCTCTGCCGTTTCCATATATTCCTCATATACAAGGTCTGCTATGATCTGCTGTCCCATCTGATCCGGGTGAAGCCCGTCGTCCTGCACATGCGCCGTTATGGTCGATTCCGATATAGCCGCAATCTGATAACCATACTCAGCCGCATGTTTCTGTATGATCATGTTCATATTGCCTATGATATCGTCCACGACCTGATTCATCGTGGACGGAAGGTCCATATTGACCGCCGGATTATAGATGTCTGTGACAATAATCCTTGCGCCATCTCTTTTGGCTGCGGTGACTGTATCCATCATTTTTGTCCACTCCGAGTCAAACGTCAGATAATCCCAGTTGCTCAGTGCATCTATCACATTCAAAATGAGCAGCGGATTCTCACCCACAGAATCCTTGAGGGCAGCCAACGCTTCATCCGCGCTTTTAAACTTTGTATCCAGATCCAAAATTTCCTGCACAACTGCCTTACATTCGTTAAGCAGGTCATTTGAACCAATGGTAATAAAGATAATATCTGATTTTTCCAGGCTCATCAGAACCTGTTTTTGTGTCAGTATCCTTTCATTCAGACCGTCTGTGGCAAGTCCGTTTTTTGCATAGTTCTGCAAAAAGCAGACGCCTTCTTCTTCCAGCGCGATTCTTTTCGCCGCTATCCTTCCGTAACATTCGATCCAGGCCGACTGGTCCGATGAGTACCCCTTTGCTATACTGTCTCCGAGGACTGTGACATGGATTCCCCTTCCCTGTATGTCAGATGTGTTCTCTTCCCACTTTTTCGCTTTGCCGCCTGCCTCAACAGGCACCGGGACCGTCTCTTCATACGGTTCTCTGATATGCCACGGTATGAGCGCAGAGTAAACTGCCGCCGCTGATAAAAAAAGAGTCATCAGGAAAGCCGCTGCCGCACGCCAATATCTTTTCATCCTCTTCACTTCCCCTGTACTGCTGTCTTTTGCGCTCTGTCTTTTTTACGACCGCTCCAGCTTAATTCATTTTCGATGCATAACGTCGGTGTACAAGGGAAACTATATTTCCTGTACACCGACGTTTCTATAATAGGATACCCATTTGGCACTATGCCATGCCCTGTTTTTTTAATCTCCTTATTTTAACACTGCTGCCATAAGACTTCTTATTTTTCCCTTGGATTCTTCCAGATCCACATCCCTGCAATAAGTCCCGCAATATAAAGGATATTCACCAGTATGGTCGGATTCGCACTGAGCACATATACGATACTTACTGCCGCCGCAAGGGACATCGCAAGCTGGAATGCCGAGAGAATCCTCTTCTGCCTCGTCTCCTTCGCACTGAGCTCGTCCTCTTCTTTCTGATGCTCCAGCTTCAGGTATTCCAGAAGCTCCTTTCCCTCCAGATGGGTCAGGATCCACTCTTCCCTTGAAAACGCATGCTGCGGTTCCTGATGGACCTCCCTGTGCACCACCGGCAGCTCTTCTGCCACGGATTTCTCTGCCATGGGCTCAGATCTTTCCACTACAGGCGTTTCCATCACAGGTTCCTGTGGCTCCGCCTCCTGAACCGTCTGCCCTTCGGACACTTCCTGATTCACCTCTTCTGTATGTTTCGCCGTTTCCTCCATTGTAATCTTGTTCTCTTCAGAAGCCATAATATTCTCCTCTTCCTGTACCTTGCACCGGCTGCGCCGGCAGTTTCATGCATACATACTGATTCATCCACAATCTGTTTACAAAGTATATTATACAGAGAATAAAACGGCGGTGCAAGCTTAACGTATCCCGTACATCTCTGCCGCTTCAGCCGTGGAAATCACTTCGTGCCCAATATAAAAATTAAAATCTGCTGCTGTAAGGGGAAGCTGATCTTCTATCTGGTACAGATCTTCACTGGAAACAGATAAAAACTCTCTCCTGTCTTTTTAAAATCCCTCGAGGAACAAAGCCACGTGATGATCCTGGCGTTCCTGATGAATTTCGTATTTTACTCCAATCCAGATAAGTAAGATCCAGTATATCTGAAATAATCTGCCTGCTCATATTTCCTCACCTGCTATGTCATCTGCCCGCATATCGGTTTATGATCTCCACAACGCCTCCTAAATATCCTCTTCCAAACAGGTTCAGATGATTCAGGAGATGATACAGGTCATAAAGTCCCTTCCGCTCCGCATATCCCTTTCTGTCGATTGGGTTTCTCTCACTGTACGCCTCGTAGAATCTTGCCGGAAGGCTTCCGAACAACTGGGTCATAGCCAGATCAGCTTCAAAATCCCCTGCATAGACAGCCGGATCTATGACCCACGCCCTTCCGTCAGGTCCGCATAACATATTTCCGCCCCACAAATCCCCGTGCAGCAGAGAAGGAAAATCCGGTTCCCTCAGATAGGAGCCAAGGTGCTCCAAAAGCCATTCCGCCTTTTTCCTCACGGCAGTCCCCAGGTATCTCTCTGCCATTGTCAGCTGCGGAAGAAGCCGGCAGTCCCTGTAAAAGCCAATCCACGTTTCCTTCGGCTGGTTTTTCTGGGGGCTTGCGCCGATAAAATTATCCTCATAGAACCCGAATCTGAGCCTGCTTTTCTCCCCGTCATTCCCGGATGATACCAGCGGCAGACACTCTGCCCTGTGCATCCCTGCCAGCTGATGGCCGAATGTCTCCCAATAAGAATCGATACGCCTCGCGCTTTCCAGATACTCCAGGGCAAGGAACGAACAGTCCTTCTGCCTGTCAATCCCCATCCCCAGAATTTTCGGAACGCCGATCTTGTCCACTGATTGGAGGGCACTCAGTCCATTTGATTCCGTCCGGAAAAATTGCAGGTTACTTCTTGAATTAATCTTTACAAAGATGCTGTCCCCCGTAGAAAGAACCATCCTGTACGCATCATTGATATCTCCTCCGTGCACGCGCTCATTCTCTGTGATAAAAGCCTTTTCTCCATAAATCTCCTTCACCATCTCATCGAACGAATGATACTCTTTTACTTTCTTCTCCATTCCCATCCACACACTTTCCCTCATTGTCAGGCTTTTACTACGTTCCTTATCTTAGATTGCTTTCACAGATGATAAATTGCCCTCATACGCCCATGCATGGATGTCCGTCTCCTTGTAGCTTCCTTCCATATCCGTCTCGTAGGGTTGAAGCCATCTAATCTGCCGGAACGCCTCTATCACCTGCGTATAACTGTCGTCTGCACGATAACCCTGTATCACATCATATGTACTTGTATCAATCTTATACAGCTTTACGGTCTGCTCACCGACTTTACTGGATTCCCGTTCAGCGCCGCCCAGCTTTTCGCTCGCTCTTCATATTCTGTGGCATAGAATCCATTCTCCCGTAATCATTATCTTCTTTTCCTCCAGGATACTGAAGCGTTTGCAAGACATAATCCGTCCCGTGAACCCCCCTGATTTTTGCCATATTTATCTAGCTCTCATCCATTACTTACTTCCCAGTTTTCCTGATTATATCATATTTGCCCTGGATACCACCACCTGAATTTTTACTCCTGATTCTTCAGAGGGGAAGGTTACAAATAATGAGGGATGTACTGAAAAAATAAGTGACGTGAAATTATCTCGTGAAAACTTATGGGGTTTCACGAGATATGATACTTGTGCTTCTCACTCCGTTGATATAAAATATAGATGGTAAAATTCGTGGCATAAACAGAATATGCCTGATTTACCTATCAGGATTTGTTTACAGGAGATAAATAAGATGGATGTTAAGAGCTTTGTGAAAATCTTAGGGGCAAAATTTTATACCGGCGTTCCAGACTCTCTCTTGAGACCTTTGTGCGATTATCTGATGCATACATACGGGATTTCGGAAAATCATATTGTGGCTGCAAACGAGGGGAACTGCACTGCCCTTGCAGCAGGACATTATCTTGCCACAGGGGAAGTCCCGCTTGTCTATATGCAGAACAGCGGACTTGGAAACATGCTCAACCCTGCAGTTTCCCTGCTCCATAAAAAAGTGTATGCCATTCCCTGTATTTTTGTAGTGGGATGGCGCGGAGAACCGGAAGTACATGACGAACCTCAGCATATCTATCAGGGCGAGGTCACGGTAAGGCTTCTGGAAGATATGGGGATCAGGCCTTTTATCATTTCCGTTGATACAACGGAAAATGAACTGAAAGAAATGATGGAAGCCTCGAAACCTCTGCTGAGCGAGGGCAGCAGTGTGGCTTTCGTGGTCCGCAAAGGCGCCCTGAAGTATGAGGATAAATTGCATTATAAGAACCCTTACCCGATGACAAGGGAAACCATCATCGAATGTATCACGGAAGTTTCAGGAGATGATCTTATCGTCTCGACAACGGGGAAAGCCAGCAGAGAGCTTTTTGAAATCAGGGAACACAGGGGACAGGGACACGGGAGGGATTTCCTGACCGTAGGTTCTATGGGGCACAGCAGTTCCATCGCGCTTGGAATCGCCCTTGCGAAACCCGGGAAGAAAGTATGGTGTATCGACGGAGACGGGGCAGCACTGATGCATATGGGAGCTATGGCTGTCATCGGAAGCCGGAAACCTTCCAATTTGATCCATATCGTCATCAATAACGAAGCCCACGAGACTGTCGGCGGAATCCCGACGGTGGCTAAGGAAACCCGGCTGGCAGACGTTGCAGCGGCGTGCGGATATCCACGGACGGAGACAGTAACAACAAAAGATGAATTAAGAGACGCGCTGCGTGCCGCAAAAGATAACGGTGAGCTGACTTTTATCGAGGTAAAAGCCGCGATCGGGGCAAGGGCGGATCTTGGCAGGCCTACGACAACAACAGAAGAGAACAGACAGGATTTTATGGAATATATAAAAGAGAGCGGAAAGTGAAAATATAATGTGCTTTGTTCATATGTCATGTTATTTGCATAATCACCATAAACATCAAGTTCATCTGCAAAACGTTTAAGGATAGCTTTCAGATATTCAATACTATTCCATATTTTTTTCAGTTGGATACCCCGTTGTCTTTTGGAGTTGGTTAATTGAATCCCTATAATTGAACCAAATATCCTGTACTGGGACTCCCTTTGGCGGGTCACCAAAAACTTTACACGCCGTCCTGTTTTTTATCAATATATGGATATTGCTCAGTCATGCAGTCATATTCCCATGGATCATATGCTCTGTTCCACGTATAATTAGCCGTTTTCCAACCGAAACTTTAAATGGATTTCCATAAATCTTCCCACAACTTCCCGTAAGTCCGCAAAGCCTTATTTTATGCGGGTTACGGGAAGTCGTGTAGTAAAAACATGTTCACGAATCAGCTTAAAGAAACTAAAAAAAGCACTTTGTAAAGTAGTAAAACGGGTAGTACAATCAACCGTTTATGCCGCTAATTCCCTCATTTCTGATTTAGCCGATTCTGCTGAACCATGTGCATAGTACCCCAGTGTCATAGTGATATTCTTATGTCCCATGATATATTGCAGGGTGTTAGGAGTCATTTTCTTGTTTGCCATATTCGTACAGAAAGTATGGCGTAAGATATGCGGAGAAATTGCAGGAAGTTTTTTCTTATGGAATTTATTGTATTTCTTTACCATAGAGGAAAATGTTGTAGAGTATGCACTTGAATACATGGGTAATCCTTTTACATTCAGAAAGATAAAATTGGAATATCCGTCTACCTGTAAAAGCTGTACATTTTTCCGCTCCTGTATTTCTTCCTGTAATGCTTTACGGACAGGTTCAATCATGGGTATCTGGCGGACACTGTTTTCTGTTTTTGGCGGGGTTACAGAATAACCATTTTTACTATATATTAGCTGATGGTTAATATTGATAAATCCATTCTCAAAATCAATATCTTTGACCGTAAGTCCGCACAATTCGGAAATTCTTAAACCTGTATTTAATAAGACTATGGTTGCCCTATAATAACGTTGATAAACAGAATCTGTCCTTACAAAAGATAAAAACGCATCTGCCTGTTCCTCTGTAAGTGCTGTTTTATGTACAGTATCATTTTCAATGACATCAGTCAGCTTGAAATTAAACGGGTTCTTACGGACTAAACCGTCATTGATAGCGGTATAAAAGGATGCTTTCAGCGACCGTTTGTAATTATTGATAGTCTGGAAAGCATACCCTTTTTCTTTCATGCGAACCGCCCACTGCTTTGCGTGGCTCGGTTTGATTTTCTCAATGCTCATATTCCCTAACATATCCGCTTTTAAAATCTCCATAAGCTGTTTCCTGCCGTTTACTGTGGATGCCCTCACATTAGGCTTCAAAGCGTTCTGCTTCTCATAAAGCTGACATAAAGTCATTTTCTTGCCTACAGAATCAATCCCGTCCATAGCGTCCCGCAAAATTTCTTTTTCCATCTCCCGCAGAGGTTCACAGTGCCGTTTCCCTTTGGGAAGTGAATCTGTCTTGTTCAAACGCCATGAATACAGAAATTTCGGCTTTCCGTCCGCTCCCTGATACTTATACACATATCTCCCGTCACTTCTCTGACTTTCTCCTGTTTTAAGAATCCTCCCTCTGCTGTCTGTTCTTTTTTCCATGTGGTTTTTGCTCCTTTCTGGGTATGAATTTTCCCCGATTCCAAAATAGCGGCTTGCTTCCTCGAAAGTCAGCAGGAACTTGCCCTTAAGGCCAACTTTTCTATCACTCATGCTATCACTCCTTTCCATATTCATCAGACGAGTGGGTTTCACAAAACCACTTCTCATATTTGTCTTCAAACCACACCATTTCAAGATACTCAGAAAATACCTGTGGGAAACCAGGGTTATGTTCCTTGTCAATCCTGTATCTTCTGTATGCTTCATACATAATAGATTTCTTATCGTAAGTCATAATTACTCTCCGTTCTCGTTTTCTTCTGTTCCTACAACGGTTACGGCGGCAGAACATCTTTTCAGTCCGCTGTATTTTTCTTTCAATCTTACATCGTGGAATATCCCGCTTTTCATTGGCAAGGCTCAAAAGTAGTAAATGAGTAGTAAAAAGGATGTTCCCCTGTGCCTGTAAATGCGCTAAACACTGTATTTACGGGACTTTTGGGGAATGTCTTTAAATTTTATTATAAAACAAAGGGATCCTGCTACATTGAAAGCAAGAGAACGATAAAGCTGATCAAAAACTGGAAGGCAGAACTGCTGTGCAGGCATTTCCAGCTTTACTTAAGCAGGCGGGGAGTCTCGATGTATATTGTTTCCCGGGAATGGGGATTTAACCATCCATTATATCCGCAGGAGCATACTACTTCTGAACAGCTGGAGAAAATGCGCCGTTACCGGCTCAACGAAATTTGCAGAGATCAGAAACCGTTCATTCCGTTTTTGAAAAGAATATATGGGGAGAAATATACTCCTGATTATGTGGATGGGATCAGGCATAACATTCCAAACAAACTGGATCTGGCCCCGGGGAAAATAAGGCATGAAAATCACAGCAGTCAGTATATTAACGTGTCAAACGGCAAGAGATATACAGCGGGAAACCCTGCCAACAGCCGCCACTCTGTCTACTTGCTTGGCACATGCCTTTTCTTTGGATATGCGGTTGAAGACAAGGACACGATGGCAAGTTATCTGCAAAGAAAGATCAATGAGGTTTACAATGACTGGCGGGTTGTCAATATGGGAGTGATGGGAGCAGGTTTTCATGACACCTATAAAGCTATTTATGACATGAAATTCAGAAAAGGGGATATTTTAGTTATAGAGTACGGAAGCCTGATGCCTATGGAGGAAAACGGTGAGATATATGATATCACAACGGCATTGAACAATAAAGCAATGCAAAGGGATTCTTATTTTGAAATGATACTGCACTGCAACCACACAGGTTATGAGCTGCTTGCTGACAAACTGTGGACAATTATACGAGGGAAGCTGGAAGAAGCAGACGATTCTTCACCGGACCCGTTTTATCTGCCGCAGCCGGTACATGAGGCAATCGGTGAGGAACAGCAGTATCACAGACAGGCAATGGAATATATCAATAAAGTAAAAGAGAACACGCCGGAAGACTGGAACGAGGGAGTGCGCGGCGCAATCGTAATGAACTGCAATCCATTTACTCTGGGACACCAGTATCTGATCAGGCAGTCGGCAGAAAAAGTAGATCACCTTTATATTTTTGTGGTGGAAGAAGACAAGTCCTTCTTCCCATTTGAAGACAGGATTAAGCTGGTGAGGGCAGGAACAAGGGATCTTAAAAATGTCGTTGTAGTGCCAAGCGGAAAACTCATTATCAGCTCGGTAACATTTCCCGGATATTTTTCAAAGGACTCTCCAGGCAGCGTAGGAGTCGATACATCTCTTGATGTAGACATCTTTGGACGGTATATTGCCGCTCCTCTGGGCATTACAAAGCGCTTTGTCGGAGAAGAACCGATTGACGTGGTGACACGAAGCTACAATGAAAGCATGAAAGAGATACTCCCGAGATACGGTATAGAGGTGGATGAGATAAAGAGAAAAGAGCAAGCCGGAGACGTGATCAGCGCTTCAAGAGTCAGGAAGGCGCTGAAGACCGGAGATTTTGGACTGATAAAGAGTCTTGTTCCGGATACGACATACAAATATTTATGTAAAAGGTTCAGGGAGGAACATGAATGAGAAAAAATGTCTTTATAAGGATCTATCGCGCGATACGCCGTGCGGTTTACAGAATAAAGGAAGAACGGCCTTGCAATGTGTCGGGGGTCATGTTGTCGCATGTGAGTTATCATATCAGAAGAAATGTCGGAGATACCGTCTTGTCACAGTGTGTCAGAAAGACGTTCCAATCTGAGGGGATGGGGGAAAGATGGAATCTTATCGAGTTAAAAACTGAGGTTTCAGACAGAATGATAGAAGCCATTAATAAGGGGGGAGGACTTGTCATAGGCGGAGGAGGACTTTTCCTGCCTGACACGAATGAAAATGCCATAAGTGGATGGCAGTGGGCAGTTCCAGAGGAACTGCTGAAAAAGATTGAGGTTCCAGTCATTGTCTATAGTGTCGGATATAATTATTTTCGCGGACAGGAACCAGGGGAATTATTCATCAGGAACCTGAAGCTTTTAGTTGACAAAAGTGCATTTGTAGGACTGAGGAATCATGGAAGCGTTGAGAAAATAAAATCACTGGTTAATGATGAAGCTCTGGCGTCTAAGATTATATTCCAGCCCTGTACGACAACATTGATCAGAAAAGTCTACAAAAATATACCGGCCAAACAGCGTACCGGAAACGTAGGTGTGAACATGGCGTTTGACCGGTCAGAAATGCGATATGGAGAAAACAAAGAGTCTGTTTTACGTTCTGTGGCAGGCTCTATAAAAGAGATACAGGAGCGGGGGTACAAGATCTATTATCTGGTTCACTGCCTCAGTGACCTGGAATTTGTGCAGTATCTTGAAGATGCAGACGTCTCTTTCAAAACCATTGTGATGTCATATATGTATCCGCATCAGGTTTACAAAATTTATAATAAAATGGATTTAGTGATTGGCATGAGGGGACATGCTCAGCTGATTCCTTTCGGACTGAATTGCGAGATTATCACTCTGTGTTCACATGATAAATCGAGATGGTTCCTGGAGGATATTGAGGCGACTGACTGGTGTATAGAATTGAGGGACACTGTAGAGCGTCTGGAGGATTTGCAGTCCAGGATCGTTGACCTGTTTATTACTGTACATGAGGAAAGGAATGAAGAAACACGCAGGCGTTTATTTGAAGCTCAGGAAATGCTGTGGAAAATAAGCAGGGACAATCTGGCACGTATTAAAGAGATTATTAAAAAATAGTATCAGGAGGAAATATACCATGTATCAGAGACCTTTTGTCATTGCAGAAGCAGGATGCAATCATATGGGAAAGATGGATATTGCACGTGAAATGATCTTTACGGCGGCAGAGTTTTGCAAAGCTGACGCCATTAAATTTCAGAAGCGCTGCCCGAAAGAGCTGCTGACGCCAGAACAGTATAATGCTCCGCATCCCCATCCGGAAAACTCTTATGGAGATACATATGGACATCATCGGGAGTATCTGGAGTTTACGGTGGAGCAACACGCACAGCTTAAGCAATGGTGCGAGGAAGCCGGGATCATTTACTCTTCCTCTGTATGGGATATGACCAGCGCGGTCGAAATCATTTCTCTTCGTCCGGAATTTATCAAGATACCATCTGCATGTAATACGCATTTCGAGATGCTGCAGTGGATTTGCAGGAACTACGAGGGCGAGATCCAACTGTCGTTTGGCATGACAACTCATGCGGAAGAGGAACAGATTGTAGAGTTTTTCGAGAAAAACGGCCGCGCGAAAGATCTTGTTCTTTTTAACTGCACTTCCGGGTATCCGGTGCCATTTAAAGACGTATGTCTGCTTGAGATCAGGCGAATGAAAGAGCAATATGGAGGCAGAGTAAAAGCGATTGGATTTTCAGGCCATCACAATGGGATCGCCGTGGATATGGCTGCATATACGCTGGGAGCGCATATCATCGAGCGGCATTATACACTTAACCGGACCTGGAAGGGGACGGATCATGCAGCTTCCCTGGAACCGGATGGGGTTCGCAGGCTGGTAAGAAACTTAAATGCAGTACATGATTCATTGACTTATAAGTCCTGCGAGATTTTGCCAATTGAGCAGGAGCAAAGGGATAAACTGAAATACCGTGGATAATAAAGGGGGCAGGCATGAGGGATAATTTACATATTTTGGTGACAAAGGAGCCGATCACAGTTCTTGAAGCGCTGAGAAAGATCGACAGTAACAGGATGGGTTTTCTTGTCGTGGTCGATGAATCAGAAAAGGTGATCGGAACACTTACAGATGGAGATATACGCCGTGCTTTTATCAGTGGTTCTTCTACTGACAGCATGATTGCGGATATCTATACCAGAAACTTTAAATCCCTGTACGCTTCTGACGGTATTCCACAGGCAATTGAGCTGTTCAAGAATGAATCCATAAAATTCCTGCCTGTGGTAGACGACGGGAAGAAGTTAGTGAACATAATTACGAAGAGACAGCTTCATACCCTGCTGTTGCTTGATCTACATGCTGACCTTGACTATGATTTTCTGAGTCTGGATGAAGGGGTAACGGATTATGAGATATTTCCGAAACCCTGGGGATTTTATAAAACGACGGTCATGAATGATTACTTTCAGTCCAAAATACTCAGTATCAATCCAAAATCGGAGTTAAGCTTTCAGTCGCACAACCACCGGGAGGAATATTGGATCGTCGCGCATGGGATGGGAACTGTTCAACTGGATCAGTCTGTTTTCAGTGTTCATTGTGGAAGTTCTGTCTTTATTCCAAAAGGATGCAGGCACAGGGTCATCAATGAAGATGAAAAAGAATCTCTGATCATTACAGAAGTACAGATAGGTGATTACTTTGGGGAAGATGATATTATCCGGTATGAGGATATTTATGGAAGATTATAGAAACAATTAAATGGATCAAATGTGGATTTGTAGATATTCGTGAAGGAGGCTGAAGGATGAACGTAGCATTTATACCGGTCAGGGGAGGCAGCAAGTCTATCCCCCTGAAAAATATAAAACCGTTAAACGGTATGCCGTTAGTGTACTGGTGCGTTAAAGCTGCCTGTGGATGCAGATACATTCATAAAGTATACATTGCTACGGACAGTCCTCTGATCCGGGAAACCGTCGAAGGTTTCAAGCACGGGGAACAGTCTGCTCTCTTTTCCAAAGCAGAAGTGATTGGGCGCTCCGCGCAGTCCGCATCAGATACGGCGTCTACGGAATCAGCCATGCTGGAGTTTGCATCTGGTCATGAATTTGATAATATCGTTTTAATACAGGCCACATCCCCTTTGCTTACAAGCAGAGATCTGGAGCTTGGGTTTGAAGCATTTGACACTCCGGGGACAGACAGTGTGCTATCTGTAGTCCCGCAGAAAAGATTTAACTGGGAAAATGATGAGGATGGGTTTGCGCATCCGACAAACTATGATGTGTCCCAGCGTCCGCGCCGCCAGGATTTTCCCGGTTATTTAGTGGAAAACGGAGCTTTCTATATCACTTCACGTCACGCCCTTCTGGAATCTCGGAATCGTCTCTCAGGCAATATCAAAGCAGTTGAGATGGCAGAGGACACTTTTCTTGAGATTGATGAGCCGGGAGATTGGACAATCGTTGAGGCGTTGATGAAAAAAAGGAATATCCATATATCGGAAAGTATTATTCCAGAGATCAGATTATTTCTTTCAGATTGTGACGGATGTCTGACAGACGGCGGGATGTATTATTCTGAGCAGGGTGATGAACTGAAAAAGTTTAACACCCGTGACGGCATGGGATTCGCACTATTGCGTAAGAGAGGGATTCTTACAGGGATCGTTACGGGAGAGGACGTTGATCTGAACCGCCGGAGGGCAGAAAAGCTGAAACTGGATATCCTGGAAACAGGATGCGAAGATAAGGCTGCCGTTATAACCAGGATATGCCGGGAACAAGGGATTTCTCCTGAAAATGTTGCTTATATCGGTGATGATATCAACGATATAGATGCGATGAAAATAGTTGGATTTGCCTGCTGCCCGGCTGATGCAGTACCTCAGGTCCGGGAGGTTGCAAAATACATTGCGAAAGCGAACGGCGGAGAGGGAGTGATACGGGAAGTCGCGGAAACAATCTTAAGCAGAACCATGTGAAAAGATCGAGACATATAAAAAATTATCTAAAGAAAGGGGCGTCAACCAATGATTAATCAATTTGATGAAACAAAAGAATTTATGTATGAAAATGGATTCTATCTTACTTCTAAACCTTATCGCCTGGGAAATATACTGGCACATTATGAATTGTATAAAAAGATACTGCATCTCCCCGGAGACGTCGTAGAACTGGGAGTTTTCAAGGGGGGGGGTATAATCCAGTGGGGAACTTTCCGGGAATTGCTTGAAAACGAAAACTCCAGACGGATAATAGGATTTGATATGTTTGGTGAATTTCCTGATTCTGATAAAATTGAAAGCGATAAAAAATTTATCAGTAACTGGAACAGAATGTTTAAGGATGATTTTGTTACAAGAGAAGAGATATATCAAAGTCTGAAACTGAAAGGTATACACAATGTTGAACTGATAAAAGGAAATATAAAAGAAACCCTTCCAGAATTTTTGTCCAAAAACGGACAGTTCAGGATCTCGCTGCTGCACATTGATACCGATGTGTATGAGCCGTGTAAAATTGGTTTAGAACTTCTTTATGACAGAATCGTTCCAGATGGAGTTATTATATTTGACGATTATTCGACAATAGAAGGAGAAACCGTCGCAGTAGACGAGTTTTTTGCGACTCGGAAGCATGTGTTTAAGAAATATCCCTTTTCGCATGCAAAACCGGTATATATGATAAAAGAGTAATTGAGGAGTGTTTTTTATGCCGACAGTATTATCTTGCCCATTATGTTCCAGCAAGAATGTTTCTCTCATTCATAAGGGAGTACGTGATAATTCTGATATCGATGTATATATCTGTCAGGACTGCAATATTAAATTTCTATCGAAATTTAACCATAATGATTATGAAGCAGGTTTTATGCATCTTAGCACAAATACGGCAAAGCTTTCTCCCCAGGAGCATTTAAAATTATGTGAAGAGGACGACGAACGCCGCTATCAGATGACGAAGAAAGAATGTAGTTCCAGGAATGTGCTCGATTTTGGCTGTGGATTTGGAGGATATCTGTCAAGAATACAGGCTGTATCAGATTACTGTGCAGGCGTGGAATTGGGGCATGAAGAAAGGGAGTACTTAAACAGTAAAGGAATTACCTGTAAAAGAGAGATTGATGAATATGAGGAAAAGTTTGACGTCATTACACTTTTTCATGTACTGGAACATTTAGAAGCGCCTCAACTATGGCTTCAAAAAATTGCATTACATATGAGGTGGGGGGGGCGCCTTATCATAGAAGTACCAAATGCGGACGACGCCCTTTTAACGTTATATGAAAACAAGGCGTTTGCCGACTTTACCTATTGGAGCGCTCATTTGATCCTCTATACGGAGGAAACATTAAAAAGGATGATCTTATCGACAGGAAAATTTCGCCCTGTAAGATTGGATTTCTATCAAAGATATCCCCTGGCAAATCACCTGTACTGGCTGGCCCAGGGAAAGCCAGGAGGGCAGCATGTATTCAACATATTCAATGAGCCTGCCTTGTCAGAGGCATACAATAAGGTATTAAAGACAGAAAAATTATCCGATACGATTTATCAGATATGGGAGAGGGTTTGAGGCAGCGACTCTGCGGAGACCGTTTCAAATTTTGTGGGGAGCTTGAAACGGTCTCCCTTAAACTATTTTTTGTTTTTCAATGTAGCACATCTTTCTTACACAAGATTCAGCTTCTTTTAATGTCAAAATAGTAAATGGACACTTTTCTTCCAAATCTAAAGTGCTTTGTTCATATGTCATAGTATTTACATAATCACCATAAACATCAAGTCCATCTGTAAAACGTTTGAGAACAGCTTTCAGACTTTCAAGACTATTATCTGCCCCAATCCAATAGCGGTTCTTCTCAAAAGCTGCCCCTAAAGTTGTTCCACTTCCAGCAAAGCAATCCAGAACTATATCCCCAGGATCAGATGATGCTGTTACAATCATTTTTAACATATCCATATTTTTTTCAGTTGGATACCCCGTTGTCTTTTGAGCCTGGTTAATTGAATCCCTATAATTTAACCAAATATCCTGTACTGGGACTCCCTTTGATGGGTCACAAAAAACTTTACGCCTGGGATTTCCTGTGGGACTCCAATATATCTCTCCAGCAGCGTCTAATTCATCCAGTCTGTCTGGCGTATATTGCCAATGCTTGCCTGTAGGAGGCAATTTACCTCTCCATTCCTTTCCTGTCGCCCCATTTCTGATCCCCGGAGCATGAACAGGTACTTTTTTATAACGTCGTCCCGTTTTTTCGTCAATACATGGATATTGCTCAATCATGCGGTCATATTCCCAGGGATCATATGGTCTGTTCCATGTATAATTAGCTGTTTTAGAATAAAACATGATATAGTCTGAAATATTTCCAAAAGTATTTTTAGTGTAATTCTTTGTACTACACTTTTTCCTTGTAATAAAGGCTCTACAATTATCTTCTCCAAAAATTTCATCCATTACCAATTTCATTGTAAAAGCCATTTTATTGTCTAAATGAAGATAAATAGAGCCTTTCTCAGATAATAATTCCCGTAATAAAATTAATCTTTTACGCAAAAATTCAACATACTCACCACCGCAAAGTGAATCGCTATAAGCGTGTTCCTGTCGGCGATTAACAAAGTTTGATGTAGTTGCGAACGGCGGATCAATATAAATTAATTTTATTTTATTTTTATATCCATTTTTTAGCAAATACGCTAATGCGTCTATATTATCACCAAAAAAGAAAAGATTTTTTCCAGTTCCATTTATTGGAAATTGTACTTCAAATGGCTTTCCTGCATAATTTAACACACTTTCAGCAGCTTCTTTGCCCTCATAGGATAGACTAATAGAAATTTTTTTACGCTTTTGTATTTCTTTGGGCGGTACCCCTGTCGCCATATTAATCTTCTCCTTTTATCCACGACCTAGTTAATCTCTCATCTATCATTCTCAATGTGAGAACCTTAACTTCATTAGGATAACGTTCTTCTATACGGGAATAATCTTCCCACATAGAGCCTAACAGTAAACCTGGTCCATCATTTAGAAATATTACTTTAGTCTTTAATCCATGCGAATGAACATAGCTTAAAACCTCATCAGCACAGTTTTTATAGCCACCTGTTCTATCATCCTCCTGCGCTCCCCCTCTATCTCCATCATATCGAGCAAGTCCAACAGCATATATGACTTTTTTATCTTTTGATGAAATAACAAAATCCAGCGGTCTACTATTGTTCGGATAATCGCTCCATAGTTCAGCTGCCTGAATATCAGCACCGGCTCCTCTCGGTCCCCAGATATGCATATCAGGAAATTTTCCCTGAATCATATCAAAAAATTTATCTGTAAGGTCATATCCTTTCTTCCCTCTGTTCTTATATTCCCAAAGTAAAGCACATAACGCTTCATCTGGTAAGGGACGAGAGTCAAAACGCTCTTGAACTATATGAATGGGTCTAAATCCATCACCAAAGTCACGGCATGTTTTCTCTGCTTTCGATTTTGTCTTAAGCATTTCAACAGGCGTTTCGGGCGAAACATATTTTCTAAACACTCTGGAAAGCTGAATACGCATCCATTGATTAGGCGCCTGCGTTATATTCATAAATAATGCTGTAGAGCTTTCTGATCTATGTAACATTCTTGAAAATGTTTCCAATACCGGTAAATATAAACTGCAAGCATCCTCAAGAATATCTGGATAATACTCACCTGCTGAAAGGGTTATATAATTGCGCCGCTCATCTGGGGCAAAATCTCTGAAATTTCTCATACTTTTTACTTCCTTGTATGTAATAGACATAACTATTCAGACATCATTCTAGCATACAAAACGCGGAAAGGCAATCTTCACCTCTGGCAAGTATGAGTCAGAATAAAATGGGAGCAGCCATCAGAATTTACTCCTGATAGCTGCCCCCATTATGCTAATATTTCTATAATGCAGTCTCTGATCCAAAATTCTCATTGATATAAAGGATGATCTCACGGATCTGCTCATCTGCGATGTCTGTGCGGACAACTGTATACTTCATATTATTTCTCCTTCAGTATCCGCCTTAGATCCTGGAAAGTGTTTTCAATTGGTTCAACTCTTCCATTTTTTACATCATCTTCTGCCGCCAATAAAATTTCCAGAAGTTCAATCCTTGATTTCATCTTTTTGTATTCCTCATAAGAAAGTGATTCGGTATCTCCCCGTCCGTTCACAGTGATAATAACAGCTTTATTATTTTCCCGTCAATTTTATAATCACATTATATCATGATATGACTATATCTTCAATCAACCCCTACACATTTTTCAAAGTCAGATTCCTCTTTGCTTCCGTAGCCGAAAAGATAAATCTTTCTCTGTTTTCCCACAAATACTCATATGTTGTCTCTGGAACCAGTTTCCGTATTGAATCAAAGTCGCTGGTTTGCAGCGCTTTTCTGACTCTCGAGGCGCTGATCACGCCTCCATCTTTCTCTTTTCTTTTTATTTCATCCACTTCTATGCCGTATCTTGGGAGTATCTCTTTCATGCTTTCATTGTAGCTTCGTGTCACCATGTCTATTGGCTCTTCCCCGACAAATCTCTTTGTAATACCCAGCGGAGAGGCAATATACTTTCCAAAGATATCCACATCAAGGGAGGTATCGACTCCCACGCTGTCCGGGGAATCCTTTAAAAAATATCCGGGAAAAGTTACGGAACTGATAATAAGTTTCCCACTTGGCACTACAATCACATTTTTTATATCCTGTGTCCCCTTCTTTACCAGCTCGATTCTGTCCTTGAATGGAAAGAACGATTTGTCTTCTTCGACTACAAAAATATAAAGATAATCCACTTTTGCTGCCGACTGCCGGATCAGGTACTGATGTCCCAGAGTAAATGGATTACAGTTCATTACAATTGCACCGCGCACCCCTTCTTTCCAATTCTTCGGAGTTTCTGCTTTTACCTTGCTGATGTACTCTGCCGCCTGCGCATAATATGGATCTTCCTGTACGCTTTCCCGGCTGACCGGCGGCTCCAGGTAAAAAGAACCCAGATCAGAATCATCCGTTTCTGCGACTCTGTCTTTTATTATTGTCCATAGTTTATCAGCAATTATTTTATACCCCTTATGATTACTGTGAGAAATCACGTTAAAATAAGGCTGCTCTTTCATAGCCGAACTGTTTAACGATGCGCTGACATCATATTTCTTACCATTCTCCTGAAAAGGCATCCAGGCTCCATAGCCTGCGACCACAATATCTCCTTTTCGCAGTTTCATATCATAAAGGTTTTTATATACTGATTCAATGCCTGCCCCCCACACTCCCATATTGACCACGCGCCAGTCACTGTAAACAGTATTAATCTTTTTTTGCAGATATCCTGCTATCGTCTCTCCATCTTCAACCGCATATCCAAAAAAGACACATGATCCCAGGAAATATATAGTATGTCTGCTGTCATCTGGCTGTCCCGGTGTATATCTTTCACCGCTTGTAACATTAATATACTGGCTGCTGTGATTTTCATGTCTGATTTTACCCTTGTCCAGTTTAAGTGTATTCGGAATATCCATGATATTTTTTACATAATTCGCCGAATATTTTTTTCCATATATTTTTTCTAAAAACGGAACACTTTTATCCAAATTCTCACGGATTTTGTAGAGTTGGTACTGGTTTCTTTTGCTTATTTGTTCGGAAGTAATTTTCTCCTGGGGAAACAATGGATGGTTATACGCCCAATCCCATGTAAGGAAATACATAGAGACTTTATGATCTCCCAGTTTTCCCCTGAAATATTCTATCAGTAATTCTATGCACCATTTTTTTAAGAAGTGAATCCGCCTGCGGCTTTCAATCCAGGCGGTTTCCTTATTCTCATTATAGAATTGATGAAATTTCGACAGGTTTCCATTCTTAAGTACATAGATTTTTTCGCCCGGAATATATGTCCCTTTTATATCCTCCATGTACTCTACCCAGTGATATTCATTAGACAGATACTCCGAGAGCGGCGTTATGTCTGCAAAAGCAACCCGCCAACCTTCCTCTCCGAGTGTCTCGATCGAACGTTTCAGAAAATTCCTGAATTGTTCCGGACAATTCAATTTCAGCCTTATCTCATCCGGAAAAACAGAAAACCTGCTCAGCTCATATAAAACATCACGTATTCCGATTCTGTAATATCCGCAAGATGCCTGACTGTTTTCTGTTTCCATATATTCTGTTACGCAAAGAATGTTCTGATGGAAGCCTTTCTTCTGGACATGTCTTGACAGAAATCTGAATCTGTCCATTATAGCTCCCTCTCCCTCAACCCGGATGCCGTCATATCCAAAAAGCGCCAAATACTGTAAAAGCATCTCCTCTGTGACCTCTGTCAGACGTCTCTCCATCCTGGCATATTCCTCAGACATCACATAAATGTCCACATTCGGAAAGTCCCTTTCCAGTTCGACTATTTTCCGACTTTTGAAAACTGTAAGCACTGCTGTCCGCGCGCCTTTATCTTCTTCGGTAAGCCGGGTTTTTATAAAATTCTCATACCCCCCCTAAAAATTTCAACAAGCGGTTCTTCAGCCAGGTAAAGGTTTTTATATCCCTGGCTCTTGAAAGACGTAATAATGATATCTTTATTTAATTTAACGAGTCTGCATATCTCTTTTTCTAAACACATAGTTCTTTCCCTTTCCTGTTCGCGGAAAATCTCCCCATAGATTAGATAATTTGTCCTATAGTATAAAACACAGGTGTTTAAAGCTTGTCTCTATATCAGCTCTTTACCCTTCATCCATTCAATAAAATCTCTGACGGCACCTTCACCTCCTTTTTTGTCTGAAACAAAATCACAGATTTCTTTTACCTGATAGACTGCATCAACCGGACATCCCTTCACTTTACACAGTTTCATCGCCGACAGATCGATGATATCGTCTCCTACATATGCTGTCTCATCCAAACTAAGATTCAGTTTATCCAGTAATTGACAAATAGCAAGTTCTTTGTCCTTTACATTCTGAAACACATAATCTATTTCCAGTTCCTTGCTTCTTTGCAACACAATTTTTGACGTCCTCCCTGTCAGAATGACTGTAATAACCCCCCGTTTGGATAATATATCATGAATGCCATATCCATCTTTTATATGAAACACTTTAAACAGTTCGCCGTTTTCACCCATATAAATTTTTCCATCGGTTAACGTGCCATCAACATCCATGACAAATACTTTAATTTTTTTATCCATTCTACTCCTTTTCCCTTTTAACCAGAATTTAGGTGTTTGCAAAACGATAGAACCTGCAGATAGTAGAGCTCTATCTAATGCTTATTGCTCTCTGACAACTTTTTCAAATTTGCTCGATGTAAGAAATGATAACTCACATTCATTCTTCACTGTAGATACATACTGCCCTAACATTTCTTCCAATTCCTGGTTTAGTTCTTTAAAGATACCTATATGCCTGTCATTATGGAAAGATTTGTCTATAAAATTTTCTTTGAGCTTTTCATCAAAACCGTCAAATCCTGCTAGTGTGATTTTTTTCACTTTAACTTTTCTGAGAAGATTCAGCAACATTATGGTTGAATTGTCAAAATATTTATATCCTTTATTAATAAGAGAATAAAAATTCACTACACATAATCCAGGCATTTGTTCATGGACATTTGAACAGATAATATTCCGATAAGAGCTGTTTCTTTCATCTTCTATGCGAAAACGTTTCTTATTTCCCCAGAATACATAACTGCTCTCGTATTTTGAGTAAAAATTAACACTTATTATAATTGGATTATTTTTTTCTACAAATGAGTCGATTTTTTCTTCGTATTCAGTAATAGTGTGTCCTGGAACAATAACCAGCACATCCCTGCCTTCCATTTCCTTTCTCAACATCTGGATGTTTTCATCATCATTCAGTTTTCCGTTATTGTATTCAATATACAAACGTTCTATATTATCATAATCATAGCGCTGACGCATTTCTTCATCAATCATAAAGATGATATTGCCAATATCCTTTGCACCCATTCGATATTTCTTTGTAAGATAAATCACATTGTTAGGGTGCGATTTATAAATGCCCGCCATAAAAGCAGGGATAGAATATCCCCACCCCTGATGCTGCTTTATATCGTAAATATAATCATCAATAATATCTAAAATTGCTTCAAAATCATAATGATAATACTTTTTTCTGACCAAATAGTCCACAACTAATTCAGTATTAAGGTTTCCTGCACACTTTCCCATGCCATTCAATGTTGCATCCAGAATAATGCCCCTTTTTTGATTACTCAAAGAAATAATCTCCTGCGCAAATGCAAACGACAATTGAAAATTATTGTGTGAATGAATATCAATATGTATGTTGGGTTTTAAATTATAGTCAACAAGATTATAGTAATGCACAATATCATCCAGATACATAGCTCCATATGTATCTACAATTCCGAAGCTGTATGGCTCTATTTCATTAAGCATATCTACTACATCCAGTAATTCCCTATCTGAATATGCCAGAGAATTAACTCCCTGCACCATCAGTTTATACCCTTGCTCTTTAACTCTCAAAAAGCATCTCTTAAGTTCTTGACGCTCTTCATCCCATTGCTTTTTTGTAAAACCGACTCTGATTCCCGTAACAGATTTCCCATTGCATGGCTCAAGGTCATCAAAATCATACATATGGAAATCTATAAATGCAACGCACATTTTTCCATCACAATTTTGGGGAATAAAGGGTTCTATCTGTGAAACTTTCGTAAAAAAAGTAGAATTACCCTCATAATCTGTATTCCGCTTATCCCTTAAAAATCCCACTTCAACAATATCAATTCCCGCATTTATCAGTTTCTCCGTCATTTCTCGTATTACGTCATCTTTAAAAGCGCAGTCAATGATCCTCCCACCATCTCGCAATGTACAATCAAGTATTTGTATATTCTTCATACAGTCACCCCTTCAAATACTCTGCAACTACCTTTGCAAATTCAAAGTCTTCTGCAGTGTCAATATCTACCGCCTCAAACTGATCTATCACATACATATAAGGGTTTGAGCCAATTCGCTGATGCAGTTTCTCAAAAACCTCTCTTCTGAATATAAAGAAGGCGCCTGTTTCCATATAAATCGGTTCCAGGTTCTGCGTCGTTACTATGTTCTTCATATCGTAATTAAAAGGCTTGCCCTGATACCAACAATAGTCCTGTAATTTCACACAGCTAAATGCAGAATCATATCCCTCATACAATACTTTATTCAGCGCATTTTCTATAGAAGCTACCCGGGTAAACGGTTGTGTAACATGTGTCAGCACATAGACATCCGCCACAACATCCTTTAAGAAATATTCAATTATTTCAAGACCTTTTACCTGATATCCATCCAGGTAAGTATCTCTTTTCAAATAAGACAGACCTTCCGGAATATAATCTTTGATTCTGTCATCACTACAATAAACATATTTTTCGTCAATCGAATTAATCTGTTTCACTGTTTGAAATATATAGTTACACAAGGGTTTGCCCGCTAGATCCATCAGATTTTTCCCCGGTAAACGCTGATTATTCAGCTTGATTGGTATAAACGATACTACCTTTTCTGCCATTTTACTCTCTCCACTCGTGTTTTTTAATTACCTTTTTCTACATACGCAACCAGATAATCTGCAAGTTCTTTCGCTTCCACTTCTGTTTGGTATACACGATCTAATGTCTCTGAAATGAAATTGTATTTACAATGTCCTCTGGGTTCTCTCTCTTTTAACCAGAACAGGACATTTGAGAGACCGTATCTCTGCTTCGGTACAATAGACACTTTATGAAAACCCGCGTTTTCACAGCACATAGCAAAACTCTCTTTGCTCAATATCCAAGGATGCTGAAAACTGAATAAAAGTTTCTGTTCGTATTCTTTTCCCATCAGTTCCCTCATAATCGGACAATCGGATGGGGTTCCTATAACCGCTTTTCCCCCATCTTTTAGAAGATCATACACATCTTTCATAAATTCCACCGGATTATCCACATGCTCAATTACATCGAAAGAGGTCACTACATCTACTCTTTCTGAATAATCTGTCAATGCTTCTTTAGCATACGCATAGGTATGGTATCCTTTTGCCGAAAGATGCTTTCTATAAACTTCTGACGGTTCAATTGCAATTATTTCATTTGCAGCTCCTGACACAAAATCAAGAAAACTTCCACCTGCACACCCAATGTCTGCAACTTTAGCATTACGAAACAATTCTGTTCCTGTATACTGCAGTTTTTCTAGAACTTCTTTGTCATGGAGATGATAATAGGAAGATATTTCCGTACTGTTTTCCAGTTTATTTCTGTATTCTGCACTTTGATAATAGTCAAGATTCTCCTGTTTATCTGTCTCATGCCATATCGTATGGCATTGCTTACACTGATGCATTTTATACTTCATTGAAGTTAAAGTGCCCGGAGCTCCATCCCTTATATAGTCATCATAGATCACTTCATCTTCTGTACATCCGCAGATCAAACACTTCATTAGATTATCTCCTCTCTGACACCTCTAAAATCCGCATATTGCCACACTGATACCATCGCCAATCGGAAACAAATAAAGATTTTGTCTGTTTTCTTCTAAAAAGCATGATACCGCCTGTCTGGGGCCCTCAAAATTTTCTGCAAAATAATCATGTATTAATATTATCCCATTGCGCTCCATTCTTTTGCTGAAAAACCTTAATCCCTGATAAGTGGGTTCATACAAATCCATATCCAGATTCACAAAGCAGAATGTTTCCTGTTCCACCTGATTTCCAATCGCCGTATCAGGAAAATATCCCTTGTGCACAATACATTTTTCAGGAAAAGGCATCTTAGACATAACGGACTCCACAGAAGTATTTCCATAATCGCCCACCGCGGCATTTGACATTTTCCCCTCTTTCTGAATATCTTTTTTATCAAAGCCGGAAAATGTATCAAACAGATGAAGTTTCCTGTCCGGGAAAAAGCGGTTGATTTCTTTTGCAAAATCTCCCTCGAATACACCTGCCTCCGCGACATTACCCTGTGTTTTATCACAATAAATTTGAGCAAAACATTTCAGAAACTCTATCCTGCTTTCCAAAGGCGCTTCAATATAACTTGTGATAATCCGATTTTCTTCTACTCCCATATTGATACATTGCTTTTTGATATTTTCAAGTCCTGGCGCGGATGTAATAATGACATGATCATATTCTATATGTCTCAGACAATATTCTGGTGAAAATACATGGATTCCACAGCAATCTCTCCCCCACTTTTTTGTGTCATTATCAGTGAACGCAACCACCTCATATTTGCGACATATCTCATCATAGAGTCTGATTCCACCCCCTGCGGCTCCAAAACATACTGCTTTCATTTTATTCCTCCTGAACATTGTCTGATTTGTAATGCTTTTCCAAAAAAACGTCTATATCCATAAAGTCATCATAGCAGTCCTTTATCTTTTCTATGGGCCAGTCCCACCATGCTATCTGATTCAGTTTTGCTATCTGTTCATTTGAAAAACGATATTTGATTATCTTTGCGGGTACCCCTCCTACTACGGCATAGTCCGGCACATCTTTTGTGATCACTGCTCCCGCTGCAGCCCGTACTCCATTTCCAAGTTTCACGCCGTTTGTAAGTAGAACATTCTTTCCAAGCCATACGTCATTACCGATAACATATTTCTTATTTAGTTCTTCATATGTATACTTTTGATTATCTATTTCTTTACAACAATATGATTCGTAAATAAAGTCATGCTGTGTCACCATATCAAGTGGATGATTCCATACGGCATCTACACCTTCTGCAAAACAGCAGAAAGAACCAATTCTTTCTATTCTAATATTATCCCTGACCAGCGGACCATAGCAATATTTTCCAATTTTTGTATGTTTATATTCTTTTGCCTCCTCTGGAGAACCAAATAATTCAACAATTCGCTGTGGAGGTATATGATCAAATAGACTCTCTCTGATTGATCTGGCGTAACTTGTAAGCAGTACATAGCAGTCTGTCTCTTTAACTACTCCTTCTAACTCTGTTATGTTACAAATCTTTTTATTGTATTTGCATAACCCATTATCCACCTTTAAGGCATCTTCTACCCCAAAACATTCCTGAAGGATCTTTGCAACAAACATGCCATTTTCACCATACGGAAAGATAGCAAACGATGTAATTCCCCTATCTATACAGTCTTTTATTTTCTCTCTTACTATCGCATAGCTAATCATCTTTCAATCTCCTGTATGCTGTGTTTCAATCTATGTAACTTACGTTTGCAACAGTTACTCGTACTCATTCTTTCTATCGAGATCTTGTTGAGCAAGCGATACACAACCTCATATATCTTATTTCAGCAACATAGCTGATCCAGTTAAACAGTATCCTTTGTTCTTATTATATCTTCTAGAGAGACTCTCTCAAAGACGTCCAGTTTTCCTCCTCTGGTGGCGTTCTTAATGACAATCCCCTTTTCTTCACAACTACTCTTGGCCTGCTCCCAGGCTATAAGCATGCGGAATGTTTCTGATACACTACTAATTCCGGCACTATACCTTTCATCAAAATGCCCTTTGTCTATATCATTTTCAATAACTTTTCCATCCGCAGTCCTTTCAAATTTATAACTGCAGTCAACCCCTAATAGATATATTTCAGAAAATCCCATATAAACCGCCCACTGCAGGGCATCATACAAAACAGTACCCCCTCCATATACGACTTTCTCTGCATCATAGGAAAATTTAACCTTATTTTTAAATACAACTTTCTCCTGCTTAACTTCAACAAAGTTCATTGCTCTGTTGTAATATATAACTTCATCATATACTTTTCCTGCCGTTATTCCTGTATTCAAAGGAACAAATCTCAGCTCTGAGTCTATTTCCCTGATTTTCCTGTGATCCATACTATAAAGTCCAGAATCTACGCAAAAGAAGTATGTTGGTCTCCATTTTGTCTTATCAAACAGCATATAAATGCGATTTGCCGCAAATGTAATCTCATCCTTTAAAAGCTCCAGGTCTTCCGCCTTCAGGCTTGGCCCGTTCCCTATCAGGAAGCATCTTTTTCCCCGGTGCCTATTTTTCAGATTATGGCTTTCCAGTATCTGTTTCCAGTCATGAAACGCGGGTTTTTGGATTTCCTCAGTGAAAAATCGTTCCAGATCAGTTTCGGGATATCTGCACATCGTCTCATAGATATAGCACTCCATGTCTTTAAGCTCTGCGATATCCTTCAGCTGACTGTATATTTCAATGTAGGAAACGCACGTAATCAGAAGTACATAATCTTTTGTATCAACGGTTTTCAATACATCCGGACTTTTAATGTCAAATTCTCGTCCTAAATATTGAAATGTCAATCCCTGTTTCTTCTCATCGTTATCTACAAAAAAAGCGATATGGTTTTCTATATTTTTTACTATATAAGCTGCTTTAATCATTCTGAGTCCTGCCCCAAAGCAGATCACCTTTCTCCCTTTCAGGTTTCCGATGAACGCTTCAGAGCCGCAGTTCCTTATTTGCATTGATGTCTCCCTCCTCGATACAGTGAAATAGTTGCTGATAAATGCGCGAAATGTCCGTCTGTTCCAGTCTCACCGGATTGTTTTTCAGTCTGTCAGGATTTACGCATGCCGCCAGGGATTCGATCTCGCTTTCCGGTGCGGAAGGGATCTCCAGTTTCAGTTCCCTGATCCATCCCTGTATCATCCCCTCGTTTCCCGCATCCGTATTTCGCAGATAACTCTCCTTATATTTTAGAATACCATTGAGGGCGTCTTTGGAATACTCTCTGTATAAAATGCATGAGCGGCGTCCCGTCAAAAAAAGGTTTTGTATTCTTTCCGGGCAGTCTTTCACTACTGAGTTTTATTGGAATTAATGCGACAGTTTTCATACGCTTTACACTCCTTAAAGTTTATAATAAAATTTAAAATAACCTGCCAGATTGCCGTTTTTAACTACAAAAATCTTTTCTCCAGCTATTTGCGCCCCTTTTATATTTTCTATATATGAAACTCCTTCACATTCATTGACTATCCACTCGGACAATGGCGTCCGATCCGAGAAGAGCACTTTCCAGCCATTTTTCATCAATCCGTTTACTGTCCGCTTTGCAAAGTCCCTGAATTGATCCACAGACTTCAGCTCTGACTCTATCTCTTCCGGAAGAGTTGCAAACTCTTTCAGTTCATACAGGACATCCCTCATTCCGCAGCGATAATGTCCCTGCGGAAGTTCCAGATTTTTTTCATCAAAATATTCTGTCACATGCAAGACTTTACAGGAAGCATCCCCTTGCAGTTTTTCCCCGGACAGGTTCTTTAATCCGTTCATGACCGATCCATTTCCTTCAAAGCAGATTCCCTCATAGCCAAAAATACTTAAATAGTGAGATATAGCATCCTCTGTAGCCATTTCCAGCCTGCTTTCCATACGGGCATATTCCTCAGACATCACATAAATATCCAGCTTCGGGAACTCTTTTTCCAGTTCAAGTATTTCCTGATTTCTGGATATGATAAGCATTACTGCCCGCTCACTTTTATCCGCATCTGTAAGCCGGGTTTTGATAAACGCGTCATGCCCCCCGAAAATTTCAGCAAGAAGTTTATCCGGTAAGTAACAGAATTTATATCCCTGATTCCGGAAGGATGTAATTATCCTGTCTCTGTTTAACCTGGTCAGCCTTTGTATTTCTTTTATCTGCATGTGTTTTCCCCCGTGATCATTCAGTTTTCCTTGTTCTTATGATATCTTCCAGAGAGACTCTCTCGAATATATCCAGTTTTCCTCCCCTGGTGGCGTTCTTAATGACAATCCCTTTTTCCTCACAGCTTTTCTTAGCCTGCTCCCAGGCTGTGAACATGCGAAATGGTTCTGCTGCCCCGTTAAAACCCGTCTCATATTTTTCATCGAAATGGCTTTTTTCCATATCTGTTGCGACAACTGTTCCATCCTTTGTCATTTCATATGCGTAACTGCAGTCAACACCCAGGAGATATATTTCAGAAAATCCCATATAAACCGCCCACTGCAGGGCATCATACAAAACAGTCCCCCCTGCATATACGGCTTTTTCGGCATCACAGGAAAATTTAACCTCGCTTTTGAATACGACATTTCCCTGATTAACTTCAACATAATTTATTTTTCTGTTATAATATGTGACTTCATCGTATACTTTCCCTGCCATTACTCCCGTGTTCAAAGGGACAAATCTCAGTTCTGCGTCCATCTCTTTTATTTTCCTGTGATCTATGCCATAACATCTGGCATCTACACAAAAGTAGTATGTCGGTCGCCATTTTGTCTTATCAAACAGCATATAAATGCGATTTGCCGCAAATGTAATTTCATCCTTTAAAAGCTCCAGGTCTTCCGCCTTCAGGCTCGGTCCGTTCCCTATCAGGAAGCATCTTCTTCCCCGGTGCTTATTCTTCAGATTATGCCTTTCCAGTACCTGTTTCCAGTCATGAAACGCGGGGTTTTGAAGTTCCTCGGTGAAAAACTGTTCCATATCAGTTTCGGGATATCTGCACATTGACTCATAGATATAGCACTCCATGTCTCTAAGCTCTGCGATATCCTTTAGCTGACTGTATATTTCAATGTAGGAACCGCACGTAATCAGAAGTACATAATCTTTTGTATCAAGGGTTTTCAATACATCCGGACTTTTAATATCAAATTCACGTCCTAAATATTGAAATGTCAATCCCTGTTTCTTCTCATCGTTATCTACGAAAAAAGCGATATGGTTTTCTATATGATTTACTGCATAATCTGCCTTGATCATTCTGGCGCCCGCCCCAAAGCAGATCACCTTTCTCCCTTTCAGGTTTTCGATAAACTCTTCCGAACCGCAGTTCTTTATTTGCATGAATCTATTCCTCCTCGGTGCGGTGAAACATCTGTCGATAAATACACTGAATATCTGCCTGCTCTAGCCTCACCGGATTATTTTTCAGCCTGTCTGAATTTACACATGCCGCCAGGGATTCAATCTCGCTTTCCGGCACAGCAGGAATCTCCAGTTCCAGCCCCCTGATCCATTCATGAAGCATCTGAATTGCTTCACGGGGCGTCTGGCAGCCGAGCGCCTCTGCTATATCAGAGAAAATCCCTCTCAGATAATCCGGTCCGCGGGAATCTGTACAAAGTTCCGAGTGTTCCAGCATATATGACCAAAGATACGGAAGGCAGATTACCGCCGCGCCTCCATGCGGCAGATGATAACGCGTAGTCAGTTGATAGCACATGGCATGCGCGGCGGTCGTCTGCGTGATATTGATCGCCCTGCCTGCCAGATTGGCAGCATACAGCATCCCCTCGTTTCCCGCATCCGTATTTCGCAGATAACCCTCCTTATATTTTAGGATACCATTGAGGGAGCCTTTGGAATACTCTCTGCTCTCCTGTGTGGAGTTCACCGACCAGAACGACTCAACTGCATGGCACAATGCGTCCATCATAGTGGCTTTCCTCTGAAAGAGAGGCAGTCCCTTCAAAACAGATGGCTCCAGCAGCACTTTCCGGGGAAGCAGAGAAGGGTGGGTAAGCGACTGCTTTTTCCCACAGTAATAGATCACCGCAAACTTCGTAGCCTCGCTGCCGCTTCCCGCAGTTGTAGGTATGGCATACAGCGGAATCCCATTTTCTGTAATTTCCTGCTCCAGATAGTTTTTATCTTCACTCATGCCGGCAAAGGCTTTGACCGCCTTTGCCACATCGATCGCACTCCCGCCCCCGGCGGCAAGAACTGCGCTGCATCCGCTTTTCCTGTATTCGGTTGCCGCTGCTTCTGCAGACTCATACGTGGGGTTTGGAGAAAAATCATGAAAATATACAAGGTCCAGATCCGTTTTTTCCAGTTTTCCCCTCAGCTCCGCCCCCATGAAAGACTGTCCGCATACAACGAACAGTCTTTGTTTCTCTTTTTTTATCGATGACAAAAATAATTCCGTTTCCTTAAAATACTGCGCTTTAATTTCCATATCCTCTGTCATGTTTTCCCATACTCTTGTATTTTCTTCAAATCTTCCGGCGTATCAATCTCATCGCACAGCGCATCTTCCACATCAAACGGACGGATGCGGCATGAATCCGTCACCTCATTTAACGCATTTTCTGCATATACACTGCGCTTTCCAGATTGACAGTACGCTTCTATCTGTTGGAGCCATATCTCCCATTCATTGGCGTAGAGATGATAAAGCGCCTGGGCAGCCACAGCGTTTTCAAAAAATTCAACGCCAATCTTCTGAACGTACCCATCCTTTATCACTGCTTTAAAGTCTTTTTCCGGCAGCGGTCTGGAAGAACTTACAACCACGCTGCTCTCTGCCTGCCGGATAATACGCGACAGGACGTCAAAATCAAAGACCAGGTCTCCGTGCATAAGAAGAATGTCTGTATTCCTGAGAACACCCCTTGCCAGATAGATCGAATAGATATAATTTGTATCTTTAAATTCCGAATTATGGATAAAACTGTAAGTTAAAGGCAGGTTTAAGGAGCTGCAGTACTCCATCAGCTCTTCCTTATGCAGACCGGTCGTGATGACCACATCCGAAATCCCGGCTTTCACAAGCTGGCACAATTGCCTTTTCAGGATCGTTTCCCCATTTGAAATCTCCGTCATACATTTCGGTTTTTCTTTCGTCAGGTCCCCCATCCTGCTGCCCATACCGGAGTTTAATATCAATGCTTTCATTATTTATAGCCTGCGCTGTGTTCCATGTGTCAGATCAAAGTTAAAATCTCTTTGATCGGCATACATTTCTCATCAGCTTCCTTTCCTCTCTGCGTCGTAAGGATCAGCTCCGCAGTCTCTTTCATCGCCGGAAAAGCACTCCGTATCAGCTGATTTGCGTATATCACTACGTTTATTCCTGCCTCGTAGAGTTCCTGTTCGCGTATTGTATTATATGTAGTAGGTACAACTATAATAGGGATATCCGGGTACATCTCACGGAATCTGCTGCAGAACTCTATCACCTCGTCTGGCTTCTTGCTCCTCGAGTGGATCATGACCCCGTCCGCTCCTGACTTTACATAGGCGTCCGCTCTTTTCAGGGCGTCGTCCATTCCCTGTTCAAGAATCAGGCTCTCGATTCTTGCAATAATCATGAACTCTTTCGTCTGCTGCGCGCGTTTCCCTGCTTTGATCTTTTCACAGAAGTCTTCAATGGACGCCTGCTGCTGCTGAACCTCATTTCCGAACAGAGAGTTTTTTTTCAGTCCCATTTTATCTTCGATAATGACTGCTGAGACCCCAAGACGTTCCACTGTTCTGACATTGTATTCAAAGTGCTCGGGAAGTCCGCCCGTATCTGCGTCCAGGATAATGGGTTTTGTCGTAACTTCCATAATTTCATTGATCGTATTCATCCTGGAAGTCATATCGACAAGCTCAATATCCGGTTTCCCTTTTGAAGTGGAATCGCAAAGTGAGGACACCCACATAGCGTCAAACGCCCTCACCTCATCTTCAACCTCAACCCTTGTTTTCTCGACAATCAGCCCCGTAAGTCCGTTATGGGCTTCCATGACGCGGACAGGACGCCTGAGCTCTCCCAGAAGCCGCTTAAGCATCCCGCGTCTCATATCAGGCATATGTCGGATGGCTTCCCTGTGCCGCTCATACATCTGATACTCTGTCTTGTGAGTGTAAGGAAATTCTACAAGCTCCCCGCCATATTTGTTCAGAAGCTCAAGGAGCTCTTCCCGCACTTTTCCTTTCCAGCCATCTCCATGAACGACAATATCCGGCTGTTCCGTCTTTATGATTTCCTCATAGCTGCGGCTGTTCTTGGGAATCACCCGGGAAACCCCCGCTATATTCCCCACAATCTCCACACGCTCTTCAAAAGAGAGGATCGGATACGGCCTGTAGGACATAATTGCCTCATCTGTAAGAACTCCAACGGTCAGCTCCCCCAGTTCCGCCGCCTTTTTTATAATCGCGATATGTCCGCCGTGAATAAAATCAGCGCCTATACTCAAAAATACCTTTTTCATTCTGTCCTCCACGCGCCTGTTAAATCTGGCTCAACGTTTATCTGATATCTGCACGGCGTATGAGAAAACCGCTCTTCTTCCGGCGGTAACGTCATGTAATCGCCATACATCCAACGTAAATATTCCTTGTATTCTTTAAATGCCCGAAATGAGAATCCTTCAAACTCTATTTCCACTGTATCAGAAAACCATTTTCGGCGGTATCCCCACAGTTCCCCTTTTTTCCGTTTCTGGGTCCAGGGACTGTTTCTGTAGAATCCGATGCAGCACACTTTTCTCGCCTGCCTGCGGTTTGTAATCTTCTGCATGCAGTTCATGATCCCCAGGGGAATCCTTTTGTTTACATGCCGCAGCACGCGGTAAAGGCATCTTTTCCACTTTACCTTTTCCTCAGTAGCTCCCACTACTGACCAGAGAGTTTTAATGCATCCCCTTCTGAGAAGGGTAAAGATCAGCCAGGGAACGTAATGATCCGGCTGATTATCCATCACAAAAATATCAATGGACACTCCCGACATGCAGCGGATCGCCTCCTGCCCGGCGCGTAAAAATTCTGTCCCTTTCCTTCTGAGCTTGCCGTAGAACCAGCGATACTCGGGATCGGTTTCATACGTCTGCATGAAGTATTTATCTGTATTTAACTCTGTTTTGCAAATGTCCAGGAAACGTTCATAGTCTTTCCGCAGCATATAGAGGTCCGCATCGTCATCCCACGGTATGAACCCGCCGTGGCGTACCGCTCCCAACAGGCTGCCCGCAGCGAGAAAGTACTGTATGTGATGCTTCCTGCAGATACGGTCTACCTCCAGAAGCATCTCCAGCTCGATCATCTGCAGCTTCCGCAAATCCTCCGGCGGCATTTTAATCCCTTTTGCCATGATTATTCTCCTCTCGCTCTCCTGACAAGAGCCGTTGTGTATTCATGTATCCTCCTTCCGGCAGTCCCGTCCGGATTGGCAAATCTCGCCCGGAACTGATTCATCTGTTCATCCCTGTGCTCCAAGATCACGTCCATGTGCCCCAGGAAGTCGGCGATGCTGAGCTTTCCTTCCCCGGTCGCTCCTTCCGCCTCGGGGATGACATAATAATGGGCCCCATCCCTGACGGATAAACCGTCCATGACCTCCTTTACCGCTTCAGCGCTTCCCGGCTGCTCCGGCTCGTTTCCTGAATTTGTTATATTCCGTATCAGCACCGGTTTCCCCACAAATTCAGCCAGCACCGCCAGGGACGCTCTGTCCCCGTAGACAGCGTCTGCCCATATGATTGCCCGGTTCATATCCGGTGTGTCATCATAAATGCCCCATCCTTCATTCCTGTATGCAGTGATCAGTTCCCTGTATTCAGCAGCAAGCTGAGGGCGCATAGTATCAAACGTCTGCAGCAGAAGCGGATGGGGACGCAGCCACAGCACGGCATCCTGCCGCTTCCTGAAGTACTCCAGCGCACTTTTGAGCTTTTTCAGGTACAGGTCGCTGCCGTCTTGTGTCCCTCCCAGCATACTGGCAATCGTAAGGTTATAGAGGATGACCTTACGCTCCCCTGCCCGGGATCCCACAAGCTTCTCCCACTCTGAGGGCAGGGCATAGTCTTCCCTGCCGGTATTGGCAAGCTTGTCCAGCTTCGGCGATCCCATAGATATGATTTTCTCCCGCGCCACCTTAGGCGTCAGCCCTTCAATATCATTATGTTTCAGGAAATTCTCTATATAGACGTCCCTGATATGGTCTGACTGTACGAACATCAAATCTGAGAACAACACGCCCGGAGCCATCGACTTTTCCGGACGGGGATCTGCCGGTGAAATGTTATACGGCACATACACAAGACAGTCCGTCAGATTCCGCAGCCTCTCCGCATAGTAATCTGGATGCACGCTGGTGACAAGGTTTGCTCCGTCGTAGGGGTTCATGATATAGATGATATCCGGTCTTCTCTGCTCCACATTATATTTCTGCCAGTCCACCAGCTCGTATGTGTCCGGGTAACACCCTTCAGCCTCGTAATGCATCTCCCCGAACGCTCCGTTCGGATACTTGTCATAATAGGGGATCGGGATAAAATACGCATCGCATGTCGGATCTTCCTTTGCCGCAAAGTAAATGCTCTCCAGAGAGTCGCTCATACTTGCCTTATAACAGAAGAAGGCGATCTCCAGTCGTACCGGAACCGTCAGCCTGACGCCGCTTTCCATCGCTGCAAGCATCTTCTGGAGCAGCCGGTATACACCTGACGGATTCTGCTCCTCCTCCCCTGACACATTCTCATAGATCCGGTAGCAGGTCTCACAGTATTCCTCGATCCTGCCGATAGCCGGGGCATCCTCCCCCTCGACCTGCTCGATCAGGTTTCCTGCCTGTATGGCCCCTTCCTGGCAGTCGCTTAAGAGCTGCAGGACATTCTCACGATTCCCGTCCGCTATCTGCTTTCTGATCTCTTCGTGCACTTTCCCCATCAGGGAAAAGGTTTCTTCAATCTGTTGTTTCTGAGCTTTTCTCATCTGCTCTTCTCCTTCGCTTTTTTTGCCAGCGCTTCCTGCACCACGCGGCGCTGTTCAGCAGGCATGACGCCGTATATCCGTTCTTCCAGAACCGGGAAGGACGCCAGCTTTGCCCCCTTTAGCATCATCATCTGATCCTTAAGGGAAGACAGGTTATACAGATGGGACAGAAGCGTCCATGACCCTGCCGCCGTATCCGCCTCCCCTTCTTCCCTCTTGAAGATATTCAGAAGCATGACAAGCGCCTCCGTATAGTATCGGTCCACACCCAGCGACATGGTAAAATACCGTACCGCATCTTCATACTGCTCCTGCCGGAGACAGCAGTCTCCGAGCTGGGCATAGGCCATCTTCAGATTTGCAGACATATATACCTGCACGCTCCCTTTGTATCTCTTGAACTTGTCCAAAGACGCCTTCAGATATCCCGCTGCTTCTTCATAATATTTATTCTCATATAGCCACACGCCGAAATAGCAGTCTGCATCCGGGTGGTCGCTGTGCATTTCCCGATATTTCTCATGGATCTCCCGCACCGTCTCCTCCTGCTCCGGCGCCGGGTCGCGCGCATACAGGATCAGCAGCATCGATGCTGCCCTCAGCAGATCCTTCGGCAGGGTGTCCTCCTTTTCTGTGCCGTATTTCAGCGCTTCATGGAAACATTCCTTTGCCTTTTCATAGGAATTTCCCGTCATATAAGAGTCGCCCAGATACACAAGCGCCCCTACATTTTCAGGATCATCCTCCAGTTCTTTCTTCAGCATACGGATATTTCTCTCGCTCTTACCGGTCTGTTCAAATGCTTCCTTTGTATAACCCGTATGGTAGATCGTCAGATCTCCCCGGGAATCGAGGACGTCAAATGTCCCGCGGCCGGCATACTCCAGTTCCTCATGGATCCTGTTCCTGTATCTGAGCTTCGGGATGTTCCGAAAGATCCGGATCTGCTGTCCCGAGACTCCCGGGCGCCCTTTCTCATCAATGCTCATCAGCTCTGTAGCAATGGCCACAATCTCGCTGCCGCTATATGCGCCTTTTTCCACTTTCTGGATAACAGGCAGGATCTTCTGTACGCTTGCTTCCGTAAAATACTCGTCCGCATCCAGAAACGCGATCCAGTCCCCTGACGCCTGTTCGATGGCATAGTTCTTCGCCGCTGAAAAGTCGTCGATCCATTCAAAGTGAAAGATCTTTGCCCCCATCTCCCGGGCGATCTCCACCGTCCGGTCCGTGCTGCCTGTATCTACGACGATCTGTTCACACACAATGCCCTTTCCCCAGGAGAGGGCGCGCCGGATATTTTTCTCTTCATTTTTTACGATCATGCACTGAGATAACCTGATTTTTTTTCTAATCTTCATCCCTGTGTTTTCCTCCTTTGGCCAGCCTGTCTCTGACTTCTTCGGGCAGATAGTTTAAGAGTCTGTCTTCGGGGTAGGGATAACCTGCGATCCTGGTGCATTTGAGCAGGAAGAGGATGTCTTTGAGTGATCCCATATGATAGATACCCAACAGAAGATTCCACGCCCCTTCTGTCTGCTTCCCCTCTTTGTCTTCCTTTTGCAGAAGAAAAAGCATTTCGCACAGGACACTCTCCTGATACCGGTTCTTCCCCAGGGCAAGGACCGTATAGCGCAGTTCTTCTGCCGGAAGCTTCATCTGCTGGCAGAGCCCTGCCATCCAGACATATGCTTTCTCAAGGGTGCCTCTCAGGTAGATCACGTCATCCCCCTGATAGATCTCCAACAGTTGGAACGCACGCTTCATATCGCCATATGCCCGTTTATAGTCCCCTTTTTTCAGGCGGTAGAGTCCAAGGAAGAAATAGATGTCCGGGTTATCCGTCGCCGGATACCCTGCCTTAACCGCCGTCTCCTCCGCCTTCTCATCTGAGCCGGCGAGAGACGGATGATTCGCATACATCTTCAGCAGGTTCTTCCCCGCGTTCACACGGCCCCACCGGCTTACACGGACCTCAGAAGATGGGGAAAGCGCCTTTTCATACGCCTCTGCCGCTTTTTGCAGCTCGCCGAGGCTGGTGTACGCATCCCCCAGATAGGACCAGGCAGTGCCGTTGCCCGGCTTCTCCTCTATCTCGCGCATGAGAAGCCGGATATTTCTCTCACTCTTTCTCTTTTCTTTCATGACGGACGGGATATATCCCGTGTGAAAGATGGACAGCCTTCTCTGCTCGTCCTGACAGATCATGGCTTCCCCGCCGGGAAGACGGACCTGCTCATGGATGCGCCCGTGATAGCGGATTTCCGGGATATTACGGAAGATCCGGTCCTGCACGGACACAGAAAAAGGACGTCCGTCCTCGCCGATCTGCTGCCACGCGCACCGGATAACCTGAGCCTTCTCTGCCCCCGTCCCATCTGACTCGATCTCACAGAGTATCTGCATCAGTGCCTCTGCATCTGCCTCCGTCATATATTCATCCGCGTCCAGAAAGGCGATCCACTCCCCGGACGCCTGCTCGATCGCGTAGTTCTTCGCTGCCGAAAAATCATCGCACCACTCAAAGCGGAACACTTTCGCCCCCATCTCCCGGGCGATCTCCACCGTCCGGTCCGTGCTTCCCGTGTCCACCACGATCTGCTCACACACTGCCTTCTTCCCCCAGGAGAGGGCCCTGCGTATATTGCCCTCTTCATCTTTCACGATCATGCACTGGGATAACCGTACCTTCCTCTTCTGTTCTGACATCTCGTCCTGCCCTTCCTCTATGGTATCTTTTTATAGGCTTTTCTTATGGAAGATTCTGGCATTTTCCATAAGAAAAACCCCCATCCCACGGTGGGATGGGAGTCTGGAAAGTTCCCGCTTACTGTAATAACTGAAGAACGCCCTGCGGTACCATGTTTGCCTGTGCAAGCATTGCCTGTGAAGCCTGTACCAGGATGTTGTTCTTCGTGTAAGCCATCATCTCGTTCGCCATATCTACGTCGCGGATGCGGCTCTCTGCTGCGGTGATGTTCTCTGTCTGAACACTCAGGTTGTTGATCGTGTGCTCCAGACGGTTCTGGATCGCTCCAAGACCACCACGGATAGAAGATACCGTGTTGATGGCTGCCCTGATAGAGGAAATCGCTGCCGAAGCGCCTGCCTGGCTTGCAACAGAAACGCCATCAATCCCAAGTGCAGCAGAATCTGTCGCAGAAATCTGAGCGCTTAACTGGTTGAACGCGTCAGCTGTGTCGCCGATCTGAAGAGTTCCGGAATAAGAACCATCCAGCAGCTTGATTCCGTTGAAGTTTGTGGACTCTGAAATACGGTCAATCTCTTCTGTAAGAGCGTCAACCTCAGCCTGAAGGTTTGCACGGTCAACATCATTATCATATGTACCGTTTGCAGACTGAACAGCCAGCTCTACCATACGGTTCAGCATGGAGTGAACTTCTGTCAGGGCACCCTCTGCTGTCTGTACGAGAGAAATCGCATCATTAGCGTTCTTCTGAGCTGTCTCAAGACCTGTGATCTGAGCACGCATCTTCTCGGAAATAGCAAGTCCTGCTGCGTCGTCGCCTGCGCGGTTGATTGCGTAACCGGAAGACAGTTTCTCAAGGTTCTTGCTCAGTGCGCTGTTGTTTGTTGTCAAGTTACGGTAAGAATTGAGTGCTGAAATATTATGTTGGATTCTCATCTTAATACCTCCCTGGTAATTTTCCCGAAGCCGTCCGTGGCTTCGCTTAGTATATTATGTTCTCCTGCAGTCTGATATCTCCTGTCCGCGAATCGATTCTCTGTGCACTGGCGGACAATAGGCATACATCCGGCTGCCCGGGGCGTGACGGATTCAGGATCCCCCATGCTCCCTGTTGAGTGGACAGTTCTGAACGGAACCAGCGGAAGAAAGAGAGTTCCAAGACATTTCATCGCTTTCCATTCCCCTGTCTATTATCAATATCGGCTTCATTTTCGGGAAATTAAGTTTTTTTTTCATTTCTCTTAAAATTTTTTCAAAATCTTTCTGTCTTGTCTTCCATCCTCCGCCAGCCTTATATTCCGTTTTTTTTTGCCGATATTCTTATAAATAAGAAAGAAAGGAGTGGAATGTATGTGGATCAACGGAATTAATTCTTATGGCTCAGGATATTATAATTACCAGGCTGCAATCAACAACGCCCGTCTTGTCCAGGCGCTCTCCCGCAACCCGAAACTCAGCGAGATCACGGAAACTGTGGCTCCGGCGAACTCGTCGCTCTCAGACAGCTTCAGCTTCGTAAAAGAGTACACATCCAGTATGTCCTCGCTGATGCAGGCGGCAAGCGAACTAAAAGGCGCCAGCTCTTCGGCCAGCGCAGTGAATGACCTGGCCGTTACCAGCTCCGACACTGACGTCGCGGCTGTGACAGAGCGCCTTCCGGTGCGCAATTACAGCGAGTATGTCCTTGACGTCAGCCAGACGGCGCGCGCCCAGGTAAACGTCAGCGATGCGGTAACGGCTTCCGGCACTGCTTCCGCAGATATGGACTTTACAGTCAGCGGAAGCCTTGGCACAGCTTCTGTCCAGGTCAGCAGTACATATGATGACGGCACAGCGAAGACGAACGGGACGATGCTGCGCGAGGCTGCAAGCCAGATCAACAGCCAGAACGCAGGCGTCCGTGCCTCTGTCATAGAGGAGAACGGCGAAGCGTCCTTAAGGCTGGAAAGCCTGAACACCGGAGAAGTGTACGGTTTCCGTGCAGAAGGTGAGTTCGGCGCCGCCTCGGGAGCGGATCAGGTGCAGACAGCCGCGCAGAACGCAGAGTATTCCGTTACGGAGAACGGCATCACCCGCAGCTATACATCCTCGGGGAACAGCGTTACCATCGGCGCCGGAAGGATCGGCGTGGATCTGAAGGGAACCGGGGAAGTCACGATCCGTTCTGAGATGGACCAGGAGAAGGTATCCTCCGCCCTGCAGGATCTTGTGAGCAGCTACAACAGTGCCCTGAAAGTCCTCAACGACAACTACGGCAGGGGAACCGGCGTGGACCGTCAGCTTCGGAATCTCGTGAGGGGCCTCGGATCCGAGCAGTCGCTTGAAAAGATCGGCATCACGGTGAATAAGGATGCGACGCTGGAGTTCGACGCTGATGTCTTCGCCTCAAGCATGGAAAAAGAGCCGTCTCTTGTGCGCAGTATTATATCCGGCGCAGGCGGCGTCGCCGATACGGCCTTTAACAAGGCTTCCGGCGGCATGAACGTCAATTCCAGCTCTCTGATCAACAACGATGTTGCACAGGCTCAGTATGAGCTGATGAACAGCCCGTTTAATGTGATGGGAATGTATTCCCGCAACAGCGCCTATTTGCAAAATAATTTCTATGCGGTCGGCATAATGATGAACTATTTGATTTAAGGGATATCGGATATCCTTCCAAAGAGACCGGGAGGCTCCCACATTTATGTGGGAGCCTCCCGGTCTCTTTATTTCCTTTTTAGTTATCAGAGTTGAACGTACTTGCACTGTAATCATCAGTGTTAAATGCGCTCCTGTCTTTCAGTTTAAACCTTCCGACTGCTTTCTTAAGTATCTCAGCCTGTCCGGAAAGCTCTTCGCTTGCCGCAGAACTCTCCTGCGCCGTAGCAGAATTGGTCTGTACCACGCTTGAAATCTGGTCTACTCCGACCGTCACCTGGGCGACTGCCTCTGCCTGTGTCTTGGAGTTCTTCACGATCTCTGCGTTCATGCTGATCGCCTCTTTTGCAGACGATCCTGTGTTCTGAATGGACTGCATTGTATCGCTGGCGATCCGTGTCCCGTTTTCAACCGCATGTATGGAATGTTCAATAAGCTCAGAAGTCGTCTTGGACGCCTCCGCGCTCTTCTCTGCAAGCGACCTTACTTCATCTGCCACCACTGCAAATCCTTTTCCGGCATTTCCTGCCCTTGCCGCCTCAACCGCGGCATTGAGCGCCAGGATATTCGTCTGGAACGCAATGTCTTCAATCGTCTTAATGATACGGCTGATTTCATTGGAGCTTGAATTGATCTCATCCATTGCCCCTACAAGCTCATTCATCTTATCGATCGTCTCGCCAAGGAGCGTACCCGCCTGTCCGGAAAGCTCGTTGGATTCGGTCGCCAGCTTTGTATTCGCCTGGATGTTCCCATTGATATCATTGATGGTAGCCGCAAGCTCTTCCACGCTGGAAGCCTGCTCTGTCGCCCCCTGGCTGAGAGCCTGGGCGCCTGATGCCACCTGCTCTGCGCCCGCTGCCACCTGGTTCGCCGTCTCATTGATCTCAAGCAGTGTCAGTGACAGGGTACGGTTGATACCGCGCAGGCTTTTGAGGATATCCTGGAGGTCTCCCCGATATACCGATGCGTCCGCCGTGATATCGAAGTTGCCGCGGGCCATCTCGCCAAGCACATATTCTTCGTCACGGATCAGTCCCTGCAGACAGTCTGCGATGGACTTCGTAGCGGCTGCAAGCACTCCTGTTTCATCCTGTGCATTGACGACCGGAACCTCTGAATGCAGGTCGCCCTCTGAGAGAGCCTTAAGCCTGTCTGCACATACACGGATCGGCCTGGCAATCCTTCCTGATATCGCACTGATCACGATAGCGCCAATGATCAGGGAGAGGATGACAAGTACCGCGATCACAGCGATGGATGTATAGGTGGATGACATAAAGTCACTTGCCGGAGCCGTGATCCCGATGCTCCATCCGTCCGTACCTCCCACCGGTGCATATGCAATAAGCTTTTGCTGACCGTCCATCTTATACTCAGCAACGCCGCTTCCTCCCTCACGCATCCTTGCATGGACATCTGCCAGGGACCGAAGCTCGCTGTTCTCCGCAGCTTCGTTCTCAATATTCTGTGTCATGACCGTGTCCAGTGTAGTGTCAGCGATCGTATTGCCTTCCTTGTCAATCATATAAGCCCCGCTGTTGTCGCTTATTTGGATGCTCGACATGATGTCGTTGAGGAACGTCTCCCCGGGCACAAAGTAGACAACTCCCGTAACCTGTGTGTCCGGCTCCCCGTTTGCCCAGACCGGAGCCGCCACAACAATGGTAAGCTCCCCTGTCTGTTTGCTCACAACCGGTGTGGATACATATGTATTCCCCTGCATGCACCGCTGGAAATAATCCCTGTCCGAAAAATCCTGGCCATCAAACTGGCTCCGCCCATTGGAATCCAGAAGGTTGGCCCTGATAAGGCCGTATCTTTCTGCCCATGATGACAGGATCTCTTCCTTTTCCTCTGCAGAGACATCGGGATCCGCTATGTCGCTGCGTCCTCCGAACGCCTGTGCTATATTGACATAATTTGAAATCTCCCACTCCACTCTCTGTGATGCAATGTTGGCCATATCTTCCATATTCTGATTCACCTGGCTGAAAGTACTCGTGTAATTCAAAACAGAGCTTACCACTCCCAAAATGAGTACGAATACTGTTGTGATCAGACATGAGCCTACCAAAATCCTTGTGCGTATACTTTTCATTGTTACTTTCTCCTTTTCCTTTATCCTGATAGTATAATGGAAGATTACACCACTCCCCGGGACTGCAGGTAACTCCCCAAACGTTTGTCCATAGTACGGATATGCGTGATCAGCCTTACGATATGCAGGTTCAGTTCACTTATATTTTCCACTGACGGCGGGCCGTCCTTTGGCAGTTTATCGAGGATCTCGGCTAACGTCTTCTTGTATTGGTCATGAAAACGCACATGAGTCTCATATTCGCGCCATTCATTCTTCTTCTGCAGCTCCTCCTCATGCCCAAAATGTTTGTCCACATAACTTTTCAGGAAACTGCTTGTCTGGGCTATCTGCTTTCCTCCATCTGATTTACTGTCCGCAAAAGCGTCCAGCAGCTTGTTCGCAGCATCAAATAATTGTCTGTGTTCACTGTCGATCATGCGGTTACCGGTAATCAGATCCGGTGTTACTTCGTATCGCATTGGTCTTCATCCTCCCTTCTTTTTTCTGATCTTTTCTTTCCCCCCTGTGCCAACAGAGCCGCGATTCCTGCCGCCTCGGCACTTGCCGCTGCAGCTTTCCTGTTTTCCTGCACAGCTATCTTAAGCTCTCTGCGGAATACAGGCACATCACGGGGGGCCGACACAGATATCTTCACACTGTCAGAGCTGATTTCTCTGACAGCAATCACGATATTGTCTCCTATGACGATCTCTTCTCCCTTTTTTCTGGTCAGTGTCAGCATATCTATGTCTCCTTATGCGCCAGGTCGCCCAGTCTGTACCGGAACGTGTATTCTGTATTGTCGAGTATCAGCTGCTTTGCTCTTCTGTTCCGCGTGTTGACCACGATCGGACATCTGAGATTGACTGTGCTCTCCTCCGGCGGCTGATGGGCGGTGCAGATCACATACCAGGAATAATCCTGGTCTCCTGCCTCCCCCAGGGACTCCAGCTCTCCTTTGCTGACCTGCGGATGGTAATCTTCCTTCAGCAAAAAAGGATTCATAATGATAAATGCAAGATCTTCATTCTCTATGCTTAAAAGTGTCAGCACTGCATCGCTGTCCTTCTCAACAGCAACAGGAAGGAACTTTTTGCATGTTTCAAATCCAAAAAGCCCTTCCTCGAAGCAGACAACTCCTTCTTCCTCAGCGGATGTTATTTCTGCAGGCTGTTTCTCTTTGTCGTCCATAAAAGTCTCCATCCCTCATATCTTTTCTGCCGCCGCTGCCATTCGCTCTGTCAAACGGCAGCGGGTCGGCGCTGCACAGCCGGCTCAGGCGACTGTGTCTACTGTTTCACCGGTAAAGAACTCCGCCGCGCTGGGCGGCACAAAAAGCGGGGTTCCCATGTACTCGATAAGTACATCAGGATACTGTGTCACTTCAATGTTGACACTGCCCGGGATGTATTCCACATCGCTGTTGTTCAGCTTCAGGTTGAAGGTCAGCCGGTCCATCTGATAGGATGTGGTCAGGTTTCCCGCCTGATATGTGATGTCCACTCCTGCCGACGGCAGGAAGGTCAACTGAAACTGCCCGGTGGGCATCTGCACTCTCTGTTCAAATATCTGCGAGAGCATCTCTCCGCCCTCTCCCGGCCTGGACCATCTCATCTGAGCCGCTTCATTTGAATAGCTCTGAGCCGCTTCACCTGCAGCACGGATCCCCTTCTGTGCATTCTGGTAAATCGCGGTCCGTGTCGAAGGTGATATGCTGTTGCGCGCTTCATAGGTATCAAGATTCAGCCTTGCCGGCTGGCTGCGCATCTTAAATCCGCCTCTCTGTCTTGAGATCTCCACCACCGGGGGCCTGCTCTGGCTCCGCTCAAGCCGCGCGTGCTGGATCGTGAGTTCGTATTCCATCGGTATTCTTGTAATCTTCAGCAGGGGTTCCATAATTCCTCCTCCTTTCCTTTGCTATATTTATAATATAACGTGTGCAGATCAGGAGAGGAAATCCAGCAGAGATGGACTGAGAATACTCGTCCCTACCTTCAGTGCACTGTTATATGTATACATGGCATATGAATAATTCGTGATCGCGAGCGCCGGGTCGATGCCGATCAGGTTATTGAACTGGTCCTGGATGGCAATCTTCTCATTCTCAAGCTTCGACGTCGTCGTTTCGACCATATTCGACTTTGCCCCGATCCCTGTCATCACATCCTGAAGCTTGTTTGCACCTTCCTGGAACTGTGTCCAGAGCTTTTCATAGGCTTCCCGGTCGAATGTCTCCGCATCCAGAAGCTCTGCCATCTGCCCTGCCAGAAGGACCATGTTCTTGCTCGTACCGTCGTCCGTCTGCCCATAGCCGATGGCATTGATCCCCGGAAGGGCAGCGTCAAGGGCAGTGGACGAGATGATGCTGGTGTTGGTTGCATCGAATGACATGCCATATCCGATATCCACATACGAAGTCTCCCCGGCAAGGCGCTCCAGCTCAGCCTGGTTTGCCGGATCATTAACATCCACTCCTCTGTAGAGAAGCGTCTTCCCATCCTCAGACAGTTCAAATGGCGCCTCTTCCGTCCCGGCATTCCCTCCCAGGACAAAGGTATTGCCGAATTTGGAGTTCATAAACTGCACCATCGTGTTCTGCAGATTGCGCAGAAGCTCCGCATACGTGGCACGCCCCGTCTCATCCATCGTATCCGTGATTGCCCGCAGCGAATAGTTCTCGCTGATATTCGAGGCGATCTTGCTTACCTCATAGACCGCGCTCTCCTGCTCATTGAGCCATTTCTCTACACTTCCAAGATTATTCAGGTAATCCTCCGTACGCGCATAGCGGCTCTTGAGCACAGACGCATTTGCCGCCGCCCCCGGATCTTCATAGGCAGATTGGATCCGCATCTCGGTATCGACCTGCTTGCGCGCGAGTTCCAGCCCGCCAAGATTGCTGTACAGGCTGTTCTGGTAATCTCTCATGATCATATTCGTCGTAATTCTCATCGCTCTGCCTCCTTATCTGCCGACAACGCCGGTGTTGTTAATCAGTGTATTCAACGCTTCATCCAGCGTCGTCATAAGTCTCGCCGCCGCGTTGTAAGACTGGGAATATCTCATCAGGTTCATCACTTCCTCATCCAGCGATACGGCTGAAACAGAGTCCTTTGAGTTCGCGATCTGGTTCAGCATCGTCGTCCGGTTCGTCAGGATGGTGGAAACGGAAGACCTCTCCACCGACTGCGTATTCTGAAGGAAGTCGTAACCCTCCAGGAAGGTCCCCGTGAATACGGTTCCGCCGCCCCCCTGGAAATCGTAATCATCCTTGCTCAGCAGGTTGATCATCCTCTGGATATTCTCATATGCCCCAGCCCCGGCGTCCGGGTCGGTAGACGCCACAAGTTTTACCGTGCCGTTCATCCACTCGTCCGATATGCGGATGTTCTCTGCCGTAAATGTGGTGGATCCGTCTGAAGTGGTAAAGAGGGTACCGCCCGCCTGCTGATTAAGGTTATTCATCTCCGTTGCAAATGCGTTAATGAACGTATCAAAGTAATCCTCGTAGAATCCGATCCCCTTCGTATCGCTTCCGTCGAATACCCCTCTCTGGTTGAGCATATCTGCGTAACCCTTGATCACGCCGTCGCCGAGTATATCCGTCACGTCCACATTCGCCGGAGCGCCGCCTGCGCTCGTGATAAAGATGCCCACGCCCATGTCTGCTGTTTCCTCAATCCTGACCGTACCCTTATCCTGGTCGTCAATGAGCGTATGCTGGTTGCCGTCCGCATCCGTAAACGTGACTTTGAGCGTCTCAATCTTGATGTTGGCGCCCATAGTCTTCTCCTCATAGGTAACGTCAATCGGAAGATAGGTTGCAAGGGAGTCGATCAGCTCATTTCTCTGATCCTGGAGTTCCAGCGCCGGATTGCCCAGCACCTGGCTGTTCTTGATCGACTTGTTAAGCTCCACGATCTTGGACAATATGGAATCGATCTCCAGCCCGTCCGTCCCGGTCAGCTTGTTGACATACTCTTCTCTCAGGGAGGTGAGCTCTTTTGCATTGTCGTGGATGAGGTTGATGAACGTCTCCATAGCCGAGCGCACCAGTGTGTCGTAGGTCCCCTGGTTTCCTGTATCCGGTCTTGCCATATTCTCAAGCTGGCTGATCACCTCGTTTAACGCTGTCCCGATCTTGGACGACGCGGTCTCGTCAAAAATATCTCCCAGCCGCTCCAGCACAGAGTCCATCGCATCTACTGTACCCACTTCTGCGAGCTGGCCGCGATACTGGATATCGAGGAAGGGGTCCCGGATCTGTGATACCCCCGTTGCCATGACTCCCTGGCCTACCTTTATGTTAAACTGGCTGCTCATCACGCTGTGCCCTGTAGGGGATACGCTCTGCTGATCCAGCCTCTGCCTTGTGTATCCGGTCGTATTTATATTCGATACATTCTGTCCCACCACATTCAGTGCGGTCTGGCTTGCCGCCATCGCAAGCTGTGCGACGGAAAATCCTGCGAATGTAGATCGTACCATTGTCTGTCTCCTCCTTCTCTTCTTATCTGTTCGTCCGTGTATCACTCCTGCGCATGCAAGTCTACATGCGCTTACTTATAATATGCTTCTCGTCGTCTGCGCTCTGTTCTCTGCCATAGGTCATCCCCCCGTCCGGCGAAGCTGCCCGCTCAAGATTGTGCAGCCTGAGCCTTACAAGCTTCATGGATTCGTCGTTGTAGGAGGTGAAGTTCTGGACAGCCAGGACCAGTTCGTCCAGAAGGGTTCTCAGCTTTCTCTGTTCCTCCCCCTCCATGCCGTCGGCCAGTTCCCTGAGCGTCATGTTCCCGTATCCGCGCTCTTCCATATACTTCATGCGCTTTTGTTCCAGCCCTTTGATCCTGAGGGCGAACGCCTGCTCTTTTGCCATACATTCTTCCAGGATGCCGATCTTCTCCTCCTCAACCGCTTTGAACTTCGCCTTCTCAAGCGGCAGTGCCTCCGTCAGCGCATTTTTCATCTCTGTGAGTATCTGTACCAGTTCGTCCACTATCTGCCACCTCCCAGAAGCAGCATCTTTGCTGCCGTCTCCCGGGAATCGGGAACGTAGGTCCCGTTTTTCACGGCCTCCCTGAGACGTTCGATCTTCGCATCCTGGCCGCTCACATCACGTACTTCGGCTTTGAGTGCCTCTGCAACCTTCCCGATAAAAATCTTCTCTTCCATCTGCCGAGAATTTGATGAAAATACGATTTCGTCATAGTTCTTCCCACGGTCTTTCACCCCATTATCCCTGGATAATACCGCTGCTTCTCCTGCAGACATTACATTGTATGTGCTCAAGAGGTTCTCTGTTCCTATTTTCATCGCTGTGCACCTCCCTGCTGTTCCTAAACAATAGATTCTGTTATTTCTATCGGCACTTTTTGGGAAATATTAAGCCTTATTCTCCGCTTTCCTGTGTTTCTGCCTCTCTTTTTTTTGTATATTTCCTGTTTCTCATCAGTCTTATGATCCAGCAGAATGGAAGGAACATGGGCCATTTTTTCAACCGCGGAAAAGAAACCTCCATGTAATCAATGGAAGGGAAACGCCACTGGCGGATTCTTTTCTTCTCTTCCTTCTTAAGATCTCTGTGATAGCTGTCCACCACACTTGTGATCAACGGGAGCACATCCCCGCTCTCGCGTCTGCCGTGCTCCCCCTTTGAGATAATATATGTCTGTATATCATTGAGCATATCATTATCCTCATGGAAATACATATTGCCAAACCATTTTCCGGCAAGCTTCACGATGTATTCTCCGAAGGTATCAAGCTCCAGGCTCTCCAGCTCTTCTTTGATTTCCTTCCACTTCAGTTGAGAACCCTCCCTTGAGAGGAACAGCCAGAGATCCACCATATCCCGTATCTCCATCTGCCCCCTGGCAAACCTGTCAGCCAGCCTGCAGACCAGGTAGATATACATGGTCTCCTCATTCATACAGTGTATATAATCGTACCCCTCCTCTTTCGGGAGTTCTACGGGCAGTTCATGAAACCACGCCTTAATCTTTTTTCCGGTGAATGGGAGCTCATCGTAGAGCCTGATCTTCTGATCCGGTATCCGGGCGAACAGCCCCGTCCTCTTCCCCTGTTTATCCAGGATCTCTTCAAATCCCATGGATACAAGAAGTCTTCGGGCACTGTCATATTTTTTCTTCTGCACAAGCAGCTCAATTGGCTCCGGTGTCCTCATCTCCGGTCTCTGATAGTATTCCAGTATCAGGGATTCGCCTGCAAGGAAAGCATGTATCTCTCTCTTCTCAAGCTCAGCCTCAAGCTGCCCTCTCAGGATGCGGTTCCTTTCCTGCAGCCGCATTGCATCCCGGTATCTTGTCTCAAACCGTTCCTTCCATTTCAGAACATGGACATCATCCGACCACATAATTTTGTAATAGACAAGATTCGCCACATGGTGGTAATCCGACATCTTATAAATCCACCCCCATGAGGGTTTCCATCTGGTTTCAACGGATTCACCCTGATTGACTGTCTCGGCTATCAGATTGATCAGATAGCGTTCCATTCTGCTTTCTATGTTCGCGCTCATGCAATACCCTTCTTTCTTCCATGGCATCTGCCGCCCGTACATTGTAGACGGCATTCTTTTCATCTGCCACGAGCCGTCCTGCCGAGAGTGTAATCACCCGTCTGCGCATAATGGAGACCAGCTCCTGATTGTGGCTTGCCACCACTACAGTGACACCCTGGCGGTTCAGTTCCGCCAGGAGACACATCACGTCCCATGATGCGTCCGGATCAAGATTGGCAGTCGGCTCATCTGCAATCAGGATCGACGGTCCCGTCACCATAGCCCGCGCCAGGAGCGCCCGCGCCGCCTCTCCCATTGAGACCTCCCTCGGATAGAAGCGGGCGCGGTCAAGGATCCCCATTGCCCTGAGGAGTCCCTCTACCCGCCTTCTTCCCTTCCGCCCCTGCTGCTCTGTCGCAATGACAGGAAGATATACATTGTCGAACAGGGTCCGGTCTTCCAACAGGCCGAGGTCCGACTGCATCACCCCGATCTGCCTTCGGAAATAGGGCATCTCCTTCCCCTGGATCTTCTCCAGTTCCTGCCCGTTTATCCAGATCCGCCCCGAGGTCGCACTCTCCTGCGCACTCATCAGCCGAAGGAGCGTGCTCTTGCCCGCCCCGCTGCGTCCGATGACAAAGACGAACTCTCCCTTTCTGATACGGAAGGACACATCTTCCGCTGCCACCTCGCCCCGTGCAAATACTTTATTCACATTTTCAAAAATGACTGCTTCCATATATTTCCTCTCAATCAAAACAGACCGGAAGCGCACCTCTTCTTTTTCTGTGAAAAGTAAGTGTTGCGTTTCCGGTCGTCCTTAACTGGAATAATAAGATTTGTCGCCTGCCAGCCGTCGGCTCACCCTTTTGTCAGACTCCTTTGCACGCCCGAGAGCCTCCCGCCTGCTCAGAGACAGGGCAAGGATTCGGTTCTCTATCCCGCTCATGCCGGGAACCTCCTGCCCTTTGTTCAGCTCCTCAAAGCGCCCTCGGAGGTTGCCGCACGCCTTCAGCAGCGTGTTGCGGTCCCGCCTTGCCTTCTCGACCTCGGCCATGGTCTCGCCCCTCATCTTCAGGAGCATGCCGAATGACACCTGGTCGTCGTGGTCAAGCGCCTCCGCCATCTGTCTGGTAAGGTCTTCAATCTCACAGCATTTCCTGTACTCCCGCTGTGCGAGCCTGAGCAACATCTCCTCCAGCTCAGTCCTATCATCCTTTTCCTCCGGCGCTTTCATGCGTCCACCTTCTTTTCTGCTTCCCTGAATGCGTCCCGGAGCTCCTCTATGAACTGCTTGAGTTCCTCTATGCGCTCCGGTTTCCTTGCCGCCTTGATCCTGCTGATATCTACGAGGAAGGAGCCATACATCTGATAGAGTTGGCTGCTGATCGGGTAGTCATAGTCCAGTACATCCCTGAGGTACCGCACGATTGCTGCCACCCTGTCCGCCTGCGCCTCGAAGTTCTTATAATCCTTCTGCTCAAGCAGGAGCTCGCAAGCCCGCAGCCGCTTGAGCATTTCATCATAGAGAAGGAGCAGCATCTCCCCCTGTGTCATGGTCATGACTGCCTCTTCTTTGTATCTCTGATATGGATTCTCCGCCATTTCTACTGTGTTTCCTCCCCGGTATTATGCCATCAGCGACGACAGGTAGCTGCTCTGGCTGTTCATCTGAGAGATCAGAAGCTCCAGCTGGGTAAACTGGGATATATACCGGTCCTGTTCCGTCGTAAGCCGGTCTGTCAGCGAGGAGATCCTGTCATCCATCTCGTTAATCTGCGTCAGCAGCGAATTGCTCAGCATGCTTGTCATAGAATGGGTCGAACCTGCCCTCTCCACAAGGATACCCTTTGTCGCCCCGGTCATGGAGGCATATCTGTCCATGATGGCCTTAATGTTCGTCATCAGGCCGCCCTTTGTCGAGGTGCCGTTATCGTTTGTCTGCACGCTGGACGCCAGGGCATTCCTGACAGCTTCCGGGTCGGACTCGAGGGCAGCTCTTAGCTTGCTCTCGTCAAGCGTCAGCTTCCCGTTATCCGAATAGTCTGTCGAGACTGTGATCCCGATCCCCTCCAAAGCAATGCGGAAGTTCTCCGGTATCGCGGAACGCAGGGCGTCCGCCAGCCCCCGGATATCGCTGTCCATGAAGAGAAGGCCTTCTTTAGCCTTGTCCTCCCAGAGTTTAATCTGCTCCTCGCTCATCTCTGCTTTCTGGCTGGAGGTCAGCGGCTGGTAGTCCCTGTTCGGCTTGGTCGTCACCTGGGTGTTGATATGCTCGATAATGGCGTTGAACTCATCAACCATCGACTTGACCGCATCAACCACTGTATCTGTGTTCACCTTTGCCGTAAAGGTCACTGCCTCTGTCTTTTCGATCCTGTTCCCGTCCTCATCATATCCGAAGGTCCCGTTTACCGTGATGTTCAGTCCGTCCACGCTGATGGTATTGGAACCTCTGACGATCTCCGTCACCTCATTGCTGCCCGCATACTGCACGGCGATGACGGCGTCCTTTCCGGCTTCCACCTTATATCCTGTGCTACTGTCCCCGAAAAGGGCGTTTGCTATGCTTCCTTCTACGGTCACCTGGCCGCTTGCCCCATCCTGGGTGGAAGTGATGATGAAACGGTCTGTGTTCTTCTGGTAGGTGATGCTCACACCCGCATCCGAGCTGTTGATGGCATCCATGATCTCCTGGATCGTGCTGTCCTTCGAGATTCCCTGGATCTCCTTCCCATTGACCTTAAGCAGGGGCTGGCTTGGATCCTCCTTGAACTCATTCGCAAGCCCTGCCTCTGACAGGCTTGCATTCAGGTTCAGCCTGTTGGACACCCCATTCTCGGTTCCAAAGAGCGAGTCCTCTCCGGTCAGGTTCCCGGTGGACGCCGTGATCGAGAGCACGGAAGTCTCGTCAGGATCGCCGTTAGTGACCTTGCCATCCGACTCCGTCTTGGGCGTAGTTGTGACAAAGGAAAGAGTACCTTTGCTCCCGTCTGAAGACTCCGTAAGGTCAACCCTGATCCTGCCCTTTCCGAAAGCGCTGTCGAGCTGTTCCTGGAGGTGATTCTTCACGTCTGTCAGGTTGCTTCCTAACTCATCCTCGGAAGGCAGTTTGATCCGTTTCGTCGTGCCGTTGTACTGGAAGCTTATGGACTGCCCGGCAAGCTGGGATGCGATCGTCTTCTTCTGGACTGCATTCACGCTATTTGTGGCTTCCAGCTGATCTTTTGAATTAATCTTAAATCCGCCTTCCGGCTTGTCTCCCAGGCCGAGCGCGTCGAGGACCTCCCCGGTCCCGCCTGTGATAGCGACCGTGTTGCCCGCACTGTCTGTATTCTTGAAAACCAGCTTCTCCCCGCTCGCCTCGACTTTCATAACGTCCGCCAGCGTCCTGCCGTTGGAAAGCGACACCTGTGCCAGCGACTTGTTAATGGACTCCGCTGTCTCCTGGGCATTATCATAAGAGTAGTCGTCGCCCCTTCCCAGCTTTACGGTATAGGTGGTGCTTCCCACCTTCAGCTTGAGGCTCTCCCCGCCGACCACGTTCACATCCGTCGTCTCACTCAGGGTCATGGACAGTTCTCCCAGGGAGAGGGTGCGGTCTGACGCGTCCTTAAGCGTATTAAGCGTCGCCTTCTGGGCAAGCTGCTTGACGCCCAGCACTGTCATGAGTTCTGACGTCTGGGTGGAACCGCTCACTGAGATATACTTGCTGTTCTCCCCGCTCGCCGATATGTCGGTACGACCGTAAAAGGCAGAGCCAAGCAGGTTGGTCGAGGAAGAATATGACGTATACTTCTGCGTAAAGTCATAGATCATGTCCGTGATATTGCGGATCGCCTCCTGCTCCCACTCCAGCTTGGTCTTCTGCTGGTTCGCAGCGTCGATCTTTGCCTGCGTCCCTGACGTGAGCTGTTCGATCAGGGTATCCCTGTCGAGCCCGCTGGCAAGCCCGCCGTAGCCTCTGATCGAATTTGTACTTGTTGATGTAAGTCCATCTATTGTTGCCATAATTACATCTCCTTTGCCTGAATCATAATCGTATTCGGTTGCTTCTACCTATCTGTTATGATTATCGGCAAAAATTCTGTTTGATTAAGTTCCCTTCGCCAAATTCAATTCTTTTCCCCGACGTTCCCTGTATCGTGATGGGGTTTTGCCTGGACTGTCATACAGGCTTTCGTGACCTCCACGGTGACCAGTCCCGCATATTTCACCGTATAGAAATTCATCAGGGGAGAGACTGCGTTTCTGTTGATCACCACGTATTTTGCCGGGAGACCGGTCAGGGCGAGCGCCGTCACGTCCGCAAGGCATCTCCTGCATCCGCAGATATGGAACTGTTGGATATACTTGGGGACGCGTTCCTTCACCAGTCTCTCCATTACGTTGACTGTTACAAATTCATCCTCCGCCTCCCCTTCTTCGACTGGTGCTGGCGGCGCAGGGTCCTCTGCCTTTTTCTCCTGCGCCTGTCCCTCTGTATTCCGGGGCTCCGGTTCTTCATCGGGTTCCTTCTCTTCTGGTTCCTCTGCCCTCTGCAGTTCTTCCTCAAGGCTTTCCTTTATAAGGTCAGCGACAGAGCCCTTCCCTCTGTGTACTACTGATACGCCCGGGATCTCTTCTTCTTTCTCTCCCTGTGACTGCTCCTTTTCCGGCTGTTCTTCTTTTATCTGTTCTTTATCAGGCCTGTTTTCTGCCGCAGTTTCTGTTTCCTGTTTTACTGCTTCTGTGTTTTCCTCCGCCGCGCTGTCCTCCTGCTTTTTCACTCCATTTGAGAGCAGATTCAGCACATGCGTCGTTTTGTTTGTCTTCCTGCTCATAACGTTCCTCTCTTCTGGTCCCCGATCCGCTCTAACACTTCGCTGACAAAGCATTTATAGTCTTTTGCCGGGTTTGACCTGGGCGCGTATGCGAAGATATTTTCCCCGTGCGCCGGGGCCTCGGCCGCAGCCACTCCCGCACGGATCTTGGCGTCAAAAAGAGCCGTGTTTGTCTGCTCTGCCACTGTGGTCGCCATCTCGAGGACGTCTGCCGCAAGGCGGGTCCTCCTGTTGTATTTCGTAAGAAGGATGCCGAGCACCCTAAGGCGAGGGTTCACAGAACCTTTCACGCCTTCCACTGTCTCCTGGAGCTGTATCAGTCCCACCAGGCTTAAGATCTCCGCCGCCATAGGGATGATCAGGTAATCCGATGCTGCATAGGCATTCATTGTCAAGATATTGAGCGATGGCGGCGTGTCTATGACGACATAGTCATAGTCCGCTGCCACCTCTTTAAGGCTCTCCTGCAAAAGCATCACTCTGTTGTCTGTCTGAAGTTCGATCTCCGCCTGGCTCAGCAGGATATTGGACGGTATGACGTCGCACACTTCTGTCTCGTGCAGCGCCCCCCGGATCGGGACTCTGTTCCGAAGCACCTCATAAATTGTAGCTGCCTGGTCAGTATCGATGTCCAGCCCAAGGCTGAAACCCAGATTCCCCTGGGGATCCAGGTCCACTGCCAGGACCCGCTTCCCTTCTTCCGCGAGTCCTGCTGCCAGTGCCGCCGTCGTAGTCGTCTTGCCTACTCCGCCTTTCTGGTTGGTTAATACGATCGTAACTGCCATCTTCTTCCTCCTTTATTGCAGGACGTCCTCGAGCTTTTCGCCCTCCTCCCCTTTCTCAGGGGCAAACAGATTCGCCTCGCCCGGCCTTGCGTATTCTCCGGTCAGGCTCTCCCATACTGTGCTGACTTCTTCCACACAGTTGATATAGATCTGGGACAGCTGGGAAGTCTGGACGCCGAGTTCCCCTGCGAGGACCTGGCACTGTTTCCAGTCCGCCTTCTCGTAGCAAATCACCAGGCTTAAGAGTTTTCCTGCGTCACCCTCCCTGCTGATCAAGGCCGCCTTAATGTCGTCGCTGATCGGGATCTCCGCAAGGATCTCTTCCATCGTGGCGTCTACCATGTATTCCAGGGTGGAGAACATTCCCATCATATAAGCCTCGCCCGGGGTGAGGAATTTCATACCCTTACTCTGGACAAGCTCCTCTGCGAATTTCGCCCTGAGGAAGGAAAGCCTCAGAATCTCGTCCGAGCCCTCGCTCTCGTCCCCGCGCAGGCTGAGCATGTATACCCACTGGCGGAGCTGCCCGATTCCCATCGTCATGACAGCCTGCTGTATGGAGGCTGTCCTGCGGCGAAGCGCGTAATAAGCTGAGTTGACCAGCTTCAGAATGGAGTAGCTCAGTCCTGCGTCACGGCTTATGATCTCCTCGATCTCTGCCACATCCGGCTCATCTTTAGAGAGAGCCACAATGAGCTGGAAGAAGCTTCCCTGCATGTAGCTGACCTTCTCTTCCTTCACATACAGCGTTTCTGCAATATAATTGCCCTCAACATAGTCCGCCTTCAGGGAGAGCGCTTTCTCATATTCTTCCTTCGTGTCCACATCCGTCATGATGCACTTTTTCCCGAAGCCGTGTGCCATATTGATGATGTTCTCGATCGACGTCTGCTCTTTCGGCGTGAGCGACTCTTTCATCCTGAGGCGCACATACTCGGCATAATCGAGCATGCTGAAATACTTCGGTGAGAACTGGAAATCATTGATTGCAAACCGATATCCCGCCTTATAGAACTTGTCTATGATCGACATTGCAAGGGGGTGGATGATCAGGTTATCCGATATCTGGATAATGATCTTGTCTTTCTGGAATATCTTTGGCGTATTCCGCAGAAGAAGCGCCGGAGTAAAGGTCATGAATATCTTCTTGTCTTTGAAGATCTTTCCGCTGTTGTTCATAAGAAAGCTTGCGATCGTGTCCGCCGCTGCATTCTCCTTTTCCCCGTACAGGCTCTCCCCGCCCTGCTCAAATAAAAGTTCGTACCCCAATATTGTGTCCGCATCTGCGGCTTTTATCGCACGTCTGACTACAAAATGTTTCATGCGTTCTTCCTCCTTTCAAGCAGTCCGTCTATAATGGATACAAGATGCCCGATCTCAGGCTTGGAGAGCTGCTCGTCTGCTCCCACCTCTTTTCCTTTTACCTCCATCTGCTCGTTGATGAGAGAGGAGAAGATAATGACCGGGATATGCTGTAATTTGCTGTCTGTCTTGATCAGTTTTGTCAGATGATGCCCATCCATCTCCGGCATCTCGATATCCGTTATGATCACAGACACTTTCTGGTCCAGATCCGAATCGTCGCGGATCTGGCTGAGATAGTCCCATGCCTCCTGCCCGTTATTGAATTTTGTAATGTTCGTATATCCCGCTTTATGCAGGGACTCTTCCACCATTCTTGCAAGAAGGAGCGAGTCCTCCGCAAACAGGATCGGCTCGTTCTTCCTTATATTCTCCGGCGCCTGTGACACTTCGTCGATCTGGATGCCTGTCTCCGGGGCGATCTCCGCTACGATCTTCTCAAAATCCAGTATTGTGATCAGTTCCCCATCGCACTGTGCGATCCCTGTTGCAATGCCTTCCTCCTGTCCGCTGTTAAGCGTCTTGTCCGGCTTGCGGATATCCGCCCAGGATATTCTCCTGATCCCGACTACTGTGTTCACACGGAAAGCAATATTCATCTTATTAAAATTGGTAATGATAAACAGATCCTTCTCTGCAGGGACCGTCGGCTTTCCACTCAGATAGTAGGGCAGGTCCACTACTGTCAGCATAATATCTCTCGGCTTGAAAATCCCTTCCACTGCCGGATTTGAATGTGGGATCGGCTTAACCTTCGCCGACATCATGATCTCTTTTACCTTGGCTACATTGATGCCGTAAAGCTCTCCGTAAATGGTAAATTCCATGATCTCAATCTCATTTGTGCCTGATTCCAGTAAAATTGATGTTTCTGCCATTTCCTTTCCTCCCTTTTTCTATCTGCTGTTATAATATGATCTCATTCCGTCCCATTGTGCGGACTCTGACCGTCCCGGTGCTGACATCCATCAGCATTGTCCTCGCATAGTTCTTGCCCACGTCTTCTCCCTGTATCCGTATCTGCTGCGCTGCCAGCTCCTGGCGCACGCTGGCAATATTCCTCTCTCCGATATTCCCAATCGGTCCTGTCATCTGGAACATCTGCGCTCCGCCGGCAATCTTACATACATACCGTCTCGTCACCCCTCCGTACGCCGCCATCTTGCGGATCATCTCCCGGATACCGGTATCGGCGAATTTAAAGGGTGTAGCCGCTCCCTGGTCCCCCGCCTTGGGAAGCATGATATGCAGAAGCCCCCCCAGCTTGATCACCGGGTCATACAGGGTGATCCCGATGCAGGAGCCAAGCGCATATGTAATGAGAGTGCCCTGCTGCCTGAGCACTTTCATATCGCCGATCCCGATCTTAACTTCATCCCTCATAAACTGCCCCCAGTTTCTGCATCAGCACATTAAGAGATTCCATCTCCGGCAGCATCAGAAGCGTACTGTTGAGTCTCTTCTGATTCACCAGGAGCTGCCCGTCAATCAGGAGCAGCTTGTCCGTGACATATCCGAACTCTGCCATAGGCACTGTCAGTATGCCGCCTAACATATTGACCGACACCCCCGGCACGCTGAGCTTAATTCGTATCCCTGCCAGTTGGGAGATTGCGTTTGCATAGGATGAGATAATGATATTACCCAGCTCTGTCAGGACAGAAATCTCCATCTCTGTCATTTCTTCGTAGCTGTCGACCGTCTTTCCCAGCATCTTGCCTAAGACCTCGTTGATAAAGTCCAGCCGGAGCAGGAAGAGCATGATTCCCTCGACGTCGCCGGACATCTGTGTGAGGACTGCCGCGATGCACTCCTCGGGATCCCCCATCTTATCGATCGTCTCGCTGTACCCGAGAAGATTGATCTCTGGTATCGTCATCCTCACTTCGCTGCCGAGCATACTCGCCAGGGATGTGGCAGCATATCCGGTCCCGATGCTGGCGATCTCGCGGATAATGTCCAGCTCCATTGCCCCCATATCTTCGTACCTTTGAATTTTCATCTCAATGCCCTCTCTTATGTCATCTTCTTAGTCCGTTGATCGTCTGTTCCACTTCATCGGATGTCTGTATCATCTTGAGCATATAGGAGTACGCCCGTTGGGATATGATTACCTTTGACATCTCCTGAGCCAGATCCGTATTGGAGCTTTCCAGCGCCCCGGTCACAAGCCTTGATTCGGCTCCTGCCAGGAATGGCGCCCCGTTCTTCTCTACAGGAATAAACCTGTTGCTCCCGGTGCTCAGCATACCGTTCGTCGTGACGAAATCAAAAATCGCCGGATTGGCGCCCAGTTCACCGCCGTCGTACCGGATCGGGTTCTGCTGTGCATCCAGCACCAGCCACCCTTCCGCGTCCACGAGGTAGAACCCGTCGGCTCTCTGCGAGAGCGCAAAGCTTCCGTCCCGCGTATACTCTACAGTGTTATCCTGAGGGTTGCGGAGCATGAAGAATCCGTTTCCCTGGATCGCATAGTCGTACGCGCCGCCCGTCTGTATCAGGACGCCGTTCGTGAAATCTGATTCGGTCCGTTCCACGACTGTCCCTGTCCCCGCACGGAGATCTCCCATCTGATCCTCCGTCCCACGAATATTGTAATACATCAGGTCAAGGAACGAAGCGTTCTTTGTCCTGTACCCGTTCGTGTTCAGGTTGGCTATGTTATTGGAGAGGATATCCATGTGTGTCTGCTGTGTCATGGTTCCCCGCACCGCCGTATAAAATGAAGTGTCCACAGTATTTTCCTCCTTTTCTCTTCCTTCATGCAGATGGCATTTCTGCCGTTATCAGCTTGCCGGTCCCATCGTTCTCATCTGGCTGATGAGCTCATCGTAGATCGTGAGGATCTGGGCAGAACTCTGGAGAGCTCTCTGACTTGCCATCATCCTCGTCATCTGGTCGATGGGATCAGCATTGGAATTTTCCAGTGTTTTCCACCGGATGTCCACATCTGCTGCCACGGCGTTGGCATTCGTGGTAAACACGTTGCCGTTCTCTTTGTTGAGCTGGGCATAATCGGCAAAATCTACAACCATGAGCTGACCGAGCTGGGCTCCTGTCTGCTCATTATAGAGGCGCCCCTGGCTGTCGGCTGTGATCCTGTCCGTTCCCAGATAGATCTCCCCGCCGGTGCCAAGAACCCTGCCCACTCCCGGCAGGCAGAGATACCCGTCATTATCCAGGGAGAAATTCCCGTTTCTTGTATAGACCGTGCCATTGTCAGTCTGGATGGAGAAGAATCCGTTTCCGGTGATTGAGAAATCCAGCGTGCTGGTGGATACGCTTAAGACTCCCTGGGTATAGTCGGTCACGGTCTCGTCTCCTCCTGCGATCAGCGACATGGAGCCAATGCGCGTGGTGTCAGACTTGTTCTTATTGCCTGTGCGGATCATCATCTCATTATAGAAGTCTGAGATAACGAACCTGTCCGACTTAAAGCCGGGGGTGATGGCATTAGACATATTGTTGCTGATCACATTGAGGTTCCGGTTCTGTGTAAGTACGCCGGATGTAAGTGTATAAAATCCCTGAAACATTTTCACTCATCCTTTCTTTTGACCGGGAGTCATCTCAAATTCCCGTTCAATATATTCTTTCAATTTCTTGATTGCTCCGGCATGGAGCTGTGAGACACGGGGCTCACTGACCTCCAGCACCCGGGCAATCTCCCTCATATTTAATTCTTCGACATAATAGAGGGAAATAATAATCTTCTCTTTCTCCTTGAGGCTGTCAATTCCTTTCTCAAGAACTTCGGAGAGTTCCTTGCGCAGATATGATTCCTCCGGCTGCTGTCGCTCCTCTGCTGACGGAACCTGCGCCGCCCTCTTTTTTTCCTGCGCCTCTTCCAGTATCGTATCCAGGGAAGCTATGGAGAGTAGGTTGTTCTTGCCAATGATTTCCTGATACTTTTCATAGGGAATCCCGAGATGCTGCGCTACCGCTCTGGAATCAGGAGTCTTCCCGGTCTTAACCGTCAATTCTGCCACGGCATTCTCAATCTCCCTCATGTTCTTGCGCACGTTGCGGGACCCCCATTCCTGTTTCCGTGCAATGTCTATAATCAGGCCTCGCATCCTGCGCGAAAGATAAGTTTCAAACTTAGCATTTTTCGTACTGTCGTATTTGTCCAGAAGATTCATCAGTGTAATCACTCCTTCCTGGATAATATCCTCGACCTGAGTGAACCCCAGATAAATGTCCCGCATCTGCAGGGCGATCGTCCGCACTACATACACATACCGGAGAACCAGTTCCTGCTTCATTTCCAGGCTTCTGGTACGGCTGTACGCTTCGAGAAGCTCTTCGTTTGTCATATTTTCGTATGATTCTGTGCTGTGGCTCATCTCTCCTCCTCTGCTTCCTCCGCCCCGGTATTCTTACGGGGTGATGTTGCCGACTACCTGGATCTGGATGTTGTTCGTCACTTCCTGGAATGCCAGCACATTCAGATCAGGGTATACCGGCTCCAGGAGCTGGCGCACATAGAAGCGGAGCACCTGGCTGGTCAGCAGCACCGGATCCCTGGAGAGATCCTGGAACTTCTTCATCTCCGTCCCGAGCTGGGTAATCATATTCTGTACGGTATCGGGATTCAGGGAAATCTGCACTCCAGACTCCCCTTTGACCAGGTTCTCCACCATCATCCGCTCCAGGTCGGCGTCCAATGTGATGACACTCATCTGTCCTTCCTGGCAGAATTTTCTGGTGATCGTCCTCTTTAAGGCTGTTCTGACATTCTCAACCGTATTGTGGAAGTCTGTCCCCGCTGCCACACAGTCTGACGCAGTCTCCACAATAGTCTCCAGATCCTTGATCGGGATATCTTCCTGGAGCAGGCTGACCAGGATCTTCTGCAGAAGGCTGTAGGAGACTACCTGCGGGATGCTTTCCTCCGCAAGCTCCGGAGCCGTCTTCTTCAGGTTCTCCGCAAGCTGTACAGTCTCCTGTCTGCTCAGCAGCTCAGACGCGTGTCTCCGGATTGTCTCAGAAAGATGTGTGACCATGACGGAGAGGGGGTCGATTACAGTATATCCGTAAATTTCTGCCATCTCTTTGTTCTCGGGAAGTATCCATCTGCTCGGGATGCCATACGCCGGTTCAATGGTCTCAATGCCGTCTATCACGCCGGACGGATTCGACGGCTCAAGCGCAAGGTAGTAATCCACCAGGATCTCCCCTCTTGCCACCTCCTCGCCCCTGATCTTGATCCGGTACTGGTTCGTGTTGAGAGCCGAACTGTCCCTGAGGCGGATCGACGGAATAACGAGCCCCATCTCCTGCGCATACTGGCGGCGGAAGATCACGATACGGTTCATCATCTTGCCTCCGCTCGCCTCATCCACCAGCGGGATCAGGCTGTAGCCAAATTCCATCTCCACCGGTTCCACCCCGATCAGGGAATACACATTGCTGATATCCCTGTAGTATTCCTCGGGAGTCGTTTCCTCCTCCGGGGCAGCCTGCGGCTTTTGTTCCTCCGCCTGCTCCGCCATATCCTGCATTTTCTGCGACAGGCGGTATCCCACAATCATGAGGCCCACGCCGAGAATGAGAAGCTGGGGCTTGGGCATGCCAGGCACGAACAGGAGGACAAGCAGGACCAGGCCTGCCGTCATGATCGCACGGGGCTGCGCAAGGAACTGATGGGACACATCCTCGTTCATGCTTCCCTCGGAAACCGAACGTGTGACGATCATACCGGTGGCAGTCGAGATCAGAAGCGCCGGAATCTGGGAGACCAGCCCGTCACCGATGGTCGCGATGGAGTATACGGAAAGCACTTCTGTAAATCCCATCCCGTTCTGGAGCATTCCGATCGCGGAACCTCCCACGAGGTTGACCAATGCGATGAGAAGCGACATAATCGCATCTCCCTTGACGATCTTTGTCGCACCGTCCATAGCCCCGTAAAAATCGGCTTCTCTCTGGATATCGGAACGACGCTTTCTCGCCTGGTCCTCTGTAATCAGCCCTGAACTTAAATCCGCATCAACAGCCATCTGTTTTCCGGGCATCGCATCAAGCGTAAACCTTGCGGCAACCTCTGCCACACGCTCGGCTCCCTTGGTGATGACGATGAACTGCACGAGGAGTATGATGATAAAGATAATGAAACCTACGACCGGGTTGCCCTGCAGGACGAAATCTCCGAACGCACGGATCACCGCTCCGGCCTCTCCCTGGTTCGTCAGGATATTCCTGGTGGAAGACACATTGATTCCAAGCCTGAACAGCGTAGTAATCAGAAGCAGCGACGGAAAAATGGAAAATTCCAGCGGCGACTTGATGTTCATGCTGATCAGAAGGATGACCATTGAAATGGATATATTTAGGATGATCATGACGTCCAGAAGCACCGGACTCAATGGAATGATAAGCAGCAGCACGATCGTTATCACGAAAAGTGACACCGCATTATTCAGTAATCTCTTCATAATCTGTTTTGTCTACTCCAATTTTTTCTTCAGCCTGTACACTTTCACGAGAATCTCAGCGACTACACTGTAGTACTCTCTCGGTATTTCCTGATCCACTTCAGACGAGGCATACAGGCCGCGCGCAAGCTGCTTGTTCTCGATCACCGCCACTCCGTTTTCCTCGCCGACCTTCACAATACGGAGGGCAAGCTCATCCTGGCCTTTTGCCACCACGACGGGTGCGGCATTTTTCTCCATATCATATTTAAGCGCTACGGCAAAGTGGGTCGGGTTTCTGATGATGACGTCCGCAGACGGAACAGCCTGCATCATCCTGGCTCTCGCCATCTGTCTTTGCACATTGCGGATCCTGCCCTTGATCTCCGGATTTCCTTCCGTCTGCTTCACCTCTTCTTTTATCTCTTCCTTAGACATCCGAAGCTGGCGCTCATATTCCCACCTCTGGTAAAAATAATCCGCCACGGCGATCACGGCAAAGACAAGCGCCACGTTGACCACAAGGTCCATGGCAAGGTTGAGCATATAGACCGACGACCTGGTGATTCCCATATCCATCGTCCGCACAACCGCTATGAAGTCATCCTTCAGTATCGTGTACAGAATGATGGTCAGGATGATGATTTTGATAATGTTTTTCAACAGTTCAATGACATTTTTCAGGGAGAACAGTTTCTTGATCCCCTGGAGAGGGCTGATATTCTGCAGCTTAGGCGAGAACTTTTTTGCTGTAAAAAGGAATCTTGTCTGTACCCCTGTTGCCAGAATGGCAAGCGCCATACTGATGAGCATGATCGGGAAGGCTGTGCGCAGGAACACACTGATAAAGTCCTCCACCACCGCTTCCAGGTGCTGTCCCGAGGCGTCCTCCAGCCCGCCTCCCATAACGATCAGCTGTCTCGTGAACTGCCCTACGGCTTCATACATGCCCGGGAACAGAACCTTAAACGCATAGAATGTGCCTGCCAGACCCACGATCATAACGACGTCAGAGCTGAAGAATATATTACCCTCTTTCCGTGCGTCACGCCGCTTTTTCGGGGTGGCTTTTTCTGTTTTGGAACTGTCCGCCATTCTCCATCACACTCCTTCATTCACAGCTTCTTCGGTGTATGCCTGTGCCTTGCCACTTTTTATCCTGCCATCAGGCGAAGCATCTCCTGAATCTCGGCGATCATCTCCTGCACCATGCTGCTGAGGTAGTTTCCGATAGGGGATATCAGGAAGAGCATGGAAAGAAGCCCGACTATTACCTTTAAGTCAATGTTCATGACAAAGAGATTGATCTGCGGGATAATCTTTGTCAGGAGCGCAATCGAGATTTCTACGAGAAATTCGATGGCAATGACGGGAAATGCAAGCTTCATGGCAAGCACCACGCACTCGGTGAAGAGGGTGACAAGTGCATTCGCCTGGAGCTGGCCGATTACCACGGCTCCGTAAGGGACAGCCTGGGACGATGTCAGGAGTATCCGGATCAGAGCCAGATGTCCGTCGACCGCAAAAAAAAGCAGGATAAAGTAGATCTCCAGGATCTGTCCCGTAAGGGCGATCTGCACCCCGTTCTGGGGATCATATACCATCGCCATAGACAGTCCCATTTGAAAATCAATGACAGAACCTGCATGCGTCATGACAAAGTCAAACAGTACAACAACAAATCCCAGCAGATATCCAAGTCCGAACTCCAGAAGAAGCATCATTCCGAACGCCACCGGGCTGTATACTTCCGGGACTTCTGTACCTGCCGCACTCTCTGCCTGGTAAATGACCAGGGTAAGGACAAGGGCAAGTCCGGTTCGGAACATAGCCGGAGCATTCCTCCGTCCCAGGACCGGATTGAGCATGATAAAGCCTGACATCCGCATAAGGATCAGGCAGAACAGCATAAATTCAGGAGTACCTGCGATCAGCATTCTTCTCCTCCTATCCTGCGATCAGCCGGAAGACCTGTATGGTCAGATCCTGCAGCCTCTCCATCATTGAGCCGCCCGTCATGATGAGGATACATCCGACCACGACAAGCTTCGGAACAAATGTAAGCGTCTGCTCATGGATCTGCGTTGCTGCCTGAAGGATAGAAATCACCACGCCGACCACCATGCTGACGATCAGCACCGGCCCTCCGAGCTGTACAGTCAGGATAAACACTTCATACATCAAGTCGTTGATTTCCCCGGAAGTCATCATAACAGCATTCTCCTTTCTTCATCCCCGGGACACACCCGCGCTAATAATTAAATCCCTGTACGAGGGCTGCAAACAGGAGTTCCCATCCGTTTACCGTTACAAAAAGAAGCAGCTTAAAGGGCAGCGATATTGTTGCCGGAGGAAGCATGATCATACCCATCGACATCAGCACGCTTGCCACAATAACATCGATCAGCAGGAAGGGAATAAATATAAGGAATCCTGCCATAAAGCCCCGCTCCAGCTCACTTGTCATAAAGGACGGGATCACAACCGTCATGGGGATGTCCTGCACATCCTCTGTGGGTTCCAGTCCCGCAAAATCCATGAACATATCCAGCGTATCCACTTCTGTCTGGCGCAGCATAAAGTCCTTCATAGGTATGGAAGCGGCATCCAGCGCCTCCTCCTGGGTTATCTCTCCCTGTACATAGGGCTGATAGGCAGTATCATTGATATCGCTGAGCACCGGCCTCATAATGAACAGCGTCAGGAACAGGGAAATCCCCACCAGCACCATGTTGGGCGGCGTCTGCTGGATCCCCAGCGCATTCCTCGTAAAAGAGAGGATGATCAGGATTCGGCTAAAGGACGTCATCATGATCAGAATGGATGGGAGAAGCATGAGAACCGTCATCAAAATCATGATATCCAGTGTGGGGACCCCGTTCCCGTTTATGTTGATCAGGGAATTACCGTCCATTGTTCTTCCTCCCTATCTTCTTCATCAGCTCCCGAAAATCTGTCGGAACTGGCACTGCCTGGTCTGAATCCTGAAGGGGGACCGGTTCTCCCTCTATATCCGCAAGAAGCGTGATCTCGGAAGATGCGACTCCCACAAGATATACCCGCTCCCCAAGCTGGACAAGAACGAGAAACCGATCCTGGGCAATGGGCATCCTGTCTATGATCTTCATATAGCGTGACCGGCTGCCAAACTGTGCGCTGCCCGCAATTTTACGCGTCACCCACCATGCTGCGAAAAGCACGGCGACTACGATCAGCAGCGTCCCCATGCCGGTGATTATTCCTTCCAACATCTGACATTACTCCTCTGTTGCTGCATCTTCCTGAAGGATCTCTGTGATACGGATTCCGAAGTTGTCGTCCACAACTACGACATCTCCCTTTGCAATGCATTCCCCATTGACGTAAAGGTCTACCGGCTCTCCTGCAATCGTGTCAAGCACAACAAGAGATCCCTTGTTCAGCTCCAGGATATCCCTTACAAGCTTTTTGGTCCGTCCGATCTCTACGGACAATTCCAGCGGGACTCCCATGAGCAGATCCAGGTTTGCATCCGGGTCGACCTCTGACTCTTCGCTGCGAAGAGCCGGGGCCGGCGCTTTTCTCACCGGTATCCTTCTTTCCTCCCGGCTGTTCTGCATCTGCATCATCGTCTGCTGCATCTGCATCATCGTCTGCATCATCTGCTCGATCGTACCCGCGGGCACCTGGGCCCCTGCCTGCGCTGGAGTTCCCGGCTGCGGTGTGGCTTGGGCCTGGACCGGCGGAACTGCCTGCCCGGCCTGGACTGCCACCTGAACCGGTGGAGTTTCCTGTGCTGCCGGTGCTGCCGCCTGGGCCGCTGGTGCTGCCGCCTGGGCTGCTGGTGCTTCCTGTACAGACGGAGCCGCCTGCGGCTGCTCAGGCACGCTCTGTGCCGACGGCTGGGACGGCTGCTCTTCTTTCTTCGGAGGCTCTGCGTCCGGCAGTCCGTCCGTAAAGAAACCGGACACAAGCTCTCTCGCCAGCTCAATGCTCATCAGATTCAGGAACTCGCTCTTCATCTTATCGTCGATGCTCAGCGAGAATCCAATTACCACCATAGGATCTTCCGTCGTAAAATATTTCTCTTTAAAATCTTCTTCCCCCGACACCTCAAAGGAATGGGGAGTTGAGATATTGACCGCACGCCCGAACAGCTCTGACAAAGCGGTAGCGGACGCACCCATCATCTGATTCATGACCTCGCTGATAGCGCTGATGTTCATCTCATTGAGTTCAAACTCTTCATCTGTGAAAGATACCCCCATCAGCATTTCCACTATGACTTTGACATCGCTCCGCTTCAGCAGCATAACGTTTTTGCCCGAGAGGCCTTCTATATAGGAAATTTCCACGCCAATAGCGGGTTTGAGGCTGCTAAAGGAAAAATCCTCCTTCTTCACCACACGGACAACCGGTGTGGTGATGTCTACCCGGGCGTCCAGCATGGATGAAACCGCAGTTGCGGAAGCCCCGAGACTGATATTCAGTATTTCGCCTATGGCGTCAATTTCCATCGTGCTTAATTTTTTTTCATTCATCACTATCTCTCCCTACCTGCTTATTATCGGCCGACCTCAAGGGCGCTCTGCGCCATCTGCTTCGTGGTGTTAAATGCCGTAATATTCGCCTGATATGCATGAGAGGCCGCCATAGCGTCCGCTGTCTCCTTCACCAGATCAATGTTCGGCATCATCACATAGCCGTCTTCATCCGCATCGGGATGCGTCGGGTCATATACAGGCTTCAGCTCTGTCTGATCCTCTATAATAGCAACGGCTCTCACCCCGTCACCCGCTGTATTCTGCGCCTGTCCCGCTCTCACCCCGTCCAGTATTTCCCGGAAGGAAGGTTCCTTTGCCTCAAGGACCACCATTTTCCTCCGATAGGGACCGCCGTCTTCTGTACGCGTAGTCTCAAGATTCGCAATATTGTCAGAGACAACATCCAGACGGAGGCGCTGTGCAGTCATTCCGCTGCCGCTTATGTTCAGTGTACTTAAAAATGACATAGGGCTACCTCCTCTATCCGATAATGTTTGAGACCGTACTCAGAATCCTCTCCGGTTTGAAAGGTTTCACGATAAAGTCCTTTGCCCCTGATTTGATCGCCTCGATTACCATGCTTTCCTGTCCCATTGCGGAACACATGACCACCTGAGAATCAGGATTTTCCTCTTTGATCGCTTTTAATGCCTCAAGCCCGTCCATGTTCGGCATTGTGATATCCATGATCACAAGGTCTGGATGGAGTTCTTTGTATTTCTCAACAGCGTCAGCGCCGTCTACTGCTTCCACTACATCCTCGTATCCGCCTTTTTTCAGAGCATCCTTTACCATCATCCTCATAAATGCCGCATCATCCACGATTAATATTTTTGCCATTTTTCTGTTCCTCTCACTTTCTTCATTCATTGGATTTTTATATACACAGCAGATTTATTCTGCCAGTGCTGGCTCTTCCATTTTTTCTTTTTCTTCTATCTCATGGCCTGTCTCTTTTTCTTCCTCAGACCGCCCGCTTATCAGCACGGCACTGTTCTTCTTGAAAGTGCCAAGCCTTCCTTTCAGCCACGGCTCTCCTCCGATTCTCAAGAATACTTCCGAATCCTTCGGTTTCTCGAGATCTATGATATCGCCCACCTGAAGATCCCGGATATCCCTGACAGAGACATCTACTCTTCCCATATCGGCCTGTACCGTGAGCGCAGAACTCTTGATCTTTGACATGATAATCGCTTTGCTGTCTGTCAGGTCAGAACCACTGGGATCTATGGTGTGCTTCCTGGAATCTATAATGCTGAACAGCTCGGTAAGGAGCGTTCTCGGGATGCAGACTGTGATCCGTCCCTCTGTGACTCCCGTGACGACATCGAGCATGATAATGGCGATCGTCTCATCCAGGCTGATCTCCTGAAACAGGCTCGGGTTCTCCTCCACGTATGCATTGTCGGTCTCAATATGGATGTAATTCGCCCATGCATCCAGATTGAAATCAAGAAAATATCCCATAATCTTTCGGTACAGCTCGATCTCGATATCCGTATAGCTGTAATTGCTGTCCACACCTTCCAGGTCTGAGCCGTCCCCGCCGAGGAGCCTGTCGATCATACTCAGGATCGGCGCCTGATTAATGTGCATCAGAATAGGCGGCTGGCTGGTCTGGTTCGGAAGCTTAAGCTTCTGAGTGATAAAGATATCGTTATCACTGAGCACATTGCTGAATTCATAGAATCTCTGTTCCTCTACGGTGAGAACCGTCAGTTCGCACCCTACTCTCAGTATCCCGTTCAGACGGGAGGAGGCAATCCGTGAATAATTGTCATAGATCCCTTTGAGCAGCTTGATCTTGTCTTTTGTTATCTTCTTCGGACTGTTAAAATCATATTTCCGATATTTCTTTTCTTCTGCGGCAGGATTTTTTTCTTCCTTTTTCTTTCCGCCGCTTCGCATTTCTTTCATCAGAGCATCGATCTGACTCTGGGACAGTACTTCTGCCATGTCTCTCCTCCTAATCTACAGACTGCTGCGCCGTATTCCTTTCCGCGCGTGCAGGGCAGCCTTTCTGCCCTCTCATGCTCCACCGTCTCCTTCAGCCGGAGCGGCTGCGGTATTGTTCAGAGAATCTGCGTCAGGCTGCATTGCTGCCACATCCTCCCCATAAACTTCCGCATAGTACTCTGTCAGGCTTTTCAACACGGCGTCATCACTTGTGATAAGGATCTCCACACGCCGGTTCCTGCTCCGTCCTTCTTCCGTATTGATGTCCGCAATCGGGCGGAACTGACCATATCCGATACTTAACATCCTTGCCGGATCGACGATATCTTTGGACTGAATATAGGCGGTTACCTGCGCGGCACGCTCTGCGGAAAGCATCCGGTCCTCCACTACATTGAACCGGCTCGGAATTTCCGTCGTGTGCCCCAGTATCTGGATCTCATGAATCTCGTCTGCGGCAGGGGCAATCGCCCTTGCAAAACCATCCAGTACCAGTTGTCCGTTATCAGTTACTGCATAGCTGTTTCCTTCAAAGAAAATTTCATCGCTAAAAGAGATGAAATTGTAGCCGTCTCCCCTGACTACATCCACATTGGCGTCCAGTCCCATAGACTGAAATTCGCTGGTGAGGCTCTCATACATCTGCTGAAGTGCATCCTCTTCCGCCTGTGCTTCTGCAGCTTCCGCACTTCTCATCTCTTCTAGCTGCTGCGCAGCTTCCGGGTTCACACTGGCAACAAAATTCTGCCACTTGGACTGATCCACCGAAGAGATCGCATAGAGAAGGACGAAGAAACAGAGAAGAAGGGTGACCATATCTCCATATGTGTCCATCCATGAACCACCCGAAGCTTTGCTTTTCGGTTTTTTCATATCCTTCCTCCTCTATTTTTTCTTTCTGCCTCTCTTTGCTTTCTGCTTGCCTGAGCCGCCATCGCCCTCGCCCTCCGTTACCTGGAGCTGACGTTTCTGGGCAAGCGTGGAGGCAAGTCTTTCTTTCAGAACCTTCGGGTTATCGCCCTCCTGAATAGCGAGTACGCCCTCCACAATGATCTCTTTGTACAGTCTTTCCTCATCATCCCGCAATGCGAGTTTCGAGGAGATGGGATGAAATACCAGATTGGCAAGTACACATCCATAGAATGTTGTTACAAGTGCTACTGACATGTTGGCGCCAAGACTTTCTGACGCTCCTGACGAGAGGTCCATGTCCTTGAGCATGTTGATCAGGCCGATCAGCGTTCCGATCATACCGAACGCCGGGGCATATGCTGAGCCTCGGATGTACATGTCCGCCTGCTCTGAGTGGCGCTGGGACATGTTGTCAATGTCCTGCTCAAGCGTGCTGCGGATTTTGTCAGGATCCATGGCATCCACGACATACATGACACTCTTTTTCAGGAACGGGTCATCTACTTCCGCAACTCTTCCCTCAAGCGCAAGGAGTCCGTCCTTTCTTGCCACCTGAGCGAAATCCGCCAGGATTTCGATGACAGGTTCAGGCTGGAACCTTTTTGAGCTGCATATGATGACCATATGCTTTCCTACATTTTTCAGAATACTGAGCGGGAAGCTGGCAACGATCGCACTGATCGTTCCTCCTATTACGATCAGTATACTGGGAGCATCGTAAAAGTTCCAGATGCTTCCGCTTCCTAGAATTCCATAAATGGTGAAAGCGAATCCCGCTATTATGCCAATAATACTTGTAATGTCCATAGCTATACCTCCGAATCCGCCTTCCGGCAGATTTCTGTTCTATATTCAGTGATCTTCCTTATGATTTCATCGTCATTTTCCTTCACGATATGGAAATGCCCGTTCATCATGATAATCTTTGACTCGGGGATCAGCTCTACATACTCGATCTGGAAAGGATTGATCAGTATTGTTTCTCCGTTAAGCTTCGTAAACTTTACCATAATATGGTTCTCCTTTTTCTGTCTGCGGGGCGTTTCCTGCCCCGCAGACCTGTGCGGTATGACAGACTATGTATGATCACGTGGACCATGCGGCTGCGTATCAGCGTTTCATGTTTACAAGCTCTTCGAGCATCTGGTCCGATACTGTGATCATTCTTGTGTTTGCCTGATATCCTCTCTGGGTGGTGATCATGTAGGACATCTCTGTGGCGAGGTCTACGTTTGACATCTCCAGGTAGCCGCTGAGCACGCGCCCTGTGGCTGCTGTCTGGACGCCGACGTCGACCTGCCCGGCATTGTCTCCGATCTCATAGAGATAGCCGCTGTCCTGTACCAGGCCGCCCACATTCTCGACTGTGGCCAGCGCGATCTGCCCGACGACATATGCCTGGTTCGACTCCTTGTCCACAACGGTGATGATGCCGTCCGTTCCGATCTTGATGGAACTGTAGACTATATCTACCTGTCCGCCGGCGGGATTATCCTCAATTCCTACATTCAGTTTGATAGGCTGCAGGGTTGTTGTTGTGTCTACGGTGATGTTTCCGTTCCCGTCTCCAGTACCGGTCACATATCCGTACACGTAATTTCCCTGATCGTCCACAAGATAGCCGTTGCTGTCCATGTTGAAGACTCCCACGCGGGAGAGGCTCAGGCCGCTGCCCACGAGGGCATCCGGGTCTACCTCGCCATTCTCCGGAAACGGTCCCACGATGAAGTATGACGGGCCGTCGATCATACAGTCAAACGCTCTTCCGGTATAGGACTGTGTACCGGTCTCCGAGTTTGATGTAATGGAGCTTACGTTCGCCCCGTATCCGACCTGGGAAGCATTGATGCCTCCGAGATTGCCCAGGGTATTGTTTCCAGCCCCTCCGGTGATGTAGTTCTGGTACATGGCGTCCGCGAAGTTAGCGCTCTTTGACTTATATCCCCATGTATTGACGTTCGCGATATTGTTACCGATAACATCCATCTTCGTCTGATGTGATTTCAATCCGGCAATTGCCGACTGCATTGATCTTATCATTGTTTCTGCTCCTTTTCTTTTCCGCAGCGCTGTTCCTGCCCGGCCGTCAGTCGCACTTCCGGGCTTCGCCCCCTCCTTGAGGTCCGGCTTACATAAAGACGGCGCTGTCGATGTTTGTGAATATGTTATGCTTCATTTCCTGCTCTGTAATGGACGTCACAACTACGTTGTTCGCCACATTGACGATGAACGCACCGTGGCTTCCGATCACTACGGTTTCCTTTGAACCCTTCTGGCGTGCCTTCTCAACCGCCTGCGAAAGCTCTTTGAGATTCTCTCCGGTCAGCTCTATCCCCCGCTGTTCCATCCTCTGAGATGCGTGGCGGGAAAACTGCAGTGTCCCGGCCTGGGCGGCCGCTTCTTTGAGACGCTCGGCAAACTCCGTCCCGGCAGTTCTACCGGTGCGCCCGAGTTCATGCTGTACCAGCAATGACTGAGAGCTTGTGATCTTCCCTGTGTGATGCACGTGCTGTTCACCTCATCTTCCTTATACAGTCTTTGTCCCCTCTGTCGGCTCAGATCCCTGTGTGCCGCCTTCTTCCGGATCCTGGGTATCTTCCTTCTCCGGGACTTCACCTACGCCCATGATCTGGACGATGCTGTACTCTTTCCCGTTTACGACTACTGTCGGCGTCGTGCCAAGCGTCACGCCCGTGACAACACCTTTTGTCTCTTCTCCCGTATAGATCCCCTTGTCATCGATTTCCGCCAGTGTGACCTCTTTGCCCATCATGGAGCTGGCATAATTCATAAGGTTCACTGTCGTGAGGTCGGAAACCGCCGTTGACATCGCTGTGATGGCAGTTGACATCTGGTTCTGTACAAGCTGGCTCATCATCTCTGCCGTATCCATCGGGTTGTCCGCATCCTGATACTGGATCTGGGTGGCCAGAAGTTTGTAGAAGTCCGACATGGTGAGGTCATATGCGCTCGTGTTCACCACATTCTCTGTATTCGCCACCAGCGCAGTGTCCCGTATTGACGAGGTGCCCTGTGTTGATGCGGTAGTCTGTGCCGCCGTCTGGGCGCTTACAGTATTCAGCGCGCTGACGTTGTTCAGTGCCGATATATCTGGCATTTTTTCTTCCTCCTGCTCTGTCTGTTAAATCAATCCCAGCCGAAGCTGTTCCAGGAAATCTCCTGTCTGCGGACGGCCGTCCTGCTTCTGCTGCCTGTGCTGCTCTTCGCGGCTTTCCTGGTTCCCGTTCCGTCCGTCCTGGTTTAAGTACTGCTGCTGCGGCTGGTCCACTATGATCTCTGTCTGCCCGCCCATGCGTTCCTGCAAAAGGCCTCCAAGCTCCGCCGCTTTCCCTGAAAGCGCCTCGAGAGCCGCCTGATTCGTACAGCTTATCACAACTGCCGCCTTGCCGCTTTCATAGACCGCTTTCACGGTAATCTTTCCAAGATTCGCCGGCTCAAGCTGAATCTCCAGTTCCTTTACCTGAGAGTCGACCGCATTCTTGATCAGCTCCGTCAGGTTCTGGATGTTCTCCGCCCGGTCTGACACATTAACGTACAGTGTCTCAGACGCTGCCGTATTCTGCTGTACCGGTGCACCTGACCTGGATGCTGCCGTAGCTGATGCCGTCTGGACCTGGGAAACATTTGCCTGTTCCGGCGCCGCAGGTGTCTCGCTTTCGGTCTTCGGATTCCCCTCTGAAGCGGACGCCATGCCTGCATATGCCTGCTGCATCCCGGACTGTCCCTGGGATATATCCTTTTGCGCTGCTGACGGCTGGCCATTCCCCACGTCCGTCACGGGCCGTGCGCTTCCCTCTGCCGCCTGGATGTTCTCCCGGATAACCGGCTGGTCTGCCGCTGTGCCCTCTTTTGGAGCGGTATCCGTATTGACTGCGGATGCCATATTTCCGGCAACAGGATTCTCTAAAGTCTGAGCACTGCCGTCCTGTACCTGCATATTCTGCATCTCCATGCCGGGAATGTTCCCTTCCACCTGTATCTCTGCCACAGGCATCTCTGCCTGTCCTGCCGGGTCAGCGGGCAGAACATTCAACAGCGGATTCATCTGCATATTCTGCATGAACTGCCCTGCCAGACTCTGAACCAACCCGTCGCTTTCCTCCGGGCCGTCGATCTGGCTTCCGGCCTCTCCCCCGGCTGCCTCCATCATCTGGGCAAAGGTATCCTTGCCATTCTCCGCCGGCTGGCCCTTCATGCCGGATGCCATTTCCTTTCCCGCAAGCGGCGCCGACGGCTGCTGCATCATCAGGTTCTGCATAATCATCTCCATTTTCCTTCACCTCCTTTTCCGTATGATATCTATGGTAATCTGTCTTCCGCGGAAAACAGGACTACCCTTCCTTATGTTCCTGCCTGCCTGCTATGGAACGGTTGGATACAAATTCTTCCACTTCCCGCTCCTGCTCTTTTGCGGCAAGGGCGTCATATTCTCTTCTCTTCTTATCTTTGAGCATCTGGATCGAGGAGGTCTCCTTCTTCGCCTCAATTACCAGCTCGCGCCTGCGCTCTTCTTCCTTCTTGCGCCTTGCGAGTTCTTCCTTTTCCGATGCGATCTTCCCGATCAGCGTGCTCAGATAACCGGAATAGCTAAGGAGCCTGGCAGAGGATATCTCTGTCTTTTTCACATCCTCTATCTGTTCCCGGAACGACTGGAAGCCGACTTCCAGTTCTCCGATCTTCTGTTCCTGCTCTTTTACCTCCCGGACAGCCTGTCCATGCTCGTTCCGCAGGTTCTGTTCCACCTGCTCCTTATAGTCGAGCACACGCTCCAACGTAAAGCGAAACTTCTTCAAGGACTGCTCCTCCTGTCTTAATCAGATCATTCTGTCATTTCAATATCTCTTTCATCTTCTGTACAGTCTGCTCCATCGTAAACGACTCACCTGTCTTCTGCATGAGAAATTCATTGATCTTCTGTATGCGTGCGATCGCATGGTCAAGACGGGGGTTGGTCCCTGTCTTGTACGCCCCGATGGAAATCAGGTCTTCATTCTGCGCGTACAGGCTGAGGATATCTCGCATCTCTGAGGCCAGCGCCTTATGCTCATCCCCCACGATCTCGGTCATAAGCCTTGAAATACTGGCGTTGATGTCAATCGCAGGAAAGTGGTTCGAGTTGGCCAGTTTCCTGGTAAGGACGATATGTCCGTCCAGTATACCCCTGACCGTATCTGCCACAGGCTCATTCGTGTCGTCCCCTTCCACCAGGACTGTGTAGACCCCGGTAATGGAACCCTTCTCAAAATTCCCGCTTCTCTCAAGCAGCTTTGGAAACTCCGCATAAATTGAGGGAGTATACCCTCTTGCCACGGGCGGCTCTCCCGTGGCAAGCCCGATCTCCCTCTGTGCCATGGCAAAGCGGGTCAGCGAATCCATCATCAGGAGTACGTCCTTTCCTCTGTCTTTAAAGTATTCTGCGATTGTAGTCGCCACAAGAGGACACTTCATACGCAGCATGGCAGGCTGGTCAGACGTCGCCACAACCAGGATGGACCTTGCCATTCCCTCCGGTCCCAAATCCTTCTCGACAAACTCCAGGACCTCTCTGCCTCGCTCTCCGACAAGTGCTATAACGTTAATGTCTGTGCGGACATTCCGTGCGATCATCCCCATCAGGGTACTCTTCCCGACACCACTGCCGGCGAAAATCCCGATACGCTGCCCTTTTCCGATCGTATTAAGACCGTCGATCGCCTTTATCCCAAATCCCAGAGGTTCTGAGATTCTCGGGCGCCTGAGGGGATTAATCCTGGGGTTTTCCACATAATAATATCGGGAAGAAGTAAAACTCCCTTTATCATCAATGGGGCGCCCGAGAGCATCTATGATGCGTCCCCTCAAAAACTCCCCCACAGGGATCTTCAGGCGCTTTTTCGTATTTCTGACGAAGCTGTTGGTTCCGATCCCGCTCATACTCTCATAAGCCATGAGCTGGACTCTGTCCTCCCGGAACCCCACCACCTCAGCCTGGATCTGGCGGTGCTGCTCCTCGTCATAGATCATCACAATATCTCCTATATTTGCGCCGCCGCCGGAGGCTTCCATGGACATTCCCGTTATGTTCTCAATCCGCCCGATATGGTTGATCGTCTCGGACTGAAGAATCAGTTTCGGTATTTCGCTGAACATGTCCATCCCTCCTTAAAGCTATACGCGCGCATTATTCAGTATCTCTTTGATATTTTCCATCTGGGTGCCGACGCTGATATCCATCACTTCCTGAGGAAGCTCCACGATACACGTGCCGGGCGCCGCATCCTCCATCACAATAATCTTTACATTATCCGAAATTCTGGACAGCTCCCGCATCAGTTCTGCATCCCCCCGGATATCTACGGCTTTCTCTTCCGGGTCGTCGGAAATATATATCTTTGCCCATGCAGTCTTTTTCAGCTTGTCCGTCGCTGCAAGAATCATGTTCTTCACCACGTCTCCGCTGGACTTAAGGCTTGTCTGTATAATCTTCTCTCCGATGGCAAGGGCAATATTCTTAAGGTCATCGAGGTATTCTTCCGTCACCCGCTCCTTTGCATGCTCCATCTCAAGGACATATGCCTCTATCTTTTTCTGCAAATCGCGGCATTCTTCTTTGAGTTCTTCTTTGTGTTCCTCATATGCCTTCTTCCTGCCGTCTTCACAGCCCTTTTCCATACCGTCTACATATCCTTCTTCGTACGCCGCTTTCTTGATTTTGAGAGCTTCCACGCGGGCCTGGTTCAGGACTGTCTGCGCCTTTTCCACACTTTCGCGAAACATCTTCTCGCTCTTTTCCCTGATCCGCTCTTCCTCGGTCTTCATTTTGACCACAGGCTTCTCCTCGGTTTTCAGCGTCAGATCCGGGTATGGGATTTCCTGCCACGAGCTGTCCTCACGGCCATGTACAATCCTAGACAATGATCTCATCCTTTCCGCCTTTGCTGATCACAAGCTCGCCTTCCTCATCCAGGCGGCGGATCAGATTGACAATGCGCTGTTGTGCTTCTTCCACGTCTCTGAGGCGGACATTAACGGTAATTTCAAGATCTGAACGGATCGTGTCAGCCATACGCGTGGACATATTTGCATAAAACAGGGAAGCGATCGACTCGTCTGCTCCCTTGAGCGCGTAAACGATATCCTTCATATCGCATTCTCTTATGAACCTCTGGATCGAGCGGTTGTCCATCGTAGCGATATCCTCGAACACGAACATCTTCTTTCGGATCGTATCCGCCAGTTCCGGCTCGGTCTTGCTCATCTCGTCGAAGATATACTTCTCGTTTGAGCGGTCCATATTATTCATGACATCGGCGATATAATCCACGCCGCCGATTGTGGTGAAGTCTGTGGTAAGGATACTGTTGAACTTGTTCCTGAGCTGTTTCTCCACAATCTTGATCGCCTCCGGGGAAGCGCTCTCCATCCTGGCGATTGACTCTACCACCTTGATTCTCTTATTCTCCGGCAGTTCCGTGATCACTTCAGCCGCCTGCTGCGAATCCGAATAGGACAGAACCATCGCAATGGTCTGAGGTCTCTCGTACTGAAGCACTGCGAAGAGGTTCTTGCTGTCCATCTTCTGCAGGAACTCAAAGGATCTGTTCTTGAGGAATTTCGCAACCTTCTGGAGCAGCTCGCGCGCCGTGGATTCTCCATATGCTTTCTCAAGCACGGTCCTCGCGTACTCCATACCGCCGTCCGTGACGACTTTCCGCGTCAGGCAGGTTTTGTAAAAATCGTCCAGGACCTCCTCTGTCCGCGCCGCTTCAATGTGCCCCAGCTTCGCCACCTCAAGCGTCAGCTTCTCCACCTCGTCGGCATTCAGATACTTATATATCTTGGAGGCCTTGTCTGCTCCCAGGGCCACAACGACAGTGGCAGCCTTCTGTTCAGGAGTCAGAGTATTGGTACTACTTTGCGTCTGCGACATCTTCTTCCCCTCCATTCAGCCATGATCTCAGCATCTGAGCGGAGATCTCCGGGTTGCTGTCTGCAAAGTCCCTGATATTCTCCCTGAGTTCTCTGCTCCGCTCGTTCTGCATGCTCAGAATCTCGAGATCTTCCTTCTCCTTCGACAGATCCGGGATGATCTCCGTCGCAGTCGACTCTGCCGCCAGCATCTCCTCTCTTAACGCCCTGCGTTTTCTGATCCTGCGGATGACCAGGAACACAATCAGCAGGAGAAGCAGGAGCGCTCCGCCGATAATCGCCATAAGCCAGCCGTACTGCTGTATGATATTCTGGGCCGCTGTTTCGATATCTGCCGCCGTATCATCTGTGTAGAACGGCGCAGCTACCGCTGTGATCTTCTGGTCAATCTCATCCAGGGGGATCCCCGCTGCATTCGCGACAAGCTGCCGCACTTCATCGTAATCCAGATTGCCAAAGTTTGTTCCGTTTATGGAGACGGATACCGTCAGGTCGTCCATGACTCCCGGGTCGATCTCCGTCTGTTCCTTCACCTGGTTGACCAGATAATCTCTGCTGTATGTTTCACTGTTGTAGGTGTTCTCCGTATTTCCGTCCTGCTGATTGTATTCTGCAATATCAGCGTTCTCTTCCGTCCCTGCTACTCCTGCAGCAGTGCCTGTGCCGGTCCCTTCATCCGTAGACCCTTCCTCGTGGGAGATGATCCCGGTCTTGTCGTTCTCATCGATCTTGTCTGGTGTAGTATATGTCGTTGTCTCGCGGACAATGCGGTCCATATTGATGCTTCCGTTTGCAGCCACGCGCACATTGCCCTCTCCATAGAACGGTACGAGGAGATTTACAATCTTCTGCTCAATCTTCTGCTCCACAATCCTGGAGAGTTCCGCCTCTGTAGTGCCTGACGAAGAGGTCTCGTCCGATGACGCTGACAGCTCGATCCCATTCTGGTCGAAGACCGATACATTCTCCATGCTCATATTCGGCACGCTGCGCGCCACCAGGCGCTGGATCGCCTCCGCCTGTTTGGCGCTTAACTCCGCCCCTCTCTGCATCGTGACAACAACTGACGCACTTGCTCCCGACGTCCCGGTCGAATCCGTATCTTCCAGCACGTATCTCTGTTCATCCCCGAGAGCAATCGTCACCTTGGCGTCACTCACCCCGTCAAAGAGCCCTATTGTCGCCCCAATCCTGTTCTGGAGCTCATAGAGCTTATACGTCTGCTGCTCGGAATCCGTCGCCATGCCCCCGGCATTCTCTGTAAAGATATCGTATGTAAAGCCGCTGCTGGGATACCCCTCATAGACCAGCTCCGCGCGAATGGCATCCGCCTGGGACTCATCCACCATGATCGTGCCGTTCCCGTCATACCGGTAGTCTGTGCCGTCATCTTGCAGCTTTGTCACGATTTCATTTGCCTCATCCTGTGAAAGCTCAGAAAAAAGCGGCACGTAATTCCGTTGGTTGAGAACTACTGCCGTCGTCACAGCTCCCACAATGATGAGAACTGCAACGACCACGCTGATAATCTTCACCCGCTTATCGAGCCGCCCTATAAATTCTTTTAATTCTTCCAGTTTTTTCTTTATATCCAGCTTCATTGTATGCTTCTCCCTCTGTCTTTATTACAGACTGATCCGCATCAGCTCGTTGTACGAATCCAACGCCTTGTTCCTGAGCTGAACGAGCATGCTGGTCGAAAGCTGAGCCTCCGACGCCGCAATCTGAACAGAATGAGGATCATCGATCTGACCGGTCGCCAAGAGGTACTGCTGCGTCTGCAGATTACTCTCCGTATCCCTCACATCCTGAACCGCGCTCTCAAAAATGCCGCGGAACATCCCGTCGGAAGCCGCTGTACCTGCTGCAGAACCGGTGTTTATGCCTTCAATCGATCCCCACAACTGGATCGGTGTGATAAAATTCGTCTCCATAACTATCATCTCCTTAGTATATTAGACTTTTTTCTCTTCTGCCCCACACTTCAGAATTACTGCCCTGTAATCGCTGTATTCAGACGGCTGACGTCGCTGCTGACACTTTTGAGGAGATACTGATACTGAAGAGATGTCCTTGTCAGTTCCATGATCTCCACATCCGCATTGACATTATTTCCATCCGCCCTCGTCGATTCCTGTTCCGAGGTATGTACCCGGTATCTGCTTGAGTTTATGGCTCCCGCCATGGACTGTGCATCCCCATCCGCACCCTCAAGCCTTCTTCTGAACTCTTCTTCAAATGTGACATATTTCGACTTATATCCGGGAGTCTCCACATTTGCCAGATTATCCGAAATGACGGATTCTTTCTCCCAGAGAAAGTCCAGGGCCTTTGACGCCATGCTGATTGTATTTCCAAAAATTCCATTGATCGCCATGCAAGACACATCCTTTCCTTATTTATATATAAAATTCAAGCAGTCATCAGCCATGTCGTCTGAAGCAGGAAATGACGTGTTTTTGCTTTTCTCGACTGATTTTCGACGCTTTAGCTTTTTATTCTATACATTTTACCCCCCCCCTATAGGATTGTCAACATTTGATTGCCAAAAAACTCATTAAATTAGAATTATACAAAGATTATACGAAAGATTTACATTTTATTTACTTAATTTTTTATGAATCCTGTCGAAAGTATTAATATGGTGGGATGTATGACTTTCATCTTTCAAATGAAAGCCTTCCTTAAATTTATAAGCTAAATATAGCCAGACTACTTGACAAAATACGGAAGGAGTAAGAATCATGTATCAAAAAACAACTTTAAAACTGAAAACACACATTGTTTGTTTTCTTCTTGCGCTGACAGCGTGGATCGCGGCCGTTGCAGGAATCGCCGCTTCCGTACAGGGAAACGCTTCCTTTTCATTTGTGACTGTAATTGAAATCCTGCTTCTCGCCGTCTCGCTTGTCCTGCTTATCCTGCTGATTTTCATGACGGGAAAGCAGGTCTTCCATCCTCTGGCTGAATGCGCAGCCCGCCTGAACGCCCTTGCTGAAGGAGATCTGGATTCTCCCATGCCGGAGTGTGACAAGGTCGGGGAAGTCGGGGAACTGGTCTCAAGCACAGAAAGGCTTATCACAGTGCTCCACAAGATCATCTCTGACGAAGAGCGAATCCTCACCGGGATAGGGAATGGTGATTTCACCCTTTCCAGCGGGTGCAGGGAGCTGTACGCGAACGGATTCCGTCCGCTCCTTACTTCCATGCAGTTCCTCTGTTTTCACTTAAGTGATACACTTCGCCAGATCAATGAAGCCGCTACCCAGGTAGATTCAGGAAGCGGGCAGGTATCAGACGGCGCTCAGGCATTGTCGCAGGGCGCCACGGAACAGGCAAGTTCTGTACAGGAACTGGCTGCCACGATCAATGACATCTCCACCCAGATCACAGAGTCGGCACACAACGCGGAAACCGCCAGCACACTTGCCAGCAGCGTCGGAAATGACATGATGGACAGCAACCTCCATATGAGCGAGATGACCAATGCGATGGCTGAGATCAAGGAGACCTCCAACCAGATACATAAGATCATCAAGACAATAGAGGATATTGCTTTCCAGACGAACATCCTGGCACTGAATGCAGCAGTAGAAGCCGCAAGGGCAGGTTCCGCCGGGAAAGGGTTTGCAGTTGTCGCCGATGAAGTCCGCAATCTGGCAGGGAAGAGCCAGAATGCAGCAAAAGATACCGCAACGATGATCCAGAATGCGATCTCCGCAGTTGACAAAGGCATTACGATTGCGGATGAGACAGCGGAATCTATGAACAAAGTCGTGGCAAATGCCCAGATGGTTGTGGATCAGATCAGTTCGATCTCCGACACTTCCAAGACACAGGCAGAGGCAGTTTCACAGGTAACGACCGGAATCGATCAGATTTCCAGCGTAATTCAGACCAACTCTGCCACAGCCCAGGAAAGCGCGGCAGCAAGCCAGCAGCTTTCAGCCCAGGCAGTGCTTCTCCACAAGGTTGTTGCCGGATTCAAGTTCCGAAGCGCACAGGAAATGGAGCGCCTTGCCGCTTCCCTCCGCCTGGACACGGGGCGCACATTCAGAAGAGCCTCTTCTGTTGTACCGCCGCAGGATGTTAACATGGCGGATCCGGCAAAATCAGATCAGTCTGACACACTGTCCGACACAGTCCCTATCCCGACGGCAGACACAGTTAGCACAACTGTTTCCAGTCCTTCCACATTCAGTGGTTCCTTCGTCGGGAATAACGACAAATACTAAAAAGGACCCGCAGAGGTTATGCCAAAAGGCTCATCTCTGCGGGTCTTTTATATCATCTATTGCTGTTCCTGCGCCGGCGTAGGCTCTGCCTCCTGCCCGGCTTCCTGTTCGGGCCCAGGCTCTGCCTGCGTTCCGCTTTCTGTTTCTTTCTTCTTTTCCTTCTTCCCCCAATTCAGGAAATAAACATAGATATCTACGATGGCGCCATATAACTCCTCCGGGATCTCAGACCCCAGGTCAAGCTGTGTCAGCACGGTAGCCAGGGAGTTATCCTCATAGATCGGCACCCCGCTGTCCTTTGCCGCCTGAATAATCCTGCGCGCCATATAGCCTACCCCCGACGCCACAATCACCGGCGCCGCCTGCCCCTCTTCATCATAGGACAGTGCAACTGCTTTCTGGTTCAGTACATCATCAAATGCTGACATTGATTGAATTCTTCCTTTCTCTGAGTTTTGGGAACGCTTCTGTGAGCGGTATGGAAGAGGCGCTGCTTCCGGTTACGACCTCTTCCGGCCTAAGAGAATGTTCCTCAAGTATTCTCCTGATATCTGTCTGTATCTTTCCCGCATCTTTTTCCAGCGCCGGCGGGAGATTGATCTGCATGGACACCTGTTCCTCCCCGCACAGGAAGAACAGGTCAAAAAACCCGAGATCCTGTATGTCAAACTTCACAAGCCCTTTTATCATGCGCTCCTGGCTTCCGTCTTCTTTCTCGCCCCCGCCCTCGGCGTCAGGATCCACCCACATCTCCGAAAACATCAGCGTGCCATCCACTGACGCGGGAAGAAGCAGGTGGAGGAGAGGCATATAAACGCTTTCGTTGAGCACGATCGCTTCCATGAGCTGCCGGAACGCCTGTACATTTTCTGTCCCTGCCTCTCCCGCAGCCCCCCTGATGAGTATCTGAGCCAACTGGTTCATCTCACGGTTCTGAAGGGAGGCTTTCTCAAAGTCTGTATTCGCCAGGATCTGGAATATCCTGTTTGCATCAAAGTCACCAAATAATTTCTGGAACCCCTGATAATCCAGCAGCTTTTGAAATGCCTGCAGCACACTTTGTTCCTGTCCATTCTCATATCTACCGATCAGATCTGCCATATGCGCTACTGTATCCCTGAGGATCCCCCTGTCGTGTGTCTTTGAGATATATTCATTTAAATATGGCAGAATCTCGGATTTGAGCGTCTTGAGATTCTCTGCCTGCTGGTCCGGCGAAGCCCCTTCCCTGCTGATGAGCTTCTGTCCCATCTGCGCCGCTTCTTCCCTCTGGCGGGGAAACATCCTTTGAAGCACTTCCTTGAGATCTCTCTGAATATCTTCCATGATGCTTCCGCTCTCTGCCATATCTGTGTACTTCTTCAGAAAGTTCAGGATATTGGTCCTAAGCTCTACAGATTTTGTCTCACTCATGAGCTTTCTGAGCAGCCCGAAGAACGCGCCTGTATACCGCACGGCCGCTGTCCCCTGATTCTGGAGCATGCCCTGGAGCATCTCCGGCCCCATGTCGATCATCCCGAGGAATCTGGCGATTTCCTGGGCGATCCCCCCCTGCATTCCAGATTGGATCGTTGTGGAAGACAGCTCGGAGAGGAGCTTTGGAAGTTCTTCCGCTATGGACGGCATTTTCTGGAGCTGGCGTATAAAATTGTCATAATTCGTCTCGAATTTAAATTTGAGAGCTTCCCCTCCCTGCTGTGCCGCCGCGTCGCTCCTGGCATCGGGGCGTACGACTTTTCCCGGGTTCACCGGTCCCTGAATATGCGCTGGATTCTGCATTTCCGGGTTCGACCGGACGTTCGCTGTATTCTCATAACCCGTTGCCGGTGTTGTCACCTTTAAAATATTTGCCATTTTTTCGCCTCCCGGTAATTATATTTTTATCTTTTTTGTCGAAGTATAGAAAGACAGAGGTGTCTTATATAACTCATTATATACGACATATAAGGTTCTGTCCAAACTATCTCTTAGAAAAGGCGGTGCATAACATGGATAATGTAACTGACAGCTTACTTGATACATATCTATTTGAAACGAACTCACTGTTAGAACGGCTGGATGAACTTCTGATCGAGGCGGAGCAGAACAAGGATTTCACTGAGGATGAAGTCAATGAGATCTTCCGCAGCATGCATACGATCAAGGGTTCTTCTGCCATGCTGGAATTTAATTCTCTCATGGAGATCGCCCACCATATTGAAGATCTGTTCTTTTATATCAGGGAAAACGGAATGTCCACCCTGAACTCTGAGGACAAAAATGAACTGTTTAATCTGATGTTCAAATCTGTCGACCGCCTTCGCGAGGAAATCGAGAAGGTGGAAAACAATGAGCCGCTCAGTACTAATATCGACAGTTTTATAGAAGAAATAAATAATTTTCTGAGCAAAATCAGTGGGCAGGGCGACGGAGAATCTGCCTCCGAAGGCACGTCTTCATCCGGCGCTTCTGCGCCGTCCCAGGCAGGCGCACCGGGTTCGGCAGATGCCCCCGGCATGCCCGATGCCCCGTGGTGCATCCGTATCTTCTTTGAGGAGGGATGCGGGATGGAGAACCTCCGTGCTTTCATGCTGGTCACAACGATACAGGAGAACGGGTATGACTTTATATACGCCCCGGCCGATGTTGAGACGGACAGCAGTACGACCCAGGAAATCATAGATCACGGCTTTTATCTGGGATTCCATGACGAGGAACAGGCAAAAAAGGCGGCAGTTATCGTTGCCGGCAGCAACAATATCCACTCCTATGAGGTGATCGAAAACGCTCCCTCTGCCAAGGATGAGCCTAAGAAGGAGAGCAAGGAGAATACATCCGCCGCTCCCAAACCGAACGCCAATGCAAAGGCATCGGCATCCCCCCGGCAGACAGGGCAACAGCAGGCATCCTCCCATCACGCTCCGGTCAAGCAGAATCTGATCAGCGTGAACCTTTCCAAGCTGGACAGCCTGATGGCACTGGTCGGAGAGATCGTCATCACTGAATCCATGGTGACTTCCTCCCCGGACCTTAAGGGGCTTAAGCTGGATAACTTTATGAAATCTGCCCGTCAGCTTCGCAAGCTTACAGACGATCTTCAGGATATCTCCATGTCTCTGAGGATGGTTTCCGTTTCAGGCGTATTCCAGAAGATGAACCGAATTGTGCGCGACATGAGGAAGACCCTGAACAAGGACGTCCGGCTCACTCTCGTGGGGGAAGATACGGAGCTTGACAAGTCCATTGTGGACAGCATCAGCGATCCGATCATGCACATTGTCCGTAATTCCATGGACCACGGCATCGAGGAATCAAGCGAGGAGCGTATTGCTGCAGGCAAGGATCCCCAGGGCGAGATCATTCTCTCAGCCGTCCATACAGGAAACGAAGTCATCATCTCAATCCAGGATGACGGCGTTGGAGTGGATACAGACGCAGTCCTTGAGAAGGCAAGGAGAAACAACTTCCTCACCAAACCGGAGGAAGAATATTCAAAGAAGGACATCCTTGCGCTCCTGATGGAACCCGGATTCTCCACAAACACAGAAGTTACAGAATACTCCGGCCGCGGCGTCGGCATGGATGTTGTCAAGAAGAATATCGAGAGCATAGGCGGCGTTGTGTCCATGACCAGCGAAAAGGGCCAGGGTTCCTGTACAACGCTCAAGATCCCTCTCACTCTCGCCATAGTGGACGGCATGGAGGTTTCAGTCGGCAATTCTATTTTCACAGTGCCGATCTCCAATATCCGTTCATCCTTTAAGGTTCAGGCGGAGGATGTGATTTACGATGCTGCCGGGCATGAGATCATCCGCTGCATGGATGAATTTTATCCGGTCGTCCGGCTCCACAACATGTATGGCATTTATGAAGACGTCTGCACGAATATTGAGGATGGTATCCTGATGTGGGTAGAGGAGAATGACAGGTCATTCTGCCTGTTCGTTGACAGCCTGCTCGGAGAGCAGCAGGTAGTTGTAAAGCCGCTCCCGCCGTACCTGAACAATTTCGGGATCAAGGATTACGGGATCAGCGGCTGTACGATACTTGGCGACGGCAACATAAGCATTATTCTGAATATCTCATCCATTCATTCTGCTGTCATTCATTCATAATAAACTGATTAGGAGGATTTAGCTATGTCAAACGAAATGGAAGGACTTACTGCCCAGGAAATTCTTGAAAACGAAGAGATGGAAGAAAATTCTGCGGCAGAAGATACCTCTACGAAAGAATTTCTGACATTTGTTTCCGATGGATTGACATACGGCGTTCCTACGGAACAGGTCATAGAGATCATCACCAACCACTCAATACGGCGCCTGCCGCTTGTGCCTGACTATGTGCAGGGAATTATCAATCTCAGGGGTCAGATTATCCCCATTATTGATATGCGGCTGAGAATGGGAAAACCATTCCAGGAGTACAGCTCGACCACATGTATTATTATACTCGACATCGGAAGCGACCGGATCGGGATCTGTGTGGACTCGGTATCCCAGGTTCTCCCCCTGGATCTGTCTCTGGCGTCTCCAGTTCCGCTGGAGGACCGGCAGCATCTCGCTACATCCATGATTTCCAAGGAAGACGGGAAAGTCGTTCTTCTGCTTAACTGCCCTGCCATCACTGAGTCATAAAGATCGAAAGGAGATTTATCTGGTATGATGACGCTCACAGATGAGGATTTTCGCCGGCTTGTCCGCTTTGTCAAGGATAATTACGGCATTGACCTGAGCAAAAAAAAGCAGCTTATTATCGGCCGTCTTTCCAATACGATCAGCGCTATGGGACTCCACTCTTTCAAGGAGTACACAGACAGGATCATTTCAAAGAAAAATTCGGCTGATATTGAAACGCTGCTGAACCATCTTACAACAAACTATACCTTTTTCATGCGTGAAGAAGCTCATTTTAATTTCTTTCGGAACACAATCCTTCCTTACCTGGAACGGGTAAAGAAGGATCATGTTTTGAGTATATGGAGCGCAGGGTGTTCCACCGGTGAAGAGCCGTATACGATCTCTATGATCCTGAAGGAGTACTTCGGGTCAAAAGCCGGGCAGTGGGACACCCGTATCCTTGCCACGGACATCTCTCAGAATGTCCTGAAGGCGGCGCAGGATGCGGTCTATGACAAGGAGTCTTTAAGCCAGCTTCCGGCTGAATGGGTGCGCAAATACTTCCGGTCCACAGGGGAAAAGGACGTCTATACAGTGTCACAGGTACTGAAGGATAACGTAATATTCCGCACCTTCAATCTGATGGATCCGATCCGTTTCCGCCTGAAATTCGACGTCATATTCTGCCGTAATGTCATGATCTATTTTGACCAGGAGACAAAAAATGATCTGGTAAACCGGTTCTATAACGCTACCGTTCCGGGGGGGTATCTCATGATCGGCCACTCCGAATCGCTGGACCGCGGCACCATCAATTATCAGTATGTTGAGCCTTCTATTTACAGGAAACCTTTGAATAAGTAAGAATAAGAAAGGATTCTTTTCATGTATAATACAAATCCAGTTAAACTGATGATCGTAGATGATTCTATGGTGTTCTGCCGTTTCTTAAGCACGCGTCTCCCCGAGATGAACAGGAGGATCCAGGTCGTAGGATATTCTATGAATGCCTATGACGCCATGAAGAAAATCGCTTCTCTGAAACCGGATGTCATCTCCCTCGACGTCGAGATGCCCGGAATGAACGGGATCGAGTTCCTGAAGAAACTTCTCCCGGAACACCGGATCCCGGTCGTTCTCGTCTCCTCGCTTAATGTCAGTGTATTTGATGCACTTTCATACGGGGCGGTAGATTTTGTAAAAAAGCCTGATATGTCCAAGGACTACACTACGGAAGCATTTGCCCGCAGCCTTGCGTCCAAGATCGTAACGGCTTCTACGGCTTCTGTAAAGCTTCCCAGGAACCTCACGCAGGGCATTTCCGAAACGGCAAGGAACAAAGGCGCCACTCCTTCCGGCACTGCCGCTCCTGACGCAGGCGGCGCTGTGCCTCATGTACACATCAGCCTGCCAAAGCTTGCAGCGGGGCAGCTTCGGATCAAGAATCCCCACTCCCCCAAGCTGAAAAATACCGTGATCGCCCTGGGCGCTTCCACAGGAGGCACGGAGGCGACACTGGAGGTTCTGCGGGATCTTCCGGCGGATACTCCCGGCATTGTTGTCACACAGCATATGCCGGAAGGTTTTACAAGCATGTATGCGGAAAGGCTGAACCGGTTATGTGCCATGCGGGTAAAAGAAGCAGAAAGCGGAGATCAGATCCGCCAGGGACAGGTGCTGATTGCGCCCGGCGGAGATTACCATTTGAAAGTCGTGAAGAAAGGCATCAATTACTTTGTAAATTGCGTTCCCGGCAGCAAGGTGAACGGGCATCGTCCGTCTGTTGATGTTCTCTTTCACTCTGTTGCGGAGACTGTCCACAGCGAAGCCATCGGCATCATCCTGACGGGTATGGGGTCAGACGGCGCGGAAGGGCTTCTGGATATGAGGAAGCAGGGTGCTTATACGATCGGGCAGGATAGGGAGTCCTGTGTTGTATACGGTATGCCTATGGTGGCAAAACAGCTCGGGGCGGTATGCAGCGAGGCTCCATGTTCCAGAATTGCCACTTTACTGGTGAATCATCTGAACACCCTGTAATCCAGGAGGCATTTTATCTATATGTTACAGAAAAAGCGAATTATCAGGAGACTGAAATACTTTCTGCCAGGAATCTTTTGCGGAGCCGCTGCCATGTTCCTCATCCTGTATTTTGCCTTCCCTGGCCCCTCTGCCGCCCCGTCGGAAGGGACAGCCACAGCAGCCGCCTCAGACGGGACAGGGGACTCTGATGCAGCACAGGCAGCTCCCGGGCAAAATGCGGACGGCACCGTGGCCTGCCCTGAGGAGCAGCTCAAATCTGACGGGTGGGAGCTGACCCTGATCAGCAGGGAGCATCCCCTCAGCCACAGCTATGTCCCGGAATCACTCTCTGACATCGGTTCTGACTGCACGGTGGATTCGCGCATTGCCGGTTCCCTGGAAGAGATGCTTTCAGATGCGCGCTCGGAAGGGTTCGAGCTGTCTGTCATATCCGGATACCGCTCCTATGAACGGCAGACTGACCTGTTTGCAGAAGGGATGACGGAGCGGATCTCCCAGGGTCTTTCCCCTGCGGAGGCTTACAATGAGACAGTGCGCTCTGTCACGCTGCCCGGCACGAGTGAACACGCGGCCGGACTTGCCGTTGATATCACCGCTTCATCTTATCCCGTTCTGGAAGAGAGCCAGGCAGATATGCCGGAACAGCAGTGGCTGATGGCCCACTGTTATGAATACGGGTTCATTCTGAGATATCCCGAAGGGAGCGAAGATATCACGGGCATCACTTATGAGCCGTGGCATTACCGCTATGTGGGGACGGAGGCTGCCGCCAAGATCCACTCTCTGGGCATCACGCTTGAGGAATATCTGCAGGACGATTAGAATGTTTAAAAGGGAAGACCTCTCAATTCGGTCTTCCCTTTTTTCTTCTCCTGTCCAGCTCAAGTGCAAAGATGTCATGGCACAGCATATCCTCTGCCCTTACAGGCATTTCCCTGAAAGCGCATCCGTAAGTATTCCATCCGCCTTTTTCTTCCCCGGCTTTGCGCACAATCTCGGCAGGAAATGTATGGATTTTCCCATTCTCTATGAGCTTGAGCCCCCTTATCGTGATCTTCTCACCTGGTTCGTATTCCTGCCTGCTCAGGATTCGGATGCCGGTCAGGCTGATATCCGCTGTATGGCACAGATCATCTTCCTGCGAGCCGTCTCTTCTGACCAAACATTCCCCTTTCACCCAGATCCGAAAATGCTTTCTTCCTTCCGTATATTGCTCTGCCCCTTCAGGAGCCATGTATATGAATGTCTTTCCGCATTCGGTCACGGTCCCGTTTACAACGGCAATCTGGTTGCTTCCTGCCCGCTTGTCCGTGACAAGCTTAATCCTGTCTTTCTCCTGGATGGAAACCGGGATTTCATCCCCTCTGCGCAGCTCTATCCTGACTTCCTTTCCAGACGATGTGGGCTTCCCGATCACCCCTGAAAACAGATACTCATTCTCCTCCGAGAGCACCTCCATATCCATTCCCTGGTTCTCATAAACAAACAGTCTGCTCTTTTCTTCTGCTCCGTTAGCCTCGCCGTTCATCTTCTCTGTCCCCTCCCTTTTCTCAGGCTTGTTCTACATTCTTTTGCAAAACTTCAGAAAGCCGGTCTTTTTCGAGCGGCCTGTAAAAATAGAATCCCTGTATATAGTCACATCCGGTCTGCTTTACAAGCTCCAGTTCCTTCTCATTTTCCACGCCCTCCACACAGATCTTCTTCCCGAACTTATGGCATGCGTATATGATACTCATAATGAAGTTGAAATTCCCCTCGGACTTGACAATATTCTGCGTCGTTTTCCGATCCAGCTTAATCACCTCTGCCGGGTATTCCAAAAGGAGCTGAAGGCTGGAATATGCGCTTCCGAAGTCGTCAAGGGCAAAGGTGATCCCCAGCTCATGGCATTGCTTGATAAAGGTATCGAGCATCTCCGGCGTTTCGTTAAAATGGGTCTCCGTAAGTTCTACCGTTACATTCTTCCCCGGCACATCATTGATGTTCAGTGTTTTCTTTATAAATGAGAAGAATGAATCGTCATTAATCTGAAAATAACTCACATTCAGAGATATTTTAAAATCAGGCATGATATCCGCCATCTGCCGGGCAACGTTGGCTGCCTGTGTGATGATCCATTTCCCTACCGGTATGATAAGTCCGTTTTTCTCAAGTATGGGGACGAACTTTGCCGGGGAGACGTCTTTGCCCCTATACCTCCATCTGAGAAGCACTTCACCCCCGTAAATTTTCCCGGTATCCGCCATCACCTGAGGCTGAATCACAATCCTGAAATTCTCAAAATGATTTCTGATACAGCGGTTCAGTTCCATATAAAGCTCTTTCTCGCTCTTGTACTCTTCCAGCATATCCTGGGAGAACTCCACATACGGTGCGTCCGGCGTATTCTTCGAGGCATTCATCACGATCTCTGCATTTTCCATCAGTGTCTCCGCGTCTTTCCCATCTTTCGGGCTGCGCAGAATACCGATTGCACATGGATAGATAATGGATATCTGATTATCCATGTATATCTGTTTGACCGCTTTGTGGATTATTTTGATCATATTATCCAGGTTTGGGGTGTTCCGCACTATCATGATGAATTTCACCCCGGTGACCCTGACCATCTTGATCCTTTCATTCATTTCCCGCCTGATATATCCCATGATCTCCCATATGATGCTGTCCCCTTTTCTGCTGCCCATAAGCTGGTTGATCACTGAGAAATTGTTCAGGGCAACACAGATAAGAAGCACCTCTTCTGCCCCCTCGTCTTTTGCCCTGAAATCTTCCAACACCTGGGAGAAGTGCTGGCTTACGGGAAGGTTCTCCTGATCCGGCTCATTGTCCAGTATCTCCATGCATCCTGAGAAGAAGAGGGGTTCTGATTTGTCCTCATTCCATTTCATAATTCCCTGGCAGTGAATGTTGACGGGAATCCCGTCCCTGTTATAAATGCGGTAATAGATACTGTGCCACGTTTTTTTCTTCTCCACCATCTCCTTCCTCTCATCGATGTGGAAGCGCCGGTCCGAATCTACAATCCTCTGCTCAATCAGAGAAATAAAATCATAGACAAGGTTATCCGCAAACCTGAAATCATGCTTTATGGAATCCGATATATAATATATATTCTGCTTCATATCCCCGCAGTACACATAATTTGTGAATGTCCTGGACGAGATTGATTTAAAAAATATATCCGCGTCAAAGTAGTAGTTCTGAATAAATACGACAAAGGGGTGCCGTTTCTCCTCCGGGATCACGGTGCTCTGAAGCTTCCGCCCTCTCTTCTCGCAATGCTCTATTGCATAGAAATCCTTTTTCTCTTCATACATCCTCTCATCCACTTCCCTGAGAAGGCTGTTAAAGTTGTCCCCCGCCCGGGGTTTCCAAAGGGTTCCTACCGACACCCGGCAGTTATTCTCCATCACCATCCTGCGGAACATCTGGACCTGGAGTTCAAACTCATCTTCTTCCGTGCAGTCCGACATGGCAAGGAACTCATCCCCGCCCATCCGGTATATATCACTTTTTGAAAAGACGCTGTTTAATGTGTCGTAGACTGTCAGGATCACCCTGTCCCCACTCTGATGCCCCTTCAGGTCATTGATCCTTTTCAGACCGTTGATATCGCAGAATACGATTCCCAGCGGACGCTCCGGATCAATCTTATGGATGCGTTCTTTCATCGCATTCCTGTTCAGGGCGTTCGTAAGCTGATCGTGATAACTCAGGTATTTCAGATGGTCGATCAGATCCCTGCGCTCCAAAAGCGTGACAAAGAAGTTCGACATGATCCTGCCGATCTCCGCCATATCCTCCAGCTCCCCGAGCCCCGGGTCCATGATGTTGAATACCCCTCTCTTCTTTTCCCTGTACATGAAAGGGATCAGGATAATATTATATTCCTTGCTGATAACAATGGGTTCGTTTGTCTTAAATCTCCTGCCCCAGTCTGAGAGAAAGCTCCTGGTCTGTTCATTGATCCTTTTCCCTTTCTCCTCGTATTTCTTGGGCCATCCATAGCTCTGGAGAAATTCCCCCTCATCGTTCTGCTCATACAGAGACAGCCATCTGCACTTCATTCTGTTCCCCAGGGAATCCAGAAGGGTATCGATCGCTTCCTCTGCATCCGTAACAAAATTCTGTTCGATCAGGCAGTCATTGATCAGAGACTCATACTGAACGAACCTGCTGCTCTCAGACTGGGCTTTTGATGAGCGGATTGCTATCTCCATCCGGTACCTTTTCCCGTCTTTGACGATCAGCGTATCCTTAAGGAAGAATATCTCCTGGAGGATAGGGTTGCGGTATGACCATTCCTTGAATTTGTTTTCCTCCAGCTCGGATGTATTACAGAATGGACACTGCCTGTCGAATCCCTGGAGAAGATCGTAACATTTTTTTCCCTTGTAGTCTTCTTCAGACTTTAACCCAAACACCTTCAGGGCATAACGATTCATATAGACGACAGAATAATCCTCCACATCGACAACGTATACAATCTCATCCATATCTTCAAAGTATTTCCATATGTCCATCATCACAAGGTTGTCCTCCGATATTTTCTGGTCACGACTTGACACTCATATATTTTGGATATCGGCAGAATACCGATAATATTAACCTTTTCGGATATGCGAGGGCACTTTTGCCTGCCCGATCTTCTGCTGCGATTCTCAAAGCTTCACAACCATTGGCTCATGTCCCATAGCCGGGATGATTTTCTCCGTCAGATCTCTCACCCTAATCCTCAGGCTTGAAGTGTTAATGCATGGGTGGCAGCCGAAATATTCCTCCTTCAGCACGTCTTCGTCGATCAGGAGCTGGACTTTCTTTTCCTGATCGTTCAGCAACCCCAGAATGCTGACAGAGCCTGGAGTGATATCCAGATATTCCTCCATATATGCGGCTTTTGCAAAGGACAGCCTGGAGGAACCGATCTGCGCGGACAGATCCTTTGTCTTAAAAGGCTTGCCCCCCGGGAGCAGAAGCAGGTAGAACTTTGTTTCCTGCCGGTTGCAGAGGAACAGGTTCTTACAGATCGACACCCCCTTCTCCGCCCCTTCGCTCAGCGTCCTGTCAATTTCTTCGCAGGCTTCCATTGTCATGGCTGCCTCATGGTCGATTCTCTGGTAGTCCACCCCCAGCGAATCGAGGAAGTCATATGCCCGGATTTCCTTATCCAGCCTGCCTTCTGTCTTTTCCGGTCTTCCGTTTGCCAATTCCATATATCTGTATCTCCTTTAGCATGCTTCTCTTAAAGTGCCCGTCAGTCCAGCTTCAGGCCTCTGTACCGGTTAAAACAGGCAAAGATCTCCTGTCTCCTCGGCATCGCCATGCAGGAAACGCTGGAACTGCTCTCGCAGAGGGTGGCGAGGCTTCCCTTCTCCATCACCCGCTCCAGTTCTTCCACAACCTGCCTTAAATCCTTCCTTCCGTCCAGGATATGCCTCTGTGCATACCGCACACAGTATCCAAGCGCCGTCACCTGCTCACTGTCCGTAATCTGTTCCACGTATCTGAGGTCAATCGTTTCCTTATTGATCATAACTCCCTCTTTTGACAGCGTCTTCATCTTGATCCGCCCATCCCCTCTAAATGCCGCTCCAGGTTTCGGGCATCGCTTAAAGTCCGGCTTTGCCGCGCTTTGCTCGGGCACGCTGAGCATCGGGTAACGCTCCGCTTCTTTTTTCGCATACTCTGTAATGTCTTTCGGCACATACCGGTCCATCTGGATGATCGTATCCGCGATATGGAAATAGGCTCCCGAGCTTCCTGCCACAATAACTGTTGAGATGCCATAGTTGTCGTACAACTCCCGGATCCTTTCGATAAACGGGGTGATCGGCTCCATGTCCCTGTGAATGACCCGCTGCATCAGTTCGTCCCGGATCATGAAATTCGTCGCACTGGTATCCTCGTCGATCAGAAGGAGCGAGGTCCCCGCCTCAATGCCCTCCACCACGTTGGCCGCCTGGGAGGTGCTCCCACTGGCATCTTCGGTGCAGAACTTCACCGTATCCTTCCCGTTGGGCAGGTCGTTGATAAACATGGAGATATCCGTCTTTTTGATGCTCCGGCCGTCCTCGGCGCGGATCTTCATCGCCGTGCTGTCCGTGATCACATATTCTCTGCCGTCCCCCGCGATGTGGTCGTATACGCCCAGCTCCAACGCCTTGAGAAGAGTCGATTTTCCGTGATACCCGCCTCCCACGATAAGGGTGATTCCCTTTCGGATCCCCATGCCTGTGATCTTTCCCCTGTGCGGCAGCTCCATCGTGACCTTTAATTCCTCCGGGGAGCAGAATTTTATGCCGCCCTTCATGGGCCTTGGGGAAATGCCGGACTCTCTGGGCAGGATGCTGCCGTCTGCCACAAAGGCGCACAGCCCCATCTTCGGCAGCATTTCCCTGATATAGTGCTGATCTTCCGCCAGATCAATGATTGAGCGCAGGCGCCCTGGGTCCATATTCTTATAGAACAGGGCATGTTTTACACATTCCGGCACAAAGTCGAAGAGGATCTTTTCCAGTTCCCGGGCATTGATCGTCCTTCCGTTCGCCGGGAACCCGATTTCCATCCGAAGAATAATGTCCCCTGTGTCAGGATCAATCCTGCACGCCGTGCGCTCCAGCACCTCCTGTCCGCACCGGCTCACCGAGATCAGGCCGCTCTTTCCCGAGCCTTTCGCCCGGAACGCAAACTGTTCTGCCCTTTTCCCAAACTGTCTTGTCAGCTCATCCTGGAGGGCTGTCCGCTGATGGGAGTCTCTGTACAGCTCTTGCGGGAACGCAGCGGCCCTCCCCTTCACATGGACGCTCACTTTTGACGGCGACGCAAAGGGATCCCCCTGGACGTGGTCAATCGAGAGGATGTATCCCGGAAACTGATACATCCCTCTTGTATCCTTATAGGCAGGATATCCCCGGCGGTCAATCCTCCCCAGTAAATTTCTCAGTTCTGCTGATGTCTGCATGACGTCTCCTTTCCCTGCCGTTCTCTATGAAAAAAATTTGTCCATTACTTCCTGCGCGGGCATCTCCTGTCCGGTAAAAAGTTCAAACGCCGCTGCCCCCTGCCAGAGCAGCATCCCGATCCCGCCCACCGCAGCGCGGCAGCCGGCTTCTTTTGCTTTCTTTAAGAGCAGCGTCTCCCTGGGGTTATAGACCACATCGGCAACTGCCAGCTCCGGCCGCAGAAATTCCTCCGGGACAGGCATGATGTCCTCCAGCGGACTCATGCCTGCCCGGGTCCCGTTCACAAGGATGTCGCTCTCAGAAATAAATCCCTGAAGCGCCTCTGTATTGTCCAGATCTTCTATGAGGACTTTCCCGATGCCCGGAACTGCCTTTTTGATCTTATCCACTGTCTTTTCCCCGTTGGCAAAAAACTCGTCCTTCCTGTTAAACAGGGCGATCTGCTCTACGCCGTCAAGCGCTGCCTGGACCGCTATGGCAGTCGCTGCTCCTCCCGTCCCCAGGATCACGATCTTCTTCCCTGCCGCCTCAACGCCATGTTCTTTTAAATTGCGGAAAAAGCCGGCCCCGTCTGTCATATGCCCCGTCATCGAGCCGTCTTCCTCCACGACCACCGTGTTCGACGCGCCTACAAGCTCTGCCGCCGGCGAGAGCCGGTCCACACACTGCGCTGTTATCGCCTTGCACGGCATCGTTGCGTTGAAGCCTCCTACATTAAGAGTCCGAAACGCCTCGATCGCTGCCTCTGTTTTCTCCAGAGGCGTGTCAAAAGCAAGGTAGGCACTGTTAATCCCAAGTTTCCGAAAGCTGTAATTATACATTGCCGGCGACCCCGAGTGCCCTATCGGGGAGCCAATGAGCGCATATAACCTGGTCCGTCCGTCAATTCTCGTCTCCATAATATTTCTGTAACCTCCTGCTGAAAATAACTTCAGAAATGTCGCTTTTCCACACTTTCAAACGACAGGTACAGTATAGCACATCCTTTTTTTTGCTACAATATTTTAACGTGGTGAACCAGGCTTTTCTTTCTTTTCTGTTTAAAGCGCTCTTCCTTCACATACCCTTAGCCTTCTCCCTTCCGGGTCTTCCTCCCCCATCCGGACAGTCCTGAGCCTCTGGCTGTCATATTCCCTATAATAGCAGACCCTCTCATCGGCATTGATACAGCAGGAATATCTTGTCATGTCATAGCCCCCTTCCTCTGTAACCACAGTCCCTCTCACCATGCTGACATTGCCGAGGATATGGAATACCTGCGCGACATTCTGCGCCTCCTCCCCGGCGGATACCGAATTGAATTTCAAAAAAACTGCCCTCACAAAACGGGAGACAGAGGAGAAGTCCCCCGGCATGCCAAGAGCGCCCTGTCCCTGGCTGTACGGTTTTAGCCCAAGCCTGCCTGACAGGCGGTTTGGGGGCGAACCGGCTGAGAGTCCAAGGTAAGTGTTCATATTCGTCTGATGGAACTCAAATCCCGGGCTGTTGGTCAGCACACCGAACGGATTGTCATATATCCTGACGCCTTCCCTGACCGGTTCTGCCACGATGCACGCCTTTCGGTCCGCCGCCATCCAGTGCAGGGGTGCAGGCTGCATCTCCCGGGAAAACTCTGTGTCCGTGACGGCCACATTTCCCAACAGTTCCTTTGCCTCCCTGACGGAAGCGCATCTTCCCAATATCCACGGGATCACCTCAAAGGAGGCAAGGCTGGTGCGGCCTTTGTCTTTCTTCTGATAGCAGGCGTTCCCGGGAAAGTACAGGGCCGCCATACACAGCCCCTTCTCATTGACAGCCTCTGCGTACAGAGGGTAATCCGCCGCAGTGCCTGCCATCCCCAGCATGGCATAATGCCGGCGCATCCCCTCCCCGTGCCTTAAAAAAAGCGGGTAATTCCGTGGTGTAAACACAATGTTCTCCTGAAAAGACCGGTCCAGGTCAAGATTCCTCCCAAAATAAAATGCTCCGTTTTTATAAGTAATGCATGTACACATACCATCACCGTTTCCCTTTCATTTTTGTTCTCTTATTCTGCCTTTTCCCATACTTTTTATCCCTGATTTCCCTCTGTTATTTTCCTGCCGCCGGCATGGGAAAATGTGACAGAAACAGCGGAATATTGTAACAAAATCTTAACTTGCATTTTTCCGCAAAAGGTGTATGATAAGACATATTAGAATTTTTTACAAACAGGAGGCTGTATATGGACTCTATTGTAAACAGATTGACGGAAATAGAATCTGCTGCCGAAGCTATTGTCCAACATGCTGACGAAGAAAAAGCGCAGCTGGACAGGGAATTTGACGAAAAACGTAAGAAGTTTGATGAAGACCTTGAGGCAAAGACGCAGGCGCGTATCCATGAGATTCAGAATAATCTGGAAAAGCGCACCGCAAGCATGCTGGGAAGCCAGAACGATGCCAGCTCCGCTGCCATTGAAGCGCTTCAGAAGGAGTATGGCGAAAGGCATACCGAATATGCCCACTCCATCCTGGAGCGGATCACCGAGGTGTAGCTTATGGGAAATTTACTTGCTTACAGCGGGATTGTGACCAAGATCCGGGCAATGGAGGCAAAGCTTCTGAAACCGGAACAGTTTGAAGCGATTGCAAATATGGGCAGTGTTCCCGAGATTGTAGATTATCTCCGGAGGAACACGGCTTATGCACAGGCGCTGGAGCCGCTCACGGACGAACAGATCCATCGCGGGAACGTGGAGAAGCTCCTGGTCCAGTCGCTTTATCACGATTATACGAAGATCTACCGGTTCTGCGGCCAGGCCCAGCGCCGTTTCATGAGGCAGCTCATAAAGCCTTATGAGATCGAACTGATCAATTACTGTCTCAGGATCGTGATAAACCACTACAGGCATCCTTTCGACCTGAATTATAAACGGGACTTTTTTGACCGCTACTCCCAGCTTTCCATCGAGAAGCTGATCACATCCCGGACGACGGATGAACTGATTGAAAACCTTAAGGGAACCGAATATTATGCTCCTCTGAAGAAGCTGAAGGATTCTCAGGACGTGACGCTCTATGACTATGACCTGACACTGAATCTTTACTACTTCACCTCTGTGTGGAGGGAACAGAAAAAAACGCTGAAGAAAGAAGACTTTGAACTTTTCAAAAGGGACTGCGGGTCCCAGATTGATCTTCTGAACATGCAGTGGATATACCGGGCAAAAAAATATTATAATATGAAGCCTGCCGATATCTATCTTCTTCTCATTCCGATCCATTACAAAATCTCAACGGATCTGATCAAGGAAATGGTGGAGGCGCCCGGTCTTGATGAGTTTCAGGCGCTTGTCTCCCAGACAAGTTATGCCCGGCATTATAATTTCGCTCAGAACCTTACCATTGAACGGATGTATGCCGACTGCCTGCATCATCTGTACACAATTGACCGGCGGCGCAATCCTTACTCAATAGCCGCGGTTAATTCCTACCTCTTTTTCAAAGATGAGGAATTAAAAAAACTGACGACCGCCATGGAATGCATACGATATCGCTTGGCCCCCGGCGAAACTTTGGCGTACGTAGGAGGTAAAACCAATGATCGTTAAAATGAAATTCATTAACATATCCGGTCCGAGGAACGACATTGACCGTGTCACAGACCTGTATCTCTCCCGCTATGAGATCCAGCTTGAATCCGCTCTGTCCGAACTGAAGACCGTGGATAATTTAAGGCCCTTTGTCGAGCTCAACCCATACAGGGACGTACTCAACAAAGCGGACGAATTTGTCGGATATCTTCCGAACGCCGATGACATCAAACCCGACACATCGATCGGACTTGACGATATGTTCGAGGTTGTCCGGAAGGCAAATGAAGACTATCAGACTTTACAGGAAAAAAAGGAAAAATTAAAGAAAAAGACGGAAGAGCTTCGTGCAAAGCAGCAGGTCATCTCTCCTTTCCGCCCGTTAAACTGCGACCTCCACAAGGTGCTGCAGTACCGCTATATCGCCTATCGTTTCGGGCGTATTGCCGTAGAATTTTACCATAAGATGCAGAAGTATCTCATGGACGATCTGGGCGCGATCTTTGTGGAGGGGGAGCGCGATGAGAGCTTTGTCTACGGAGCTTATTTTGCGTCTCCCGGGGAGATACAGAAAGTTGACGCAGTCTTCCGTTCCCTGCATTTTGAGCGCATTGAGCTCAAAGATGAGTTTGAGGGGACTCCCGCTTATGCTTACCAGTCTCTGGAGCGGGAAATCGCCCGGGTCAACCTTGAGATAGAAGACCTGGATAAGCAGGCCGGCGAGATGCTTTCCGGCAGGGCACCCCAGCTTATCGCCGCCCGTAACCGGCTTGAAGAGCTGTCGAACAACTTTGACGTCCGCAAGCTGGCCGCCCGGATGGAAGATAATAAGGAGGATTACTACATCCTCTGCGGCTGGATGGCAGAGGACGACGTGGAGAAATTTGTAGAAGAAGTCAAGGATGACGACAAGGTATTCGTCGTTGTGGAGGATGACCACGACGCCTACTTCGGAGAGCCGCCGACGAAACTGGAAAACCCGAAATTGCTCAAACCATTTGAGATGTTTGTTCAGATGTACGGACTGCCGGCGCACAATGAAATGGACCCGACCCTTTTTGTCGGACTTACTTACTCTTTCATCTTCGGCGTCATGTTCGGGGATGTAGGGCAGGGACTCCTTCTCCTGATTGGAGGCGCCCTGATCTACCACTTTAAGAAAGCGCCCCTTGCAGGCATCATTGCCTCGGCAGGTGTGTTTTCTACAATATTCGGGTTTATGTTCGGAAGTATTTTCGGATTTGAGGACATCATTGAACCCCTGTGGATACGGCCCATCGACAATATGACAACGCTTCCGTTCCTGGGCAAGCTTAACACCGTGTTTATTGTGGCGGTTGCCTTCGGAATGCTGCTTATCATGGTCGCTATGGTGCTCCATATCATAAATGCGTTCCGGCAGAGAGATATCGAAAGCGCCTGGTTCGACCCGAACGGGTTTGCGGGACTTGTATTTTACGCAGCGGTTGTCGCAACGATCGTCCTGTTCATGACAGGCAATCCGCTTCCTGCCGGAATCGTGCTTGCCGTTATGTTCGGGGTTCCGCTGCTCCTGATTCTGTTCCGGGAGCCGATCACCCGGATGATCCAGAAAAGAACGGATAAGATGGAAGTCGGCAGGGCAATGTTCATCGTACAGGGATTTTTTGAATTATTTGAGACGCTTTTGAGTTACTTTTCCAACACAATCTCCTTCATCCGTATCGGAGCTTTTGCCGTCAGCCATGCGGCGATCATGGAAGTGGTGCTGCAGCTTGCCGGCGCCGAAAGCGGCAGCCCCAACTGGATCGGAGTGATCTTCGGCAACCTGTTCGTCTGCGGATTTGAGGGACTGATCGTCGGCATCCAGGTACTGCGTCTGGAATACTATGAAATGTTCAGCCGTTTCTATAAAGGAAGCGGAAAAGCATTTGATCCATATACAAAGAAGAAAACGAATAAAAAGTAGTAGGAGGATTCTACCATGACATTAGCAACAAAAATCATCTTTATCGCAGCACTGATCTTAAGTATCATCATTCCGTTCGGATACTATCTGATCGGCGAGAAAAGCAGGAAGCGCTACAAACGCACAATCAGCGTAAACGCCTTTTTCTTTTTCGGCGCTTTCGCCCTCGCTTCCATCATGATGCTGGGCGGTCCCGATGTCCAGGCAGCCGAATCTGTCGCTTCCGATCCCGGTTTCGCAACGGGACTTGGCTATCTCGCTGCAGCGCTCGTAACAGGACTGTCCTGTATCGGCGGCGGTATCGCAGTGGCGAGCGCGGCAAGCGCGGCACTTGGCGCGATCAGCGAGGATTCCAGTGTGCTGGGTAAATCCCTGATCTTCGTAGGACTTGCAGAAGGCGTCTGCCTGTACGGACTGATCATCTCCTTTATGATCCTCGGAAACTTGTGACACCAGTTCGCCGTGTGGAAAACACGGATGACGGTATCTGCGGACCTGTTCGTATGGACCGGCACTCCGGGGTTTCCATAGGGCAAACGCCCGCCAGCGAGAAGCTGCGGCTGCGCCGCTGATTCGAGCTGCCACGGCGAACGGACGGAACAATCAACCGCCGTGCGGAAAACACGGATGACGGTATCTGCGGACCTGTCCGTATGGACCGGCACTCCGGGGTTTCCATAGGGCAAACGCCCGCCAGCGAGAAGCTGC
>CALWMN010000006.1 GCA_944381935.1 uncultured Mediterraneibacter sp. | reverse complement strand
ACCGATTCTTGCGGACGCATACCGTCCGACGCTTCCGGCCCAGATTCTGCGCCCTTTTTTTGACGCTCCTCGCGCCCCCAGCTCGACTCCGCTTCGCTTCTTCTCGCTGCCGTTGCACTCTCATAGAATCTTGCCCGGATTCTTGCGGACGCATACCGTCCGACGCTTCCGGCCCAGATTCTGCGCCCTTTTTTTGACGCTCCTCGCGCCCACAGCTCGACTCCGCTTCGCTTCTTCTCGCTGCCGTTGCACTCTCATAGAATCTTGCCCGGATTCTTGCGGACGCATGCCGTCCGACGCTTCCGGTCCAGATTCTGCGCTCGTCGCTATTATACCACATCAGTGGAAAAAGTTGTATACTGATTGGGCGGCTTTTTCGTTCATGGAAGGGATTTTTGTGAGTTCGTCCACACTTGCGGCACGGATGGCATCAAGGCTTGGATAATGGCGCATCAGTGCTTTTCTTCTGGCAGGTCCTATCCCGTCAATATCATCCAGGACAGAGTGGACCTGCCCCTTCCCTCTTAACTGTCTGTGATATTCGATCGCAAACCTGTGGGCTTCATCCTGGATTCTTGTAATCAGCCGGAAGGCTTCTGAAGATCTGTCAATCGGGATCTCCACATTGCGATAATATAATCCTCTTGTCCTGTGATGGTCGTCTTTTACCATGCCGCATACGGGAATATTCAGGTGCAGTTCGTCCAGCACCTGCAGCGCCACATTTACCTGCCCCTTTCCCCCGTCCATGAGAATCAGGTCCGGGAAAACAGTGAACTTGCCAAAACCGCTGCTTTCCTGCCGTTCCCGAAGTCCGTGTGTGAATCTCCGGGTCAGCACCTCCCGCATGCTGCCATAGTCGTCCGCACCTTTGATGCCCCTGATTTTGAACTTGCGGTAGTCATTGCGCTTTGGCATGCCCTTTTCATATACAACCATCGACCCCACTGACTCGAATCCGTTCGTGTTCGATATGTCGTATGCCTCCATTCTACGGATTCCTTCCAGCTCCAGAAGAGAAGCGATCTCTTTTACTGCCCCGATTGTCCTTCCCTCTTCCCGCTTCAGGCGTTCTTTGTCTTTGGTCAGGACAAGATGCGCGTTCTCTGCCGCCAGCTCTACCAGCTTTTCCTTCGTACCCTTTTTCGGTATTCTAAGCGTCACTTTCTGTCCCCGCTTTGCTGTGAGCCAGGTTTCCAGAAGTTCCCTGTCCTCAACCTCCGCCTGGAGCATCAGCTCACCGGGTATATAGGGTGTTCCCGCATAATACTGTTTGATAAAGCTGTCCAGAATACTGTCCTCCTTCTCTCCTTTCGCTATTTTCAGATAGAAGTGGTCTCTTCCGATCAGTCTTCCGCCACGTATGAAGAATACCTGTACAACCGCATCTTCTTCCTCAGACGCCACTGCAAGGACATCTCTGTCTTCCCCGCTGGAATCCGTAATCTTCTGCTTTTGGGCAACCTGCCTGACACTCCCGATCAGCTCGCGGTATTCAATTGCCTTTTCAAATTCCAGGTTCTCAGAAGCCGTGTTCATCTTTTCTTCCAGTTCCCTTAAGATACTGTCATAGTTCCCGTTCAGGAAACGGAGCACCTCATTTACAGCTTTTCCATACTCCTCCTGGGAAATGTATCCCTGGCAGGGGGCATCACATTGTTTGATATGATAGTTCAGGCACGGGCGCTCTTTCCCGATATCCCGCGGCAGGCTGCGGCTGCAGCTTCTGATGTGATACAGTTTGTGGAGAAGATCGATCGTATCCCTCACAGCCTGGGCGCTCGTGTACGGCCCGAAATACTTCGCCCTGTCTTTTGCCAATTTTCTTGTCATCATAACCCGGGGGAATGCCTCGCCAACCGTAACTTTGATGAAAGGATAGGTCTTGTCGTCCATCAGCATTGTGTTATATTTGGGACGGTGTTCCTTGATAAGATTGCACTCCAGCACAAGGGCTTCAAGTTCTGAATCCGTGACAATATATTCAAAGCGGCGGATATGGGCCACCATCTGTTCAATCTTGATCCCCTTGTTCCTGCTGCTCTGAAAATACTGCCGAACCCGATTTTTCAGGCTGATTGCCTTGCCAACATATATGATATTATCCTTTTCATCATGCATGATGTACACGCCCGGCCTGCCGGGCAGCTTCTTTAGTTCTTCCTGTATATCAAAATTATTATTTTCCATGCTAAATATTATACTGTCTCACAGCAAAAAGGACAAGGGAAGATTTCCCTTGTCCCGTCCTCTTTTATTCTTCACTTTGGGCCTGCCCGTAATATGCATCCGCTCCATGTTTTCTGTAGTAATGCTTATCCTGCAGTTCCTGGGGCGCCGGTTTTACTCCGGGGTTGATCATCTCACAGCGCGCAGCCATCCTGGCAACTTCCTCTGCCACCACCGCATTGCGGACTGCCTCATATGCATCCTTTCCCCACGTAAAAACCCCATGATTCTTGCAGAGCACTGCGGGAACCGCCAGATAATCTTTCCCTCTTGCCTCAAACTCATCCGCAATGAGCACTCCTGTATTTCTCTCGTATGCATCTTCTATCTCATCTCTGGTAAGATTTCTCACACATGGGATCTCGCCGTAAATGTAGTCAGCATGCGTTGTCCCATAGCACGGAATATCACGTCCCGCCTGCGCCCAGCTTGTCGCCCAGGAAGAATGGGTGTGCACGATGCCTCCCAGCCCGGGGAAGCGGTTATACAATACCACATGCGTAGGTGTATCCGAGGAAGGACTATAACGGCCTTCCACTTTATTTCCATTCCGGTCGACGACCACCATATCGTCCGGCTCCAGCTTCCCGTACTCCACTCCGCTTGGCTTTATGACAATAAGCCCGCTCTCCCGGTCAATTCCGCTGGCATTGCCCCAGGTAAACGTAACCAGACCGTACTTTGGAAGCAGCCTATTGGCTTCAAACACTTTCTTTTTCAGTTCCTCTAACATGTCGGATCCTCCTGTGAGGACTTCGTCTTCTCCCCGGGCTCTTCTTCCGGGTCTGCCTCCTGTTCCAAAGCAGATGGTCCGCCCGCGCTCTGTGCACTGTCGGTTTTAATCGGACTGTCTGACACCGGTTTCATGGAAATCCTTCCCTCTTTATTGCCGTCCTTTTCTTCCCCCTCTTCCGGCTCCGGTATTCCTTTCACTTCCCGGAATATCTTCATGAACTCTTTTCCGGTAATCGTCTCTTTTTCAATCAGGAAAGCCGCAATCTTATCGAGCACCTCCCGGTTTTCACTCAGGAGCCTTTTTGCCTCTGCATAGGCGGATTTAAGCATCTTCATGACTTCTTCATCGATCTCGCCGGCTGTTGCATCGCCACAGTTGAGTACGGCACGGCCGTCCAAATAACGGTTCTGGATCGACTCAAGCCCCATCAGCCCGAACCTCTCCGACATCCCGTACTGGGTAATCATTGCCCTTGCGATCTTGGTCGCCTGCTCAATATCATTGGCAGCTCCGGTGGTCACTGTATCAAAGACGATCTCCTCCGCAGCGCGTCCTCCAAGGGCCACTACGATCATTGCCTCCAGTTCCTTCTTTGTATTCAGGAACTTTTCCTCCTCCGGCGTCTGCATCACGTATCCAAGGGCGCCCTTCGTCCGCGGCACAATCGTGATCTTCTGGACGGGTTCTGTATTTTTCTGGAGCGCTGTGACGAGCGCGTGCCCCACCTCGTGGTAGGATACGATCCTGCGCTCCTCCTTGCTCATGATCCTGTCCTTCTTCTCCTTCCCTACGAGCACCACTTCCACTGCTTCAAAGAGATCCTTCTGGCTGACTACCTGCCTGCCGTGTTTGACTGCATTGATCGCCGCCTCATTGATCATATTGGCAAGATCTGATCCCACGGCGCCTGATGTTGCCAGTGCAATTGCCTCAAGATCCACACTGTCGTCCATCTTTACGTCCTTTGCATGTACCTTCAGGACATCGATCCTCCCTTTCAGATCCGGCTTATCCACGATAATCCTCCGGTCAAACCGTCCCGGACGCAGGAGAGCCGGGTCAAGGACTTCCGGTCTGTTTGTCGCCGCCAGGACAAGGAGGCCTTTGTTGGTATCAAATCCATCCATCTCCGCAAGGAGCTGATTGAGGGTCTGCTCCCTCTCGTCATTTCCTCCCATCATCGTATCACGGGTCTTTCCAATCGCATCGATCTCATCGATGAATACAATACAGGGCGCCATCTGCTGCGCCTGTTTAAACAGGTCACGGACACGGGATGCCCCGACGCCCACATACATCTCTACAAACGCAGAGCCTGACAGAGAGAAAAACGGTACTTTCGCCTCTCCTGCGACAGCTTTCGCAAGCAGAGTCTTCCCGGTTCCCGGAGGTCCTACAAGAAGGGCGCCTTTGGGAAGCTTGGCTCCGATTCCGGAATATTTGCCGGGATTATGAAGGAAATCCACCACTTCCTGAAGAGATTCTTTCGCTTCATCCTGTCCTGCCACATCCTGGAAGGTAACTCCCGTCTCCTTTTCCATATACATCTTGGCATTGCTCTTTCCGATTCCCATCATTCCGCCGCCCTTTGTCATCTTCCTCATAAGGAAGTTAAACAGGATGACGAGCAGGACAATAGGCAGAATAACCGTAACGACCACCTCGAAGATCAGAGAACTTGCAGTGTCAGGAACCTCTGCGCCAAACGTCACACCTGCGTCTTCTAGCCTTTTTGACAGCGTATCATCGTTCACAACACCGGTATAGTAATCCGGCTCCCTGTTTGCCGATGCAGCTTCCTGTGTCTGCTGCCCGATCTGGCGGAACAGATCATTCATCTCGCTGCCCTGTCCGGCAGCGCCTTCCTGTCCATCTGCGCTGCCTGCCCCGCCGGCATCGTCCGTTCCCGCCGCGCTGTCTGTCTGGCCGCCGGCATTGTCTGCATTATCTGTCTGGCCGTCCGCGCTGTCCGCATCGATGCCTTCCTTATCGACGCCTTCCTTAAGGGTAATGTAAATGCGGGTGCTGCTCAGGGTGACTTCTTCCACCTTCCCGTCATCTACAAGTTCCAGAAATTTATCATAACTTATCTCTTCCGGGTTAGTCCCCTGCATAAGAGAGTATAATCCCATCACTATAAAAGTGACCAGCAGGGTTGTAATGAGGATAACTCCCCAACCCTGCCGGTTGTTGTTGGGATTATTATTTTTATTGTCCTTATTATCCATTCTCTGCCTCCTAAAATGAACTATTATCATTATAAGGACAGCGTTTCCATAAATCAATAAAAAGATTATGAAAATATTGTAAATCGATGAGCTTTTATAGTATACTGGGTAAGGAATATGTCATAAAATGGGGGACAGAAAATGAGAATTGGTTTTGACAATGAAAAATATCTGAAAATGCAGTCTGAACACATCCGCAGCCGGATTGACCAGTTCGACAATAAGCTTTATCTTGAATTTGGGGGCAAGCTGTTTGATGACTATCACGCCTCCCGTGTTCTCCCCGGCTTTGCGCCTGACAGTAAACTCCGTCTCCTGAAAGAGCTGAGTGCACAGGCGGAGGTCGTAATCGCTATCAGCGCAAAGGATATTGAGAAGAATAAAATCCGCGGAGACCTCGGCATCACCTATGATTCCGATGTCCTTCGCCTGATCGAGACATACAGGGAACAGGGGCTTTATGTCGGAAGCGTGGTGATCACGCAGTTTTCGGGGCAGGAAAGCGCCCTGCTGTTCAAAAACCGGCTGGAGGCAATGAATATCCCCGTATATCTTCACTATAATATTGCGGGCTATCCTTCCAATATCCCGCTTATCATCAGTGAGGAAGGATATGGAAAGAATGACTATATTCAGACCTCCCGCCCACTTGTCATCGTCACTGCCCCGGGACCGGGAAGCGGCAAGATGGCGACGTGCCTTTCACAGCTCTACCATGAACACAGGCACGGAATCCGGGCAGGCTATGCGAAATTCGAGACTTTCCCGATCTGGAACCTTCCGCTGAAGCATCCGGTCAACCTTGCCTATGAGGCGGCAACGGCTGACCTCAACGACGTCAATATGATCGATCCGTTCCATCTGGAGGCATATGGGGAAACAACGGTCAACTATAACCGCGACGTAGAGATCTTCCCGGTTCTGAACACGATTTTTGAGAAGATCTATGGGGAGAGCCCGTACAAGTCTCCTACAGATATGGGGGTCAACATGGCAGGAAACTGCATCTGCGATGACGAAGCCTGCCGAGAGGCATCCTGCCAGGAGATCATCCGCAGATATTATGCCGCTCTCAACGCACTGGTAAAAGGAGAGGCCTCGGACAAGGAAGCGCGGAAGATCGAACTGCTCATGAACCGGGCAGGCATCTCCGTCTCTGACCGCAAGGTGGCAGTCAGGGCACTGGAGCGCGCAAAGGAGACGGACGGTCCTGCTGCCGCCCTTGAGCTGGATGACGGCAGGATCATCACCGGCAAGACAACTAAGCTGCTTGGCGCTTCTGCTGCCCTGCTGTTAAACGTGTTGAAAGAGCTTGCCGGTATCGACCACGGGCTCCATATTATCTCACCTGAGTCCATAGAACCGATCCAGAAACTGAAGGTGGATTATTTAAAGAGCAAAAATCCCCGCCTGCACACAGATGAAGTTCTGATTGCGCTCTCTGCGAGCGCGGCAGGCAACGCGCAGGCAAAGCTGGCCCTGTCCCAGCTTCCCAGGCTGGAAGGCTGCCAGGCCCATACCTCTGTACTTCTGTCTGATGTGGATGTCAAGATTTTTAAAAAGCTTGGGGTACAGCTCACATGTGAAGCAGTCTACGAACACAATCACCTTTATCATCAGGCTTAATATCTTATTTTACGGTTTTTGAAAATAGGTCTGTATTTTTTAACGAAATAGGTGTATACTGTAAAAGTATTTTTTAAGACAGTTCAGCCATTTGCACTTTAGCATCGGAGCCGCAACGGCGCGGCGTCGCAGTCTATGGCTGGACTGTACTCTTTTTTAAGAAGTATGGTCCGGGAAGTGCAGGGCTGCTTCCCGTCATATCATTTGCATACCCATAGTAAGATTATCACACTCAGGAGGAAAAGAAATGGCAGTAAAATATGTTTTTGTCACCGGCGGCGTTGTTTCCGGGCTTGGAAAGGGAATTACCGCGGCATCTCTCGGACGTCTTTTAAAGGCCCGCGGCTACACGGTTACAATGCAGAAATTTGACCCCTATATCAATATTGATCCCGGTACCATGAATCCGGTCCAGCACGGAGAGGTGTTCGTCACGGACGATGGGGCTGAGACTGACCTGGATCTGGGACATTATGAACGGTTTATCGATGAAAGCCTGACCAAAAATTCCAACGTCACAACAGGAAAGATCTACTGGTCTGTCCTGCAGAAAGAACGCCGCGGAGATTTTGGAGGGGGAACCGTCCAGGTCATCCCTCATATCACGAATGAGATCAAGAGCCGGTTTTACCGCAATCCGGCTGCAGAAGATACAGAGATTGCCATCATTGAAGTTGGCGGTACTGTGGGTGATATCGAAAGCCAGCCTTTTCTTGAATCGATCCGGCAGTTCCAGCATGAGAAAGGGCGGGAAAATGTTATCCTGATCCATGTCACCCTGATCCCCTATCTGCGGGCGTCACAGGAAATGAAAACCAAGCCCACACAGGCAAGCGTAAAAGAACTGCAGGGAATGGGGATCCAGCCTGACATCATCGTGTGCCGTTCCGAATATCCGCTGGACGCAGGCATGAAAGACAAGATTTCCCTGTTCTGCAACCTTCCCGCAGACCATGTCCTCCAGAATCTGGATGTGGAATATCTGTACGAAGCGCCTCTGGCAATGGAACGGGAAAGGCTGGCCCAGGTTGTCTGTGAATGTCTTAACCTGGACTGCCCGGAACCTGATCTCAAGGACTGGATTGACATGGTGGAAAACCTCCGCCATCCGACTCAGGAAGTCACAGTAGCGCTCGTCGGAAAGTATATCCAGCTCCATGACGCTTACATCAGTGTGGTAGAAGCATTGAAGCACGGAGGCATCTACAGCCATACAACTGTAAACATCAAATGGGTCGATTCTGAGACTGTGACTGCGGATAACGTTGGGGATATCTTTTCCGATGTAAGCGGTATTCTTGTTCCGGGCGGCTTTGGGAACCGAGGCATCGAAGGAAAGATCGAGGCAATCCGGTATGCCCGCACGCACAACATCCCCTATCTGGGACTTTGTCTCGGAATGCAGCTTGCCATTGTAGAGTTTGCGCGGAATGTTGTGGGGTACAATGACGCGCACAGTATGGAACTTAAACCTGATACGACACATCCTGTCATTCATATCATGCCGGACCAGATCGGTATTGAGGATATCGGAGGCACCTTAAGGCTTGGATCATATCCGTGCATACTAAAGGACGGATCACGGGCATTGAGCCTCTACGGACAGAAGGAGATCCATGAGCGTCACCGCCACCGCTACGAGGTAAACAATGACTACCGGGAAGTGCTTGAAGAACATGGCATGAGCCTTTGCGGACTGTCGCCGGACAGCCGTATCGTAGAAATGATTGAGATCCCGGATCACCCGTGGTTTATCGCCACACAGGCACACCCTGAGCTCAAATCAAGGCCCAACAGGCCCCATCCGCTGTTTAAAGGCTTCGTGGAGGCAGCCCTCCAAAAGCAGAATGGGAAATAGAGTTTTCGCGAACAGATAAGCCTGTATACAAAAACATATGTCTGCTCATTTATGCAAATCAGAAGTTTTTCATCGACTCAGTTTTATCTGCCGTAAAAACTATATCTGCTCAAAGCGGGGAGTCTCCGGCTTTACCTATCGGAGAAAACTTTATTTTGCAGCTTCCAGCCAACCCAGCCGGAGAAGATTCCCACCAGCAGCCCTCCCAGCACGTCGCTTGGATAGTGGACTCCCACATAGAGCCTCGACAGGGCGATCAGCGAGGCAAGGGCCAGACATACTATGCCCCATCTGCGCGGCAGGGTAAGATACAGTGCGCATGCCGCGGAAAAGGATGCGCACGTATGTCCCGACGGGAAGGAAAAATCATGCTGGCGCTCTATCAGCAGGGAAAGTCCCTGTATCACTTCATACGGACGGGTGCGCGCCACAATATTTTTGAGTGTCACATTCGTGATCAACGCTCCCACAGCCAGGCCAATTAGTGCGGCAATCCCCGCTTTTCTTGTCTGCTTTGGGATAAGAAGGGCAAAGGCAAGGATAAGCCAGCATATCCCGCCGTCCCCCAGATGGGTGACAGTTATCCAAAATCCGTCCATCCATTCCTGTCTGATATGCTCCTGTATAAACAGCAGGATATTCCCATCAATCTGTAATAAGAAATCAATCATATCGGTCTTCTTCCTCTCTCATTCACTTCTTCCGATTCAAAGAGTTCCTCCACTATTTTCTCATACAGCAGACATTTCTCACATTTCTTGATTTTCTTTGCATACTTTTTGTAGTTTGTAAAGAGCGGGGCAAGATAAGACCACAGCTCTTTCATCTTATAGAGGATCGTCCTGTCTCCCGACATTTCTTCACAGTATCCGGCATAGATCAGGCCGTGAAATTTCTTCAGTTCCTCTTTGCCTGCTGCCCTGCCTCCCTTGATCTGTCTTGCCAGGGACGGGTCAATAAGCGTGCCCCGCCCAATCATAACGCGTTCTGCCGCCGGAAATTTTCCGTGGAATGCCTCATAATCTCCAGGCGAAAATATATCTCCGTTATAGCACACCGGATTCCTGCTCTGTGCAAGCGCCTGCGCAAACACGTCCAGATCCGGGGTGTTTTTATAAAAATCTTTCTGCAGGCGGGGATGAATGGTCAACTCTTCTATCGGATATCGATTATAAATATCCATAATGCCCGGAAACTCATCCGGCTGTTCCATCCCGATCCGTGTTTTGATTGAGATTTTCATACTGCATTTTTCAAAAACCGTGTCAAGAAATGCGTCCAGCTTTTCCGGAAAGGCAAGAAATCCGGCCCCCCTGCCTTTTGTCACGACTGTCCGCGAGGGGCATCCCAGATTCAGGTTGATTTCCCCGTACCCGAACTGCTCAAGCTTCTTTGCCGTCCTTAAGAAATCCTCCGCATTATTCGTCAGGATCTGCGGCACGGCATGCATGCGCACATTGTGTTCCGGCATAATATCCTTCTTTTCCCTAGCGCTGAAATGCCCGTTCTGGTTCGGCTTGATAAAGGGGATAAAATACCGGTCAAACCCTCCGAAACATTCCTCTACCGCATTCCTGTATATCCATCCTGTTATCCCCTCAAGCGGGGCGAGATACAGCTTCATTCCTCTCTTCTCTCCTCCTGCTGTAATACCATACATAATCCTGTCATGCTTGTCAACCCAAAAAGGTTGTGCTAATATTGTTGTGACATTTCGTGCCAGTCATTTGCCCGGAGGTTAATCCAGGGCATTTCTATAAGCAAAAAATAAGGAGGATTGCCATGAATACCATCAGAAAATTTATTCATTATTATGCCCCGTACAAAAGTGTATTTTTCATCGACCTTCTGTGCGCGGCGTTCATCAGCCTTGCCGATCTCGCCTATCCGCAGATCCTGCGCACGGCGACCAATACGCTTTTCACAAAAGACGCCGCCTCGATTCTGGGCGCGCTCCCCTATATCGCCGCAGGGCTTCTTGCCATGTACATCATACAGAGCCTGTGTAAGTATTACGTCAGCTACCAGGGGCATATGATGGGGGCGCACATGGAACGGGATATGCGCCAGCAGCTCTTTGACCACTATGAAAAGCTTTCGTTTTCCTATTACAGCCGGAACAACTCCGGTCAGATGATGAGCAAGCTGGTCTCGGATCTGTTCGATATTGCAGAATTTGCCCACCACGGCCCTGAGAACCTTTTCATCTCCCTTGTCAAGATCATCGGCTCTTTTGTTTTCCTGTTCCTGATCAACTGGAGACTTGCCCTCCCCCTGGCTGCGCTTGTCCTGTGTATGTTCCTCTTTTCCTTCCGGCAGAACGGGAGAATGCAGGAGACCTTCATGGAAAACCGCCGCAAGATCGGGGACGTCAATGCCAGCCTTCAGGATACCCTGTCCGGCATCCGCGTAGTCCAGTCCTTTGCAAACGAGGATATTGAGCACGAAAAATTCCGGAAGAGCAACCACGCCTTCCTTATCTCCAAGCGGAACAATTATAACTGTATGGGAAGCTTCATGGGATGGAATCTGTTTTTCCAGGGGATGATGTACCTTGTGACCCTTGTCTACGGAGGCTACCTGATCGCCAGAGGTCTGATGCTTCCGGGCGATCTCGCCATGTATGCGCTCTATATCGGAATCTTCATCAGCCCGATCCAGATCCTTGTGGAGCTTATCGAGACCATGCAGAAAGGGCTCTCAGGTTTCCGCCGTTTTCTTGATGTGATTGAGACGGAACCGGAGATCAAAGACGCTCCTGATGCAAAAGATCTGACAAATGTGCGGGGACGTGTCTGCTACGAGGACGTCTCGTTCCATTACAGCGATGATGATACGCCCGTGCTCTCACACGTTTCGTTTGAAATACCGGCAGGAAAATCCATTGCCCTTGTCGGCCCTTCCGGAAGCGGAAAGACGACGATCTGCTCTCTCCTTCCACGTTTTTATGACGTCACCGGAGGAAACGTCACCATAGACGGACAGGACGTTCGGACGCTGTCGCTGAAAAGCCTGAGAAGCCAGATCGGTATGGTACAGCAGGACGTCTATCTCTTCTGCGGCACCATACGGGAGAATATTGAGTACGGAAAACCCGGCTCCACCATGGAGGAAATCGAGGAGGCTGCCAGACGCGCCAATATCCACGATTTTATACAGGAGCTTCCCGACGGATATGACACCTATGTAGGAGAGCGCGGCACCCGCCTGTCAGGCGGGCAGAAGCAGAGGATTTCCATCGCCCGCGTCTTCCTCAAAAATCCCCCCATCCTGATCCTGGATGAGGCGACCAGTGCCCTGGACAATGAAAGTGAGCGATGGATCCAGCAGAGCCTCGAAGAACTCTCAAAGAACCGCACAACGATCACCATCGCCCACAGGCTTTCCACAATACGGGGAGCGGACGAGATCATCGTGATCACAGAGGACGGAATCGCGGAACGCGGAACCCATGAGACGCTCCTTGAAAAGGGCGGTCTCTATGCCCACTACTACAATCTGTGACAATTGACAACGGAAAAAGCTCCGGCCGCTGACGGATCGGAGCTTTTCTTTTATCCCTTCCATTTTTTACTCTATCAGGCTGATAAATCCTTCCAGTGTCTGGCCCTGCAGCATCCTCACTCTCGGAAGGAGCAGCGGGTCGTCGCCGACCTCTGCCCTCCTGTTTTCTGTTGTGACCGCACAGAGGAAACCGGCGTCTTCCACCGCCTGCCTGCAGTCATCTGTGTAATCCCCGTAAGGATAGGCGAACGCATCTCCGTGTCCGCAGATCTCGATCGATTTTTCCAGATCCGCCACGGCATCGTCATGGCTCATGGCAGTGAAGATCCCGCCGTGCCCGATATTTCCGCCTCCCCTGTGCATGTTGTCGGAATGGGACTGGAAGGTCACATAGTCACTCTGATACTGTGCCACTTTCTCTTCTCCGCCGCTGCCTGTGATCAGAAAAGAGGTCGCAGGCACCTCATACTTCTCAAAGACAGGGATCCCCAGTTCAAGAAAACTTTTTGCCCCGTCGTCAAATGTAAGCACCACGCTTTTTTCCGGGAGCAGGAGCTCCCCGTCCACATACTGGCGCACTTCCTCCCACGTGGGGAAATAATAGTCGTGATCCACAAGGTACTTTACCTCTTCCTCCAGATCATGTACCTCAATATAATTGCTGTTTAAATCGTCCGGCGGCTCTGATGCATCGTAAACATAATGGTACATACAGATGGCAAGTCCGTTCGTCTTGTGGTTTTCTTCGGTCGCCGTATTCTTTACCCTTCGGTTATCCCCAGTCCCTTCCTCCGTCCCGGTATCCGTTTCAATGGTGAGATTCTTCGCCTGAGGCATAGTTTCATCGTTTTCAGAGCTGCTGCCCCTTGTAGAGAACCGGACCGCCGCAGTGATCCCCGCAGCCAGGAGGAGCAAGGCGAGCGCAGCTGCCGCAAGGACGGCAGGAAGCAGGAGCCTCCCTCTGTTCTGCCTCTGTCGTCTGTCCATCCTTTTGTTCCGGTTTCTGACCCGGGATCTGCCTCTGGCCCTCGTTCTTCGGTTCCGGTTGCCTGGTCTGTCCCCATTTCGCCGTCTGCCCTGCATTACTCAGTATCCTGTTTATCCATTTTTCTGGTTTCTCTTGTCCGCACCTCTTCTCCAATCTGCGAAAGGAACTCTTCCAGGCTCTTCTGCCCTTCATCTCCGGCAAACCTGCTTCTGACAGAAACCTTGTTTTCCTCTTCTTCCTTTGCCCCCACCACGAGCATATACGGGATCTTCCTCATCTGTGCCTCACGGATCTTATACCCGATCTTCTCCGCCCGGGTATCGATCTCTGCGCGGATTCCCGACTCTTTCAGGGCCTCCAGCACTTTCATGCCGTACTCCATATGTTTGTCGGAGATCGGTAGCACCTTCACCTGCACCGGCGCCAGCCAGGTCGGGAACGCTCCTGCAAAATGCTCGATCAGGATTCCGATAAATCTCTCAATGGAGCCGAATACAACGCGGTGGATCATGATCGGCCTGTGCTTCTCCCCGTCTGCCCCCGTGTACTCCAGGTCAAAGCGGAGCGGAAGCTGGAAATCGAGCTGGATCGTGCCGCACTGCCACGTTCTTCCGATGGAATCTTCCAGATGGAAGTCAATCTTCGGACCATAGAAGGCTCCGTCCCCCTCATTTACAACGTACGGAAGTCCGATATCATCCAGCGCGCTCTTAAGCGCCTCTGTCGCCATCTCCCAGTCCTCGTCGCTTCCCATGCTGTCTTCCGGCCGCGTGGAGAGCTCGACGTGATATTTGAATCCGAACAGGCTGTAAACCTCGTCGATCAGCTTTACAACGCCTTTGATCTCGTCCTTGATCTGCTCCGGCGTCATGAAGATATGCGCGTCGTCCTGCGTAAAGCAGCGCACCCTCATCAGTCCGTGGAGCTGGCCGGACTTCTCATGGCGATGAACCAGCCCAAGCTCGCCCATGCGGATCGGCAGGTCTCTGTAGGAACGTGGTTCGGACTGGTAGACGAGAATACCGCCCGGGCAGTTCATCGGCTTGATTGCAAAGTCTTCATCGTCTATCACCGTCGTATACATGTTTTCTTTATAGTGGTCCCAGTGTCCCGAAGTCTCCCACAGGTGCCGGCTTAACATGACCGGAGTGGAGATCTCCACGTACCCCGCCCGTCTGTGGATCTCTCTCCAGTAATCCAGGAGCACGTTTTTCAGCACCATGCCGTTTGGCAGGAAGAACGGGAATCCCGGTCCCTCCTCTCGCATCATAAACAGTCCCAGCTCTTTTCCAAGCTTTCTGTGGTCCCTCTTTTTTGCCTCTTCCATCATCGCAAGGTATTCATCCAGTTCCGCTTTCTTTGGAAATGCGGTCCCATAGATCCTCTGGAGCATCTTGTTTTTCTCGCTGCCCCTCCAGTAAGCTCCTGCCAGGCTCGTCAGCTTGAATGCTTTCACCGGTTTTGTCGTCATCAGATGCGGCCCCGCACACAGATCGGTGAACTCTCCCTGGGAGTAAAAGCTGATCGTCTCGCCCTCCGGGAGATCCTCGATCAGTTCCACTTTATAGGGTTCATTCTTTTCCTTAAAATATTCGATGGCTTCCTCCCTCGGTTTCGTGAACTGTTCGATCGGAAGATTCTCCTTCACGATCTTCTTCATCTCCGCCTCGATCTTTTCCAGGTCATCCGTCGTCAGAGGAGTATCCCGATCCACATCATAGTAGAACCCGTCTGCAATGGAGGGCCCGATCGCAAGCTTTGCATCCGGGTAGAGCCTCTTCACCGCCTGCGCCATAATATGCGACGCCGTGTGCCGGAAAGCTCCTTTCCCTTTCTCATCGTTAAATGTGAGGATATTCAGCTCGCAGTCTCTGTCCACTACCGTCCTCAAATCTACAATCTCACCGTCCATCTCGCCGGATGTTGCCACCCGGGCGAGTCCTTCGCTGATGTCCTTTGCAATGTCATAAACGCTCATGGCATTCTGGTATTCCTTGTATGAGCCGTCTTTTAATGTGATCTTCATTTCTCTTCATCCTCTCCTTTTTTATTGTTTTTGGATCTCCGCTGCAAAAAGAAAGAGACACTTCACCTGGAAATGTCTCCTGATTTCTGAATCTGTATCCGCACGGAAACACCCCGCACAGGGACGGACAAGTATCCGCGGTTCCACCCTGCTTGTTTTCCATGTGAAAACCTCTTCGTTTCTGTGATGGTAACGGAATCACCGTGCCGTATTAAGGCCGCTCAGAGGTGGTCTTCGGTCATCTGCACAACAGGAACCTCACAGCATACGGATCCCTCTCTGAAGATATGCAAAAACCTACTTTCCCCGTCAACGCTTTGTCTACACCGGTTATTCTACCGCACAGGCATAGCCTGTGTCAAGTACGAACCTTTCCTCTCCACAGGATTAGCGCCTCATAAGGCATCAGAGTTTCCCCTGCCTCCCTGTCATAATTATGGATCAGGATGCGGGCGTCTTTCCATTCGCCAAGAAGCGGGCACCGCGCCGGCTCTTTTGTGAAATTTGCACACACAAGTATCTCTTCGTCTTCTGAGGTCCGGGTGTATGCAAATATCTGTTCATCCTCTTCCATCAACAGCTCGAACTTCCCGTCGATAAACACAGGGTATTCTTTCCTCAGCTGTATGAGCGTGCGGTAGCAGCTGAATACGGAATCCGGATCTTCACGTTCTTCCTCTGCGTTAATCTCCACATAATTCGGATTCACTTCAATCCACGGAGTCCCCTTCGTAAACCCTGCATTTTCTTCCGCGCTCCACTGCATGGGGGTACGGGCATTATCCCGGCTCTTTGCATAGATGGACCGCATCACTTCCTCCTCTCTGTACCCCTGTTCCATGCGTTCCCGGTACAGATTGAGCGTCTCAATATCCCTGTAGTGGGTGATGTCCTGAAATTTCACATTCGTCATGCCCAGTTCCTCACCCTGGTAGATATACGGCGTCCCCTGCATGCCATGAAGTACGGTCGCCAGCATCTTTGCGGATTCTTTCCGGTATTTTTTGTCATCGCCCCAGCGCGACACGATTCTGGGGAGATCGTGGTTGTCAAGGAAAAGGCTGTTCCAGCCGGTCTGATACAGCTCCCTCTGCCATTTTGCCATACATTGCTTCATCTTAACAAAGGGAAGGGGAGCCAGATCCCATTTTTCCTTTCCCGGCTGCTGGTCCATGGCCATATGCTCAAACTGGAACACCATAGAGAACTCGCTCCCGTCAGGATTGCTGTACAGCTTTGCGTTCTCCGTATTGGCGCCCCACGCTTCCCCGACCGTGATCAGGTCTCCTTTCTGGAATGTCTCCCGGCTCATCTCCCGGATGAACTCATGAAGCCTGGGACCGTTGTTGGTAATCCCCCGATCCGGCTCTTTTGCGATCTGGTCGATCACGTCCAGGCGGAATCCGCCTACGCCTTTCTCCATCCACCACAGTATCATGTCATAGATTTCCCTGCGCACCTTTGGGTTCTCCCAGTTGAGGTCCGGCTGCTTGACGGAAAACTGATGGAAATAATACTGGTTTAATTCCGGCACCCACTCCCAGGCGGGTCCCCCAAAGGTCGCCTTCATATCGTTTGGAAGCTTCCCTTCAACTCCATCCCTCCAGACATAATAATCATGATAGGGATTGTCTCTGCTCTTTTTCGCCTCCTGAAACCATCGGTGCTCATCAGATGTGTGGTTCAGCACCAGGTCCATGATGATCCGAATGTCCCGCTTTTTCGCCTCCGTGATCAGCTTCTCCATATCTTCCAGTGTCCCGAACATGGGATCAATGTCCTGATAATCTGAAATATCATATCCATTGTCATCCTGGGGGGAACAGTACACGGGGGAAAGCCACACCGCCCCGATCCCCAGGCCGGCAAGATAATCCAGTCTACTTATGATTCCCGGTATATCTCCGATCCCGTCATTATCGGAGTCCTGAAAGCTCTTTGGATAAATCTGGTAGACCACTGTGTTTTTCCACCAGGGTCCTCTCTTCTTTTCTGTCATTTCTGTCATTTCTGTAATATCCTCCTTCACTGTATGCCAGGCAGCAACGCTGTCTCCATGCACAGATGTATTCGCATAACGTCAGGCAGAAAATAAAATCCATCCTTAACAGTTTCCGTCATAGACGAATCTCAGGTATTTCCGCGCATTATCCCGAAGGCGGTATACGGTTTCCACACCTGTCGCCCTACGGTCTGCCAGCCGGTATCCTGGGAAGAATCTTGTTACATGGCATTCCCCAGACGCACGCCGGATAAAATTCTTTACTGTCTCAAGATCTCCTCCGCCATCCCGTTCGTGGCCAGAACATTCTTCATTCCTCTGCTGTGAACCAGCCTTGCTGTATCCCGGACAAACTCATAGACAACCAGAGGCGGATGAGGAACCGTAACTGCGCCTTTTACTGCCATACTTATCTTTCCTTCCCATCCATCTCCTGAAACTATTTTTCCAGTATTTCCGCTGCCTTTTCCAGTTCGTCCCGGATATGGATGTGCTGCGGACAGACCTGCTCACATTTCCCGCATTTGATACATTCAGAGGCCCTGCCCCAGCCGTGTCCGTTGGTGTTCCACTCATATTTGTTTTTTGCCCCATCCAGATCGCTGTACATACTGTAAATATTGACAGCCTGGAATGTGCCGTAGATTGCAATTTTTTTCGGGCATCCCTTCATGCAGTACGCACATGCGGTACAGGGCACCTTCGGATAGGAATTAAAGATTTCCCTCGCTCTTCCCACAATCTCCTGTTCCTCTTCTGAAAGGGGCGTAAATTCTTTCATATAGGAAATATTGTCCTCCATCTGCTCCATATTGGACATTCCCGACAGGACCGTAATCACACCGTCCAGCGAAGCGGCGAAACGGATCGCCCAGGACGACGGCGAGGCATCCTGGGCTGCCTTCTTCAGGAAATCTGTCACTTCCTTCGGGGGATTCGCCAGTGTCCCACCTTTGACAGGCTCCATGATAATGATCGGCTTCCCGTGCTTTCTCGCCACCTCGTAGCATTTTCTTGATTCAACGGACGGATCCTCCCAGTCTGCATAGTTAATCTGGAGCTGGACAAACTCCATCTCCGGGTGGGCTGTCAGAATCTCATCTAACACGTCGGCCTTATCATGCATAGAGAAGCCGAGATGGCGGATCAGCCCTTCCCCCTTTTTCTTACGGAGGAAATCCCAAATTCCATAATCATCAAAGAAATGGGTCCTCTCCTCCCCGAGATTATGTAACAGATAAAAGTCAAAATACCCCGCTCCTGTCCGCTCAAGCGAAGTGTAAAACATCTGCTCGGCTTCCTCCCTGGTCTTTGCCCCTGCCCATGCCGGAAGCTTTGTGGCAAGAAGGAACTTATCCCGCGGATATCGGTCTACAAGCGCCGCTTTTGCCGCTTTTTCCGATTCCCCGTCATTGTATCCGTAGGCAGTGTCAAAGTAGCAGAAACCCGACTCCATAAATCTGTCTACCATCTTCTTTGTCTCTTCCAGATCGATCGCCCCGTCTTTCATTGGCAGACGCATCAGTCCGAATCCAAGTTTCGGAATCTCTTCGCCCAGATATTTTCCCATGTTGTGCACTCTCCTTTTCTGTTTTTTACTATAGCATAATATTGAACTTAAGATTATTTTAACGCTTCTGCGGCATATCTTACAAGATTTTCCTGAAGTTTTTCCATCGTCTTCTTTGTTTCGGGGTTCGTATACCGGATTCTGCCGCATATCCTCCTGACAAAATCTTTCTCCTCTACGATATCCAGGCTCTCCCGGAAATTGAGATCATAGAAATATGCAAGGTAAGACACCCAGTAATCCATCTGCGTCACCCGGTCCGGAGAATAGATGCTTCGCCCGGCAAGCGCGTCCCTGCGCACCTTTGGCGTGATCTGCTGCGCGCCGATCCTTTCCGCTGTGCCTCCCATAAAGGTTTCCAGGTCATCCACCAGCTTCACCCGGCAGTTGTCCAGCTTATCCGCGTCCCGGATCAGCTTTGCGTGCAGAAGAGTCCGTCCATCCCGGATTCCCTCCAGGACAAAATCACTGTGCCTTGCAATGGCAGTCCTGATGATATCGTCCCAGGTATCCTCCGGCACAAACTTTCGGATCATCCCATCCTGAAAAAGGACCTTCACGCCGTAAGCCGCGTGATCCATCGTTGCAGGCTCAAAGCTGTCAAAGCGCTTAAGCTGCTCAAAGCGCCCGATATCATGAAGAAGCGCGATCAGCATTGCAAGGGTTGTATCTTCCCCGGAAAGCTTCATTCTCTCTGAGAGCTCCCTGCTCTGTGCCACCACTCCGTATGTATGGATAATCTTCAGCTTCACTTTATCGTTTTCCCTGTCATAGCCGTCCAGATATTCTTCAAAAATCTGTTTCGCAGTCTTGTATTCCATGCTCTTTGCCCCACCGTTTCTATTTTGACTTATAACCTGATAAAAGGACCGTTTACCGCTGCGCGCAACAACCGTAAACGGTCCTCCCCGGATCTCAGTCCTCAAATGCCTCTTTCACCTTATCCATGAATCGTTTTTTGCCTTTTCTCTCACTTTTTTCTGGCGTCTTGTCATTCTGGTGCAGGGTATTTCCCGTCAGCTCATCAAACTTCCTGAGCGCCTCCTTTGCCTCGGGGCTCAGCCTCTCAGGAGTCTGGATGACCAGTGTCACATAATGGTCCCCCCTCACCTGTGGATTCCGAAGCGACGGGACACCTTTCCCTTTCAGCCGTACCTTTGTGTCTGTTTTTGTCCCCGGCTTGACCGTGTAGAGCACGTCGCCGTCCACCGTAGAGATCTTCACATCGCCGCCGAGCGCTGCCTGGGCAAATGAAATCGGAACAGTGGAAAAGATATGGACATCCTGCCTCTGGAAAACCGGATGCCTGGATACATTGACCTCGACAAGAAGGTCCCCTCTTGGGCCTCCGTTTACTCCCGGTTCTCCCTTATCGCGGATGCGTACGCTCTGTCCGTTGTCAATGCCGGCCGGTATGGACACTTTGATCTTCTTTCTGCTGGAAGTGTAGCCCGTACCCGAGCAGTTCGTGCATTTCTCCCGGATCACCTTTCCTGAACCGTTACAGTTCGGACATGTCTGGACATTCTGGACAGTTCCAAAGAAAGACTGAGAAGTATACACTACCTGCCCCTTTCCGCCACACTTCGGACATGTCTCCGGAGTAGTCCCCGGCTTTGCCCCCGTCCCGTTGCACGTTGTACAGGGGTCCTTGAGGATAAGATCCAGTTCCTTCTCGCATCCGAATACCGCCTCCTCAAAAGTGATACGGATACTTTTCCTGATATTCGCTCCCTTCATAGGACCGTTGCCGCGTCCTCTGCGCGCGCTGCCCCCGCCGAACAAATCGCCGAAAATATCGCCGAAAATATCACTGAAATCAGCGCCGCTGAAATCAAAGCCGCCAAAACCGCCCGCTCCGCCGGCCCCGCCCTCAAATGCGGCATGACCAAACTGGTCGTACTGACGGCGTTTATCAGGGTCACTTAAGACAGCATACGCTTCTGATGCCTCTTTGAATTTCTTCTCGGCTTCGGCATCCCCCGGATTCATATCGGGATGATACTTTTTGGCAAGCACACGGTATGCCTTTTTTATCGCGGCATCATCTGCATCCTTGCTTACCCCAAGCACCTCGTAATAATCTCTCTTTGACTCTGCCATAACACAAATACTCTACCTTTCATTCTCTCACTTCATCCATACATTCGACAAAAATTCTACGAAGCTGCTTTCCGCAGCTCCGTAGAACCGTTCTGCTCTATGGATTAGACTTCCTTGTAGTCTCCGTCTACCACATCATCTCCCTGGAAACCGTCCGGCGCCGGACCCGCTTCCGGATTCGGGCCGCCTGCCGCGCCTGCGCCAGCGCCTGTCTGCTCATACATTTTTGTAAACAGTTTCTGGGCGCTTTCCATGAGTTTGTCTTTTGCTGCCTTGATCTCAGCCACGTCTGCATCCGCTGCATTTTCAGGTGTGGATTTTGCAAGCACATCCTTCAATGCCTGTACGTCTGCCTCAACTGCTGCTTTATCATTAGCGTCAAGCTTATCGCCTACGTCTTTGAGCGCTTTCTCTGTCTGGAATACCATCGCATCGGCTTCATTTCTCGCATCGATCGCCTCTTTGCGCTTCTTGTCCTGTGCCTCGAACTCAGCCGCCTCTTTGACTGCCTTGTCGATATCTGCATCAGACATGTTGGAGCCTGCCGTGATCGTAATGTGCTGCTCCTTTCCTGTTCCGAGGTCCTTTGCGGATACGTTTACGATACCGTTTGCATCGATATCAAAAGTAACCTCGATCTGCGGTACTCCGCGCGGAGCCGGCGGGATTCCGTCCAGCCTGAACTGCCCGAGCGACTTGTTATCCTTCGCAAACTGTCTCTCGCCCTGTACAACGTTGATGTCAACGGCTGTCTGGTTATCTGCCGCTGTAGAGAAGATCTGGCTCTTCTTCGTCGGGATCGTTGTATTTCTCTCGATCAGCCTTGTCGCAACGCCGCCCATTGTCTCGATGGACAGTGACAGCGGAGTTACATCCAGAAGAAGGATATCGCCTGCGCCTGAATCGCCTGCGAGCTTGCCGCCCTGTACAGACGCTCCGAGTGCAACACACTCATCCGGGTTCAGAGATTTGCTCGGCTCTTTGCCTGTCAGCCTCTTAACCTCTTCCTGCACGGCAGGGATACGTGTGGAACCGCCTACAAGAAGCACCTGCCCCAGATCTGCGGATGTCAGTCCCGCGTCTGAAAGCGCGCGTCTTACCGGCTCTGCCGTCTTGTCGACAAGATCTCTTGTCAGCTCATCAAATTTTGCCCTGGTCAGGTTCATATCAAAGTGCTTCGGTCCCTCAGATGTGGCTGTGATGAACGGAAGATTGATGTTCGTCGTTGTCGCGCTTGAAAGCTCCTTCTTCGCTTTCTCAGCAGCCTCTTTCAGTCTCTGAAGCGCCATCTTATCTGTGGACAGGTCCACGCCCTCTTTTGCCTTGAAGTCAGAGAGCATGTAATCTGTAATCTTCTGGTCAAAGTCATCTCCGCCCAGCCTGTTGTTTCCTGCGGTAGAAAGAACCTCAATGACTCCGTCGCCGATCTCAATGATAGAAACATCGAATGTACCGCCGCCAAGGTCATACACCATGATCTTCTGCTCTTTCTCATTGTCAAGCCCATAAGCCAGCGCTGCAGCTGTAGGCTCGTTGATGATACGTTTTACATCAAGTCCCGCAATCTTGCCTGCATCCTTTGTAGCCTGGCGCTGTGCGTCATTGAAATACGCCGGAACCGTGATGACAGCCTCCGTCACCTTCTCTCCGAGATACCCCTCTGCATCAGCCTTTAACTTCTGAAGGATCATCGCAGAAATCTCCTGCGGAGAATATTTCTTTCCGTCAATGTCTACTTTGTAGTCCGTACCCATCTCCCTTTTGATCGATGAGATCGTCCTGCCTGCATTTGTAACTGCCTGACGTTTTGCAGGCTCACCTACGAGACGCTCCCCCGTCTTTGTAAAAGCCACAACAGACGGTGTTGTTCTTGCGCCCTCTGTGTTTGCAATAACTGTCGGCTGTCCGCCTTCCATAACAGCCACGCAGCTGTTTGTCGTACCAAGGTCAATACCAATTATTTTTCCCATAGTAATTCTCCTCCTTAATAATTTTATTGTTCTATGCCAAATAATGTTAATGTCTGATAAAAGTTTTGGGCGTCCCCCGGTCAGTTTGCCACCTTTACCATGCTGTGCCTGACGACACTGTCACGGTAGGTATATCCCTTCTGGAACTCCTCGGCAACCATGTTTTCACCGAGTTCTTCATCCTCCACATGCATCACCGCATTGTGGAAATCCGGGTCAAATTCCTTCCCGACCGCTTCGATCGGTCTGACTCCTATGGATTCAAGAGTCGTCATCAACTGTTTGTAAATCTTTTCCATCCCCTCTGCAAAAGGGGTTGCCTTCTCTTCCTCCGGCACAGCTTCGAGCCCGCGCTCAAAGTTATCTACCACCGGAAGGATCTTCTCTATGATGTCTCTTGCGCCGATCTCGTACATCTGGGATTTTTCCTTTTCTGTACGTTTCCGGAAGTTGTCAAACTCTGCCATCTGACGGGTCAGACGGTCTGTCAGTTCCTCTATCTTTTCATCTTTCTTATCCTTTTTGTTTTTCTTCCCAAAGAGCTTTTTCTTGTCTTCCTTTGCCTCTTTGTCTTCGGATTCTTCCTTCTCCGGCTCGGAGGCTTCCTCCGAATCCCCCGGCGCAGCTTCACCGGCGTCCGCCTGTTCATTCTCCCCAGGCTGGCCGGCGTCCTCTGCCTCTTCCGCCGCTTTTGCTTTTGCCTCCTCAACAGCTTCTTTTACCATATCTTCTTTGCTCATCTTCGTCACCAGCTTTCTACCTTCCTATTCTTTCGGCTCTTTATTGTAAATCGCATCCAGCTCGCTTTGCAGAGTCTTCAGCGTCTTCATCACATGCTCATAGTCCATTCGTTTCGGACCGATAATGCCGATTGTTCCTTTCATGCCCTCGCCCAGTTCATAGGTGGCCGTCACTACGCTGCAGTCCCTCATGGTCTTCACCGGCGTCTCATCCCCGATGTATACCTGGATGCCGTGATTATCCTCACTGGCAAGCGTCTCCGTGACCAGATCGGCAAGCTGCTGCTTCTCTTCAAATGCACTGATAATCTCCTGGGCGCTTTGTTTATCGCTTAGCTCAGGATACTTAAAAATATTCGTAGCGCCGCTTGTGTAAATCTCCATGTCGTCTTCCACATGGATAATTTCTGCCACGGCGTCCAGCACATGCCCGACCACCTCGCTGTGGATGCCTGCCTGCTCCTTAAGCCGTGCGATCAGGCCCAGCGTGATCTGGTCGATCGACATGCCGTTAAGCGTGGTATTAAGCAGCATATTCAGCTTCAGCAGATTTTCATTGCTTAGTGTTTCTCCGACTTCAATGATTTTATTCTTAATTACATTTCCGCCGAGGACAATAACCGCTACAATCTGCTCTGTATCAACCTGGGAGAGCTGGATGAATTTCAATGTATTCCGGTTATTTACCGGAGACGAAACCATCGTGGCATAATTCGTGTTTGCCGCCAGGACCTTTGCCGCCTGGCGCAGAACCTGCTCCACCTTGTCGGTCTTTTCCAGAAGTCCGTTCTCACGCTCCGTGATCTCCTGCTCCTTATCCTCCATCAGCATATCGACATACAGACGGTATCCTTTATCCGAAGGAATCCTTCCCGCCGAAGTATGCGGCTGGAAAATATATCCCAGATCTTCCAGATCTGCCATCTCATTGCGGATGGTTGCAGAACTCAGGTTCAGATCGGTGTACTTTGTCAGTGTCCTGGAGCCTACCGGTTCGCCGGTCTCGAGGTAGTTCTGTATGATCGCCTTTAAAATAGTAAGCTTTCGTTCACTTAGCGAAGAATCTACCGCCAAAATTACTCCTCCTCTCTGAACAATCTGCCAGATTATGACTTTCAGAGGCAAAATATCTTTTCGGTATCATCGCCCCTTCGATTGTTAGCACTCCTTTGTTTCGAGTGCTAACATCTTTCGTATATAAGATAGCACCCCGGTTTCTTTTTGTCAACCATATTTATACATTTTTTATAGAAATCACTTCCATCTTAAATTTGAGCATAGAAACAGCGGTTGATCTCACAAAGGAGTAACCGCTTTGAAATGTGAAGCATAAAATTGTTGGATGTTTGCTAAAATAAGGCTTATTGCAATTATTTAGAACAACAGTAATCGGAGGACAGGGACAAATTCACAGAAACTCACAGAATACATAATTGCTGACGTCAGTCCCTCTCTCTGTCAGCCTCAGCCTTCCTTCTTCCTCTTCCAGCAGCCCCCGGTTTTTCAGCTTTTCTATCTGCACTCCGTACTTATCCCTGAGCGCTCTCCCAAACTGCCGGAAAAAATCGTCTGCCCGGATTCCTTCTGTCTTCCTCAGACCCAGGAACATAAATTCTGCCATCTGATCTTCCCTGGTAAGCTTCTCGATCCCTTCTCTCGCATCTGCGGGTCCCGGCTCTCTGCCCTGAGCAAACAGGTTCAGATACCTGCTCATGTCCTCTGTATTGTGGAACCGGCATTCTTCCAGAAGGGAGGAAGCGCCCAGCCCGAGTCCGAGATATTCCTTCCGCTCCCAGTATCCCAGATTGTGGCGGCACTCCCTGCCCTCCTTTGCATAATTGGAAATCTCATACCTGTGGTATCCATATGATTTCAGCAGCGACTTTGTATCCTCATACATCCGCCGGTCCGACTCCTCATCCGGAAGCGGCGGATACCCCTTTTGTATTCCCCCGTTTTTCCCTGATCCCGGTTCTTTTCCGTACCTCTCATAAAACGGAGTCCCCTCCTCCAGGATCAGGCTGTACGCCGAGATATGCTCCGCCCCCAGTTCTGCCGCGGTCTTGAGCGTCTCCCTCCAGCTCTGTACTGTCTGCCCTGGTATCGCAGATATAAGATCGATGTTGATATTGGAAAATCCTGCCGCCCTTGCTGCCCTGTACGATTCCGTGAACTCCTCAAAGGTATGGATGCGTCCGAGCATTTTCAGTTCCTTGTCACGCACGGACTGGAGTCCGAAGCTGATCCTGTTGATCCCTGAATCCTTCCATCCCGTGAGCTTTTCCTGCGTGACTGTCCCAGGATTTGCCTCTGCGGTGATCTCAGCGTCCGCATTAACCCGGAACACCTTGTGCAGCGTTTCCATGATTCCCCCCATCTGGCCGGCAGACAGAACCGAGGGTGTTCCGCCTCCGATAAAGACAGATGTAACGGCATATTCCCGCGCCCATCCCCTGTGGGAGAGGATCTCGTTTTTCAGCGCACCCACGTAGCGTTCTCTCACATCATCATCTGCCGGGAAGGAGAGGAAATCACAGTAAAGACATTTCCGCTCACAGAACGGGATATGAAGATACAGCTCCAGCTCTCTCATAAAACTACCACCTCCGCTGCAAAAAACAGCGCCAGAATATTTCCGCCGCTGTTTTTGCCTCAGCCTTAATCGTCATCCAGTTTCAGCACGCTCATAAACGCTTTCTGAGGAATCTCCACATTTCCGATCTGGCGCATCCGCTTCTTGCCTTCCTTCTGCTTCTCCAGCAGCTTCTTCTTACGGGAGATATCCCCGCCGTAGCATTTTGCCAGCACATCTTTTCTCATGGCTTTTACCGTCTCCCGGGCAATGATCTTGCTGCCGATGGCTGCCTGGATCGGGATTTCAAAGAGCTGCCTTGGTATCTCCGCCTTGAGCTTCTCGCACATCTTCCTCCCCCGCTCATACGCGCTGCCTGCAAATACAATGAAGGAAAGGGCATCGACTTCTTCTTTATTAATAAGGATGTCAAGTTTTACCAGCTCAGACCTCTGGTATCCCAGCATCTCATAGTCGAACGAAGCATACCCTCTCGACCTGGATTTCAACGCGTCAAAGAAATCATAGATAATTTCATTAAGGGGCAGGTGGTAGTGCAGGACCGCACGTTTCTCCTCGAGATACTCCATACTCTGATAGATGCCGCGCCGCTCCTGGCACAGGTCCATGATCGCCCCGATATACTCGGATGTCACCATGATCTCCGCCTTTACCATCGGTTCCTCCATGTAATCGATCTCTGCCGCATCCGGCATATTGGTCGGGTTCGTCAGGTCGATGACCTCACCGTTCGTCTTGTGGACCTTGTAGATTACGCTTGGCGCTGTCGTGACAAGGTCAAGATTGTATTCTCTCTCCAGGCGCTCCTGTATGATCTCCAGGTGAAGGAGCCCGAGAAATCCGCACCGGAATCCGAACCCCAGCGCCACGGAGGTCTCCGCCTCGAACTGGAGCGCTGCATCATTGAGCTGGAGCTTCTCCAGGGCATCTCTTAGATCCGGGTATTTTGCCCCATCCGCCGGGTAAAGCCCGCAATATACCATCGGATTGACTTTCTTATATCCCGGCAGAGGTTCGTCACACGGACGTTCCGCATTTGTTATCGTGTCGCCCACCCGGGTCTCTTTCACGTTTTTCAGGCTCGCTGTGATGTATCCTACCATTCCCGCGCTGAGCTCTTCACACGGCAGGAACTGCCCGGCTCCGAACGTTCCCACCTCTACCACGTCCGCGCGCGCCCCGGTAGCCATCATAAGCACAGGCGTGCCTTTTTTTACAGAGCCTTCCCTGATGCGGCAGAATACGATAACGCCTTTGTAAGAATCATAGACCGAATCGAAGATCAGCGCCTTGAGGGGTGCGTCCGCATCCCCCGCAGGGGCAGGGATCTTTCTGACGATCTGTTCCAGCACCTCATGGACGTTCTCCCCGGTCTTTGCCGAGATCAGAGGGGCGTCCTCCGCGTCAATCCCAATGACGTCTTCAATCTCTTCCTTGACTCTCTCGGGGTCCGCGCTTGGCAGATCGATCTTGTTGATGACAGGCATCACATCAAGATCATGGTCCAGCGCAAGATACACATTAGCCAGTGTCTGCGCCTCCACGCCCTGGGCAGCATCCACGACGAGGATCGCCCCGTCGCATGCCGCCAGGCTCCTCGACACCTCATAGTTAAAGTCCACATGCCCCGGTGTGTCAATCAGATTGAAGAGGTATTCCTCCCCGTCATCCGCCTTATACACCGTCCTTACAGCCTGGGCCTTGATGGTAATGCCCCTCTCGCGCTCAAGATCCATATTGTCCAGAACCTGCGCCTGCATCTCCCTGCTGGTCAGCAGCCCTGTCATCTCGATGATGCGGTCCGCCAGCGTGGATTTCCCGTGGTCAATATGTGCGATAATACAAAAATTCCTGATATGTTTCTGATCGATTGCTGACAATTCTATTCCTCCAATACCTGTGCCTTGCCTGAATATTTTACGATAAAGAGTTCCACGGCGAGGCTGTCTGTGAGAAGCCCGGTCTTCACCCGGTGTTCCATGTCCGCGCCGTCTTCCATAACTTCCTTAAGTTCCGCTGCCTTAAAGCGTTTTGCCTGATCCATGTATTTCCCTGCGGCAAACGGATGGAGTCCCGCTTTTGAAGCGATCTCCCTTCTCCCGTATCCCTGCCTTAAAAGTGCTTTCACATGGAACAGGATGCGGTACTGCCTGATCAGCAGAAACAGGATACGCATGGGCGGTTCCTTGAGCGCCAGCAGCCCATAATACAAATCAAGCGCTCTTCTCTGGTTCCGGTCCGCCACCGCATCTACCATATCAAAAATATGGTTGCTGATCTGCGTCACGCAGACAGCGTCAATATCTTCCCGCGTGATACTCTCCCGGTCGATCGCATAGCAGACCAGCTTCTCCAGTTCCCTCTGTATGTTCTCCATATCTGTGCCGACCTTGCCGAGAAAATAGACCGTATCTGCCTCCGGCATCTGCTTTTTTTCCCTGCGCACGATGCCCTGTATCCATCTTTTCAACGTAGCCTCATCCTGCGTGGACAGCTCCACGATGCGCCCCTTCGCCTTGACCGCCTTGTAAAGCCTGCTCCGCTTATCCACCTCATTTTCAAGAAAGATAAAATACGTTGTCTCGGGCATATCTTTGATATAATCCGCAAGGTCTCCCCCTGCACTCTTAAAGAATCCGGTATCCTCAAAGACGATCAGGCGCCTCTGTGCAAAAAAGGGAAGGGTCTGCGCAAGGTCAATCACCTCTTTTACGTCCGTCCCTTTCCCCTCATAGAAGGCGTAATTCATTGTATCCCCCTCCGGGAGCATGGCTTTGATGAAGCGCTCCTTATACTGCTTCTTTAAATATCCCTCTTCGCCATAGAGAAGATAGACCTGCTTAAATTGTCCTGTCTTTAAATCCTCATTCAAGCTCTTCATAACTCTTGTATTATATAGGAAAGAAGCCTGGTTTGGCAAGAGGCTGCCCGCAGAAAAAGAGCTTATCACAGCGCCATGCCATTGTGTGATAAGCTCTTTTTAACCGCCCTTCTATTTTATACTGTCTGTCTGTTTCTTCAGGTCGGCCAGAATATCGCTGCTGTTTTTCAGCTCGTGGACGATCACTGCTCCCGGATTCTGCTGTACAAATTCCCGGAGGACCTCCCCCATCTCTTCCCCGTTTAAGATCCCATACCCGACCGGGACATGGGAGTCATAGTGTCCCAGGACGATGGACACGCCGTATTCCTCCCGGTCATTCCAATCCCGGAGTGCAGATATCTCTTCATAGTACTTTCCTGTCAGCTTTCCTCTCCGGAAATACTCCTCGCTTTTCATCACGCAGTCCGCAAGCTGGATGGATGCCGCCTTTCCTTTCAGCCTGCTGCCAAACAGATTGTGCCGGATCCACTCCGCCGCAAATTTTGCACCGTTTTCCCCGTATAGTTCCTCCAGTTTTCTCATATCCGGGGTGATCTCGTCATCCGGGAGCAGAAATGCTGCTTTCCCGCCGCTGTCGTATCCGACGGCATGCAGCAGATGGTTGATATCCCAGCTTACCCTAAGCCGTCCGAAGGGATCCCAGGCCTCGTCCAGCACCCGGGCATAGTCTGAAGCAGTCTGTGTGCCATATTCCAGCCCCCATCCTGCATTTTCCAGTTCGATCAGCGGAGAGCTTCCACTGAGCAGTCCCCTCTCATAGATACAGACCATAAACTGATTCAAAAACGATATCATTGCGGTGCAGATCTCTTCTCTTGGAATCGTAAATTCCCATAATCCGTCGACCGGGGCATAATCGATCAGATGAAATGTGTAGGCACTGCACTTCATCCGGCAGCACGCCTCATACTCGTCCGCCAGCCTTTCGATATAATGGGTTCCCGAAAGATCGCCATAATACTCTTTTACCGCCTCAAGCGACCCAAAATGGCCGATCAGTTCTTTGAATTTCTCTTTCAGAAGGAAACTGGTCGGGTTCGCCCAGTAAGCGCAGTGGATCCTCTTTGCCTTCAGCGCCTCACACTCCGAGATGAATCTGTCCATGTTTTCTCCCGTAAGCCTTTCGTCTCTGGAAATGATATCATCTGCATAAATTTCGGTCCCTTCAAGGGAAAACTTCTTCAAAAGTTCCGAAATCCTGTCCTCTGCAATCATTCCCCGCTTAAATGCCACATACTGTCCGCACATGTCTGCCACCTTCTTTCCGCTAATTCTCCACGTACACCGGTTTCCCTGATATTTCGCTCCAGACAGTAGGTTCGTTCTCATACACCTGTGCCATCCAGTAATAGCTTCCGTCATGGTCCACGCCGTGGGAAGCCGAGTGCCACACCTCTCTGTGCAGCACAAACACATAGCCCGGCCTGACGATGACCGGCACGATATCCTCTGCCCCCGGCGCTTCCCCGGAAGGTTTGGCCACGCAGAAGCACAGCGGCTGCCCGCATGGGATCTGCGCCTCCTGGGTATGGGCGTGCTTCTCCATTTCCGTCACAAGAAACGGCAGTTTTCTGCTGCATGTATATCCGATGCGCGCCAGAGTGTCCAGAAGCGGGACCGCGGTATCCACATCCTCCCAGTCGCTTCCCTTTGAGTAATTTGTGTTGCCCGTATCTTTCCCTTTCCGTGACAGATTGAAAAGGATTCCGTACTTTTCGTACTCGATCTCTGTTATATCTACCGCTTTTTTTACAATATATCCATCTGTATTCTTCAAACCGTCTCCTCCTCTAAAAACACCTGATACCTGCCAGGATCCCCTCCGTGCTCTTCGATAAAGTCCCTAAGTACCGCCGGGGCCGCCGCTCCATATCTTGCCCCCAGCCCGGTGACTGCCCTCGCCGCCGTATAATTGGCAAATTCCGCACACAGCGTAAGATCACTGCTGTGCATATATGCGTGGAGGAACGCGCTTCCGAATGTGTCTCCCGCTCCCGTGACATCGCACACCCTGGTTTTCACCCCGGGAACATTGATTTCCGGCTGTCCGCCCTGGTAGACCGAGCATCCTTTCTCCGCTCTTGTGACAATGATGAGGTTCACGCCTTTTTCAAAAAGCACCTGCTTCCAGTTTTCACCAAAACGTCCGGAAAGGTTCCTCTCCCCCATCTCATTGACAAAGGCTGTATCCAGATACGAAAAAAGACGTTCCTCTTCTTCGCTTAATTCCGCGCAGTCCAGGTCGCACCACAGCTTTACACCGTTCTTGCGGAATGTATCCAGAAGCTTTGCCGCCCCTTTATCCTGGTATCTCAGAGGCCCGACTTCGCAGAAATTCGAGTAGATATAGTCACAGGAGCAAAGCTCGTGAAATGTCTTTTCATCTATTTCGATTTTCTCAAGCGCCAGCGTCGGGATAAAGACCGTGTGCTCCTCTTCCGCAAGGATGATAATGCACTTTGAGTCCGGGATGCTGTCGTCAAACACCATATAGTCCGTATTGATCCCGGCGTCGTTAAGCCCTTTGAGAAGCCGCTGCGTGATCGCGCCGGAGTTCAGTGCGGTCAGAAAATACGTCGGATTTCCCAGCGCACGGAATACGCATGCTGCGTTTGCCATAGACCCGCCCATCTGGGCAGGCATTGTATGTACGATGATCTTTTCTTTTATTTTGGGGAAATAATCCGCCTGGTAATATTCATCCAGGGCGACATCTCCCAGGAAAAATACTTTTTTCATTCCTGCTCCTTCCTTGACTCCTTCACCACGGACATCAGCCTGTCGACATGTTCCCTGCAGACATCTCCGTTGTCTTTGAAATTATCTTTGAAATAGCTTCCCACAACAAAGCCGTCGGCATATTTGATCTGTTGCGATACGTTTTCCGGCGTCACCCCTGCGCAGACAAACAACGGAAAATCCCCCAGGTAATCTCTGAACTGCTTGATTTTGGAAAGTGACGTCTCAAGCCCCGTACCCTCCCCGGTTACACAGACCGCATCGCATCTTGTCTTTGCGATTTCCAGGTCCTCCTCCAGACTGTTCTCAGAGAGCACCGGCTGGTATTTGAACCGGACCCCGCCCATCACATATGCACTGCATTTTGACCTGTACAGGTCAAAAAAGGCGCCCAGGCTCTCCTCGTCCCGAGGCTTCACATGCCCGACCACAGAATCCACCTGCAGGAACTGGCACCCATATTTACCTGCCAGCTCAAATCCCATAACATCTACATTTAAGCAGTTTATTCCATATGGAATTTCCGGTTTTGCATCACACAGATATTTCAGGATCTTTTCCACCTGGGAGTAGGTGCCGAAATAAGTCTCCACAAGGATTCCATCTATTCCGCCGTCCAGATAGATCCCGATTTCCCTGACTGCCCGCTCCATTGTGTCCTCGTCATCCGTCCCTTTCGCGTGGATAAGGCCGATAATCGGTTTTTTTTCTTTAAAACATGACAAAATATTTTCCATATTCATTCTTCCTTTATGTTACAAATTTTATTGAACAGAAATATATTTGTATATCTCACTCCTTATATACTGTTCATTGTAATAGAGCACCTGCTCCTGCTGAGTATACACCACCTGGCTTACGCCCAGAAGGGGCGTGTTCACCGGGCATTTCAGCCATTTCGCCTGCATTTTGTCCGCAAACCTTACCTCGTAAGTATCTACATACTTTTCAATGCTCTGCCCTGTATATTTCCGGATCGTTTCATGCATGGAAACATTTTCCGTATCCGCCTCCAAAACATAGCTGTGCCTGTCTGAAAAATAATCCACTTCAAATATGGCAGGCGTCCCGTCTGTCATTCTCAGCCGCTCGATGCAGATGATATCGCTGTCGGCCGGTACGCCCAGTATGCTGCATACCTCGTCGTCTCCTTTTTTCATGCTTGCCGATATCACTGTAGTGGCCGGCACTGCGCCTATCAGTTCACAGGATTTCGTAAAGCTTCCTTTTGCAAATCTGCTCTCAAAGTAGACCGGCTGCGCCACAAATGTCCCCTTCCCCTGTTTCATCACAACCAGACCGTCCTCTTTGAGCTTCTTAAGGGCGATTCTCACAGTGACGCGGCTTACCTTGTAAATCTCGCACAGCTCATTTTCCGAAGGGATCTTCTCCCCTCTTGCATATGCCCCTGCTTTTATCTTGTTCGTCAGAGAATCATAAACCTGCTGATATAAAGGAGTCATACTGTTATATTTTACTTCTTCCATTCCTTTCTCCTCCCAAAATATATTCTGCCCTTATTTTAATACAACATAATACATCTTGTCAAACTTGTATATATTGACGGGACAAAATATATTCGGAAGAGATCCTTTACCCTTCCGTTCCGTTTCTCTTTGTCCAGAAGTAGTAAGCCGGCATACCCGTTGCCACCGCAATGACCCCGGCTGCGATTCCCGGGATCGGCGCCCACAGGAATGTAGATACAACAAGGATCAGGCTTGACAAAATAGAACACACCGTCATAAATTTCCATGCCGGGCAGCGCCACAGCGGATCATAATCCTTCTTCTGATGATGCTTGAACATGGTCGCAAACGTCAATGTGTTTTTCAAAAGCAGGATCAGTGTGAAGTATCCCAGAAGATCTGAGATCGTCCCGAGGAAACAGAACACACACGCTATCACGCACTGTATCGCGATAGAGAAGTAAGGCGTATGGTATTTCGGGTGCAGTTTTCTGAAATTCCTGAAAAACAGCCCGTCCTCTGCCATCTGGTACTCCAGCCTTGGCTGGAACATGACAGTACCCGAACATGCCGCCATCGTAACGATCGTCCCGGCGACTGCGACAAAAACCCCCGATGCCTTTCCGATCATCGGCAGGCTGGAAGCCGCATCCGCAAGAGGCGCGCTTGAAGCCGCCAGCTCATCAAAGGGCATGATTCCTGTTACGACGAAGGTGAGCAGCACATAGAGTGCGATGATAAACAGGACGGAGCCAATCAATGCCCTCGGCATCGTCTTCTTCGGATCCTTGATCTCACCTGTCATATAGCAGCAGGCCCCCATTCCGTCAAAGGACCAGCTCGTAGCCGAAATTCCTGCAAGCAGCGCCACGACTCCCGTTGATGCTCCTGCCGCTGCGGGTTCGCTGATCAGCTCTGGCTTCAGATACAGAAAACCTACTCCGATCAAAAGGACAAAGGGCAGCAGCTTCACCACTGTGATCACGGTCTGGAGTTTCCCTCCTCCTTCCACTGACCGGATATGGATCAGCATGAAAATCAGGATAGCGGCAACCGCGACAAGTTTTACCGCAAGGTCGCTCATTGGGATCAGAAAGGCAATGTACTGTGCCCCGGCAAGCGCCACCACTGCGATGGCTGTGGTATCATTCCCCCAGAACGTCGTCCATCCGAGCAAAAACGCCAGCTTCTTCCATCCCGCATGCTTGATGTAGACATAATGGCCGCCGTCCTCCGGATAAGCCGTCGCCATCTCAGCCATTACCATGTTCTGCGGGATCATGATAATGCCGCCGATCAGGAATGCGAGAATGGTGATGACCGCACACCCCGACGCCGTAGCCACTTCACTGACTGAAGTGAAGATCCCGGCTCCAACCGTGGTTCCGACACTGAGCGCTATCGCTGTCCAGAGTCCGACTTTTCTTTGCAATTTTTGTTCCATAACTTCCTTCCTTTCTTTGTTTTAACTTGTTATAATACATATTAATATAGTATATTATGTTTTGTCAATAATGCATGAATTATGTCGATTAAAATAAACATATTTGTATAATTGTATTAAAATATAGTATTAACAAGTTTTTTATAAAGAAAGCATGAAACATCTAGTTTAAATATTTGCGTATGGTTCCTGAACTTCCATCCGTCGAGATCATAACTGCCCCGCAGTGCTGTGTCGAATATATGCTGCATCCGATATCTGAGAGCCGCTCCAGCGTCTCCGCATGGGGATGCCCGTACCGGTTGTCTGTACCGGCTGATATGACGGCAAGATCCGGTCCTGTGACCTGCAGAAATTCATCGGATCCCGAGTTTTTGGAGCCGTGATGCGCTGTCTTGAGCACGGTGTACGTTCCCAGCCTGCCGTTTTCAACCAGCGCCTTTTCCCCTGCCCCCTCCACATCTCCTGTCAGGAGCATGCCGAAACTGCCGTATCGGACCTCCAGTATCATGGACGCCTCATTCCCGGGCTGTAATGCCAGCCCCTTCTCCGGTCCCAGGCATGACATGGCAAACTCTGGGCGAAACCTATTTTCTTCCTCCCGGATCATCTGCCCGGCTTCTGCCGTAACGATCCGGGTGCCCGCCTGCCGGGCAGCATGCGCCAGCTCCAGCAGTTTCCCGTCAAGGTATTCCTCAGGGGGCAGGACAAGATTCTCTATCCTGACCCCCTTCTCCTGCCTTGTGAGCATCTCACGTACCCCGCTTAAGTGATCCTCATCTCCATGCGTGACAAATACATATTCAATACGGTCAACCGCGTTTGACAAAAGAAACGGCTCTATCCGGTATGTCCCCACGGACGAAACATCACTGCTGCCTCCGTCAACCAGGTAACAGTCTCCTCTGGGACTGCGCAGAAAAATGCAGTCTCCCTGCCCAACATCCAGGACCGTGATTTCCAGATTATCTTCACATAACACGTGGCTTGCCCGGCAGAATACTGCCATACCCACCGCCCACAGCAGCAGCAGGAGACCCGGGATTTTGGATACCGTCCCCATCCGCCTGAGCCGTTTTTCCATCTGTCTGTCATTCCGGGGATATCCCGCTTTTTCCTCCTCTTCTCTCCTTTTTCTGTCAAGAAAGCGGAAGGACAGATACAAAATCCCCATCCCGGCATAATATATAATCAGCCATGCCGCAGACGGCCGTCCTGTCACAAACCGGCTTCCCGGAAATGCCTCAAAAATCCCGCACAGAATATCATATCCCCTTAGAATCGCTGAACAGACCCGAAACACTGCGCCTCCCAGAGGTTCAGAGAAGACTGCGGCAGCAGAGCCAAAAACGCCTGCCCCCATGACTGCCGGCATGGCGGGAATCACGATCAGGTTTAAAAAAATAGAATATGGAGGAATCTCAAAATAGAAATACAGAAGAGGACCCAGCAGCATCAGATTCACCGACACGCTGGCACTGAGGCTTTGTAATATTTTTCTCCTTATCCGCGCAGCTGCAGTTGTCTTATTTTTACCTCCCAATATCTCCCCCGTAACAGGGGTAAAAAATGCGATACCGAGGATTGCGCCAAAGGAGAGCTGAAACCCTGCATCCATAAGGAAAAGAGGCTGCCACAGACAGATCACGGCCGCAGGCAGGGAAAGACTTGTGAAAAGGTCATAATCCCGTCCGGTCATATCTGCCCCGGCCCGTACAAGGAACATGACCATCGCCCGTATGACGGAGACCCCCATTCCTGCCATGAGTGCATATGCCACAAGGATCGCTCCGCCCAGGATCCCTGCCGGGACAAAGGGGAATCCCATCCTTCTGAAAAACCCATATACCCCCATTCCGATAAAAGACATATGCAGCCCGGAAATGGCAAGCAGATGGGCAATCCCGCTTTTCTGGTAACTCAGCTTCATCTCCTGATCCAGCCCGCTTTTTTCTCCAAGCAGAATGGCACTCATTGTATTTCCGTAGTATTCCCCCAGATGACGGACCAGAAGAGCTTTCCACTGGTTTCTCAGGCAGGAAAGCCAGTGTGCTGCCACATCTATTTTCCCATCCGTCACATAAATGGTGTCTGCCCAGACAAGAAGGCGTATCCTTTTCCTTAGATAATACTCCCTCTGGTCAAAATTTCCGGGATTGCGTGCGCCCTCAAAATAAGCCGCCTTCCCGGATACACGCACTTTGTTTCCCATTTTCATTTCTTTTATGTGGTTCTGTTTGACATAAACAAGAAGTTTCGATTCTTTGAACTGCTGCCCTTTGGCAGAAACGGCATTATCTTTCAGATAGACTGCCGTGATGTTTTCCTTCTCTTCGATCCGGCAGAGGGTACCGGTCAGAACAAGCTGCGCCCCTTCAGGCACAGCCTGCTTATCCCTTTCCTCTTCAATGCCGCCCATATCTGGCACGTAAAGTGCCCGCATAAGCTGTATGGCAATCAGTACAAGGCATGCCATACACAATGGTCTTTTTATCATTCTCCGTCTTCATCTGCGACCCAATCCATATTGCCCTCCAGGGGCTGTGACAGATCCACCGCTCCCATGTATTCTGAGTTGGATTCCCCGTTAATGGTAATCTGCACAGCATAGGCGTCCGTCCCTACGGCAAGAGAATCTACAATCGAATATACCGTAACCTCCGGGAGCACATCATATACATTTGTCAGAAAAGTGCTGTCAAAATTCACATAACAGATGCGGTCCTTGATCGTCACGCTTAAGAGGTTTACATCCGGATTGATCACAGGATATCCCCCCATCTCCTGCGGTCCCTGCACCAGCTTTTCCACGATTAGTTTCTCTTTTGAGATATTGCTGCTGTATCGGACAACGGTCTTTTGCTCCACCAGCCTGTCCCCGCTTTCATTTGCAAAATACAGGGTCAGCGTATCTGTCTGGTAGGAGCTCGGGGATGAGCCTGTATTTTCCACAAAATCATCCCCATTCATCAGTCCGATGTTGTTTCCTTCCCGGTCCTGCAAGGCTTCTCCCTCCACAGTAAAAATCACGCCGTTCACCCCGTCTACCTGAAGAAGAGACTGCACGACAGCCGCCCTCACCAGCTTTTCTTCCAGCTGGTCGATCCTGCGGTATCCGCTGTCAAAATCCACGTCCAGGATGGTCCCCTTCAGGTTATATCCGATAACCTCAACCCCTTCTGGGATTACCGTGCTGTATTCGATCTCTTCCGCAGGCTTTTTGAGTTCTTCCAGTACTGATTCCACCGCGGCTTCCGCATCATCCCGTGGAATATCATATGTGATCTTGACCAGTCCCGTACGGTCTGTATTAAGGCTGTAGATATACGAATCCCCATTCCGCACCTCTGTTCGTCCCGAACAGGATGTAAGAGACAGCATCAGGCAGAGTGCCCCGGCAAGGGAAATCATACTTGCTTTTTTCATTTCATCTCCTCCTATGATGCCACATAAGTCAGCGGAATCCTCACTGTAAAAGTTGTCCCTTCCCCGGCATTGCTGTATACCCGGATGGAGCCTCTGTGGACGATCACCGCGCTTCTGGCAATGGCAAGGCCAAGTCCGGTCCCTCCGACTGCCCTGGAATGTGACTTGTCTACACGGTAAAACCTTTCAAAGATATGCGCCTGGTCCTCTTCCGGTATACCGATCCCTGAGTCTTCTACCTTGAGAAAGAAGTACTTGTGGTCTGCATTTAACGATACATGCACCCAGCCATTGTCCCGGTTATACTTGATGGCATTTTCCACGAGATTCGATATCGCAAGAGAAAGCTTCGTTTCATCCACCTCCGCCGTAACCGGCCGGAAGCTCTCCATTACGATCTCAACATTCTTTTTCCCTGCAATCGGGCGCAGCCGCTTGAGGTTCTGTTCCAGAAGATCATTGATATTGACAGACTGTATGTTCAGGTTCTGTCCCGTCTTGTCCATCTTGACAAGTGAGAGCAGATCTGTGATAATCTGGTTCTCCCTGTCAATCTCCCTGGCGATATCTTCCATAAATTCCTGATACATCTCGACCGGGGCATTCTCCTGCTCAAGGAGAGAATCTGCCAGGACTTTCATGGAAGTCATAGGAGTTTTCAGCTCGTGGGATACGTTAGATACAAACTCTTCCCTCGATTCATCAAGCTGTTTGATCCTTCCGAGCATTTTATTAAAAGCCTCGCTCATCTGCCTCGTCTCTGTAAATGTATCCTCGTGGAGCACATCGTCCCCATATCCTTCCGTCACACTTTCTATCGCTGCTGTAATCCTGTGGAGAGGCCTGACGATCCTGTCCGCCATAAGGACACTGATGATCAACAGAACGATCATGATGATCCCTGTCACTGCCCCTCCCTGTGCATAGATATTGCCGACAGTATCCTCTATGCGGTCTGTTGAGACGCTTGCCAGGATCACTCCCGTAACAGTCCTGCCGTCAGACGACATCACAGGCGCCGCTGCCTCGATGTAATGATTTTTTTTGTCATAATAGCTTGAGTTTTCCCCTTTCATACATCGGACAACATTCTCCGAGACGTCCGTCTTCCCTTCATCCAGATTATATGTATCCTTGATGACTTCTAACTCGTCATTGATCACCATCACGCGGCCGTTATACATTGTGGCAAGCTGGGTCAGGTTTGCATTGATCACGTCTGACGATGTATCATCCAGATACTGATAGGAATTTAATTGATTGCTGAGAATTGTACATTGATTCTGAATATCGGCAGTCTGAAGAGAGACTGCGCGTGACTCGTAGAATGTCACGATCCCGAAAAGCGACGCCATGCAGGGGAGAAACCCTGCAAGCATCACAATCAGGATAATGCGGAACCGCAGATTTTTCAAGATCCTGTCTTTGAATTTCGACTGTATTTTACCCCTGGAAATAATAACCCACTCCCCACTTTGTATGTACATATTTCGGCTCGCTTGGATTGACCTCTATCTTTTCCCGAAGCCTCCTGATATGTACATCGACTGTCCTTGCATCTCCCGGATAATCGTACCCCCATATAAGATTCAGGAGATTCTCCCTGCTGTAGACCTTGTTTGGATTCATCGCCAGCAGTTCCAGGACGTCAAATTCTTTCGCCGTAAGATTGATCTCCTTTTCTCCAATAAAGACCCGCCTGCTCTCACAGTCGATCTTCATATTCCCCTTGATCAGGACCGGACTGCCCGCCGGCTCCTTTCTTTTTGACGTCCGCCGCATGATCGCCTTGATCCTTGCCTTTACCTCAAGGATATTAAACGGCTTTGTAATATAATCGTCCGCGCCATATTCCAGGCCGAGTATTTTATCCATGTCCTCACTCTTTGCCGTCAGCATGACAACCGGCATATCTGAAAACTCCCTGATCCTCTGGCACACCTCAAATCCGTCGATCTTCGGAAGCATAACGTCAAGAAGCACCAGGTCATACTCACAGTTCTTCGCATACTCAAGTGCCTCTTCACCGTCATAGGCACAGTCCACCTCCATCCCTTCCTGCTCCAGGCTGAATCGGATCCCCTTTACTATCAGTTTTTCATCGTCCACGACTAAAATTTTCTTACTCATACTCCTCTTTTCCTGACTTCCCTTCACTATATTGTGATGTCTTCCTTTATCTTGCTGAATACTCCCTCTTTGATGCCCTCAATCTTCATCAGATCCTCAATGCTGGAAAACTTCCCGTGTTCTTCCCTGTAAGTGAGGATGCTCTGCGCCTTTGCTTCCCCGATTCCGTTCAGTGTCATGAGTTCATCTTTTCCGGCTGTATTAATATTTATTTTTCCCTGTTCCTTTCCATCCGTACCTTCTGTTACTTCCATTCCATCAACCCCCGTGCCTTCGGCATAGCTTTCCGCCTCTTCCGTTGTCGGCACGTAGATGCGCTCCCCGTCCGATACGACTCTCGCCTGATTGATGATTTCCTGGGCAGCCTCTTCCGTCATCCCTCCGGCAAGCTCAATCGCTTCAAATACACGGGCACCGCTTTTCAGTTCATATACTCCCGGAGAACACACGGCTCCACAGACATAAACAAAAGCCGAATCCGTTTCCTGGCCGGCTTCATCCTCCCGGGACTGCCCGCCGTCCGGCGCGCTCTTGTCTGTCTCTTCCCATCCGTCTGTGTCCCCACTGTTATCATTCGTACTCCCGCTGTATGCTGCCAGCTCTTCCCCGGCAAGCTCCAGCTCTTTAAAACCGTCATTTTCTGTCCTGCTGCAGCCTTCTGACAGAAAACATGCCGCGGCGGCAGCCAGGACCAGTAATCCTTTTCTATAATTCATCCATCTTCCTCACAGTTCTCAGGCTGTGAGAATACCCCTGTTTACCGGACAGTAACATTGTAACGAATTTTTCTATAAAATACAATAGACATTTACGCCTTTGTTACAAATTTGAACTTTTATTACAGGATTATTACAGCATTTTACTCCCATTGAAAGATTGTGAACCCGATCACTGCCAGGACAAGCCCTCCCAGCTTGCGCCAGTCAAACGGCTCTTTCTCCATTCCGAACATGCCGAACAGCTCGATCAGATAAGACACGGCAAGCTGTGCGATCACGATCAGGAGGGCGGACTTCGCCGGTCCCAGCGCGTCGATGCTTTTAATTACCGTCCAGGTAATCCCTGCTCCGATCACACCTCCAAGCAGCATATATTTGGGTTCCACTTTTGCAATCGCTGTTATACTGTCGCGTCCCGTAAAAAACCAGACCACAAGACAAACTGCAAGGGCAGACAGCTGAACCCATCCGTTGCTGACCCACACTCCGGTCGTCTTCGTCACCTGTGTGTTGAATACTCCCTGGACGCTCATCAGTGCTCCTGATAAAAGTGCAATAAAAAAACCAATCATCCTTTTTACCTCCATGCAGTATATGCCGGCTACTCTGATAGTATGTCCGATGACTGGTTTCTTATTCTGATAAGGGACCGCTTTATGCCAGCGCCCGCTTTATTTTCCCGATCATTTCATCAATATGCTTTTCTTCCACGATCAGCGGCGGGACAAAACGCAGCACATTTCCCTGTGCTTGTATCACGAGCAGTCCCTCCTCGACCGCCCTGCTATTGACCTCTGCAGCCGGCTTTGTCAGCACGATCCCCTGCATCAGTCCTTTTCCTCTGCGTTCGATCACGCAGTCCGTATCAGACATCAGCTCGTCAAGCCGCCTTGTCAGGTATGGCGCCACCCGGTTTACATGGCCTACGATATCTTCCCTCTCAAAGATTTCGATCACTTTTCTCACTGCCGTGCACGCCAGCGGGTTTCCGCCGTAGGTTGCCCCATGATCCCCGGGTTTCAGGGAATATTCCGCCACATGCTCTGTCATCGCAAATGCCCCTGCCGGGATCCCGTTTCCGATCGCCTTTGCCATTGTGAGAATATCCGGCTTTACGCCAAACCCCTGCCATGCAAACATGCTGCCTGTCCTTCCCATGCCGCACTGGATCTCATCACAGATCATAAGCAGTCCGTTTTCATCACAAATCCGACGGATTCCTTCCATAAATTCCTGTGTCGCAAGGTTGATTCCACCTTCTCCCTGAAGAGGCTCCAGAATAATCGCGCAGGTCCTGTCATTTACAAGCTCCCGTACACTGTCCAGGTTGTTAAACTCTGCAAATTTCACCCCGGGCAGGACGGGTTCAAACGGCTCCCTGTAGGCATCGTGCCCGGTTACTGACACAGCGCCAAAACTTCTCCCGTGGAAAGAGTTTTTCATGGCAATAAACTCATACCGTCCGGTCTTTTTTGTGAAGGCGTATCTTCTGGCCGCCTTTAAGGCTCCCTCAACCGCCTCGCTCCCGCTGTTCGTGAAAAACACTCTGTCCATTCCGGAGACGCGGTTTAACGCCCTTGCCGCTTCCCCGCAGCTCTCATGATAATAGAGATTGGAAATATGGCACAGCTTGTCAATCTGGGCCTTCAGGGCGTCCTTCAGTTCCTGGTTATCGTATCCAAGCCCTGTAACGGCAAAACCTGCCGCGAAGTCGAGGTACTCTTTTCCGTCCGTGCCATAGAGATACATCCCTTCCCCGTGGTCCAGCACAACGGGGAACCGGTTGTATACATGTATCAGATTTTCTTCCGCTGCTTTTATCTCATTGTTCACCATGATAATACCTGCTTTCTTCACTGTTTAATATGGCGGTTCCGATTCCCCTGTTCGTAAAGATCTCAAGGAGCAGGCAGTGCGGAATACGCCCGTCCAGGATATGGACGCGGGACACGCCGTTCTCAATTGCGTCAATGCAGTTTGCCAGCTTCGGGAGCATGCCTCCGCCGATGTATCCGCCCTCCATCAGCTTCCTCGCCTCGTCTGCCCACAGCTCAGAAATCAGGGTCTCCGGATCATCCGGGTCTTTATAGACGCCTTCAATATCCGTCAGGAACGCCAGCTTTTCCGCTTTCACTGCGCGTGCAATAGCACATGCTGCATCATCTGCATTGATATTGTATGTATGGTAGTCGTCATCCAGCCCGATCGGACATACGATCGGCAGAAAATCCTTTTCCAGAAGATCGTATAAGATCCGGGCATTTACACTTTTAATCTCTCCCACATATCCGATATCCTGACCGTCGGAATACTTTTTCTCCACCCGCAGGAGCGCCCCGTCTTTTCCACTGATACCTATGGCACGGACTCCGAGCTCCTCCACAAGCTGCACAAGGCTTTTATTCACCTTCCCAAGCACCATCTCAGCAATCTCCATCGTATCCTCATCCGTCACCCTGAGGCCATTGATAAACTGAGGTTCCATACCGACCTTGCCGACCCAGCGGCTGATCTCCTTGCCGCCGCCGTGCACGATAATAGGTTTGAAACCTACAAGCTTAAGAAGTGTCACATCCTCGATCACCTGCTTCTTCAGATTATCGTCCACCATGACACTGCCGCCATATTTCACAACGATAATCTTACGGTTAAAACGCTGGATATAGGGCAGCGCCTCAATCAGAACCTGTGCCTTGTCCAGATATTGCTGCATATTCTTGTTCATATTATACCTCCTTTGGGACGTAGTAAAATTCAATTTCACTACGTCCCAAAAGGAGCTTCAGTGTGTCCCAAATTGAATTTTGCCCTGTCCCTTTTTGATTTTTTTATCTGTCAGCTTCTGTAATCTGCGTTTATTTCAATGTATCCATGTGTCAGGTCGCACCCCCAGGCTGATGCTGTCTCTGTCCCCTCTTTTATATCTGCAATCACTGTCACTTCCGGCTCTGACAGAATTTCTGTCGCCTTTTCTTCGCTGTAATCCACTGCCGTTCCATTTTCAATAATTTTTAATTCCCCGGCAGCGCTTTTAAAGTGAAGATCCACTTTTTCGGGATTAAATTCAACACCTGAGTATCCCATTGCGCATAAGATTCTTCCCCAATTTGCATCATGTCCGGCGATCGCCGCTTTCGTCAGATTTGAGCATACAATTGATTTTGCAAGAATTTTTGCCTGTTCTTTCGTGGATGCCCCGATGATTTTTGCCTCAAACAGAGCTGTCGCTCCTTCTCCGTCCCCTGCCATTTTTTTTGCCAGTGTTTCATTTACATAATGAAGGGCTTTCTGAAACTGTTCAAATTCCGGCGTACCGCATTTAATTTTTTTATTTCCTGCCATCCCGTTGGCAAGAAGGAGAACGGTGTCGTTCGTGGATGTGTCGCCATCCACGGAAATCATATTGTAGGTATCTTCTACATCTGCGCTGAGTGCTTTTTGGAGCGCTTTCTTTGAAATCTTGGCATCCGTTGTAATAAATGCCAGCATCGTGCACATATTTGGATGGATCATGCCGGATCCTTTCGCCATGCCGCCGATCGTCACGGTTTTTCCCGCAATTTCAATCTTGACGGCCGCCTGCTTTTCCACAGTGTCCGTAGTCATAATCGCTTTCGCTGCCTCTGTTCCGCTTTCGATATCTGCTTTCCTGCCTGACGCCAGCATCCTGATGCCATTTTTCACTTTCTCTATGGGAAGCTGCATCCCGATTACACCTGTGGAACCAACCAGTACGCCATGCTCCTCAATTCCGAGTGCTTTTGACGCTTCGCGCGCCGTTTCCCTGCAATATGCCATCCCCTCATCGCCGGTACAGGCATTGGCAATTCCGGAATTTACGATAACAGCCTGAGATTTTATTCTTTTCTCTACAATAGTTCTGTCCCATTTTACAGGCGCCGCTTTCACAACATTTGTTGTAAAAGTCCCTGCCGTTTTACATGGTTTTTCGCTGTAAATGAGCGCCATATCAGTTCTCCCCTGATACTTAATTCCTGCCACAGCAGCGGCCGCCTGAAATCCCTTCGCCGCAGTTACGCCTCCTTTAATCGTCTCCATTTTCATCTCTTCCCTTCTCCTGTAAGCTTTCCTTCACTGCTCATTAAATGCCGTAATATTTTCTTCATTTAAAGTAAAATCATAATAATTCAGATCCAGGCGTTCTGTCCAGCCGATCGTATTCCAGAACGCATTTCCAATATCATTTTTTGTAAATGCAATCAGTGACACTTTATTGATCTTTTCTTCCTTTAGAGCCTTCATTGCATGGACAACCATATCTTTCCCAATCCCTCGCCGCCGATATGCCTCATCAACGCAGACATGGTACAGGCATCCCCGTCTGCCGTCATGCCCGCATAAAATGCTTCCCACGATTCTCCCATTCTCGACTGCAACTACGCTGGTCGTGGGATTCCTCTTAAGGAAGCGGTCCACACCCTCCCTTGAATCGTCAATACTGCGTATGCCAAATCCCTTTATCTTCTTCCACAGGGCATATACTCCATCATAATCCTCTATCGTCATAACACGTATCATTGCAAAAAACAACTCCATTCTTCTGCTCTAAGTTCATACAAAAAACATTTCGGGACACGCCGGATGTCAATTTGGGACACACTGGCCTGCATTTTGGGACACAGTGAATTTCAATTTGGGACATACCGGTCTGCAATCGGGGACGTAGTAGAATTAAATTCCACTACGTCCCCGATTGCGATTACGGGAACATCGGAACCAGATCCAGACCTTCATTTTCCTCCAGTCCGAACAGCAGGTTCATATTCTGGACAGCCTGTCCAGCCGCGCCTTTTACCAGGTTATCAATCGCACCCATCATAATGATCCTCCCGGTCCTTGTATCGATCTTAAACCCGATGTCCACGAAATTGCTTCCTTCCACCCATTTTGTCTCCGGACAGATATCTTTTTCCAGTACGCGCACAAATGTTTCATCAGCATAATATTTGTCATAGACAGCTTTGACTTCTTCCCAGCTTATGTCTTTTGTCAGTTTTGCGTATTCTGTTGCCAGAATCCCTCTGTTCATGGGGATAAGGTGGGGTGTAAAGTTAAGCACCACTTTTTCTCCTGCCGCGTAGCCGAGCTGTTCCTCGATCTCCGGCGTATGCCGGTGGCTTGCAACGCCGTACGCTTTGATATTTTCATTTACCTCACAGTAAAGGTTAGGCAGTTTTGCCCCCCGCCCTGCGCCTGACGTCCCTGATTTTGCATCGATGATCAGGGTATCCAGATCGATCAGTCCTTCCTTTGCCAGCGGATACGCCGTCAGAATCGAACATGTGGTATAGCATCCGGGATTTGCCACAAGCCGCGCCTTCCTGATATCCTCCCGGTTCACTTCACACAGTCCGTAAACGGCCTCTCCGATAAACTGCGGAGCCTTGTGCTGAATTTTATACCACTCTTCATATACCGCGACATCCTTCAAACGGAAATCTGCGCTCAAGTCTATGATCTTCGTCCTGGAAAGGATCTCTTCGCTCACAAGGGAAGCGCACAGTCCCTGGGGAGTCGCTGTAAAGATCACGTCCACCTGGGATGACAGCTCTTCCATATTATCGTCCATGCAGACCGCATCCACGATCTGGAACATATTCCGGTATACATCTGCATATTTTTTGTCGATATAGCTCCTTGATCCATACCATTTAATTTCTGCATCTTTATGTCCTGTCAATATTCTCACAAGCTCGCCGCCTGCGTAGCCGGTAGCTCCGATGATTCCAACCTTAATCATTCTCTCCTCCATCCTTTCCCGGATCAAATCCTCTGATAATCATATACCACAATTCCTGAGAAGTAAAGTGTTTCTCTTATCTATTACTTGCATAATCATACATCTTTTCTGCATATTATGCAACAAGAATTTTCTCAGGCTTCTTTTTCCATCGACCTTTTTCTTCTCAGCTATTACAAAGACAAATCCGCTGCCGCCCCTGTCCGGCCGCAAAAAAGAACCCTTCCCAGACTCCGCTTCCCTGCAGAAGTCATGTGAAGAGTTCTTCTTTGCTCTTTTGCTCTCTCTACTTTCTGATCTGTCCGTTTCCGAAAATGATATATTTCGTTGTCGTCAGCGCTTCCAGACCCATCGGTCCCCTTGCATGCAGCTTCTGGGTACTGATCCCGATCTCAGCACCAAATCCGAACTCAAATCCGTCCGTAAATCTTGTCGACGCGTTCACATATACGGCTGCCGCATCAATCTCGTCCTGGAACTTTAACGCATTGCCATAGTCCTTTGTTATGATAGACTCGGAATGTCCTGTATTATACCGGTTGATATGCCCGATTGCCTCATCGATGCTGTCCACAGTCTTCACCGAAATGACCGCGTCCAGATACTCCGTTCCCCAGTCTTCCTCAGATGCCGGGATGACCTTGGGACTGACAGCCTGCGCCCTCTCGTCGCCTCTGATCTCCACGCCATGCGCTTTCAGCTTCCTCACAATGCGGGGCAGCGCTTCGTCAATGATGCCGGAATGGACGACCAGAGACTCACAGGCGTTGCACACGCCCATCCTCTGTGTCTTGGCATTTTCCACGATATCTGCCGCCATTGAAATATCCGCCGAGGCATCCACATAGATATGGCAGTTCCCCGTCCCTGTCTCGATCACAGGAACCGTACTGTTCTCCACCACATTCGCGATCAGCCCTGCCCCTCCCCTGGGAATCAGCACATCGATCCAGCCATGCATCTTCATCATCTCATTTACCACTTCCCTGCCCGTATCTTCCACAAGCAGGATCAGATCCTGCGAAAGCCTCACCTTGCGCAGTCCCGCCTTCACTGCCCGGACAATGGCAAGGTTGGAATTGATCGCATCGCTCCCGCCCCGGAGGATTGCCGCATTGCCCGTCTTAAAACAGAGACCAAAAGCGTCTGCCGTTACATTCGGACGGGATTCATAGATGATGCCCACCACTCCGAGCGGAACTCTCTTCTGCCCAACCCTGAGTCCATTGGGGCGTACCTTCATGCGCAGCACCTCCCCGATCGGGTCATCCAAAGCCGCAATCTGCCTTAATCCATCAGCCATATCAGCAATTCTCTTCTCCGTGAGCGCAAGTCTGTCAACCAGGGATTGTTTTGTCCCTTTTGCCTGCGCCGCCTCCACATCTTTTCTGTTTTCCTCCAGAATCAGTCCCTGCTGTGCAACCAGCTCGTCCGCCACAGCCAGAAGACCGCTGTTCTTGGCATCCGTGCTAAGCTTCGCCGCTTCTCTTGAAGCCTCTTTCGCAAGTTTCGCGAGCATCTCCATATAACTTCCCATGTCTCGGTCTCCTTTCTTCCCACTGACCCTTATTTTACCATCATTCACTGCCATATGCCACAATTTCAGGAAAAATTAAGAAACTGCCGAAAAAGGGATTGCCGCACATCTCCATGCGGCAATCCCCCAAAAGCTTCCTCTGCACTTCCAATCCCTGTCTGTTCTGAAAGAGTTGGTTATGTCATACTTTTATCCGATCCGCGATCTCGTCCCCTATGACGAATCTCATATCCTGCACTCCTATGAGCACACTGTCACGGCAGCGCTGGATCAGCCGGATCGTACTGCCTTCCCTGACATCATGGCTATGCAAGTATTCCACCACATCCGGCAGTCCGAACATCCACTTTATCGTATAACATTCACCCGGTTTTGCCTTTGACAACGCCTGCATAGTATCCCTCCTTTTCTCTATTTTAGGAAATACATGCAGGATTAGTCAATCGCAATCTTTGTTACTTGAAAGCGACAAAAGTAAGCTGGCACTGTCAGATTTCCTTCAGCCAGATGTCCCTTAAATAACCTCCGTATTTGTCTTTCGTCATCACCTTCTGATATCCCTGGCATTCCACGTTATCCCTGCTGAACCTGTTGTCAGGATGAACGGTACACATCAGATGCCGGTACCCCATCTCTTTAAGCTCCCTCTCCACCCTCTGCATCATACGGTACTGAAGCCTCTGTCCGCGAAATTCCGGCATAACCGCGATCGTATCCATGAGGGCTGTCCTTTCAAGCCCTGCGTTTCCCATGCCGATATCATACCCCAGGTTTTCCGGTTCCATCCCCGGCAGAATGACGAAAAACATCGCTGCGCACTTTCCGGTGCCCTTCTCTCTGGCAAGATAGAGCAGTCCCTTTCCCCTCTCCATCCACCGGTCAAATTCTTCCAGGCTCCCCGCCACAAACCAGCTTCTGTCTGCCATCTGTCTCTCTGCCGCCCTGACGATCTGTTCCGCCTCTTCTAACGACTCCCGGGGTGCCCTCCCGATCAAAATCTCCCGTTCCATTCCTTTTACCTGCCCCCAAATTATAATTACCGCGCACATCCCTGCAGGGCTGACCCAAAAGCGCCTTCATCTCCCACACGAAGGAACCCCTCCATCTTCACTCACCTTACATATACTATGTAGTCATCTTTTCTCGGCTTAGGTTCAGGGATCTCTCCTTCCGGATAGCCGAGGATGCAGTGCCCCACACCGATATAGTCCCCTTCAATCCCCCAGTTTCTCAAAAGTTCTTTCCCCTCGGGAGAGTCAAATACTTCTCTCGCCCTGTGGATCCAGCAGGAACCTACTCCCACCGCGTGGGCCGCATTCATAAGGTTGCCCATGACAAGGGTTCCGTCCTCCACACAGGTTGGCCGTTCTTTAGACGCCAGAACCACCAGAACAGTGGGGGCTCCGTAGAACGGATCCCCATCTGTCTGGGTCGGGAAATACTTTGCGTTCAGCCGGGATAGAAGATCCCTCGTCTCCTTATCCTGTACAACAACGATTTTCGGGGACTGTTTTCCCATTCCCGTAGGTGCATATGTCCCTGCCTCCAGAATCTTTCCAAGCTCCTCCTCTTTGATCTGTTCCGGCTTATAAGAACGTATACTCCTTCTCGTCTTTAAATCTTTCAGTGTTGCCTCCATTTTCTCTGCCTCCTGTCTTTTCTTGCCTCTGATACAGGGATCACACCCCGCTCTGTTCCAGACTGGCGATAAACATCTCATACAGATCATCCTCGCCGTCCAGCACCGGGGAGTTTTCTCCTCCCCCATTCGTACTGCGCTTCATCGTTGCATAAAATTCATCTCCTGCCTGCACGATATCCATTGGATATATCTCATATCCCAGGCTGCGGCACACCTGGCAAAATGCCCCGAGGGCATCGTCATCATCCCGCGTTTTTAAGAATTTCTTCTTAAGGGCCTCATCACTGAGCGCCCTGTTCTGCAGTTCATCCAGCATTTCCACTGTGTTTTGCATTGCCTCACCTCCTCTGCCTTTCTTCTCTTTGCCCTGTATCCTGGCAGTTAAACGACCTCAATCTGGCACATCTTCATCGCCTCAAGAGCCTGCGCATGGCTCTGGGGCGTCACCCCGGCACAGCAGGACGCGATCACTTTGACCGGCACTTCCGGGAGATATGCCTTCAGCAAAAGCGCATTTGAAATCACACAGATATCCGTACACAATCCGATCAGCGTGATCTCCTCCACAGGATCCTCCGCACGGTCCAGCCCCTTTATATAACTGCCAAGTTCCACACTGCCAAAAGTCGGTTTGTCAATCCTGGCAGCTCCTCTTTCCTCCAGCGCCGCATCAATCTCGCTCCTGATCTCCCATCCGCCGGTCCCTTTCACGCAATGCATGACCGGAAGTTTCTTTCCCTCCTGCGTATCCATGTAGTTTTCACCGTGGGTATCGCGGGTGGCAATGACTTTCCCGGCAAAATTCCTGATCTGCTCTGCCGCCCCGGGGACGATCCGAACCGCCTCCCCGGTGCCAAGCGCCCCGTCAATAAAATCATTCTGCATATCCACCACTACTAAAATCTTCATCTGTCTTCTCCTTTCAGGTCATAATAAAAGATATACTGCTGCATCACTCCCGCACAGCCTGTGTACCGCTTAAACGGGAATTTTCCGCCATACTTTGAGTCTACCACTTTTTTAATGTGGGTGTCCACCGGGAATGCATCCATCTGGTGAAGCGCGAACAGGCAGATGCAGTCTGCCACTTTGCCGCCCACCCCCGAAAGCTTCATCAGTTCCTCCCGCGCCTTCGCATATTCCAGCGCCGGCAGAGCGGCAAGATCGATCCCGCCCGACGCCACGCTTCTTGCAGTATTCAGGATGTACCGGCTGCGGTATCCCAGCTTCATCTGCCTGAGTTCTTCCTCAGACACAGCCGCAAGGCAAAGAGCATCGGGAAAGGCGTAAAAAGTCTTTCCTTCCTCTGTCTCGATCTGATTTCCATATTTCTCACTCAGCGCCCGGATCAATCCTTTGATCCGCGGGATATTGTTCTGCTGGGAAATAATAAAAGTGAGGATCATCTCCCACACATCCTGCCTGAGAATCCGGATTCCCCTTCCGAACTCCGCCGCTGATCTCAAATATGTATCATGCTCATCGATCCGGTTTTGGAAAGCCTCATAGTCTGTTTCAAGATCAAAATAGCTTTTCCAGAACGTCTCATATTCCTCCTGCGTACAGTAAAGCAGCGTATTGTCCTGAGCGGGTTCCAGCCTGAGGTAATGGTCTGACGCGACCAGGTCATAGGCGCCGTCCTCCCGTTCATCCAGCCGGAAGCACTGCCCCGATCTGCAGATCTGCGGAATGGAAAAACAATGGTTTTCTATCGTTATCATAACACTCTCCTGTTACACTTTCATCGAGAAAAACAAATATCGCTTGTATACGCAAAGCCGTGCCCTGCATACGCCAACGTCACCATTATAGCACGAATTTCCTGCCCCGTCACTGTCCAGGTCTTTCATCTGGCGAAAGAGCCTGCTCCTTCTCTTCCGTCAGGCTGCCGTTTCCTTTCTCCATAAAACCGTGTACAATGATAACGGCAGGAAATTTATCCATTCATGGGAGGAACCAGAAATGAAAGAAAACAAATATGACAACAAGCAGTTTTTTGAGAAGTACAGCCAGATGGAACGCTCTAAAAAGGGGTTAAATGGAGCCGGAGAATGGTCAGAATTGCAGAAAATCCTCCCGGACTTCAAAGGCAGGAAGGTTTTAGATTTGGGATGCGGTTATGGCTGGCACTGCAAATATGCGGCAGAAAACGGGGCGGATTTCGTTTTGGGGACAGATATATCTCATAAGATGCTGGAAACTGCCAGGCAGAGAAATAGTGACAAGAGAATCGAATATCAGTGTATTGCAATGGAAGATTTGGATTTCCGGGCAGGGACATTTGATATCGTCTTAAGCTCCCTGGCATTTCATTATGTAAAAGATTTTGAACCATTGGCAAAAAATATAGCAATGTGGCTGAAAAAAGGCGGGGAATTTGTATTTTCTGTGGAACATCCGGTCTTTACTTCCTATGGAACACAGGACTGGTATTATGACAGTGATGGGAACATTCTCCATTTCCCGGTTGATCATTATTATTATGAGGGAAAAAGAGAAGCCGTATTCCTGGGTGAGAAAGTGACAAAATATCACAGAACACTTACGACATACCTCAATGCAATGCTGCAAAACGGATTTATGATCCAGCATGTTACAGAACCGCAGCCCCCGGAAGAAATGATGGACCTTCCGGGGATGCGGGATGAAATGCGCCGCCCTATGATGCTTCTCATCTCTGCAAAAAAATCACAGGTGCCCTGATATGTATCAGAGGGGGATCACTCCCCCTCCAGTGTCTGCCGTATAATGCTCCGCATGATATCTTCGGACATCTGCCCTGTAACATATCCGAACACGTTTCCCTCCCTGTCAATCATAAATGTTGTAGGAAACGACGCGATCCCGTACCAGTTGAACATCTCGTAAGCCGTATCCATGAGCACCGGATACGTATACCCGTTTTCGTCCATAAACTGTCTGATCTCATCTTCCGTGCCCTCCTGCCCCATATTCGGAGCTGCCACGCCCAGGATCACAACTTCTGCATTTTCCCCTTCTTCCAGATATTCCTCATACAGCTTCTGGATATCCGGCATCTCTGCCCTGCAGGGCGGGCACCATGTTCCCCAGAAATTCAGAAAGATCACCTTCCCCTCATAGTCAGACAGCGTATGCGTATTTCCATACTGGTCCGTTAGTTCAAAAGCGTATGCCGGCGTCTTTTCCGAGGAACTCTCCTCTGATGCGTCTTCGTCTTTTTCCGCTGCATTCTCCTCCTGCCTGGAAGAGGAGCCCTGTCCGGTCGAAGTGCCGCTGCCGCCACTCCCGGCATTACCTGCATCAGCGGTCTCCTGCACTGTGGACAGATACCCTGTGATGTCATTCATTGTCCCTGTGAACATAAGGAGTCCCATAACTACCATGAGGATCCCGCCGACCTTCACCGTATACCGGACGACATTTAAATGCCGCCGGAAAAATCCAAGCAGCCTTGCCGTGAATATCCCGGCTGCGAGAAACGGCAGGATAAATCCCAGCGTGTACACTCCGATCAGAAGAAACCCTTTTACACTTGTGCTTGCGCTTCCTGCCATCAAAAGGACGCTCGTGAGCGCGGGGCCCACGCATGGCGTCCATGCAAAGCTGAACGTAAATCCCATTAAAAGCGCTGTCAGCGGGGACATTGTCATCTTCTCAAGGTGGAATGGAATCCTGTGTTCTTCCCCGAGCAGCCTGGAGTTTCCAAAAACACCAAGCTGGTATAAGCCGAAAAGAACGACCAGTATCCCCCCGATCCTTGCAAACAGCATCCGCTGCTCTTTAAAAAATGTCCCGGCGGCAGAAGCGCCAAGACCAAGGATGAAAAACGCTGCGCTTATGCCGACGGCAAAGAAGAGCACCCGTATGAAAAGGCGCATCCCGCCGGCGGACGCATCCGGATTCCCACCGCTCTTTTCACTGCCGGGCGCCTGCCCCTCCGCTCCCAGGCCGCCCGAGAGATACCCCAGATACAGCGGCACCAAAGGCAACACACAGGGAGAGAAGAAACTTAAGATGCCCTGCATGAAAACTGTAATTGCTGAAATACCTGTTTCTATCGTAAAACCCATATTTTTGTCTCCTGTCCTTTATCCTGAAAATTTATTTTCTGTCATCATACCATACTTTTTCCGCTTTATCCGTGACAGAATCACATAGCCTGAACAGTTCCGGGTACGGGCGACCTTTTCTCCGTCCGGTTATCCCGCTCCGTCTCTGTATATTCATGCATATGTATTCATTTTTTATGCATTTTATCCATTATTTATGCATAAAATTAATTTTTATTAATTTTCTCTTGCATAATTATAAAATGTGGTGTATAGTATGTTGTAGCTTGCGCAGAGACAGCCGCAAAAGCGGATCAAAATACATTTCAGGAGGAATCATCATGAGTAAAGAAAAAGTTGTTTTGGCATATTCAGGAGGACTTGACACCACTGCAATCATCCCGTGGCTCAAGGAGACATTCGGCTACGATGTTGTCTGCTGCTGCATCGACTGCGGGCAGGGCGACGAACTGGACGGTCTGGAGGAACGGGCAAAGCTTTCCGGGGCATCCAAATTATACATTGAGAATATTGTAGATGAATTTTGCGATGATTTTATTATGCCCTGTGTAAAGGCGGGAGCAGTATATGAGAACAAATATCTGCTCGGGACGTCTATGGCGCGTCCTGCTATTGCGAAAAAACTGGTGGAGATCGCACGCAAGGAAAATGCCGTTGCCATCTGCCACGGCGCAACCGGAAAGGGGAACGACCAGATCCGTTTTGAGCTGGGAATCCGGGCGCTTGCCCCTGATCTCAAGATTATCGCCCCCTGGCGCATGACGGATGTATGGACCATGCAGTCCCGTGAAGACGAGATCGAGTACTGCCGCCAGCATGGCATCGACCTTCCCTTTGACACGAAACACAGCTACAGCCGTGACCGTAACCTGTGGCACATCAGCCACGAGGGACTGGAACTGGAAGACCCGTCTGTTGAGCCGAACTATGACGATCTTCTTGTGCTCACAGTTCCGCCGGAGAAGGCTCCTGACAAGCCGGAATATGTGACCATGACATTTGAAGCGGGCATACCGAAATCTCTGAACGGAAAAAGAATGAAAGTCTCCGAGATTATCACAGAGCTGAACAAACTGGGCGGAAAGCACGGCATCGGCATTATCGATATCGTAGAGAACCGCGTTGTCGGCATGAAATCCCGCGGCGTATACGAAACGCCGGGCGGAACCATCCTCATGGAGGCGCATGAGCAGCTTGAAGAACTCTGCCTTGACCGCGCTACCTATGAAGTAAAAAAAGAAATGGGCAGCAAGCTGGCCCAGGTCGTATACGAAGGGAAATGGTTCACACCACTGCGCGAGGCGATCCAGGCATTTATCGATGTGACGCAGGAGTATGTGACCGGTGAAGTGAAATTCAAATTATATAAAGGAAATATTATTAAAGCAGGAGAAACTTCTCCGTATTCTCTGTATAATGAATCCCTGGCAAGCTTCACGACAGGCGACCTGTATGACCACCATGACGCGGATGGATTCATCAATCTGTTCGGGCTGCCGCTCAAAGTCCGCGCGATGAAGATGCAGGAACTCTCAAAAGAGAATCAGAAATAATCAGGTAACATGCCAAAAGGCTCTGAAACAGACCGGTTTCAGGGCCTTTTTTATATCTGTCGAAATGTAAAACAAAAAATAGTTGCGCGCGCTACTTTTTCTGTGCTATAATCCAAAAATGGCCGGGAAAGGAGTCTTTTACAAAATGAAGGATTATTTTTCAAATCTGGCCCGCTGCGTCTCTATCTTTGACAGGCTCATGAAGATGTATTATGACCGGGGCCTGTCCGGGTATGAGATCGGCTGGGGTCAGCAGTTTTATGTAGAATACATTTATGATCATCCCGGTGCTTCCCCTCAGGAGATGGCAGAGTTCATCCGGGTTGACAGGGGAACACTGAGTAAAATCATGAAAAAGCTGACAGAGATCGGGTATATCAAGATTATCAGAGATGAAAAGGACCGTCGCGTCAGGCATCTATATCTGACAGACAAAGCAGTCCCCGCAGCGAAACAGATCAAAAAAATACATGCTGAATTTTACGCCGACTTAAGCGCCGGCATTGCCCCGTCTCAGATAGCTGTGACAGAGGGCTCCCTTCAGCAGATGGTGGATAACATCAATCAGAAAGTATGGCACAGAATGGAGGAACACCATGAACCACAGTAATACTTCAAGATTAACTGACCGGAAACGAACTCTGATTTTTCTCAACCTGGTTGTCTCCGGCATTGCAACATCGATACTCTCAACTGCCATGACTACGGCTCTTCCCAATGTAGTGGAGTATTTCAATGTCAGCACATCAATCGGGCAGTGGGTCACAAGCGGTTATTCTCTGGCTATGGGGATGGTCCTGCCGCTGACCGCATTCCTGATCACACGATTTCCCACAAAAAGATTATACATGTCGGGAATCGGCTGTTTTATCATCGGTATCCTGCTCAGCATTTTGGGCAGAAGCTTCGCCCTTATGATGGCAGGGAGAATCCTGCAGGCGTGCGGCAACGGCGTCTTGATGTCTGCAGCGCAGGTCATCATCCTGACGATGTACCCGATTGAGAAAAAGGGAGCCATGATGGGGACATACGGCCTTGCCACGACAGCCGCACCCATTGTCGCCCCTACGCTTGCGGGACTGATGATCGACGCCTTTGGCTGGAAATCCATCTTTTATCTGGTCCTCATTATCATGATATTCTCTTTTGCTATTTCCAGCTTTGCATTTGAAGATGTCCTGGAGCTTCAGGACAAAAAATTCGATATGCTTTCTTTTGCGGAAAGCATCCTGGCTTTCGGCGGTATCACCCTTGGAATCGGGAACATCAGCAGCTACGGGCTGATCAGCGTGCAGGCAGGTCTCCCGCTGCTCATCGGTATCGTCGTATGCACGTTTTTCATCGGCAGACAGTGCGGACTGGATACACCTTTCCTGGATGTCAGGATCCTGGGCAACAAAAATTATGCTGTGAGTGTGATTGCCAGCATGGTCCTCTATCTGGTCATGATGGGATCCTCTGTCATGATGCCCCTGTATGTCCAGAGCGTGATGGGGTACTCCGCTGTTGTCTCAGGGCTGGTCACGCTGCCGGGTTCTCTTGCCACTGCCGTTGTCAGCCCTTTTGCAGGCAGAATGTATGACAAAATGGGAATCAAAAAGCTTTTTGTGATCGGCTCTGCGGCTCTTGTGATCAGCAATATCGGGATGTCCTTCATCACTATGGAGACGCCGCTCTGGGTTGCCGCGTCACTTAACGTGATCCGAAATCTTTCCATCGGAAGCCTGATGATGCCTCTGCTTACATGGGGTACGGGCAATGTGGACCTTAAGAAAGTGGCAGATGCGTCCTCCCTGCTGACTTCTTTTCGCACAATCGCCGGATCCATCGGCTCGGCGGTCTTTGTGGGGATCATGACAACCGTGAGCGCAGCTTCTGCCGATTCTTACGGCGACAATGCGCTGATGCACGGTATGAATGTCTCCTTCCTCTGGATGACAGCCGGAGCTGTAGTACTGCTGGCAATCTCGATTTTCGGAGTGGAAAGCCATCTGAAACCTTATTCACCCTGAAACGCCCAGAGGTTATTGATCTGATATTCCAGCGTATCATAATCCCATAGGGTTTCGCTGCGCTTCCTGCTGTTCGGATCGTTGACTTTTATCTTTCCGTCCTCCACACCGGTCAGCACGATGAAGTGCCCTGTCGTCGTGAAGTCTCCTGGTCGCATGCTGCATATGACCGGATGTCCGCTCTCAAGCTCTGCGAAAACCTCACTCCCACTCAGGCTGATTTCCTCTCCTCGGACGCCGAAGTTCTGCGCCCCTTCTGTCATCAGCTCCCAGCTGGTGCCTGACTCTCCCGTATAATATCCCTGTGCCTCGGCGTACTGCGCCACCTTGTAAGGAGTAATGCCGCTGTCCCCTGTCAGTCCTGCCGCCACCATTGCAACCACAGTGGGGCCACAGCCGTTGACCGCAATCATATTGTCCCCGTACCGCGCATATCCCCATCGTTCATCCCACTGGATGAGGAGGGGAATTTCACCGGCTGTGACTGCTCCGATATCCTCCGCCGGCGCGCGGTCCTCTTTTTCCGCATAATCCAGCACAAAATCCACCGTCTCTTCGTTGTGTGCCAGTAGCTCCAGGAGGCTGGCAGGATACCGGTCCGCCTGTTCCAGTACCTGCCGCACCTTCCCGTTTGTCTGCGCCATCTCCGCAAGGGCGTTTCTCACCTCCCCGTCGGAAATACTCTGAAGTTCCGGCTGATTCCAGGTCTGATGGGTGCCGGAGTCAGTCTTGATCCCAGAATCTGTCAGCACGGAATACTCTCCCGACAGATTTTTGAAAAACACTGCTGCGACAAAGAGCGGCACTGCCAGGACAGCCAGCCTGATAAGCTTTCGTATCCGCCGCTTTCTCCTGCCTCTTCTGTTCAGCCTTTTCTTCCCCTGCTGTCGCCTCCGCACCTCTCCCGGCATCTGTCTGTCGCCTCCTGCTTCCCTGTAAATATAGGGCCGGAACACATCCCTGCCCCGGACACAGGAAAAGTATAGTCCATATGACAGGTGAATTTTTAAAACATTTTCTTAAGATTTTTTGAAACAGGACATTTGCGATAATCACCGGGATCGTCGTCAGACAAATCCCTGCCATATGCCAGCCCTTCTAGGATCATTGCTTCCTCCTAATATTCTACGCTTTCGCGCCTGTCCATCAGCCTCAGGCTGAGGATGGACACAGCCGTGCTGAGCACAAGGATAACGGTCGCAATAGCGCTTCCGGTTCCATAATGCCCGTACCGGTACGCCTCATTGTACATAAGCAGCGCAGGTACAATGGTGGAATTATCCGTTCCCCCGGAAGGGGTGAGGATATATACAGTATCAAATATCAAATATTTTGAGGACGCCCGTAATTACTATGATGACCGACATTTTGACAGAGTCTCACAGCATTGGGATGTAGAGATGCCAAAACCGGTGTCAGCCCCGCAAGGCCGATATGGGTAGGCAGTGTATTTTAGATTCCTTTGTCTGTCGGAAAACAGATGAAGTTCCACAGGAGGGATACGGCTGACACGGACAGTATCATCGGGATGAAAAAGACCGCCTTGAAAAACCGTTGAAAAAGCGACCTGCCGGGCACAGATCGTCTATCCTCGGCAGATCGCTGTCAGCTCAGCTCTTATCCTTCCCTGTCATTTGTCAGGTTCAGCTTGTCAAATGCAAAGAACATCAGTCCCATGAGCATCCCCACCACACATGCCAGGACCATTCCTGTAAGCTGGATGCTTCCGAACTGGACATTGATCCCGGAAAGTCCCACAACAAAGATAACAGACGTCATCGCCATGTTCCTGGACCTGCCGTAATCTACCTGGGACTCCACAAGGATGCGGATGCCCGATGTTCCGATCATCCCGTACAGAAGAAAGGAAATCCCGCCGATCACCGGTCCTGGAATCGTATTGATCAGGGTTGTCATCTTCCCGATGAAGGAACAGATGATGGACAGGACTGCCGCCCCGCCGATCACATATACACTGTACACCTTCGTCATCGCCATAACCCCGATGTTCTCCCCGTAAGTCGTGGTCGGCACAGAGCCGATTATACCCGAAAGCATGGTGGAAAAATTATCGGCAAACAGGGACCTGTGGAGCCCCGGATCCTTTAACAGATCCCGTCCCACGATCTTGCCCGTTACGATCTGGTGCCCGATATGCTCGGACGTAATCACAAGCAGGACGGGAAGGATGATTACAATTGCCTCCCACTTAAACTTCGGCATGGAGAAGTTCGGGACCGAGAAGAGAGACGCTGCCGCCACTTCTGAGAAATCAACAATCCCGCATGCAAGCGCCGCAATGTATCCCACTATGATTGCAACCAGAATCGGGATGACAGATAAGAAACCCCTGAACACTACCGACCCGAGAACGGCAGTGAGGAGTGTCGCCAGGAAAACGACGACGTTTTTTACGTCTGTCACTTCGTCTGCCAGGCCCGCATTGGACGCCGCCGTCCCGGCAAGCTCCAGGCCGATAAGGGCCACGACCGGTCCCATAGCTGCAGGCGGAAGCACAATATTGATCCAGTCCGAACCGAATTTATAGATAATCAACGCCAGGATGCATCCCAGAAAACCGACTGCCACAAACCCGCCCAGTGCATAGCTGTACCCCCACTTTGAGATCACGATCCCCGCAGGAGCCAGAAAGGCAAAGCTGGATCCCAGATAGGCAGGAGCCCTCCCTTTCGTGATCAGGATAAACAGCAATGTTCCCACACCGTTCATAAACAGCACGACCGCCGGATTGATCCCAAACACAAAGGGAACCAGCACAGACGCGCCAAACATGGCAAACATGTGCTGGATGCTCAAGGGTACAAGCAGTTTAAAAGGGACCTTTTCCTCCACCTGTATGATTCTTTTGTTTTCCATTCCTCGTCCTCCTTCTCTCACTTCCTATGCCAAAGTGTACAGGGCACAGTTCTCCTGCACCCTGTATACCAATACCGTTTTCTATTTTAGCATATCACAGTAAGAAAGGGAATGTTCATTTACTGCTTTCTGCCATGATCTTTTTCTGCCCCGGCTCCACACTTCCCTCATCACCCGCCTGACGTTCCCTGAAGCGATCTTATCGATCTGTCTGGGGGTAATCCCATCCTTCCGCATTTCCTCCCAGATCTTTTCCATATCCCTGACGTCTCTGATCCCATCCGGAAGCGCCTCTCGTTCAAATCCGTCGAAATCCGTCCCCAGGGCTACAGCTTCTTCCCCGGCTTTCTCCATCATCCGTCTGATATGCCGCACAATATCTGTTATTTCAGCCCCCGCCCTGTTCCCATCCTTCTCTCTCAAAAAGGCGGAATAGAAATTTACGCCGGCAACTCCGCCTTTTTCTCCCAATGCCCTGAGCATTTCGTCCGAAAGATTTCTCGGATGGGGGCACAGGCTTCTGGCATTTGAGTGGGATGCCGCGACCGGGACCCGGCTGTACCGGATACAGTCCCAGAATCCTCCGTCCGAGAGGTGGGAGACATCGATCGCCATACCAAGTTCATTCATCCGCTCCACCGCTTCAATCCCGAAAGGCTTCAATCCCCGTTCCATCACATCCGGTTTACGGCTGTTGGGGCTGCCGATACAGTTCTCATAGTTCCAGGTCAGGGTAATCAGACGGATTCCTCTCTCATAAAGCTCCTCCAGCCGGTTAAGGCTGCCGTTCAGGACGCCTCCCTCCTCCACCGTCAGGACCCCCTGTATGCCGGGAAAACCCTGTCCGGGCACCGGGCACTTCCCACCGGCATCCCCTGCCTCCTGCAGGTTCCCTATGACATGAAACATCCTGCCCTCCGATGCATGCGCAAGCTCTGTCATCCTGAGAACATCCCTCCAGGCATGCTCCCATACTTCACTGCTGAAAACAGATTCTCCAAAAGAGGGATGACGAAAACCATCCGCATAGCTTTCAGCCGTTCTTTCCACATAATCTGATGCATTTACAAAACAGGCGAAGAACTGTGTCTTCGCCCCTGCTTTCTTCAGCCTCTCCAGGTCAACGCACAGTCCGTTGTGTTCCAGAGACTGTGCGTTCCCTCTCCATATCTCGCTTAACGTATCACAATGCATGTCAATCCACTGCATTCCCTGCTTCTTCCCTCCTTATCTGTTATGCATGGGGAATATTGGTAAACTCACTGTTCCTCCCTGCTGACCGTACACAGGTCCTCCGCATAAAGGCCATGCAGCCTTTCATGGCCCGTAATCCGGGCAAACATCTTCAGTTCCTCAAGCGATACATTCAGGGAATTTGCCACATTGGCTGCCGCAGCGTCCTCGTGAAGCCGCTCTCTGAGATCCTCGTCCTGGGTCGCGATCCCCATAGGGCACATCCCGGCTCCGCATATACGCAGAAGGCGAGGTCCCTCTCGATTCTTCCCGCAGCGATCTTGACTCTATGGCGTCCGCATTTCTCAAATTCTCAGGCGTCACGCTGTAGAGATTGCCCACATACTCAAATATGTACTTCTCGGGTGCATCCTCATCCTGATTCTGGGGTCAAGCTGTGCCCCCAGAATCAGGATGTCGTCCCAATCCGGAATTGGCATCTCTGTCCCCATCGCTGCGGAAATGCTTTTTCCTGTCACTGCCATCTCGTGGATCTCTTTCATATATCTGCAGGAATCATCCTGCCGGATGAACTCCTCTTCGGGTAATCCAGCTTCAACTCCTTTTTTTCCCGTACCGCCGGTTTCTTTTGCCGTTAAGCATATTATAGCTCACTCATTTCCATATCACAATAAAATTCTCTGTACCTCCCTTCCTTTGCCTGATTGCTTTACCAGTTGAACACCATGCATAATTTTCCATTTCCTTACATAGTCTATGATACGTCATATGGACAGATTTTAGAATTTTGTGGTCTGATATTTCATGATAAGCAAAGGAGTTTTTTATGGAGCCAACCATCGGAATCGTTGTCTGCGGGTTCACCGGGAACCGCCAGTTTGTCACGAACCCCTATATCCAGGCAGTCCGCTACTCAAAAGGTCTGCCGGTCATTCTCCCGCTGGTCAGGAGCGACCGCATCCTCGAGCAGTATACCGGACTCTGCGACGGCTTTCTCTTCTGCGGCGGCGGGGACATCACCCCGCTTCTGTTCGGCGAGGAACCGAAGAAAGGGAACGGAAGGACGAGCATCACGGTAGATCTGTTCCAGATCCGCCTGATGAAGAAAATTCTCACAACAGGTAAACCTGTCTTCGCCATCTGCCGGGGGATGCAGATCTTAAGCGTTGCGTGCGGAGGGAGTATCTGGCAGGACATGAATCTGATCCCCGGAGAAAAAATGCTGGATCACATGCAGCAGTCTGCTTCCCGCAGCGACATCAGCCACCGCATCCGCACAGAGCGCGGCAGCAGGCTTCGCCAGTATATCGGGTCCACGCTCTATGTGAACAGCTTCCACCATCAGTCCGTCAACACTCCGGGAAAAGATATACTGGTCAGTGCCCGCTCCCAGGACGGCGCCATAGAAGCGGTCGAACTCTCGGACCATCCTTTCGCAATCGGCGTACAGTGGCATCCAGAATGTATGTACCGGACTTCCCCGGAAATGCGGACCCTTTTTCATGAATTTATCGCTCATTCACTCATAAAGAACACAAATGCCGGACATAATAACGACTGAACCATGTTTCAATTATTATTTCTTTTAAAGGAGGAAAACAGACATGTCAGAAATATCCATTCTTGACCTTCAGAATCTGCGCCATCTGATCGGAGGCTATAACACAACTCACTGCAAGATGACCGAATATGCATCCCAGGCACAGGACCCTGAGATCAAAAAACTGTTCCAGGACGCGGCAGATTCCGCAATGAAAAATAAACAGGAACTCATGAAATTTCTGTAGGAGGTAACAATATCATGGATGAAAAAGCAATGGTAGCCGACGCTCTGGTCGGCGTAAACGGGGAACTGAAAATGTTCGGGGATATGATCCCGCAGACGGAAGACAAAGAGCTCAAACAGTGCTTAAAACAGATCCGGAATCAGTGCGAAATGTCACAGGAAAAACTGTATGACGCGGCACGGGAGAGAAGCTATTACGTACCGGCTGCAAAGGCAACACAGGACGAAATCGAGCACGTAAAATCCATCCTTTAGTCAATTTGGGACACACTGAACTTTAATTTGGGACGTAGTAAACTTCAATTTTACTACGTCCCCTTTCACAGAATTTTCACAAAATATATTTCTCAATTGCCTCTGCGACGCCCTCCCTGCCGTTCGTCTCAACCGTGTAATCTGCCGCTTCTCTTAATTCGGGGACTGCATTTCCCATTGCGATCTTCACACCGGAAGACCGGAACATGGAAATATCATTTTCGCCGTCACCGATGCATGCAGTCTCTTCCCTTCCAACTCCAAGATATTCCTGCAGCGCTCTCAGTGCAGTTCCTTTTGACGTCCCTTTTGAAAAGATTTCCACATAAATCGAAGTGTAAGCTGCTGACAGTTCCGGGAAATCATGCAGCACAAGTTCTACACGTTTTCTCGCTGCCCCGGAGAGAAAATAAAACTGGATTTCTTCTGTCCCATACGGACTGCGGCGGATCGCGTCAGACATACTTCTGACCCACCTGGCGCCGGATGCGTCTTTTCCGTAAACCAGATGTCCCACCAGGAGAAGGAGCTTCCCCTGGAGCAGGTATTCATGGTTGATATGGGAAATGATCCCGAGACGGATTCCCCTGCAGGCTTCCAGGAGGGAAAGTGCCTGCTTTTTCGGAATCATCTTCTGAAAAATATCCCTGTTTTCTTTTACATCTGTCACCTGCGCTCCGTTTGAAGTGATCACATAACGGAAAAGACCTTTCTTTTCCCCCGCGTCCCCTTTGTTTCGGATTGTTCCTTCTGCCAGACGGTGCGGGATGCAGGAAAGGCTGCGCCCAGTTGTCGGAACAATGATCACGCCCTTGTCCCTTGCCGCACTGAGCGCCTTCATCGTTCTGTCCGTGACGCGGCTTCTTCTGTCAAGGCAGGTCCCATCCATATCAATTGCAAGTAATCTTATCATCCGTGTTTAACCCTCTGCCTTTCTACAACAGGTCATAAATTTTGTACATGCTGATTATATTCTGACAGGTCATTTTCCGTCCCATCAACTGTCTGTAGGTGGCAGATTTTGTCCTCCCACTTTTTTTGAGCTTTTCCATCTGCCGTTCAATATCTTCATACTCTTCCCGCACAGCCTTCAGCATCTTTTCAAATGATACCAGCCTTGTCCGGTCCGCGTCGTCCATAGTGTGCATCTGTCCGGCCTGTTCTTCCATTCTCCTCACCTCGTCTGCTGCGTTGTCTTCATCATACCATATTTCAGCGGAAAAGATACAGAAAGCTTTCAGAAATCCGCTTCCTTCTTAAAACTCTGTCATCCATTACGGGACAAGGGCAGTATCCGGGATGTTCACCCTGATACCGCATATTTCTTACCCTGTATTTTATTTCTCCTTCCATCTCAACAACAGTGCAGAATTGACAATCACGAACACTGACCCCGAATTATGTACAAGCGCTCCGGCGACCGGATTGAGGATGCCTGTGATCGCCAGGACGATGGCAATAAAATTCAATCCCATTGAAAATGCCAGGTTCCATCTGATCGTTTTCATCATACGCTTTGCCAGCCGGATCAGATGAGGCAGCTCACTGATATCATCCTGCACCAGCGCGATATCTGCCGCGTCCACCGCAATATCACTCCCAACGCCCCCCATTGCAATGCCGACATACGCCTTTTTGAGCGCCGGAGCGTCATTCACGCCATCTCCGATCATACACATCTGGCGCTTTTGGTCCTGCACGCTGCCGATATAATCCAGCTTATCCTCCGGCAGGCACTCTGCCCGCACGTCTGAGATCGACAACTGGGATGCTATATGCCCCGCGGCATTTTTATTGTCTCCTGTCAGCAGCACCGGCCTGACGTCCGCTTCTTTTATCTTACGGATCATATCCACTGCATTGGTCCTGAGCGTATCAGACAAGACAATCATTCCCGCGAAAGATCCTCCCGCCGCAAGATAGATCACAGTGCATCCCTCATTCAGATACTGCTGCGCTTTTGCCCTGGCTTCCGAACCAGGATGAATCTGATTCTCTTCCAGCATCTCCAGATTGCCCGCCAGGACGTCCGTCCCGTTTACCCTTGCCCTCACGCCGCGTCCCGGCAACATCTGAAAAGATTCCGCGGCAGGAAGCGTCTGTCCTGAAGCCCTCCCGGGTGAATCTTTCTGCCAGCATCTGACTACCGCCTTGCCAAGGGGATGCTCCGACCGTCTCTCCACACCTGCAGCAAGAGCATAAACCTGCCCGTCCGTCAGGTCCTTATTCATACTGCGGACTGCAATCACTTCAGGCGTGCCAAATGTCAGGGTCCCTGTCTTGTCAAATGCAACTTCTGACACAGAAGCGAGCCGCTCAAGCGCATCCCCCTCTCTCACAAGAAAGCCATGTTTTGTGGCATTTCCGATGGCAGCCATAATTGCCGTCGGAGTCGCAAGCACCAGCGCACATGGGCAGAATACAACAAGGATTGTCACTGACCTGAGTATCTCATGAGTAAACAGCCACGTCAGAACCGCCGCCGCAAGCGCAATCACAACAACCCACGTTGCCCAGCGGTCAGCAATCCCTACGATCTTCGCCTTATCCGCATCCGCTGACTGGACCAGGCGGATCATCCGCTGAATCGAGCTGTCTTCGCCTACCTTTGACGCCCTCATGTCAAATGCGCCGAACTGATTGACGGTTCCGCTGGACACCTCATCTCCCTCGCATTTATCCACAGGCAGAGACTCTCCTGTCATAACCGCCTGATTCACGGCAGTCCTGCCCTCTGTGATAACTCCGTCCACAGGGATCGTCTCTCCTGGCAGGACCCGGAGAAGGTCTCCCGCCTTCACTTCCTCTGCCGGTATAACCGTCTCTGTCTCCCCTTTCAGGACGCGCGCCGTCTGGGGCGTCAGATGGACAAGCCTCTCTATGCCTGCCCTTGCCCTCGCCACAGTAAGCCCTTCCAGAAGGCTGCCAAGCTGCATGATAAACGCGACCTCTCCGGCAGCAAAATCCTCTCCTATGATAACAGATGCAATCAGCGCGATGGACACCAGCACATCCGCCTTAATGTCAAACGCTGCCACAAGTCCGGTCACCGCCTCCAGGATGATCGGTACGCCGCACAGTATAATCGCAGCCCAGGCAGGGTCGAAGGGCAGTGCCCCCGGCATCAGTATGCTGATCAGAAGAGCAATACCCGAAATGATGAGAAATGCAATATCCCGTTTTGTCCCTCCTATTTCCAATATCTTTTCCAAAGTTTTCATCCTTGTCCCCTCCTATACCATATAGGGTATGGGTATATTATACCTATGGGGGTATATGTTTGTCAAGAAGCAGTCACTGTAAGCACAGCGGTCGCCCTCCGGGCGTATCGCGCAAAAAACCGGGAAGGCAGTTTCTCTCTCCTTCCCGGTTTCTATCTTCCTGCCGGCCTCCTGGCAGATTTATTTCATATTGGAAAAACGCTCAATCGCCTTTGTAAAATCTGCAATGGTTTTATCCGCATCCCCGTGCTGGATCCCCTCCTTCACACAATGCTGGATATGCCCCTCCAGTACAACCTGGCCGCATCTGTGCAGCGCTGATTTCGCCGCGTTGATCTGGGAAAGGACATCCTCGCAGGGGACATCCTGGTCCACCATCCGGTCGATGGCCTCCACCTGTCCGATGATTTTTTTCAGCCTGCGGTGCAGGTTGTCCGCATCCATACACTGTTTCATTCTTCGTCACCTCCGCGCTGTCGAATCTGTGTATATCATATCACAAATTTCATGCTTCCTGCATTAAATTTTTCTGTCATTTCTCTGCTGTATTTATCAGAAATCCGACCACCGCAATCACCGCAGCCGCTCCCATAATCGGTATTGCAGCCGGGACCCCTTCCGCTAGGGTATGAAATCTCATAATATACATGACGATCCCGGCAGCAGCGCATCCGAACGCAGCATAAGACAGGATAAATTCCCGGATTTTCGTCCTCTTTTCCCGTCCTTCCTCTGTCTTAAAGATCCTGTATATTCCCCAGAAGTAGAGGACTGCCACCGCCGCTCCGGCCAGGAGCACGGCAAGTCCCTGCCGCCTGTCCCCATACCAGAGAAACAGTTTTCCTCCTTCATAGAGGAACATACCGGAGACAAAGGCTGATACTGCACATACAATGGTCCAAAATATCTTTTTCATCTAAACCGCCTCCCCGATAAAATGAAATGTTCCGTCATCCTGCATCTGGTACAGTGCCCTGACCACATTTCCGTCTTTCGCATAGTCTCCGTCATCCCCCTGCCCCACGACCAGGTACAGGCTTCCGTCTTCCTCATACATACTCTCCACGGTATCAAATGGGTTGAATCCCAGCTTTTCTGTGATTTCTACCGGCTCCGGATACGCCACTTCCCCATAGGACTCCCCCTTATTCCGGGTCACATAGAGTTCTGCCCCCTTGCCGAAATATCCGGCGCCTTCTTCTGTCCAGAAGACACAGGTAAGATTCGGCCACAGATAATCCGGCATCTCAACAGACGTCCAGTTTTCAAGATCCTCTGACCGGTATGTTCCATAATAGTCGCTGCCCAGGGAGCGGTCTGTCGCCAGGGTCACATAATATCCCTCTCCTGTCACAGAGAGAAAAGAATTTGCCATATAATCTCCTTCACAAACCCGGCTTTCCTGCCACGTCTGCCCCATATCGGTGCTGTACAAAAGAGTATGCCCTCCTATAAAACCGGTAAATTCTTCCGTAACCACATAGCTGCCCGGATTCAGAATCTCGGTATACTGTCCGCCCCGGACGCATACCCGCCCATATCCGCCCGGCACCTCCACAAAACTCTCTCCGGCATCATATGTCACATAAAGGACTCCATCCCGGATATCGTATGTCATCATCTCGTCCGGGTCCCTCTCGTAATGTTCTGTCTGCGGCGCCCTGATCTCTTCCTGGAACTTTGGCGTCTGTATCTGGTACTCCACGGGCCTGAGCTTATCTGTCAGCTCATAAACTCCCTCCTCCTTTTCTTCCCAGCAAAGGACCATCTGGCCGGTATATTCCCTGCGTGCCTCTGTGCCTGCCAGCTCCAGGTTGCGCACAACGGCGCTGTTGGCGCTGGCAGTATATACCGTATAATCAAGCTGGATATACGGCTCTTCCAGATCATCCAGGATCTCCGTCCTCTCAATCCTGGCATCAATGATCCGGTAATCATACGGCACAGTCCAGCCTTTCAACCGGGCAAAATATTGCGAAAACCATCTGCTGCTGATCTGTTCCAGGTCATACGCACTGCTTTCCACCGTTTCCCCAATCGCCTCAGGCATGTGAAATCCGAACCATACTGCCTCCCGAAAGACAGCCGCTATAAATACCATCGCCAGAAATCCCGCTGCTGCGGACCATATTTTCTTTCCCATTTTCCTGATATCCTCTTCCTGATACAAGCTCATTATTCTTACATCTGTAATCCCACGTTACTACATAGCAGGCGCTCTGTCAAGTTTGCAGTATGGTTTAATGTTGTCTCACGCCCCTTTTTGCGGTATAATAACGTCGATATGAGAGGGGAAAGCATGAAAAAACTCCCTTCCCAAGCCTCAGAAAATATATTTATGCCGCCGTCCTGGCGGCGGAATGGAGACCTTTATGAAAATTGTTTTTTTAGACGCCGACACACTCGGCAATGACGTTGACCTCTCTGCATTTGAGCAGCTTGGCGAAGTCGTAAAATATCCGTCCACTTCCCCGGAAGAATTGCCGGGACGCATCGGGGATGCTGATGTCCTTATCGTCAATAAGGTCCCGGTCAATGAGAAAACCATGTCCTCCGCTCGGAATCTGAAACTGGTCTGCGTCACTGCGACCGGGACAAACAATCTGGACAAGGAATACCTTGACGACAAAGGCATTGAATGGCGCAATGTTGCCGGCTATTCTACCGAATCTGTCGCCCAGCACACCTTTGCCCTTCTTTTTTATCTGATGGAGGGACTGAGGGATTACGACGATTATGTGCGGGACGGACATTACATCCAAAGTCCCATCTTTACTCATTTCGGAAAATCATTCCACGAATTGACCGGACTGACATGGGGAATTTTAGGGCTTGGCGCTATCGGGCGCAGAGTTGCCGATATTGCAGGGCTTTTTGGAGCAAACGTCATTTACTGCTCTGCGTCGGGCGCTCCAAAGCAAGAGGGATATCAGCAGGTTGATTTTGACACGCTTCTCTCCTGTTCAGACATTCTCTCCATCCATGCCCCGTTAAATGTGCATACTGAGGGAATCATGGATGCAGCGGCGTTTCGCAAAATGAAACCCTCTGCGATCCTTCTGAATCTTGGGCGTGGCCCGATCATCCGGGAAGCTGATCTGGCAGCCGCTTTAAATGCGGGTGAGATCAGTGCCGCAGGACTGGATGTGCTCTGCACAGAACCCATGTCGGCAGCCAGCCCTTTCCTTACTGTCAAAGACAGGAATAGGCTGCTTATCACGCCTCACATTGCATGGGCTGCCGTGGAGGCAAGGCAGCGGCTGGCAGATATTGTGGCAGGACAGATCAGGGACTTTTTCAGTTAAATATATCCCCCGGTACCCGGACTGGTTTCCATCCGGAAGTATCGGGGGATATCTGTTATCTTTCGTTCTATTTCATGACAATGTTGATGATCTTTTTCGGAACGTAAATCTCTTTGACCACATTTCCTGTCAGCTTATCGGCAATCGCCTCTTTTCCTGCCGCGATCGCATCCTCCTTAGAGATATCTGCGGATATGCTGATGACCGCCTTCGTCTTTCCGTTGATCTGGACCGGAATCTCAATCTCGTCATCTTTCATCTGGCTTTCATCGTAGGAAGGCCACCCTGCCTTAAAGACAGTCTCGCCATGCCCTAACTGCTCCCACATTTCCTCGGCAAAATGCGGCGCGAACGGGGAAATCAGCACTGCGATCGTCTCAAGGGTCTCCCTATCGATCCCGCCCTCCTTCTTCGCAAGCTCAATGAATTTATTGTTGTACTCCATGAACCCGGAAATAACCGTATTCAGGCTGAAGCTCTCCAGGCGGTTCGTAATATCGTATACCATTCTGTGGCGGAGCTTAACCATCTCCTTTGTCGCCTTGACGTTTTTGTCTTTGCTCTCCATAAGCAGGTTCCAGAGACGTTTCAGGAAACGGTTAACTCCATCAATGCCCCTGTCATCCCACTCTGCGTCCAGCTCCGGCGGCCCTACAAAGAGTTCATACATCCTCAGGGAATCACACCCATAATCACGCACCAGGTCATCCGGCGCTACGACATTTCCTTTCGACTTGCTCATCTTGATCCCGTTTTTTCCGGTGATCATTCCCTGGTTAAACAGCTTCTGGAACGGCTCGTCGAAATCGATCACACCGATATCGCACAGGAATTTTGTATAGAATCTGGAATACAGCAGATGCAGGACCGCGTGCTCCACACCTCCGATATACATATCAACCGGAAGCATCTCGTCTGCTTTCTCTCTGGATACCAGCTCCTTATCATTGTGATTGTCCACATAGCGCAGGAAGTACCAGGAGGAACCTGCCCACTGCGGCATAGTATTCGTCTCTCTCTTTGCAGGCTTTCCGCATACAGGGCACTTGCAGTTCACCCACTCGTCGATAGCGGCAAGCGGCGACTCGCCGGTTCCCGTCGGCTCGTAGGACTCTACGTCCGGCAGACGGAGCGGAAGCTCTTCCTCCGGCACCGGCACGCATCCGCAGTCCGGGCAGTGTACGATCGGGATCGGCTCTCCCCAGTAGCGCTGGCGTGAGAATACCCAGTCACGGAGCTTATAGTTCACTGTTGCACGTCCAAGTCCCCGTTTCTCAATGATGTGCGGTGCCTCTTTTTTCAGCACAGCAGACTCCATCCCGTTCCACTCGCCGGAATTGATCATCGTTCCGGCCGCCTCCGTGTATGCCTCTGTCATGTTCTCAATCTCTTTGCCATCCTTCGCGATAACCTGTACGATCGGGATATTAAATTTCTTTGCAAATTCAAAGTCGCGGTCATCGTGAGCCGGCACACACATAATAGCGCCCGTACCATAATCAGCCAGTACATAATCGGACAGCCAGATTGGCGTCCTCTCGCCATTCAGCGGATTAATCGCATAGCTTCCGGTAAAGACGCCTGTCTTTTCTTTGTCCTGCATACGGTCTACGTTGGATTTCATGGAAGCCTCGTAAATATATTTCTCTACTTCTTCTCTCGTCTCATCTGTGGCGAGGGATGCTGCCAGCTCATGCTCCGGCGCCAGTACCATGAAGGTTGCGCCGTAGAGCGTATCCGGCCTTGTAGTGTACACTGTAATCTTCTCATCCCTCCCCTCTACCGGGAAATCAACCTCTGCGCCGTAGGATTTTCCGATCCAGTCTGTCTGCATCTTTTTCACCTTCTCCGGCCAGTCCAGCTTGTCAAGGTCATTCAACAGACGGTCTGCATATTTCGTAATGCGCAGCATCCACTGGCGAAGGTTCTTTTTCGTCACCTCGGCGCCGCAGCGCTCACATTTCCCATTTACAACCTCTTCGTTTGCCAGGCCTGTCTTGCAGGACGGGCACCAGTTGATCGGGAACTCCTTCTCGTAAGCAAGTCCTTCCTTGAACATTTTGACAAAGATCCACTGTGTCCATTTATAAAATGACGGATCCGTCGTATTTACCTCCATATCCCAGTCGTAGAGCGCGGCAATATCATTGATCTGTTTCTTGATGTTTGCGACGTTCTGGGCAGTGGATTTTGCCGGGTGGACTCCCATCTTGATGGCATAGTTCTCAGCCGGAAGCCCGAAAGCATCCCATCCCATCGGATGAATGATATAATATCCCTGCTGCAGCTTGTAGCGGCTCCATACATCAGAGATCACGTATCCTCTCCAATGTCCCACATGGAGACCGTTTCCTGACGGATACGGGAACATATCCAGGCAGTAATATTTCGGCTTCTTCTTTCCATTGCCATCCAGCTTTGGATTAACCGGGGATTCCTCCCATTTCTCACGCCACTTTTTTTCGATTGCCCTGTGGTTGTACACAATCTTCGTACCCATTTGATGATTCCTCACTTTCATAACTTAACAGTTTACCATGCTCTGTCTGCATCGCTGCAGACATATGCATAAAGAAAGCCTTCTCACTCTGAAAACTCAAGAGACGAAAAGGCTCGATTCCGTGGTACCACTCTTATTCATCCGCTCCCTTAAGGCTTCCCAAAAACAGACGGGAATCCCCCGCTGACTCCGGCAGCAGATGCACTCATTTATTCTATAACGGGAACTCCCGCTTCCGCTTACTTGTATTTCAGCAGAAGGACTCCGAGACCAGTTCAAAGCTTACGCTTCTGCCTTGCACCTTCCGGCAGCTCTCTGAAAGCGGTACACTCCTACTATTTCTCTTCTCTGTCTGTACCAATATACTCATTTATTATATGAAGAAGATTAAAATTAGTCAAGGAGTTTTTTCTTCTCCCCGGATGCTTCGCCTCCGTCCGGTGTTTTTCCAGGAAATCCCTTAAGATCCCCTCCCGGATACTTTCCGTGATCGCCCGCTCCACCGCCTCTGCGATGGGCATCTCCTTCGCATACTTCCTTACCCGGCTCGTGTACTGTGCGTACTCCCACAGGGCATGGCTGGCTCTCATCAGGTCCTGGTTATGCCCCGCATTGATGTTGAGCATCAGCACTTCCAGCTCCGGTTTCGGCTCCTGCTCTTCCCCGCCGTTATAAAAGACATGTAGATCGCGTTTTCCAGGGTGCTGATCTCCAGAAGTTCCGGGTCCTTGTACTGTTTTCCGCTTACTGCATTGTACAGCTCCAACAGGTTCTTTTTGTCCTCAAAGATCATGACGAATAGCCGTGACTTATACAGACGGTTCGGTTTCTTTTCCATATGGGTTCCTCCTTTTGAATGGTACGCAGGAGGTCCGACGCGGCGGACGCCGCCATAGATTTGGACTGTCAGAAATATAAATGCTTCTGTTACATAATAACATGTGCAGTTAGATTTTTGCAACCAGCCTCTTGCTCATACAGTCTAATTAATGTAAACCAAAAGAGAAGAGGCCTCTTTTCTGAAAGGAGTAGAGAATGATTGAGCCAAAAGAACATCTTCGTCTTATTAAACAGGCGGTTCGAGGCAACCCGGACGCATACGGAAAACTCATCACTGACCATCAGGAATATCTGTATAAGATGGCATTCCTCTATATGAAAAACAAAGAGGGGTCCCTGGATCTGGACGGCTCCGGAAAGGTGATACAGGACAAAATCGGGCAGTTTTCACCAAAAGGCTATGATCTCTCTAAAATTACTGTATACTCTCTTGATCTGCCGGATAAAGGGACGAATATCACGATACAGGAAAAACTGCCCGATGACGGTTTTTCTTCTCAGCTCCCCGAATGGCTGGAAGAAAATGCGATCTCAAAGATCGAGATACCGATAGAAGACTGACCGCAATTTCAAACTATAATGAATTGATACAGCCATCACCGGAAGTACCTAAAGGCACATTCCGGGATTGTAAGCATATCTTTCCAACTCAGATATCTCATCCGCGTTTTTTTATCAGAGATATTACTGCAATTACTGCACAGATAAGACACCATCCCGCCCAAATATTCAGGTCTGTATAACTTCCTGCCATAGTAAAACCGAGCAGTGCTCCTAATCCAAAAAGAATGATCAGCGCAATATTTCCGCCCTTTGAACCATTTCTGGTAACAATGGAAACAATTCCTCCTGCAAGAAGCATAATCGCCACAAGAAAACCTGCTGTTCCTCCAGATTCTCCATTTGCTTCCAAGGTGTTCGCAACCCCGGCTGCACAAGATTGAAAACTTACAAAGGCAAATAATACAATTGATAATATCCCTGATACTAATTTCCAACTTTTCATGAACGCTCCCCCTCCTTTCATTTAATCCTACTTTATACTACTTTATCCCATTCAATGGTATATGTCAAGATTCTATCGTATACATATAAATATAATACTATTCCAATACATCTGACAGTGAAATGAGGAGAACCATGAAACCATTGAAAAATAAAGTAAGCATCACTCTTGACTCTGATGTTATCGAATCAATCAAACATCTTGCAGAACAGGATGACCGTTCTTTTTCCCAATACATCAATCTTGTTCTGAAAGAGCATTTAACTCGTCATATTGACAAAGACTCCAAGAAATGATGCTTCCTGTATTTTACAACCCTTGTGATAAGATTTGGTATGCTGCCAGCATACACTCAGAATAAAACCGCTTCCAGGACAACACAAAAAAAAGCTGCGGTTATGATAAGAATGAGTTCTGCAAAAATATAGCCTATGATACGGATCCAGATATTTTCGTTTTTTATCAGAGGGATTTTTTCTTTCCATCCCCGGTAATCCCATATGATAAATATCATAAATATCTGAGATAGTAAAATGATTGTTTGCTCCAGCCGCAATTTTTCTATCCCCATAGGACTTCCATTTTCTGTCAGCTCCAGAGAAAAGCAAAACCAGATCACAAACAAATATCCGGCTATAGCTGAAAAAATATGGGTGGGTTTTCTGTTCCGGAACCCCGGGGGTATAAAACTGCTTTTCTGGCCAGTTCTGCTGGATTCTTTCATATTTACCTGATATACATTCCCTTTGCTTTTCATAAAGTGAACTGTCTGAATGAGATCTTTTTCTAATTCTTCCACATATTGATATCGCTTTTCGGAATCAATATGTATGCATTTCTGTATAACAGGCGCAAGTTTCCCACTTGCTATCCGTTCTATCGGAAATTGTTTTACAAGCATATAATTTAACAAGACGCCCAGGGCATAAATATCCGTCCTGTTATCCGTCTGTGAAAACCCAAACTGTTCAGGTGCTGCATAACCGGCAGTTCCCATAAATACAGTATCATGGCTTTTTCCTTTTTGGACTGAACGGGCAATATTAAAATCTATGATCTTAATACCATGTTTATTATCCACCATTATATTTTCTGCCTTCAAATCCCGGCATATAATTGGGGGTTCTGCATGATGAAGAGGTTTCAGGCCTTCGCAGAGTTCAAGAATAATATACGCCGCCTCTTCCTCGCTTATGTTCCTGACATTTATGATATCCTCAATTGTCTGACCTTCTATGTACTCTTCAATAACGATCAACTGCTCATTCTGTATGATACATTCATACATCTGTGGGATATGTCTGTCCTGGACCCTCTGTAAAAATCTGTATATATTTGCCAACTCAACAGGGACATGCTTCTCCACACATATCCTCCCGTCTGTTATCCTTCGTTTAAGATGGATGTTTTTACTATTGTCCAGCCTGCCGAAATCCTGATATTGCGACAGACGGTATTCTTCGCTCATCTGCACTTTTTTCTCCTATTGCAATTTATCCTGATAGATTATAAAATATTCACATCGATAACACGCGGCTTTCCCCATATGCGCGTACGCTTATAGATAAAAGGGATATTTGTTATGGGAAAAACAACTGATAATTTATTAAAACAACTATCTGATGTGAGTACAGTGTCTGAACTTCATAAATATACGTCTGCCGCCGCAAAAGCAGGCTACAAACTTACATTTCATGAATACCTGTCAGATATTTTAAACAGTTCTTCTCTGTCTGCCAGAGAACTCATCCACAGGTCTGGAATACAACGCAACTATGCCTATCAGATTTTAAATGGAACCAAAAGACCTGGACGAAATAAAGTACTCTCACTGTGCATCGCTGCAGGCCTTACCCTGGATGAAACACAAAAAGCGCTTACTATAGCGGGAGAAGCAATTTTGTATCCCAAAAGCAAGCGCGATTCTATCCTGATATTCTGTATTAATAAGAAAAGCTCTGTTCAGCAGACAAATGAACTGCTCTATGAGTTAAATGAAGATATATTATAACCACAGCAGGCTTTTCTTTAGGATATCCCTCTTTTTATCTTTGATTCCCACAGCACCACACTGCCCTCTTGCAGGCTCTTCCTCACATCGATGAGCCGCTGGTTCGATGAGCCGCGGAACACCAGCGTAATATCCTTTAAGTTCTCGACAAACCTGCCGTCCACAAGAACATCCAGCATGGACAGCATCTCGTCCGTAACCTCACACCTTGCCCTGCTCCCACTTAACAGTTCCCGGTCAAACAGATAGCCGCTGTAGCACCAGATATCTTTCTTTGGATACCGTTCCTTCACTTTTCTCAGAAAGGGAACAAGGACTCTCTGGTTCTGGGGCTCAAAGGGCTCGCCTCCCAGAAGGGACAATCCGTTGATATACCCTGGTTCAAGCGCATTTAGCAGTTCCTCTTCTGTTTCCTGTGTAAAGGCTTTCCCATAACAGAAATCCCAGGTATCTTCATTGAAGCATCCCGGGCAGTGATGGGTACAGCCAGAAACGAAGAGGGAGACTCTGACTCCCTCTCCGTTTGCAATGTCGCATTTTTTAATCTCTCCATAATACATGTTACAGATGCAGCACCCTTTCTTTGATCTCCTGCGTTCTTCCCTGGTTCCAGAACTGTGTGCCGATATAACCGCAGGTACGTCTTGCCACATTCAGTGTATTCTGATCATGATTTTTGCAGTGCGGGCACTCCCATTCCAGTTTTCCGTCCTCGCTTGTCACGATCTGAATCTCCCCGTTGTAGCCGCATATCTGGCAGTAGTCACTTTTTGTATTCAGTTCTGCATACATAATGTTATCGTAAATGAAACGGATCACCTGGAGCACTGCAGGAATATTGTCTTTCATGTCCGGTACTTCCACATAGCTGATGGCTCCTCCTGTGGACAGCGCCTGAAACTGGGACTCAAATTTCAGTTTTGCGAACGCGTCGATCTCTTCCCCTACGTGCACATGATAGCTGTTTGTGATATAGCTCTTATCTGTAACCCCCGGAATAATGCCGAAGCGCTTCTGGAGACATTTCGCAAATTTATAAGTTGTGCTCTCAATCGGGGAACCGTAAATGCTGAATCCGATATTGGTTTCTTCCTTCCATTTGTTGCACGCATCATTCATGTGCTTCATGACATCCAGTGCGAATGGAGTTGCTGACGGGTCTGTATGAGACTTTCCTGTCATATATTTTACACATTCATATAATCCTGCATATCCCAGTGAAATGGTAGAATATCCTCCGTAGAGCAGCTTGTCGATCACCTCCCCCTTCTCCAGGCGTGCCAGCGCGCCGTACTGCCACAGGATCGGCGCGGCGTCGGAAAGCGTCCCCTTAAGCCTGTTATGCCTGCACATCAGGGCACGGTAGCACAGATCCAGCCTCTCGTCAAATATCTTCCAGAATTTCTCCATATCCCCGCCAGATGAGAGGGCCACGTCCACCAGGTTGATCGTCACGACGCCCTGGTTAAATCTTCCGTAGAATTTATAATTTCCGTTCTCATCCTTCCACGGGCTGAGCGCACTTCTGCAGCCCATAACAGGGAAACAGTTTCCTTCCTTGAGTTCTTTCATCTTCTTCTCGGAGATATAGTCCGGGACAAGACGTTTTGCCGTACATTTTGCAGCAAGCTCTGTCAGATAATAGTATGGCTGCCCCTCCTCGATGTTATCCTCTTCCAGAACATAAATCAGCTTCGGGAAAGCCGGCGTCACCCAAACTCCCGCCTCGTTCTTCACACCCTGATAGCGCTGCTTGAGTGTCTCCTCTATGATCATGGCAAGATCTCTTTTCTCTGCCTCAGACTTCGCCTCATTCAGATACATGAAGACCGTCAGGAAAGGCGCCTGTCCGTTAGTTGTCATCAGTGTGATCACTTGGTATTCGATTGTCTGGACACCTTTTGTGATCTCTTTTTTCAGACGTCCTTCCACAATGTCATTGAGAACCTTTTTCGGATAGTCGATTCCCACCATTTCCATCTCATGGAGAACCTCTGCGCGGATCTTTTCCCTGGATACCTGGACAAACGGTGCGAGATGGGCAAGTGAAATGCTCTGCCCTCCGTACTGGTTGCTTGCCACCTGCGCGATGATCTGTGTCGCAATGTTACATGCCGTGGAGAAACTGTGAGGCTTCTCAATCATGGTTCCGCTGATGACTGTGCCGTTCTGCAGCATGTCCTCCAGATTGACCAGATCACAGTTGTGCATATGCTGTGCGTAGTAGTCTGAATCATGGAAATGGATGATCCCTTCCTTGTCTGCCTCCACAATATCCTCCGGCAGCAGCATCCTCTGTGTCAGGTCGCGGCTCACTTCGCCTGCCATATAATCTCTCTGCACACTGTTCACCGCAGGGTTCTTATTGGAATTTTCCTGCTTTACATCCTCATTGTTGCACTCGATCAGGGAAAGGATCCTGTTGTCTGTCGTGTTGGCACGGCGCACAAGAGAACGTTTATAACGGTATCTTACATATCTTCTTGCCAGATCAAAAGCCCCTGTAGCCATGATCTGATTCTCCACCATATCTTGTATCTCTTCTACTGAAACCGCACGGTTTAATTTATTGCATTTGAATTCAACATACTCCGCAATGTCTTCTATCTGTCCATCCGTCAGGCTTCTGCTCTCTGCTGAAGTGTCCGCCTTTTTGATCGCAGTAACGATCTTTTCAATATCAAATACTTCTTCTGAGCCGTTTCTTTTTATAATCTTCATTCTGTCTCTCTCCTCATATCGCATCAAATTTATTTATGTTTATGTGGTGCTATATATCATTCCACATCGCTTTTAAAGCTATTCTAATACAAAATATAGTGTTTTGCAATCCCCAAAACACATTATCCTGTAATTTCAGAACAAATCATACATAGTCAGAGAATTTCTCGTAACAGATGCGTTTCATAATTTCTGTTACGCAAAGGCAGGCAGAAAAGTGAATTGTCTGTCACTTTTCTGCCTGCCTCTATCCGAGTGCCACATCCAGCACCATCATCAGCACAAACCCGAGCGCCACTCCTATCGTACTGATATTGGAATGCTCTCCTGACTGCGCTTCCGGAATAAGCTCTTCCACCACAACATAGACCATCGCACCTGCCGCAAAAGACAGGAAATATGGAAGAAACGGGAGGACAAGTCCTGTGAGCAGGATCGTGATAAATCCTGCAGCGGGTTCCACGATGCCAGACAGTGTTCCATACGCAAATGCCCGTATCTTCGAGATCCCCTGGCTCTTAAGCGGCATCGAGATGATCGCCCCCTCCGGGAAATTCTGGATTGCAATCCCGATCGACAGTGCAAACGCCCCCGTGAGCGTCATCATGGAATTATCTGCCATAACGCCTGCAAATGTAACCCCTACAGCCATGCCCTCGGGTATATTGTGCAGCGTTACTGCAAGGACAAGCATGGTTGTTTTTTTTAAATGGGACGGTATCCCTTCTGGTTCCTCTTCCGTAAAATGGAGATGCGGAGTGACCGTATCCAGCAAAAGCAGGAATCCCATTCCCAGCAAGAATCCTGATGCCGCCGGAATCCATGCAATTCCCCCCGACTGCTCCGACATCTCGATCGAAGGGATGAGCAGCGACCAGACGGACGCCGCAACCATAACCCCCGACGCAAATCCAAGCAGAAGTTTCTGCAGCCGGTCATTCATCTCCCTTTTCATAAAAAATACCATCGCCGACCCCAAAGTAGTTCCGGCAAATGGTATAAGAAGTCCAATCAGTATATTCCCGTTCATTATGCCTCCTCTGATGCCCCTCACAACGGCCGGATAAAGAAGGGCATTTCTCTTATTCACAGTTTTTTCCCGATACTATTATGATATGCATCAGAGGAGAGTTTTGTCAATATCCGGTTACGCTTTCTCTGCCAGTTCTTTCCCTGCCCGGAGGCACTCTTCCAGCGCCTCGTCATCCGGCGCTTCATTTGCGATAAGGCCCTCATCGCGCACCATCACTGCTCCCGCATTTTTCATGCGTTCTGCCCAGTCACGCATCCACTCTCCGTCTCCCCATCCATAGGAGCCAAAAAGCAGGATTGTTTTGCCGGAAACAAGCGGCTCAAGCGCTTCTACAAACGGCTCCATCTCCGCCTCTTCCAGCTGTTCCGCACCCATAGACGGGCATCCGAGAGCAAAGGCATTTTCTGCCGCAAGCGCTGAAGCATCCGCACTTCCCACTTCCATGACATTTGCGTCTGCACCCGCACTTTTGATTCCTTCCGCCACTGCTTCCGCCATTGCCTGCGTATTTCCCGTTCCGCTCCAATATACTACTGATACACTCATTTTCGTCTCCTCCATCTTTTTCTTTCCCGGATGCAGCCCACGCTGCAGTCCTTACCCCAGAGCAATTTCCCGGATGCTCTTCCCGGTTAAAAATTCATTAACCGCACAGTTCTTCGCACGGTCATATCTCTTGAAAATCATACGGGCTCCGGCAAGATCGCTGTACACTTTCCAGTAACCGATCATGAGATATTTTTTCCCTTCGTTTTCGATGAACCCCTTCACATCTTCTGTGGGATATCCCAGGAAGACTCCAATCTCATGCGGAAAATCCATCCCTTTCCCGGCACATTCCCTGACACGCTCAGAAAGACGTTCCAACATTTCATGCAGTACCATGCCAGAATACCCGTACTCCTGTATCAGTACGCGGTTTTCACTCCTGCTTAAATAAACTTCAAGTTCTTTCGGGCGGTAGAACAGGACAAGGCATCTTCCCTCAGATTCTGACAGTTTATGATAAGCAATATCCATACCGGAAAAAAGCTTCTCCAGTCCGCTGTAGAGCGACGCTTCCACCGTTATGACACAGGATACTTTCAGGCCTTTTAGAAAAGGCGCGCATTGCAGTACAACCTGAAATCCCAGACGGATCTGGCAGTTTCTGTTTTTCAGAAAATAAGACAATACTTCTGCTGGCATAATCTCCTCCTGATTTTGAGAATGATTTTCAATTAATGTAATATTACCATATTTCCCCTTCCTCTTCAATTATGTTTTTTGAGAACTTTTCTCATTTCCAGTAAACAAATTACCGGGGAGACAAATGTATATGAATACAGTCTCCCCGGTTTATCATTTTTCTATAGATATTGTTTTTGCCGTTTCAAGAAAATACTCTGACCATTCATTTCCGATACCCGGACGATCCGGGATACGGAGAAACCCATTTTCCGGTATGTGGGTATATTTGCACAGTGTCTGCATATACTGTGTCTGTTGTTCAAAATAGTACTCATGAATCATGAAATTCGGAATCACCGCCTCAATCTGCAAAGTTGCCGCGACCAGAAGCGGACTTGCACATGTGTGCGGCTGTACACTTATATCATGAATGTTGGCACTGGCACATATTTTTTTGATTTCCGTAAAGCCTCCTGTATTGCCGATATCCGGCTGTGCCACCTGTATCATCCCGCTCTCAAGGTAAGGGGCGAACTGCCATCCTGAATAAATCCTCTCCCCATATGCAAGCGGTATCCCCGCGCGTCCGCTTAACTGCTTCACCAGTTTTGGTATGGATGCCGTCGGCTCCTCCAAATAGAAAACATGATACTTCCGAGCAATTTCTGAAAACTGGACGGCTGCGGGAACACTCATCAAAGCATGTGCATCCAGAATAACGTCCGTCTCCGTGCCCACAGCGTCCCGTATACCCGCAAGACGTTCCTCCAGGTTTTCAAGCTGTTTTCCACAGAGGCTTTTCTGGTAATAATTAAGCGGATAATAAGTCCCGTCTCTGTCATATTCCCAGATATCCAGTTTCACCGCATCAAATCCTGCCTTCACCGCTTCTCTTGCCCGAACGGCATAATCTTCCTGTTTCGGACCGCCTGCGGCAGCCAGCCAGTCAGGATCCGTTTTCTGATCCCAGCCGTATTGCACATGAGACGCATAGCATCTCACCTCATCCCGGTATCTGCCTCCAAGCAGTTGGCAGACCGGAACCCCGAACGCTTTTCCTTTGATGTCCCAAAGCGCGATATCAATGGCGCTCAGCGCTCCAAAAAAACTTGGTCCTCCGTTCTGTCCCCAAAAGGAATCCTTATACAGCATATCCCATATAAATTCAGTATTAAAAGGATCTGCCCCTATGATCACCTGTATTCTCTATGCCTGCACCCTCATTCCGATCGTGCTCCAGTGGGATATCAATACCATTGCAAATGCTACGCTTCTGGTAGAAATCGGACTGGGAATCCTTATGATGATTTCCCTTGCGAAAATCCCCGTTCGCTATCCTGATGCATGGGGAAAAAGGCTTATATCCAAACGCTGTCCGACCGGAATATACTATTTCTTTGTCGGTCTGGCATTTTTAGTACAGTTTACGATCGTCGCCAATTCGATTGCCTCCATCAGGCCTTATATCGTAATCGTTTCCGTTGCAGTCATTGTGATCGGTTATTTCTATTCCGGATACAGGATGAAAACACATGAGATCAGCGTACCGACGCTGGATGATTCCGAGATTACAGAGGATGAAACCTGAATCTGATGCCCGCGGCTGACATCAGCACTCTTGAAATCGTCTTAAGTATTGTTACCTCTGTAAATTTACAGTCCTGTTACCCTTTGGACTGCTGTCCTGCTTGCAGCGGGAACAGCAATCACTGTCACAGTGATTTCCAATAAAAAAAGAAAGCATAACCGCTGAACAACTGCAGTGCAAAAATATTCAGGATGTCCCTTTCCTATGGCCTATAGCAAAGGAACATCCTTTTTTACTTCCTTCCCACCAGCATCCGGGACTCTCCCAGCAGCAGCATCGCTGCCCGGCGGCGGGAACCAAAAGCTTCTTTTGCGGTATCAATTATCTGAACATCCTGATATCCCATATCCTTGAGCTTTCTTGCAAAAGCCTCCATGTCCCCGTACATGTGAGGCTTCATTTCGTCGTTTAGGGCGAAGACGCCGCTCTTTTTCAGCACCCGCAGGGTTTCCAGCAGCAGCTCGTGCTTATCCGCTCCCGTAATGTTGTGGTAGACATAGTTGCTCACTACGGCGTCAAAGCTCTCATCGGGAAAATCCAGCCTGTTGGCGTCGCCATGCTGAAACTGGCACCGGGCATCCACTCCTTCACTGACGGCATTTTTCTCGCAAAGCGTCTGGCTGTAGTTGTAGACTGCCGCCCAATAGTCGATGCCCGTCACTTTTGCCTCCGGCCATGTCAGGGAAACCCGTATGGACAGTGCCCCGGAACCGCAGCCCACATCCAGCAATGTTCCCTTTCCATCGTAATCCAGATGGGAAAGAATGGTCTGGTGTACCCGTCCCATCATACCTCCGCCTCCAAAAGCATACTGCCGCCTGATCCAGGTAATCCAGCAGAGCACCACAAGCAATGCGGCCGCAGCAAGCACAAATACCACACCAGCCACAGTAAAATGAAATACTGCAAAGGACAGCGCTGCCAGAAACACTGCCAGGGCTGTCAACCCCCCTGCCGTATAAAATACCGGATTTGGCATCCAGTTTCCGTAATCCTCACCGTGGGTTCCAAGACGGATCACCTCTTGAATGTTTTTTCTCTGCTCAGACATAACTTCCCTTCTTTCTACCCGTATTGGTCCATATAAACTCCTCGAACCTGTAAAATACTTTCTCTTTCATTATAGTTAGATTTGACTAACCCGTCAAGGAAAGTTTCCTTTCTTCAACTGCAGAACACGGTCAACCTGCTATTTGTGCCGACTGGTCATCCTTCATCCTCCGCATGTTAAATTCTTTTTCTTTTTATCCTTTTTTTAGTTGTTCCCCTCATTGCTTTAGTGTATAATGTGTTTAAGATATTTGAGAGGTGAAAAGTCTCAAACAATACATACATAAAGGAGAGATTCGCCATGGTAAATTTAATCACAGGCCCAAGAGGCAGCGGAAAAACACAACAAATGATTGATCTTGCAAATGAGAAGGTGAAAACTTCCAACGGTAACGTAGTATTGATCAAAAAGAGCCACAAAGATACATACACGGTTGATTTCAATATCCGTGCCATCCGAATGGCAGATTATCCCGATATCCTGACACTTGAAGAATTTATAGGATTCCTTTACGGCATGGTAGCCGGCAATCATGACATTGAAACGATTTTCATCGACAGTGTACTGAAGCAGGCGAATATAACTCTCGAGAGCCTTCCTGTTTTTCTCCAGAAATTAAATAAGATTTCCCACGAAAACAACATAGACTTCTATCTCAGCATTGGTGCTGACAAGAAAGATATTCCCGATATAGATTCCGCTGATTATAACGTGATCAGCTAGTTTTCTGAACACAAAGGGTTGTGCCATTCCCGGCACAACCCTTTTGTTTCATTGCTCTTCTGTCGTTTCTGCTGCCTGCGTGTTTTCCCCCTGAGCGGCTGCAGTTTCCGATTTCTCCGCACCGTTCAGCGACAGTACCGTATTCGTCTGCTCGCCCTCCTTATATTCAATCGTGACTTCATCGCCCACATTGTAGCGGATGATATCGATGAAATCTACGACAGACACATCAAAAATCGCATCCGAACCCTCCAGCATGATGTAGTAGTGGGAATTACCCTCGACCACTCCCTGCGCAATCTTCGCAACAGGCGCGGTTATGGACAGTATCTCCCTTGTGTCCTCTTCCACCTCTTTGATTCCGTTCTCATACATCAGATCGGTGTACGTCTCTTCACATTCGCTTACCGTATCTCCCACCGCAACAATCTGGTATTTCTGCACATTGACCATTGCATACATCTTCACGAGTCCCGCATCGTCCTTGAGCGCAATAAAATACGTCGGTTCTCCCGAGATGTTCAGGAGAAGCGGGAATGTCGCGGTATAGTGCAGGTTCTGCACCTGCCCTTCAGCCGAGGACATGGCAGATGCCTCCGTAGCTCCTTCCACCTCGTAGAATTTTGTCTCCATTGTTCTCTGGTTCATAAGGACGAACCCGACATTGGACTGGTCTCCCGTGATAGATGTAACACCTGTGTAAACCCACACATCATCATCGATCGCAAGATAGTTATACCCTTCCGTCGTTTTCAGGCAGTCCTTCTGTCCCAGCACACTGTTCAGGAAACCGTGCTGAAGGGTTCCGTGATAATCGTAAAGCTCCACCAGGAGATCCGCAGAATACGCCCGGTCAATCCACTGCGGGACGTCCTCAATGGCATAATCCGTCGTCTCACCTGTTATCGCATTGCACAGCACCACCCTGCCGATGGTCACGCCGCCGAACAGGCCGATATTATATTCCTTCACAGGGCAAATCCAGTACGGAGTCCCTTCCTCGTCCACTTCAAAGCTCAGTTCATTGAAGATATATGTGGGATAGCGGAACCGCAGATGCCGGTAAATATTCCGGTTAAAATGGTCGCTGGCCGTATATTTCATCCCCTGGTCAAGCTTTACAAGTTCTGTATTCTGGGTTGCCATATCAATGGTGATATACGCCGGGATACCCTCTCCCTGATTGGTGAACCATTTAATGATGCTTGCATACTTCAGCGGGGATACCCGCACCGGGCGGTCCTTGTAATTGATCTGCGAATACAGCTCATCCACCTCGAACTGGGACACCATATCCACCATGCTCCCCATCTTCCTGTTGCCGAGAAGCGTCGCAGAATCCCGGTCCAAAAGCGGGATCTGGTCAAAGGAAAGCTCCTCTATATCTTTTGCGAACTCTCCGTCTTCCACTGTCATAAGCTGCTGGTATTTTTTCGCATTTACCACAGGCGAAGACAACAGGCTCCCCGCCAGGTATACGATGACTACTGCCGCCAGGATGCCCAGGATCACTTTCAACCCCTTTGACTCCCTGAGTTCATAGCGTGTCAGGTTCTTCTTCCTGATAAACAGCGCGGCTGCCAGCACAACCAGCAGGATCAGAAAGATCCAGAACTCCGTCGCATGTATATTGATCGGAGGCAGGGCTGCATAATAATAGACGCCCAGCAGCAGTATGACTGCCGCTGCGATGAGTATTTTTCTCTTTATCCTTTTCATTCACTTTTCCCTTTCTGCCTGAAATGTCTTGCCAGTTCAGAATCTCTTGCGCCACAGATCCGGCGACAGCATCAGAAGGTACGGAATGATCTCCAGGCGGCCCACAAGCATGTCAAAACAGAATACGATCTTGGACAGCGGCGAGAACATATAGAAATTCTCAACCGGGCCCACCTTCGAGATTCCCGGTCCCACATTGTTTATCGTTGTCAGAACGCCGCTGAATGATGTGGCAAAATCAAAATTATCAACCGACACAATCAGGACGGATATAATCAGTATGAAAACATATGCTGCAAAGTATACATTGATTCCTCTCATTGTATCCTGCCCGACCTTTTTTCCGTTCAGCTTGATCACAGTCACTGCATTTGGATGCAGGATTTTCCGAATCTCCTGCCGGATCGATTTGCAGAGTATGACGAATCTGCAGACCTTAATACCTCCTCCGGTTGAACCGGCACAGGCTCCTATGAACATGATCGCAAGCAGGACTGCCTTGGACAGTTCGGGCCAAAGTTCATAATCCGCCGTATAAAATCCTGTCGTCGTAATGACAGATGCGACCTGGAATGACGCATAGCGGAACGCATGGAGCACATTTTCGTATATATTCAGGATATTTACGGTGATCACTGCAATGGAAGCTGCAATAACCCCCAGGTATGCGCGGAGTTCCTCATTCTTAAGGACACTTTTCCAGTCCTTTAGGATGAGGATAAAATACAGGTTAAAATTCACTCCGAACAGAATCATAAACACCGTGATCACACCGTCTATATACGCACTGTCATAGAAACTCACACTTGCATTTCTGTTGGAGAATCCTCCGGTCCCTGCCGTGCTGAATGAGTGGACGAGGGCGTCGTAAAGATTCATTCCCCCGAACATCAGCAGGACCACTTCTACTGCTGTCAGCACAAAATACATCCCATAGAGGATCGTGGCCGTATGCCTCGCTTTGGGCACCAGCTTGTCGGCCTCGGGTCCCGGCATCTCTGCCCGCATAAGGGGCATGGCATTCTCGTCATCCAGGGACGTGATCATCATGACGAACACAAGCACGCCCATACCGCCGATCCAGTGAGTCAGGCATCTCCAGAAATTAATGCCCATCGGAAGGCTCTCGATTTCTTTAAGGATCGTGGAGCCTGTTGTTGTGAAACCTGATACAGTCTCAAAAAACGCGTCAATATAATTCGGGATACTGCCGGTTATAAAAAACGGAAGCGCCCCAAAAAGGGACCACAATATCCATGCCAGACCAACAATGACAAAGCCTTCTTTGCCGTATATCCTCGTGCATCCGGGTTTCTTTCTTCCAAAGACCAGGAAGATCCCCCCGAGAACAGCCGCGACGATTAAAAAGGCAAATCCGCTCTTTTCCCCGTAAATCAGCGATACAAGAGCCGGAATCAGAAGGACGGCCCCCTCCACTCCCAGCATTTTCCCTAAAATATATATGATCATTCTCTTATTCATGTCACAGTACCTACACCAGAATGTCTTCGATATCCTCGATCTGCCTTTCCATTGTAATAACGATCACGCTGTCTCCGACTTCCAGGCAGTCATCTCCGCCCGGTATAATAATCTGACGCTTCCTCGCGATACAGGCGATCAGGTTATTAGACTTTATGGACAGGTCCTTAAGCGGTATCCCTGTATATCTGGTCTCGGATTTAATGATAAACTCAAGCGCTTCCACCTTCTCATCCACAAGCTGGTACATAGTCTCTATGTTTGCGCTTCCCTGAGAATTTTTTCTTGCCCTGACATAGCTTAGAATGGCGTCCGCCGTAACGGTCTTTGCCGATACAATACTGTCAATTCCAAAGTCTTCCACCATGCGGACCCGGCGGTCCTCGTTAACCTTGGTAATGATCTTGTCGATTCCCTGGCTCTTCGCAAAAAGCGAGATAATGATATTCTCCTCATCCATCCCGGTCAGGGCGACAAACGCATCCGCCTCCTCGATTCCTTCCTCAATCAGAAGGTCGTGGTCCGTAGCGTCTCCGTTAATAATCGTTGCTTTGGGAAGCAGTTCACAGAGATGCTCGCACCTCCCTTCATCTCTCTCAATAATCTTCACCTGCATCCCAAGGGAGCACAGCTGTACAGAGAGATAGTACGCCACGCGCCCACCTCCGCAGATGATCACTTTCCTGATCTTCTCCCTATGCTTTCCAAGAAGCTTGAAAAACAGCTCCACTTCTCTGTGCGAAGCCGCAATATGTAATCTGTCCCCTTCTCTGATCACATAGTCTCCGTCAGGGATAATCACGTCGCCGCAGTGCTCCACCGCACATACGAGGACTTTGATCTGAAATTCGTTATACATATCGGCAAGGGACATTCCTGCAAGGCGTCCCCCCTCCGGGATTGGAAACTCAATCAGCTCCACCCTGCCTTTTACGAATGTCTCGATTTTGCTGGCATCCGGGAACAGAAGAAGCCTGCTGATCTCGTCTGCCACGGTCAGTTCCGGATTAACCGCCATACTTAGATGGAGATCCTCCTTGAGCAGTCCGATCTGGTTGAAATAAATCGGATTGCGCACGCGTGCGATCGTATGCTTTGCCCCCAGCCTTCTTGCAATCAGACAGCACAGCATATTACATTCGTCCGCAGATGTACACGCAATCACGAGGTCTGCATGCGGTACGCCTGCTTCTCTCTGGACAGATGCATCCGCCCCGTCACCTGTCAGGCAGGCAATATCCAGCCTGTCAACCGCAAATTTGAGTTTCTTCTCATTACTGTCAATCATCACCACATCATAATTTTCGACAGAAAGTTGTTTTGCAAGTTTGTACCCTACTTTTCCATCACCAATGATAACAATTTCCATTTTCTTTTCCCTCTATGCCTGTATTTTTTTGTCACCTGCCTATGCAGTAGAGCAATTATAGCACCTTTATATTCAAAGTACAACAATATTGGCGCTTTCTTTACAAAAAATAATCAGACATTTGTACAAGCCAAAAACAGGGTATGCCCCTGCGGATGCATACCCTGTTTTCACTTCTTTTTCGTCTATTCCTCTGCCGCCCTGGCAGCGATCTCTTTCTCCTGTACATCAGATGGAGCCTGCTCATATCTTGCAAATGCATACTCGTAGGTTCCTCTTCCGCCCGTCATGGATCGCAGCGTTGTACAGTACCCGAAAAGCCCTGTCATCGGGATATCTGCCTCAATCACCTGTTTGCCGCCTGCGACCGGATTCATTCCGAGCACTCTGCCGCGCCTCTTGTTCAAATCACCCATCACGTCCCCTGTGTAGTCGTCCGGCACCGTGACTTTCAGAGAAGCAATCGGCTCAAGAAGTACCGGTGAAGCTTCCATGAATCCTTTCTTAAATGCCTGGATTGTCGCTGTCTTAAACGCCATCTCCGACGAGTCGACCGGATGGTAAGATCCGTCGTATAAAGTGGCTTTGACTCCCACAACCGGATATCCCGCCAAAGGTCCCTTCACGACAGAATCCTGCAGTCCCTTTTCCACTGCCGGGAAGTAATTCTTCGGAACAGCTCCCCCTACCACACATTCTTCAAACACATACGGTTTCTCCAGATCCCCTGACGGCTCGAATCTCATCTTAACATGACCGTACTGTCCATGGCCGCCGGATTGTTTCTTATATTTGGTATCAACATCTGAATTTTTGCGGATCGTCTCCCTGAACGCCACCTTCGGCGTACTCAGCGTAATTTCCACTTTGTACCTGGATGCAAGCTTGCTGGCAACGATCTCCAGATGCTGGTCGCCCATGCCGTACAGGAGCGTCTGCCTGTTCTCGCTGTCGTTTACAACTTTAAGCGTCACATCCTCTGCCGTCATCCTGGAAAGCGCCTGGGAAACCTTATCCTCATCCCCTTTCTTGTTGACCGTATATCTCATATATGTATACGGGACGGAATAGTCTGTCTTTGCATATGATACCTGTACCGCCTTCGTGGAAAGGGTATCTCCGGTACGTGTGTTTGCAAGCTTTGCAATTGCGCCGATATCGCCGGCAAACAGCTCCGGTACTTCTGAGGGCTTATTCCCGCACATTACATACAGCTTGCCCGGCTTTTCCTCGGATTCCGTATCTGCATTGTAAAGAACGTCGTCCCCCTTGAGCACGCCTGAGCATACCTTCACGAAGGAGTATTTCCCGATGAACGGATCCACCATTGTCTTAAATACATAAGCGGTCTTCGACTTTGAGAAATCATAGTTCGCTTCAAAAATATCATTCGTCGTGCGGTTAATGCCTGCACAGCTCTTCTTATCCGGGCTCGGGAAGAATCTCACGATATCAGAGAGAAGATTGGCGACTCCCTGCGCCTGCACATTCGATCCCATAGCCACCGGCACGATATCGCCGTCCATAACTTCCGTGCGCATCGCGGAACGTATCTCCTCCACCGAGAACTCTTCGCCGTTGAAATAGCGCTCCATAAATTCTTCGCTTGTCTCCGCAACAGCCTCCATAAGGGAGTCTCTTAATATCTCAAGGTTGGGCTTGCAGTAGTCCGGTATCTCGCACTCTTCACGCTGCCCGATCCCTGTATATCTGCGACCTGCATTTTTGATCACGTTGATGTATCCGACCAGCTTTTCGTTCTCGCGGATCGGCTGGAAATGAGGCGCAATTTTCTTTCCGTATCTTGCGGTAAGGTCTTCCACTACCTGGCGGAAGCTGGCATCATCCACATCCATCTCTGTCACGTAGACCATCCTTGGCAGGTTGTACTTGTCGCAAAGTTCCCATGCCTTCTCCGTTCCGACCTGTACTCCTGCCTTTCCTGATACAACGATAACTGCCGCGTCCGCCGCGCTGACAGCTTCCTCCACTTCCCCTACAAAATCAAAATACCCCGGCGTGTCCAGAATATTGATCTTCGCTTTCTCCCACTCTATCGGAATCAGGCTTGTGCTGATGGAAAAGCCCCGTTTCTGCTCCTCTTTATCAAAATCGCTGACCGTATTGGATTCGGAAATCTTTCCCATACGGTTTGTGGCGCCTGATACATACAGCATTGCCTCTACAAGACTTGTCTTGCCGCTTCCGCCGTGTCCAAGCAATACCACATTCCTTATCTCGTCCGTTCTGTAAACCTTCATGCTGCTGCCTCCTTGTTATATCGTTTTCTGCATACCGTTTATCTGAGAGGTACACATGCTATGGGTATATTGTACTAAAATTTCTTTGTGATTACAACTATTTTATATATTTTTCACATACGCAAATAATTCTTTTTTCTCTTCTGATGCCTCGCCAAAAATCGTTTACTTTTACAGTTTAAAGTGATAGAATATTTCTATATGTGAAAAAAGATCACCACAATTTTCTGAAAGGATTTTACTGATATGTCTAATAAAATAGGTTTTATCGGGCTTGGCCTGATCGGCGGATCCATCGCAAAAGCCATCCGTCAGTATTACCCGGAATATGAGATACTGGCATTTGACAAAAACCGCGAGACACTTGCCCTTGCGGTCCAGGACGGTACGATCCATACGGCATGCTCTTCCATAGATGAGAATTTCAGGGGGTGTTCCTATATATTCCTGTGCGCCCCCATCTCTTATAACACAGCGTATCTCTCCAGCCTGAAAAGCCTGATCGATGCAAACTGTATCCTGACTGATGCGGGCAGTGTCAAAACTTCAATCCATGAGGAGGTCATCTCCCTTGGGATGGAGGAAAATTTTATCGGGGGACACCCGATGGCAGGCTCCGAAAAGAGCGGACTCTCCAACGCGAAAGCTCATCTGATCGAAAACGCATATTATATTCTGACGCCATCGGCGAAAGTTCCGGCTGAAAAAGTAAATGCGTACCGTGATTTTGTGCGCTCCCTGAAGGCACTGCCGATCATCCTGGATTACCGGGAACATGACAGGATTACCGGTACGATCAGCCATCTCCCCCACATTATTGCGTCCACCCTTGTGAACTTCGTGCATGATACGGATACAAAGGACGAACTTATGAAAGCGCTCGCGGCAGGCGGATTCAAGGATATCACAAGGATCGCCTCCTCCTCGCCTGTCATGTGGCAGCAAATCTGCCTGAAAAACAGGGAAAACATATCCCGGATCCTCGGGCATTATATGGAAGCGCTGAAAACGGCAAAGGCGCTCGTAGACAACGAGGATGAGGCAGCCCTTTACTCCATGTTTGAAAACTCAAGGGATTACCGGGATTCCATGCCCGGCAGCTCGGCAGGCCCGATCAAAAAACAGTTTGCGGTCTACTGTGATATCATCGATGAGGCGGGAGGGATCGCGACGATTGCAACGATCCTTGCCAGCGGAGGTATCAGCATCAAAAATATCGGCATCATCCATAACAGGGAGTTTGAAGAGGGCGTGCTCCGCATCGAATTTTACGATGAGGTCTCTTCTGCGAAAGCGGCATCACTTCTCCAGAAGTATCGTTATATCGTTTATGAAGTATGACCTGACGCCGGCACAGAATGTTTTCCCTGCCAATGGGGGTGTACAGAACGCCGGTATACTATAGAAAGAAGGAAAATAAGAATGGAATTATGCAGTATAAGCGGACTGAAAGGTAACGTATCCGTCCCCGGGGACAAATCGATCTCACACAGATGTATTATGTTTGGCTCCATCGCCAGAGGGATTACGGAGATCCACAATTTTCTGGAAGGAGAAGACTGCCTTGCCACAATCCGCTGTTTCAGGGCGCTCGGTATTCAGATCGATCAGGAAGGATCCCTTGTCACCGTCCACGGCAGGGGGCTTCACGGACTGACCGCGCCGTCCCAGGTCCTGGATGTGGGGAACAGCGGCACAACGACCAGGCTCATCTCCGGTATCCTCACCGGCCAGCCCTTCGATTCAAAAATCTCAGGCGATGAATCCCTCAATTCCCGCCCCATGAAAAGGATCATCGACCCCCTGACGCAGATGGGAGCCAATATCTCAAGCATATTGAGGAACGGCTGCGCGCCCCTCTACATCACTCCGGGACATCTGCACGGCATACATTACACCTCCCCGGTAGCCAGCGCGCAGGTCAAATCCTGCCTTCTGCTGGCGGGTCTGTACGCCGAGGGCGAGACTTCCGTCACTGAACCGTGCCTGTCCCGGAACCACACCGAGCTGATGCTGCGCGAATTTGGCGCTGACATCCGCTCCTCCCACGCATTGGACGGCACTGAGGCAACAGCCTCCATCCGCCCCTGCCGGGAACTTTTCGGCCAGAAAATCTCTGTGCCCGGGGACATTTCCTCTGCCGCCTATTTCATAGCGGCAGGACTCATTGTCCCGGATTCGGAAATCCTGATAGAAAATGTCGGGATCAACCCCACACGCTCTGGGCTTCTTAAGGTCTGTGAGGATATGGGCGGGGATATCTCACTTGTGAACGAGCGGACAGAAGGCGGCGAAAAGATCGCCGATATCCTTGTGCGGACGAGTTCACTCCACGGCACCACTGTCGGAGGGGACATCATCCCTTCGCTCATCGACGAAATCCCGGTCATCGCAGTGATGGCAGCCGTGGCGCAGGGCACGACCGTAATCAAAGACGCCGCAGAGCTGAAGGTAAAGGAAACTGACCGCATCGAGACAGTGACCGATAACCTGAAGGCAATGGGGTGTGACGTGACCCCGACGGACGACGGGATGGTCATAAAGGGAGGCGCCCCCTTAAAAGGCGCCTCCATACACACTCTTCTGGACCATCGGATCGCAATGGCTTTCAGCATCGCCGCCCTTGTGGCGGAGGGAAAGACAAAGATACTGGACAGCAAGTGCATCGACGTGTCCTACCCGGGATTCTACGATACATTTGAGCATCTGCTTTAGGCAGGTGCTCTCTTTTGCACTTACGGTGATTTCTCCAGGTCATCCAGCATCTCACGCACCGTCTTCCCCGTCCCAGGGTGCCTCTTATGCGGGGCGATCTCTGCAAGAGGTTTTAGGACAAATTCTCTCTTGTGCATCTCAATATGCGGAATACACAGTTCATCCTGCTGCCAGATAAGGTCGTCATAAAAAATAATATCCAGATCCAGGGTTCTGGGACCCCAGCGGAGAATCCGCTCTCTCCCCGCCTCCTTTTCAATCCGGTGCAGTTCATCCAGCAGCTCGTCCGGATAAAGGAGCGTATCCAGCTCCATGCATCCGTTGAGGAAATCCGGCTGGTCTGTCACACCGTAAGGAGGCGTCTCGATAAGTTTTGATACCGCGCCGGCTCTGCATCCCCTTACTTCATCCAGAGATTTTACCGCATCCTGTATATACCGCTTTCTGTCCCCCATATTGGACCCGAGCGCGATATAGGCGGTATGCCACTGCCTCTCGATCTTCACACTGACGGTTTTGAGAGGGAGCTTTACCGGCGCCCACGGCTTCTTGATCTCCACTGCCGCCCGCTGAAGTCCTTTTACATGCAGGAGCAGTTCCTCCGCCAGGCCTTCCGCTGCCCGTTCCAGCAGCTTAAAGGTATGCTCCCTGAGGTATCTCTCGATGAAAGAACTCACTTCCCCGTAGTGGATCGACAGCGACAGTTCGTCAGTCTTCCCCGCCTTTCTCGTATCCGTATAAAGGACAACCGACACGAGGAATTTCTGCCCCAGTACATTTTCTTCCGGAAACACGCCATGATTGGCAAACACTTCCAGGTCTTCTATTTTGATCTCATCTGCTTTCATCCCTGTTCCATTTGTCATCTCTGCCCATATTCCTCCACACCTTGTATCCTTTACAGCTCATGCGCCCTCATCAATGCCCTTGTCATCTGTATCGCCCGTTTGTTCTTCCTGACGTCATGCACCCGGACGAAAGAGCATCCCTTCTGCACCGCATATACGGTTGTCACGAGGGTGCCCTCTTCCCTCTGGCCCACCGGGAGATCCAGCGTCATGCCGATGACGGATTTTCTGGAAGTGCCGAGCAGCACCGGGTATCCGAGTTCATGCATGATCTCCAGCCGGTCGATAATCTCAAGGTTCATCTCACAGGTTTTCGCGAATCCCACTCCCGGGTCGAGCACAATCCTGTCAGGTTCGATACCCGCATCCCCGGCGATTCTGACGCACTCCCTCATATCTTCCAGGAAATCTCCCAGAAAGTCATCGTACTGCAGTTTTTCCCGGTTATGCATCAGGCAGCACGCCGCCCCGTATCCGGCAATCACCGAAGCCATCTCCCTGTCATACTTCAGTCCCCAGATATCATTCACAAGGTCTGCCCCTGCCCCAAGTGCGGCTTCTGCCACCCGGCTTTTGTACGTGTCAACCGATACAGGTATGTCCAGTTCTCTTTTCAGCGCCTCAATCACCGGCACGACCCTTCCGATCTCCTCTTCGTCTGTGATCTGCACATGGCCGGGACGTGTGGACTCCCCTCCCACATCAATGATATCCGCCCCATCCCGGACCATCTGCTCTGCATGGAAAAGAGCCGCGTCCTTCCCGTTATACCTTCCTCCGTCCGAAAAGGAATCCGGCGTCACATTAAGGATTCCCATGATATAGGTATTGTTTTCTGTGTCAAATTCTCTTGTGCCGATTCTCATGCCCTGATCTCCCTGTTCTTCTTTTCTTCTTCCCAGTCACAGAGTTCCCGGACCGGGCAGGCGAAGCACATTCTTGAAGCTTTGTCGCTTTCATATAAAAGCCTCTCCAGTTCCTCCGGATTCTCCCTCAACCTTCTGTGTCCCCGTACCGCAGTCAGGATCATCTGCTTTTCCCGGTCAGAAAACGCAGCATTTTCCGGCAGGCTGTCCAGAATTTCTCCCGCAATCTTCTCCCCCGCAGCCTCATGGGGGATCTCCTCTTCATACTGGGGCGCTTTCCCGATATCATGGAGGATCGCTGCCGCATAGACCACATCCCGGTCAAACCCCATGTTTTCTTCCAGGCTGCGGATGTATGCAATTCTTGCCACATCAAGCAGATGGGGCATCTGGTGCCTGCAATACCGCCTCTCCTCCTCCAGCTTTTCCAGCCTCCTGTAATACGCCTGGTACACCTGGTGATTCCAGATCGCGTTTACTCTGTCCATTTCCCTTCTCCTATCTTCCCATCATACGGAAAAACCGCTCTTCCAGCGCCGGATCACTCTCAAAAACCCCTCTTCTTGCCAGCGTCACGGTCTGGCTTCCGGGTTTTTTGATTCCGCGCATTGTCATACACATATGCTCCGCCTCCAGCATCACGAGCACCCCCTTCGGGCATATATGTTCCATCAGTGCATCCGCGATCTGTCCGGTGAGCTGTTCCTGTATCTGCAGCCGCCTGGCAAAGACCTCCACCGTCCTTGCCAGCTTACTCAGCCCCACGACCTTCCCGTCCGGTATATATGCAATGTGCGCTTTCCCGTGGAACGGGAGGAGGTGATGCTCACAGGTAGAGTAAAACGTGATCTCCCTCTCGATCACCATCTCGTTATTGCCAACGGAGAATGTCCTGGACAGATGGACTTCTGCATCCTCATCCATTCCCCCGTATATTTCCCTATACATGCGGGCAATTCGGTTCGGCGTGTCCTTTAATCCTTCCCGCCCGGGATCTTCTCCTATCCCCTCCAGAAGGAGGCGTATTGCCCGCTCAATTTTCTTCTCGTCTATCATTGTCTTGTCCTTCTTTCTTGATCCAGGATTTTCCTGACAGCCTCCAGATATGACAGGGAACCAAATGAGAGGATCACATCCATACTGTCCGCCTCGCCAAGCGCTTCTTGTACCGCCTGTTCCATGCTGTTTGCCGCCTTTACCCTCCTGCAGTACCTGCCTGCTGCCTCTGCCAGTATTTCCGCCTTAAGGCCTCTCTCCTTATCCGGCAGGTCCACTGTATACACTGAGGAAGCCAGCGGGCATATGGCTGCGGCAATCTTTTCATACTCCTTGTCCCGGAAAACTCCCATAATGCAGATCAGCCTTCTTCCAGGGAAATAACTCTCAACCGATTCCCTGAGCTTAAGCGCCCCCGCTTCATTGTGGGCGCCGTCCAGGACAAAGGCCGGCTCTTCCATGATACATTCAAACCTCCCGCGCCACACGGTATGTTCCATCCCTCTTCTTACCGCCCCATCGCTGACAGGATACCCCAGGTTTCTCAGCGCCCGGATCACCTCCAGCGCAACGGCAGCGTTCACCGCCTGGCTCTTTCCCGAAAGAGAAGTGCAAAGATCCTGAAATTCCTTATAAGAAAACTCCATTCCCCTTACGCCCTCTCTCTCCATGTCCACAGTACCGGCTTCCACATAGTCAGCCCCATATGTCCCGGCCCTGCGGGAAAGGATCCTGCGCACTTCTTCTTTTTGTCCTGCCGATATGACAGTGCACCCCGGCTTGATGATGCCCGCTTTGTTCTCTGCAATCTCTTTTAAATCATTTCCAATCACTCCTATATGGTCACGGCTGATGCTTGAAAATACGGCGCACAGCGTATTCCTCACAATATTCGTCGCATCCAGCGCCCCACCCAGCCCTGCCTCGAGCACAACCATGTCGCACTGCATTTCCCTGAAATACAAAAAAGCTATTGCCGTCTCTGTCTCAAAGACCGTCGGGGTCTTCTCCCCGGCGTCCTCCATTCGGGCAATAGCGTCTCTCGCTTTCTCCGTCAAATCTGCGAATCTCTCTTCCGGTATCCATTCTCCGTTCACCTGAATCCGCTCAAGATAGGAAACCACTGCAGGTGAAACATACCGCCCGATCCTGTATCCTGCCTCACTTAGTATGGTCGAAGTGTATGCAAGCACAGATCCCTTGCCATTCGTTCCTGCAATATGTATGAACTTAAGGTCATCCTGCGGATCGCCCAGTTCATGCAACAGACCACGGATTGTCTCCAAGCCAAGTACACTTCCGTATTTCGACATTTCGTCCAAATATACCCTTGCTTCTTTATAGGTCACGTTCTCCGTTTCCTTTCCATATTCCTTTCCTTCAGCCGATCGCTGAACAGAACTATCATATCACCAAATGCCCGGATGCACAAGCAAAACCTCTGCCGCCCAAATAACATTGACTTTTTGTATATCACATGGTACCTTTAGTGTATTAGACGAACTAGTACACTTCTCACACTCTACCGCTGCCCCACAGTACGGGCATTGTGTGTTTCCAGGAAGGAAGGGATTCCATGATTTCGATCGATTACCACAGCAAGCTTCCGTTTTATGAACAGATTGCACGGCACTTCCAGACACTGATCTTAAAAGGCGCGCTGCCGCCCGGGACTCAGATGCCCTCCGTCCGCTCACTTGCCGTAGAGCTTTCCATCAATCCCAATACGATACAGAAAGCTTACGCTGTGCTGGAACAGGAAGGGTATATCTTCCCGGTAAAGGGACGGGGAAACTTTGTTGCAGATACCGCTGAGCTGATGAAGCAGAAGAAGAACCTTCTGCTGGAAAAGACGGAAGAACTCCTGATGTATGGGAAGGAGCTTGGCATTACCAGGGAAGATTACAGACGTCTGATCGACCAGATATTTGGAAAGGAGAAGTTCCATGATCGAACTAAAAGAGCTTGACAAGTCATTTCACGGCATCCGGGCATCGGACCGCATAAGCGCCGTTATACAGGATGGGATGATCTTTGGCCTGATCGGCGCCAATGGGGCGGGAAAGAGCACCCTTCTCCGAATGGCAGGCGGAATCCTGAAGCCGGACCACGGAGTCGTCCTGGTGGACGGGGAGCCGGTGTTTGAAAACCCTGCCGTCAAATCGCAGATCTGTTTCCTCTCCGATTCCCCTTACTTCTTCCAAAACGCGGACGCTGTCCAGATGAGAGATTATTACGCCGCCGTATACCCTTCCTTTGACCGGGAGCTTTTTGACTCCCTCACCCGGAAGTTCAATCTGGATCCGAAACGCCGGGCCAGTACTTTTTCAAAGGGAATGAAAAAACAGCTCTCCCTCCTTCTCGGCATTGCCTCATGCACACGGTATCTCCTGTGCGACGAGACCTTCGACGGACTGGATCCCGTGGTGCGCCAGGCAGTCAAGAGCCTGTTCGCAGCGGAAATGATGAAACGGGACTTTACCCCCGTCATTTCATCACATAACTTGAGGGAGCTTGAAGATTTCTGTGACAATGTGGGATTGCTTTATAACGGCAGGATCCTCTTTACGAAAGATCTCGACCAGATCAAGAGCGGCATATGCAAGCTCCAATGTGTGATACCTGATATCAGAAGGGAACAGCAGCTTTTAAAAGAATTAAAGATATTAAAGCTGGAGCGCTCCGGCTCGCTTCTCACCCTCACTGTCCGAGGGGGACGGGAAGATACCCTGAAGCGCGCAGAGTCTGCAGACCCTCTTTTTGCAGAGGTTCTGCCCCTTACCCTGGAAGAAATCTTTATCAGCGAAACGGAGGTTGCAGGTTATGATATCAAAGATTTCCTTTACTAAACTCATCATAAAAGACATTAAGAGGCGCGGATGGCTGGCCGCTCTGGCTGCTGCCGGACTTTTCCTTCTGATGCCCGTATATACGATGATACATATGGACAGTGTAAGGGCGGCTTTCGCCTATTCACCGCAGGACGCACTGGAGAGTCTGTACGGCAGGTTTCCCGGCCTGATCTCAGGCGCCACTGCCTCTGTGCTGCATATCGCACTCTTTGTGCTTGCCCTCACCCTTGCCGGGACCGGCTTCCACTACATACATTCCCGGGAAAAGCTGGATTTCTACCACTCCTTTCCCATAAAAAGGGAACAGTGGTTTTGCACTGTCTATGTAAGCGGTCTGATTATATTTGCCGTGCCGTATGCCATCTGTTCTGCCCTGGTCATCGCAGCCGGGTATGCAAACGGCATCGCAGACCCTGCCCTGACATGGAAGTGCATCACGGCGTTTGGCATCGGCCTTCTCTCTTTCCTTCTGATCTATCACACCGGTATATTCGCCATGCTTCTGACCGGAACAACTGTGACAGGTCTTATCGCCGCGCTTATTCTTTCCGTTTACTGCAGTGTAGCGCTGAATATGATAACCTCGCTGAAAGGAGTATTTTTTGAGGCTTACTATCCGATTGCGCCGTCCTTGTTTGAGAAAGCGGCTGTATACCTGTCCCCCGCCGCCCTTTTCTCCCATCTGGCCGACACGGTCTCCGGCTATCCCCGGCTATCCCTTGTTTTTGCTGCCCTGCTTTTTTCTGCCGTCTTTCTTGCCGCTGCCTTTCTGCTGTACAAAGCCTATCCCTCAGAAGCTGCCGGCAATCCCCTCTCATTTCCCAGGCTGGCGCCTGTGCTTAAGATCCTGATCAGTGTTCCCGCATCCCTTTCTCTTGGGATCTTTATCAACAACTATATCGGCGCTTCCGGAACCAAGTGGATCATCGTCATGGGAATGATAATGTGCATCCTGATCTGCTGTGTCATCGAATTGGTCTATCGCCTGGATCTTGCGCAGATTTTCAGAAGCTGGAAGTCATCTCTTCTCTCAGTCGCGGGTGTCGCGGTTATCCTCTGCATCTTTCAGTTCGACCTGTTCGGATACGATACATGGCTGCCCAAAAAGGACGCCCTGGAAACCATAGGCCTGAAACCTTTTTCCTTTGACAGCTATTTTCAGTACCCCTTTCCCTATGGGGACAGCTATGAGCTGAATACCACCGTCCCTGTGCCAGAGGACTGCAGGGATATGGCATATGGTCTCGCACATTCCGGGATATCCGGGTCCGGCGACCTCGGAGCACGGGAGGACGGCAGCGGTAAGATGTACACGGTTTTTTACTATGAGCTGTCAAACGGGTGCAAAACCTCAAGGGCATATTCCGTAGACACCTCCCGGACAGCTGCCCTTCTTTCGCAGGCCCTGGACGATGAGGAGTACCGCCGAAATCTTTTCCCCGTCTTCCACCTTGACCGTTCTGCCATCCGCTCCTTGTACCTGTATGATATTTACGGGCTCCCCGAGACGCTTTCCCTGAGTCCGGATCAGGTGAACCGTCTCCTGGATGCGTATGAGCAGGATGTCCTTGCTGCAGATGCCGGGACGCTCCGGTATGGGACCCCTCTCGGCGAACTGTCTGTCGAACTGCTGGACAATTACTCCGAGACGGAAATCAGCTCCGGGGCTGCCGCCATAGAGTCCGTCGGTCAGTCCCTGGCCAACCTGTCCGGTTTTTACATATATGAGACTTATACAAACACGCTTTCCTGCCTGGAGGAATACGGATACACTCTCCAAAAAGAGATCGATCCCGAAGAGGTCAGCAGTATCAGCCTGTATCTCTCCGCCGACTCCATACGCAAAGGGGAACTCCCGGACTATCTCCCTGCCCTGCCGTCCGTAACAGAACTGCCGGCAGATGAATTTACCCCTGTCCTCATCACAGACAAACAGGATATCCGGGCTCTTCTTGGCAATATAACGTACGGATGCCCCGGAATACTGGATGAGCGGAACGAGAAAAATGAGTATGTCGAAATCGAGTTCCGCACCGGATACGGGTTCAACACCTACTATCTGGAATAACGGAGGCTAATAATATGTCACCCTCACTGCCCGTCCCATCTCTTCAGCGGTTTTGACCAGCTGGTCCACCAGGTTCTGCCTCATGCTCAGGTCAAAGTTCAGCTCGGATTCCTTGTGGGCGCCATTGACCGCCGTCCCCACAAAGAGATTGAGCTCTGTACATTCTTCTATCAGAAGCTTTGCCAGGCGTGAGGCTCCGTTGTCTGCATCCAGCTCATCAAAAAACTCCGCGTCAAACTCACTGTTGACAAATTTTTTCAGAAGCTTCAGGCACTTTCCGAGGGTCAGGACCCCCTCTGTGACAAGATCGATCCCGTCTATCGATGCTGTCGGCGGCACATCCGGGTTGCGGCTGTCCGCTTTTGTTATAACCTCTTTCCCCAGAAACCTTGCCGCGATATTCGCGCTTGTCCCGCCTGACACGACCTTACTGCCTTCCATATGCATGAAATCGTGCATCAGCCGTTCATCGTCCTCCTTCTTCTTCGGAGGACCGGTAAATATATTGACCACTTTCCGCTCTATCACTCTGGCAACTGCCACCGTTGTATCGTCTCCCGGCTTTTCCTCATAGAGTTCATCACACGCCTGGCTAAGCATCACTGCCAGGCGGGAAGCCGACAGCGTCTTCTTCGTGCACTTCAGCGTATATTCTGCCATCGCCTCCCAGGTCCATCCCTGCATATTCAGGATGGAGCCGGCCCCTGCGTAGATCACGCCGTCGCTCATCAGTACGAAGCAGTCGTTCTTCTTTACCGTAAAGCGGTATTCATGCACCTTCTTATTCTCAATCTCCCGCACCTGATAGGGATAGTTCACAATCCTGCCGTCGCGGATGAACACGCAAGACGGATTGTCAAACTCAGCCAGATAAGCTTCCCCGCCGTGAAAGATCTGAAGGATGCTGAACGTCGCATATGCGACTTTGCGCACTTTACAGATCGGAAGCGTCTTTGCGATCGTCTCCACGCACGATTCGATTGTCGCCCCTTCCTGGAGCATGGTCCCAAGGATCTTGGAAGTCAGGGTAGCCAGAATATTTGCCTTCACACCGCTCCCCATCCCATCCGCCAGGATCAGGATATCCGAATCAGAAGTCTTAAGCACCTCGACCTTGTCCCCGCACAGCTCTTCCCGGTACTTATTCAGGCTCTTCCACGCCACATCAATACTCACACTCATCATCAGGTCCCCCTTCCCTTAATCCTCTTCATTGAGAATGGAATCCCGCAGCTTTGTAAGCGTCACCTTTGTCTCCGCAGTCGTTTCCCCGAGCAGTCCGGCGATCTCCTGTGCCACCATCATCTGTTTTTCAATGACTTTCTGAGCCATTTCCACCGTCTCCACCTTCAGGTTATAATGCTGCTCCTTGATCTTCTCCTCTCTCGTCACATCCTGGAAGATTACAAGCACGGCGTCCAGATTTTCAATGTAGACAATGGTTTCCTCCGCTGTGATCTTCCCGTTCTCAAGCCGGACTTTCTTGTGCAGCACATTCTCCCTTGTCAGGAGGGCGTTCTCAATGTCCTCCGCCTCAATAAACTCAAATATGTAGCGCTGTACGGCCTCCTCTCTTCCCACGCCGAGAAGCTCCTGTCCCCTCTTGTTGCAGTCCAGGATTTTCATATCACTGCCAATGACAAATACCATATTTGGCGTCACATCCATGACGACATTGGACATGGACTCCGCCTGGGTCAGCGCGTATGGCATACACATAGACAGCTCCGCTTTTCCCTGGAAAACAGCGATCGCTTTCTCCCGGCATGTAGAGTAACCGCACGCCCCACAGTTGAGCTGGTCTTCCTGGGAATATTTTCCGGTAGACTTCAGGATGCGCTGGATCTGCTCCTCCGACGGCATGGGGTCGGACAGGCTGTGGTCGCCAAAATCCTTTGCCAGCTCTTCCGTGCTCATATCTGGAAGGTCACGCGCTGCCTTATAGGACACCACGTTCTCGATCTTCACTTTCGTCTTTACATAAGAAGTATTCCAGTGTGCAGATGCAGGTCCCTTCGCGCAGCCGCCCTCACAGACATTCGCCTCGATAAAGCAGTGGTCCAGCTCGCCTCTCTGCAGACATTCCAGCATCTCCATGCAGTTCTCGAGACCGTCCACAAACACCTTGTGGTATTGATCTGCATCCTCTTCCGTGATCACCGACTGGATTACGCCTCCGCTGACAGGATACAGGCGGTTAATCTTCGGATCGGGATTCCCCATCGGCATGTCCTCGCAGGAGCGAAGATCGATCCCTGCATCCCTCAGCCAGAGAGCCAGCTCCTCGAAGGTGAGAATCGCGTCGATCGCCCCGAACACCCGCTCGTCCCCGATCGCCTCCTGCTTCTTGGCAATGCACGGTCCCAGGAATACCACTTTCACATCGGATCCGTAGATCTTTTTAATATAGCGTCCGTGAGCCACCATAGGCGATACGACCGGAGCCATAAGCTTTGCACAGTCTGGATAATATTTCTCCACAAGGTCGTTCATACTCGGACAGCAGGTTGTGATGATATTGGGCATCTTGTTTTCCCAGACAAGCTTCTTATATTCATTCGTCACCATAGCCGCCCCTTCCGCCGTCTCCCGCACTTCGGCAAAACCCAGTTTCTGCAGGGCGTCCACAACCTGCCCGGGCCGGTCAAACTCCAGCACCCCGGCGTAGGACGGGGCAATGGATATAACGGTCCTAAACCCCTGTTCCAGATAACCCTTCACCCGGTCCAGGTCGCTGGCAAACGTCTTCGCATTCTGGGGACAGACCTCCAGGCAGCGCCCGCAGTTGATGCAGTGGTCTACCATGATACGCGCCTGTTCATCCCTGACGGAGATCGCCTTCACCGCACAGTGGCGGACACATTTATAGCAGTGTCGGCATTTCGCATCTTTAAAGTCAATGACTCTCATTTTACATACCCTCCTTGCTTTTCTACAGCCCCTTTCAGCCGTTTATTGCGCACATTTTCTCTATAAGCATTATTTTAGCAAAGCCTTCTGCGAATATCCAGCAAAACAGTAGCTCTGGTGTTTTTTTCTGTATAATAGGGATAGGAAGCTGCAGCATATATCCGCCAAAAAGAAGGAGGGAACGATAGCATATTTGAGGAACTGATGCGCTCCCTGGATGAAAAATACCGCACCGTCCTCCTTCTTTATTACGGAGAAGGACTCAAGATCAGCGAGACTGCCCAGCTCCTCGATGAAAATACGGTAAAAACCCGGCTTACGCGCGGCAGAAAAAAATTCCGGGAAATCTGGTCCGCCCAGAGCGCGGCTACCTGATGCCTCTATCCTGCCAAAATGCAGAAAGCCAAGATTAGCAGATAACCTGATAAGGAGGAATTGAAAAAAGAATTTTCACAGGAAGAAATGGCGCAGATCTTAAAGGGCGATGCCATCCATGTTTTCCTGGAAGGCCGGATCTCTCAGAAGATGAAGCATTTAAAGTTGCAGAAGGCCTGGATATCGAGGTCAGCGACAAGACCGTGCCCTATCCCAGTGAGAATGAAATCGAAAAAATACTGGCAGATCAGGAAGGACAGAAGGCATCCTTTGACCTGTCCTATGGGGAATCCTTTTTCTTCTCCGTACAGGATGAGATCACCGATCCCCTGCATCCTGAAAACCCGATCCGGTATAAAGTCGCAGATATCACGGTCACTGACTCGCTCCCGCAGGCTCAGTTCCCGGAGGAAAGCTATGTGACGGACTATGACAGTGCAGTTGCTCCCCTCCTGAATGAAGACGGCACACTCAAATCGCACGAACGGTATTCCCCGGATGCCGAAGATACAACAGCGGAAAATATCGAGACTGTCGGCTCAAAGTTTATCACTGCCACGGTGGAGATCACCAATACCGAAGACAGTTCTCAGGAGGCGTATATCACTCCGATGCTTGAGCTCCTGAAAACAGATGATGCCGGTGAATTTGAACGTTTTTATGTGCAGCCGGCTTCCGCCGCTTATGCTTCTCTGAGTGTTGAAGGGGAGCCTCTCTTCCAGAGCATCCAGCAGTTTACCGGCAGCCGGAAAAAGCATGTGCGCTTTGCAGAGATCGGTGCCGGCGAAACACTGGAGTGTACGTTCGCCTGGGTTGTGGATGACGACTGCACAGACAATGCATATCTCGCCTTCTTTGATATGTGTGGAAGCGGGACGAACTCTTATCCCAGAGTGAAAGCAACAGGCTGATCCCATGATAAAAGCCCTGTGGCGCAGCTTAAAAACCATGCCACAGGGCTTTTTCTTTTCCCGGTCAACAATTATCAGCAATTAATTGATCGTTCTCTTTACATATGTAGTGTGAAGTATGTGATGCGCTTTCTCGCTTCCCGGATGCCCCAGATACTCGTCATACACTTTCTTGATGGACGGGTTGTCATGGGACTTCCTGAATGTCTTTGCCGCGTCATTATCATACAGCGCCTTCGCCCGGATTGTCTTTACATCTTCAAAGTTGCGTACATCTGCATGTACCTGAGGCTGACCGCCTCCGTTTACACATCCGCCCGGACAGCACATGATCTCAATAAAATGATAATCTGCCTCCCCGGCGCGCACCTTATCCATAATGATCTTCGCATTGCTCAGTCCTGATGCAACGGCAACCTTCACATCCATCCCTGCCACATTGTATGTCGCTTCCTTGATGCCTTTGGTTCCGCGCACTTCCATAAAGTCAACCTTCTCAAGCTCTGTACCTGTCAGCTTCTCCACAGCGGTGCGCAGCGCCGCCTCCATTACACCGCCGGTCGCTCCGAAGATCACTCCTGCTCCCGTGGACTCTCCTAACGGATCGTCGAATCCTTCATCCGGCAGGCTGCGGAAATTAATGCCGACTTTGCGGATCAGGCGCGCAAGCTCTCTCGTCGTGATGGAGATATCTACATCCGGAACTCCCGCCGCATACTGGTCATCACGCTGAATCTCAAACTTCTTCGCCGTGCAGGGCATCACGCTGACGCACACGATATCTTCCGGGGCAATCCCCATCTTCTCCGCATAGTATGTCTTTGTGATCGCACCGAACATCTGCTGAGGCGATTTGCAGCTTGAGAGATGCTCCAGCTGATCCGGATAGTAGTGCTCACAGTATTTGATCCAACCCGGTGAACAGGAGGTCAGCATCGGGAGCACTCCTTTGTTCTGCACCCGGTCGATGAACTCATTTGCCTCTTCCATAATCGTAAGGTCCGCGCTGAAGTTTGTATCGAATACCCTGTCGAATCCGATCCTTCTAAGGGCCGCCGCCATCTTTCCTTCCACGTCCGTTCCCATCGGATAGCCGAACTCCTCGCCAAGAGCCGCCCGCACAGATGGTGCCGGCTGGACCACCACATGCTTCGTCCCATCGGCAATGGCTGCAAGCACCTCATCGGTATTGTCTTTCTCATAGAGCGCTCCTGTCGGACAGGCGGAAATGCACTGTCCGCATCCCACACAGCTTGTATCTCCCAACCCCATCTCAAATGCCGAGCCGATAAACGTGGCAAAACCACGGTTATTGGGACCGATCACACCGACAGCCTGCACCTTTTCACATACTGCCGAGCATCTGCGGCAGAGGATGCATTTGTTGTTGTCACGTATCATGTGAATTGCGCTGTCATCCGGTTCATATTGTGTCGATTCCCCGTCAAAATAGTGTTCGTCGTCGACTCCCAGCTCCTGGCAGAGTTCCTGCAGCTCGCATTGACCGCTGCGCACACAGGAGAGACACTTTTTATCATGATTGGATAAAAGGAGCTGAAGCGTCCTTCTTCTGGCGTCTAAAAGCTTCTTCGTATTCGTCTGGACTTCCATTCCTTCGGAGACAGGATAGACGCACGCTGCAACCAGATTCCTTGCTCCCTTTACCTCGACCACGCACATACGGCAGGCTCCGATCTCATTGATCTCTTTTAAATAACACAGCGTCGGGATTCTGATCCCTGCTGCCTGTGCCGCTTCCAGGATTGTAGAGCCTGCAGGTGCGGTAACATTCAAGCCATTAATCTTTAAATTAACATTTTCCATCTTCTCTACCCTCCACTATCATTCTTTGTAAATAGCCCCAAACCGGCATTTTTCCATACAAGCGCCGCATTTTAAGCACTTCTCCGGATTGATCATATGCGGTTCTTTCACCTTGCCGATGATCGCATCGGCAGGACATGTCCTTGCACAGAGCGTACATCCCTTACATTTATCCGGGTCGATCCTGTACTGCAGAAGATCCTTACAGACTCCTGCCGGACATTTCTTGTCAACAATGTGGGCGATATATTCATCCCTGAAGTAGCGCAGCGTAGAGAGCACCGGATTCGGCGCCGTCTGCCCGAGGGCACACAGGGAATTTTCTTTCAGATGGCTGCAAAGTTCTTCCAGCTTATCCAGGTCTTCCATCGTAGCCTGCCCCTTCGTGATCTTCTCCAGTATCTCCAGCATACGCCTTGTTCCGATCCGGCACGGAGTACATTTGCCGCAGGATTCATCTACAGTAAACTCCAGGAAAAACTTGGCGATGTCGACCATGCAGGTATCTTCATCCATCACGATCAGACCGCCCGATCCCATCATAGAGCCGATCTCAATCAGGTTATCATAGTCAATCGGGATGTCGAAGTGCTCCGCCGGGATACATCCGCCGGAAGGCCCCCCGGTCTGCGCCGCCTTGAACTTCTTTCCGTTGGGGACTCCCCCGCCGATCTCCTCCACGATCTCCCGGAGCGTGGTTCCCATCGGAATCTCTACCAGTCCCGTATTGTTGATCTTGCCTCCCAGGGCAAATACCTTCGTGCCCTTGGATTTCTCCGTCCCCATTGAAGCGAACCACTCAGGCCCGTTTACAATGATCTGAGGAATGTTCGCGTAGGTCTCCACGTTATTTAAGATGGTCGGTTTCTGGAACAGACCTTTAAGCGCCGGGAACGGCGGACGGGGCCTTGGCTCTCCCCTGTTGCCTTCGATGGAAGTCATGAGAGCCGTCTCCTCGCCGCAAACAAATGCTCCTGCACCGAGTCTCAGTTCTATATCAAAATCAAATCCTGAATCAAAGATATTCTTTCCAAGAAGACCGTATTCTCTCGCCTGTCCGATCGCGATCTCAAGACGCTTTACCGCGATCGGGTATTCTGCCCTGACGTAGATATATCCCTGGGAAGCTCCAATTGCATATCCCGCGATCGCCATCGCCTCAAGCACCGAATGGGGATCTCCCTCCAGGATAGAGCGGTCCATAAATGCTCCCGGATCTCCTTCATCCGCGTTGCAGCAGACATATTTCTGGTCCGCTTCATTCTGGGCTGCAAACTTCCACTTCTGACCGGTGGGGAAACCGGCGCCCCCTCTTCCTCTCAGGCCGCTGTCGAGAAGGATCTGGATCACATCCTCCGGCCTTTTCTCCGTCAGCACGATGCCAAGCGCCTCATATCCGCCTGTTCCTATGTATTCCTCGATGTTCTCAGGATTGATGACACCGCAGTTTCTCAGCGCTACCCTGTGCTGTTTCTTATAAAAATTCGTCTCGTTAAGCGGAATGATCTGGTCCGCCTTTGTCGTCTCGTCATAGAGAAGGCGCGTCACGACCCTTCCTTTGAGAAGATGCTCTGAGACGATCTCCGGAATATCATCCTCCTGCACCATAGAATAAAATGTCCCTTCCGGATAGACGATCATGATGGGACCAAGTGCACACAGCCCGAAGCATCCTGTCTTGACAACGCCTACTTCTTCGGAAAGCCCGTTCGCCGCAATCTCCTTTTCAAGTCTGTCTATAATTCTCTGGCTGCCGGAGGAGGTACATCCGGTTCCGCCGCAAACAAGTACATGTGAACGATACATAAAAATTAACCTCCCTTTCTATTCCGCGTTCTTCTGTGCTGCACTCAGCGTATATTTTGTCACGACCTGACCGCCCAGCAGATGACGCCTCAGCACTTCCAGCGCCTTTTCGGGAGTCATCTTCACATATGTCACCTTTTCTTTTCCCGGCTCCATTACTTCCACGATCGGTTCATACTGGCACAGTCCGATACATCCCGTCTGTGTCACATTGATCTTATCCGTCAGTCCCTGTTCCTGTACAGCGTCAGACAGAGCTGTCAGGACCGGTCTTGCCCCGCTTGCAATTCCGCAGGTAGCCATTCCCACCACCACGCGGGTCTGGTTCTCATTCTCTGCGCGAACTCCCACTTTGCCCTGCATCTTAGTTCTGATCGCACGTAATTCTTCAAGTGATTTCATCTAATTCCTCCACTTCTAAACAAAATAAAATCTTATATATCCGCTCCTCCGTCCGCCTCTGTCTTATTCGTCTCCAGATAATCCCTGATAAAATCCGACACTTCCTTCTCGGCAAAGGAAATGTTGTCCCCCAGGATCTCTTTCATCTCCCGGGTGTCCAATGTAAAGCTTTTCTCGTTGTACTGATAGGTATATCGGAAATCCGTATCCTCATGGAACACGATCAGGGTATGGATCGTCGAGCTGATATCTCCAAGCGGCATCCTGTCGATATGCGACAGGGTAAACACTGCCGTCACCACTGTTCCTTTATCCTTTTCTGAATCAATCTGGAATCTGCCTCCCGTACTCTCCGCCGCCTGCTTAAAGAACGGGACTCCAAGGCCCACCTTTCTCGTCGTTCTTGTCGTGAAAAAAGGGTCCTGGACCTTCTCTGCCTGTTCCGGCGTCATCCCGCATCCGTCGTCCTTTATTACGACAGTGAGCGTATCCTCCTTTGGCTGTACGGAAACCGTGATTTCCACAAGGGACGCCTTCGCACGTACGGAGTTCTCCGCAACATCCAGGATATTCAGAGCAATCTCCGGCATCATAGGCTACTCGTATTTTGCCAGTATGCCGTCCAGGTCATCCACCGTCAGGCGGCCGTATACCTCGTCATTGATCATCATGACGGGAGCCAGGCCGCATGCCCCCACACAGCGGCATGCATCCAGAGAGAACTTGCCGTCAGGCGTACACTCTCCGCCCACAATTCCCAGTTTCTCCATCAGGGCATTGTAAATATCCCCCGAACCTTTGACGTAACATGCTGTCCCAAGACAGACGGAAATCTTGTACTTCCCTTTGGGATTCAGCGTAAACTGAGAGTAAAATGTAGCGACACCATATATCTTCTCCATAGGGATTCCCGTCTCGTCTGAAATCATCTTCTGGACTTCGACCGGAAGATATCCATATATATCCTGTGCCTTCTGCAGTATAGGCATCAGGGCACCTTTTTCATCCTTGAGCTCAGCAATCGTCTTCATTAGTGCCTCTTCCTGTTCTTTTGTCCCTGAAAATGGAACTGTTCCTTTCTTAGCTGCCATCCTTTAACCTCCATTTCTTAGAATTTGTGCTCATTACTAGTATGATATCACAATATATCCCAAATCTCCACTTATTTATTATTAACTTTTTGTATATTGTCACAAGCAATTAAGGATATCTCCATTTTTTTGTCATAAAAATAGACTATGTTTTTTCAGTTTTATCTTCTTCTTTTCCGCATTTCTTCCAGTCCACATCCCGGCCTCTCATTGCTTTTTACAAATGCAGATGGTATACTTATGGTAGCTTTTCCGGAGGATTCTTACTTCTCCGGCAGAAACAGGACGATTTTTTTCATGATTTTCAGGAGGGTTTATGACGATCAGAGAGATTCAGGAAGCTCTGGATGCACAGTTCTTATATGGGGAAGAGCTTGCAGAACTGGACGCCGATTTTGTTTTTTCCGCCGATATGATGAGCGATGTGCTCGCTTTTGGCAGCAAGTGCTCTGTACTTATGACAGGGCTGTGCAATCCCCAGGTTGTCCGTACCGCAGAGATGCTCGACATTGTCTGTATTATCTTTGTCCGGGGAAAAATGCCGGACGAACATATGCTGACGCTGGCAATGGACAAGGGGATCGCAATTCTTGCCACAGAGCATTATATGTTCACCGCCTGCGGGATTTTATATGAACACGGACTCAGGGGAGGTGCCTAGATGAGTGACCAGCTTATATTTACTTATGTGATAGACGGGGATGACTTTACCCGTGCCGGGGAAGCCAGCAGTTCGGTAAAAAACAAACTGAAAATGATCGGCGTTGACAGCGATGTCATCCGCAGGGTCGCCATCGCGATGTACGAGGGAGAGATCAATATGGTCATCCACGCAAACGGCGGAGTCATTACTGTCACAATATCCGACACGGATATCACAATGGTCCTCGCCGACAGCGGCCCGGGGATACCGGATATCGACAAGGCAATGCAGGAAGGCTATTCCACTGCCCGGGAAGAGGTCCGCTCCCTTGGCTTCGGCGCCGGGATGGGGCTCCCGAACATGAAGCGGTATACAGATGAAATGCACATCGATACGGTACTTGGAACCGGGACTACCATCACAATGAAAGTCAACCTCTGAAAGGAGGGCTGTTCTTATGCACACCAATAAATTCATGCGTTCCGTCAGGCTTCGGGAATCCGCCTGCCAGGGATGCATCAACTGTATCAAATACTGCCCCACCCAGGCGATACGCGTACATAACGGCAAAGCCCATATCATCGACAAGTTCTGCATTGACTGCGGCAGATGTATCCGCTACTGCCCGCATCACGCAAAGGTACCGGTCTATGACCCGCTTTCCGTCATCAACAACTTTAAATATACGGTCGCGCTCCCTGCCCCCTCGCTCTACGCGCAGTACAATAATCTGACAAATGTGGACATCGTGCTCAACGCACTGCTGAAGCTGGGATTTGATGATGTATATGAAGTGAGCGCGGCTGCAGAGCTTGTCTCAGAGGCATCAAGGGAATATATCAGAGAGCATGAGAAGGAGGCGCCTTTTATCAGCTCCGCCTGTCCCTCTGTCATCCGCCTGATCCGGGTGAAATTCCCTTCCCTCATCTCCCGGCTCCTTCCCATCAAGGCTCCCGTGGAGGTGGCTGCAGAGATCGCGCGGGCACGGGCGATGGAGAAGACCGGACTGGCTCCGGAAGAGATCGGGATCATTTTCATTTCCCCGTGCCCTTCCAAGGTCTCTTATGCGAAAGCTCCGCTCGGCATCGAGAAAAGCAACATTGACAACGTGGTCGCAATCAAAGACGTCTATCCGCTCCTTCTGCCCCATATGAAACAGGACGAAAGCCAGCTTACGCCGCTGTCCAACTCGGGGAGGATCGGAATCGGGTGGAGCAACGCCGGAGGAGAGGTGGGCGGCCTTCTGGTGGACAGCTACCTGGCTGCCGACGGGATCGTGAATATCCTGCGGGTACTGGAAGAACTGGAAGATGAAAAGCTGCATGGCCTGACCTTTGTAGAGCTGAGCGCATGCAACGGCGGCTGCGTGGGCGGGACACTGACCGTGGAGAACGCTTATATCGCTGCCACCAAGACCAAGCGGCTGATAAAGTATCAGCCCGTCTCCAAAAACCATCTCGCAGACAATCCTGAACTGCAGAACATTTACTGGGCAGATAATGTGGAATACGAGCCGGTCTTCCGCCTGGGCAATACCTTTAAGGAAAGCCTTCAGATGATGGGGGAGGTGGAGAAGCTCACGGCAAGGTTCCCCGGTCTGGACTGCGGTTCCTGCGGAGCGCCCACCTGCCAGACCCTGGCAGAGGATATCGTGCGGGGAGACGCAACCCCAAACGACTGTATCTATGTCCTGCGTTCCAATATTGCAGACCTTACACAGAAGATCGAACATCTCTCGGAAAAAGGCTCCAGTGAAAAGCCTCTTAAAGAGGAGGAAACCGAGCTGCTCCACACATATATCAGAAAACTCACGACCGAGCTTGCCTCTTTCGGGGTTCCCGAAAGCTTAAGGCAGCCGGGAAAGGAATAGGTGACACAAATGAAATTACAGACAATCCTTGAGCTTCCACAGTGCAGGGTCCTTGTAAAAGGCGATCCCAGCCGGGAGATCTCCCGTATCTTCTGCTGTGATCTCCTGAGCATTGCTATGGGCAAGGCTCCCTCCGACGGCGTATGGGTAACGGTAATGGGGAATAAGAACACCCTCGCCGTCGCATCACTGACAGACACCGCATGCATCGTTCTTGCAGAGGGCGTCTCCCTCGATGAGGACACGCTCGCCAAAGCCGAAGAAGAGGGAATCGCCATACTGGCAACGGATCTTCCCATCTTCGATATTGCCTTGGAGATCCACGAAGCGGGGGATTTATGATTCCGCTTTTCTATGATCTCCACATCCATTCCTGCCTTTCCCCATGCGGGGATGATGATATGACTCCTGCGAACCTGACAGGCATGGCGGCTGTCAAGGGACTGGATGTGATTGCCCTGACGGATCACAACAGCTGCAGGAACTGCCCTGCAGCCATGTATCACGGGAGAAATTACGGAGTGACCGTCATTCCCGGCATGGAGCTGACGACGCAGGAGGAGGTCCACGTCGTCTGCCTGTTCCCGGCCCTTGAAGACGCACTTGATTTTGACGCTTTTGTGTATGCACGGCTGATCCCGGTGCCCAACAGGGAGGATATCTTTGGGAAGCAGCAGATCATGGACGAATCCGATGAAGTTACCGGGACAGCGGAAAACCTCCTCATCAATGCCACCTCGATTTCTTTTGACGAGGTTTTTCCGCTTGTTGCCTCTTACCACGGTATTGCATACCCTGCCCATGTGGATAAATCCTCCACCAGCATTCTCTCTAACCTGGGGTTTGTCCCGCCCGGAAGCACTTTTTCCTGTGCGGAGTTTCACGATTTTAAGAACCTTCACCGAATCCGGAAGGAACATCCGTATTTTGAGAGATGCCGGGCAATCTGCTGCTCAGACGCCCATTATCTGGAGGACATCCACGAGCCGGAATATCAGATCTGTTCCCGCTCAAAAGAAATCCCGGACATTCTGCAGGCACTTGCCAAAGCGCCTGCATAGAACACCGCCAAAAAGCCTGCCGTCCTCTTTATATGCCGGTCCCCGGCATGCTCCCTGTCTATGAGGACGACAGGCTTTTCTCAATCTTTCCCCTTGTCTCTTTGACCTTTCCCGGGTCTGTTCCGCCTGAATTAATTCCGACCACCACATCTTCCGTCATCACCACCGACGGGAAATAGAAGTCACAGAGCTCTTTGTCATCTGCCACATTGACCGGTATCCCCTGCTCCCTGCAAGCTTCCCGGACACGGCGGTTCACCTCTTTTTGGTCGGTGGCCGCAATCACAAGGTCCATCCCGCCGACATCGCCCCCTTCATACTCTCTGTTCCTGGCTTCCACCCTGCCTTCCCTGGCAAAAGCGAACAGCTCTTCGCACAGAGACGGCGCGATGACAGAGATCTTTGCCCCGAACCTTAACAGCGTCCTGATCCTTCTCAGGGCGACGGCCCCGCCTCCGACGACCAGGACCTTTTTCCCGCTGATATCCACAAACATTGGAAAATATGGTCTCTCCATCTTTCACACCTCCAGCATGTAAAGCAGTGCATTGCAGATGCAGGCTGCGATATTGCTCCCCCCTTTTCGTCCGCGCGCGACAATGTAGGGCGTGTCTTTCAGCTCCAGGATCATCTCCTTCGACTGCACGACATTGACGAATCCCACCGGCACTCCGATGATCAGATCCGGCTTCAAAGCGCCTTCCGCCACAAGTTCCCGGAGACGGACAAGGGCAGTGGGGGCATTCCCGATTGCAAAAATGAGCCTGCGATCTTTATACAGCTTCGCTGCCTTATCCATACTTGCGGCAGCTCTTGTCGTACCGTTCCTCTCTGCCGTTTCCGCCACGTCTTCATCCGACATAAAGCAGTATGCCTCTCCCCCATAACGGGCGAGGCGCTTTTTATTGATCCCGGCACGCCCCATCTGGGTGTCCGTCACAATGGATGCGCCGCTTCTGATTGCCTCAAGCGCCCTTTCCACCGCATGGCCTGAGAATACAAGGTTATCCGCATAGTCAAAATCCGCGCTTGTATGGATGCAGCGCTTTATGACAGGTTCTGTTCCCGGCTGGAACACCCGTCCCCCCAGTTCTTCTGTTATGATCTCAAAGCTTCTCTTTTCAATATCCGCAGGGCGCACCTGCTCCAGTTTTGTCAGCATACCTGATGTTCTCCTTTTTCTTTCCTCCCGTTACGGCCACATGGTTATTTTATCCTGCTGCCGATCCCGCAGATGACCCGGTCCACCCGGTCCGCCTGCTCTGCGAGCGCCGTACAGATCCGTCCGGCCGCCTCCCGGTACTCCCTCTCGAAAGCATCCACCGGGACAAGCCCGCATCCGATCTCATCGCATACAAGGATAATCTCTCTGTTCTCTCCAAGGACCGTCCTGATCAGTTCTTCCTTTGTCCTTCCCTCTTCCAGCCACCTCCTCACAAAGAGGTGAAAATGATTCATGGCATGGCATGATACAATGTCCTGCATCTCGCATTGTGCCCCGTCTTTCCATACCGCACCCGGATATAATGCCTTCGCGTATCGAAGTTTTCCCTGCCAGGCACCGCCTGTCACCATCTTCACAGCCGCCCTTCCCCTTTCCTCCGGCAATGTGCGCCCTTCCTCCATGCTCCCGGCAGGCCCGCCTTTTATGCAGACCGGGATCCCATAAACCACCTCTGTCACCCGATCTGCCATCTCTGCCAGCGCACAGTTGATCCTTGCCAGGTTTTTCTTATAGTTCTCCATTTCTGCCGTATCCGGTACAGATTCCGAAAACACTTCATTTGTCACCACCACGAGGTGGCGGCACGCCTCTTTCATCAGGCGGATGCCTCTTACAACCGCTTCCGCTGCCCGCTCTCCTGCCCCGCCTTCCATGTACATCTCGTTGGCAGTGAGGTTGGAGGCACATTCCAGAAGAATACAGCTGCCTGTCAGTTCGGGAACATCGCCGAGTTTCCCTGCCAGATCCTGATACCACTCCAGCGTAAGGAACCCCTTCCCCTCTCTCATCCTCCTGTGTTCTGCGATCTTTTCTTCTGTCTCCCTGCCCTGGGGGAACATTGTGGCAAGATAAAAAAGAGGCGCCGTCCTTCCGGTTTGCCTTTGCAGACATTCATGCCGGCGGAAGACAGCATCTTCCGCATATGCAGATTTCCCGCTGCCGCTGCCCCCTGTGACAAGCTCCATCATATCCCGCTGTCCACCGCCGCCCTCTCGATTGGCAGTCCCTTCCTGTACCGCTCCATGAACTTCTCGTACCCCTTTACATCTTCTGCATCCGGTTCTATCCCGGATCCTTTCGCGTCGCGGAACACCTTGCCGGAGAGATAGTCCACCAGGCTCTCTTCCGCTTCCCTTCTCGCCATATAATCCGCCAGGAGGGCGATTCCCCATGCCCCTCCTTCTCCCGCAGTCTCCATGACATATACCGGAGCGCCGATAGCTCCCGCCAGGATGCGCTGTCCCACCCCCTTCGTCTTAAACAGCCCTCCGTGCCCCATCATCTTGTCAAGTGTCACGTTCTCCTTTTTCAGCAGGATATCCATCCCCGTTTTGAGTGCCCCAAGAGAGGTATACAGGTTCACCCTCATGAAATTGGCAAGATTAAACCTGCTCCGGGGGGAGCGGACGAACAGAGGGCGCCCCTCCTCAAATCCGGTGATGTGTTCCCCGGAAACATAATTGTACGCCAGCAGTCCCCCACAGTCGGCATCCCCCTCAAGCGCCTTGTTGTAAAGGGTTCCGTATATGGCATCCAGGTCTGCCCCGAGCCGAAAGCAATCCGCAAATTCCCGGAACAGTCCGATCCAGGCGTTCAGGTCCGACGTACAGTTATTGCAGTGCACCATCGCCACCGGGTCACCGGAAGGCGTCGTGACAAGGTCGATCTCCTCATACGGCTCTGACAGCTCCTTCTCCAGGACTGCCATCGCAAATACACTCGTCCCTGCCGATACATTTCCGCTCCTTACTGCCACACTGTTTGTCGCCGTCATCCCCGTTCCGGCGTCCCCTTCCGGGGGACAAAGGGGGATTCCCGCCTCCAGGTTCCCTTCCGGGTCCAGAAGCGCCGCTCCTTCCTCCGTAAGCTTTCCCGCATTCTCTCCTGCCAGAAGGACCTCCGGCAGAAGTTCTCTTATCTTCCACGGATATCCCCGGCCTGCCACCAGGGCGTCAAACCGGCCCAGCATCTTTTCATCATAATCCTTCACTGCGGTATCGATGGGGAACATTCCCGCGGCATCGCCGCTTCCAAGCACTTTCCTGCCCGTCAGTTTCCAGTGGATATATCCTGCAAGCGTGGTAAAGAACCTGACCTTTTCTACATGCTCTTCTCCGTTTAATATTGCCTGGTACAGATGGGCAATGCTCCACCTCTGGGGAATATGGCAGGAAAACAGTCCCGTAAGCTCGTCGGACGCCGCCTGCGTCATCGTATTGCGCCAGGTGCGGAAAGGCACGAGAAGCTCGTCCTTTTCATCAAAGGCGAGGTAGCCGTGCATCATGGCGCTGACTCCCATTGCCATAAAGCGGGTCGGCTTCTGTCCGTACCTCTCCTCCACATTTTTCATAAGATCCTGATAACAGCCCTGAAGCCCTCCCCGGATATCCTCCATGCTATAAGTCCAGATATGATTTTCATACCTGTTTTCCCAGTCATAGCTTCCCGAAGCGACCGGGGTTTTCTCCCTGTCGATCAGCACTGCCTTGATCCTGGTAGAACCAAGCTCGATTCCCAGAACAGTCTGTCCCGCCGCTATCTCTTCTCTGGTCTTTTTTACACTGCGCATCCTGCTGTCCCTCCTTTTCCATCTCTAACCGGTACCGGACCCCATATGATTTGCGGCACCGCATGGATTCAGATGCAGTGCCGCTCATTTTCTGCTTATAACATAGTCTTTCTCAGTTCTTCCCCGCTCTTTGCGCTTAAATATGCCGGAGCAATGTCAAATACGGTCCTGCAGCCTGAGACGCCTTCCTCTGCCAGACGGTAAGCCGCTCTTGCATATGCGGCAAGCACAGAGGCTGTAAATTCCGGGTTGGAATCCAGCTTCAGGCTGTACTCGATCAGATGGCTGTTCTCCTTGTCCCATCCGGTCTTTCCGCTGCGGAGCACGAACCCGCCGTGCGGAATCCCGCTGTGCTTTTCTTTCAGTTCTTCCTCGCTGATGAAATGTACCGTCGTGTCATAATCCGAGAAATAGTTCGGCATTGTCTTGATCTCTTCCTCGACTTTCGCCGCGTCCGCCCCTTCTTCCAGGACAACAAAGCACTCCCTTGTGTGCTTCTGCCGGGTCGTAAGTTCCGGGTTCTCACCGTTTCTCACCGCTTCGAGGGCAGCGTCCACCGGAATGGTGTACTGCTTCGCATCCTTTACCCCCTCTACCCTGCGGATGGCGTCAGAGTGGCCCTGACTTACGCCTTTTCCCCAGAAGGTGTAGTCCCGCCCCTCCGGGAGGATCGCATTGGCATACAGCCTGTTCAGGGAAAACATGCCCGGATCCCAGCCGACAGAGATGATCCCGACTTTCCTGCCTTCCTTTGCGGCCGCATCTACCTTTGCGTAGTGCTCGGGAATCTTTGCATGTGTGTCAAAGCTGTCAACCACATGGAAAAGCTTAGCGAACGCAGGCGTCTGCTCCGGCAGGTCCGTCGCGCTTCCGCCGCAGAGGATCATGACGTCGATCCTGTCCTTCCACTCCTGTACGTCTTCGATCCGGCACACCGGGACATCCTCAGTCAGGATCTTCACGCTTCCGGGGTCTCTCCGGGTAAACACTGCCGCAAGCTCCATGTCATCATTCTGCCTTACGGCGCACTCCACGCCGCGTCCCAGATTTCCATATCCTAAGATACCGATTCTTATACTCATCTTTTTACTCCTTTTGCTTTCATTTTCGGCGCGGCGCCTGTCTGTTCTCCCCCGCATCAGCCGCGCTGCACTGTTATTATACCGTTGAAAAGGCATGTTTTCAATAAGTTTCCGCTGCCGGTATGGTTCCTGCGGCCTTATTTCCTGTATGCAATGTCATTCCATCTCAGCTCGTTCTTCAGGTTTCGGATCGTGGTGTCCCTGTCGATATAGATTGCTTCGATCCCCATTGCCTCTGCCCAGTCTCCCATCTGTTCCGCACTCAGGTCATAGGAAAACGCGGTATGATGGGCTCCCCCGCAGAGAATCCATGCTTGCGCCCCTGTCTGAAGAGACGGTTCCGGCGTCCAGAATGCAGTCGCCACAGGGAGCTTCGGCATCGGTTTCTCCGTCTTTTTACAGTGCACGGTATTGATGATCAGGCGGAACCTGTCCCCCAGGTCGATAAGGGATGTTGCGATCGCCGGACCTTCCTTCGCTGTGAACACAAGCCTCGCCGGATCCTCCCTGTCCCCCATCGTAAGCGGCTGTACTTTGATGCTGACCGGTCCGTCCGCGATCGTCGGGCACACCTCCAGCATATGTGCCTGAAGAATCCCTTCTTTTCCCGGCACCAGATTATACGTGTAGTCCTCCATAAAGGAGGTTCCCTTTGCATCTTTTACCCCCTCTGTCATGATCTTCATGATCCTGAGCATGGCTGCCGTCTTCCAGTCTCCTTCCGCCCCGAAGCCGTACCCTTTCTGCATCAGGCGCTGGATGGCAAGTCCGGGAAGCTGCTTTAAGCTTCCGAGATCACCGAAATGCGTCACGATCGCCTGATAACCCTTCTCTTCAAGGAAGCGCTCAAATCCGATCTCGATCTGTGCCTGCACTGCCACATGCCGCCTGAACTCTTCCGGATCTCTCCCTTCAGTGAGGATGTCGTATGTATCATAGTATTCTTCCACGAGGGCGTTTACGTCCCCCGCCTTCACGTCTTCCACCGCCTCTGCGATCTCGTTTACAGGATAGGCGTCCACTTCCCAGCCGAACCGGATCTGCGCCTCTACTTTATCTCCGTCTGTCACTGCCACATTTCTCATATTGTCTGCCACACGCATGACGCGCACATGGCTGCTCTCGATAACGCCCACTGCCGTGCGCATCCATGAGGCGATCTTCCCCTGCACCGCCTTGTCCGACCAGTGCCCTACGACGACCTTCCTCTCAAGTCCCATGCGGGAAAAGATGTGCCCGAACTCACGGCCCCCGTGGGCGGACTGGTTCTCATTCATAAAATCCATATCTATGGTATCATAGGGGATCTCCATGTTGAACTGGGTATGCAGATGAAGCAGCGGTTTTCTGTACTCCTGCAGTCCCAGGATCCAGGATTTTGCCGGTGAGAAGGTGTGCATCCATGTGATGACGCCCGCACAGTCCTCATCCATATTTGCCTCATTGAACGTCTTCCTGATCAGCTCGTTCGTGATCAGGATGGGTTTCCACACCACCTCATACGGGAGCATCCCGGATTCATTGAGCTTTTCCACAATGGCCCTGGAGTGTTCTGCCACATTGCTAAGGCACTCATCCCCATAGAGGTCCTGCGAGCCTGTGCAGAACCAGAATCTGTACTCTTTCCTTTTCAACATCTTTTTACCCTCCTGTAATTGTTTATTGCAAGTCCTTTTGTTCCTTCCGTCCTGCTCCTTTCATATGCACTGTGATCTGATTGTACGGGATCTCAATCCCCTCTGCATCAAACGTCAGCTTGATCTGCTCAAGGAGGCGCCATCTCACGCCCCAGTACCGGTCTGTGGACACCCATGCCCGCAGGCCTATCGTCACGGCACTTTCTCCAAGGGAATCCACAAACACTTTTATACTTTCATCCTGAATAATATCCGGGTCGTTTAAAAGCATATCCTCGGCCAGCGACTTTGCCTTTTTCAAATCTGCATCATAAGATATGCCGACCTTGAGATCAAGCTGCCTCTCCGGCCTTGCCGTGACATTGGTCAGGCTGTTGTCCGTCAGAATACTGTTTGGCACGACAACCGTCTGGTTATCGACCGTGGCAAGCTTCGTGTAAAAAATCTGAATTTCCTTTACCGTCCCCTCGATCCCTTCTCCGGTCACAATGATATAATCCCCGACCGCAAAAGGTTTCAGCACAAGGATCAGGATCCCCCCGGCAAAGTTGGAAAGGCTCCCCTGGAGGGCAAGTCCCACCGCAACTCCCGCCGAAGCGATCAGGGCAGCGACAGACGAAGATTCCACACCGAATTTGGTCGCAATCGTAAAGATCAGGATGGCATACAGGCCAAACTTCAGAAGGGAATCTATGAACTGGGCAACTCCGGTATCCGCTCCCGCCCGTTCTATAGAGCGCCTCACAATTCTTCTGATCCAGCCGATCACCTTCCCACCGATAAAGAAAAAGACCAGGGCAAGAACCACTCTTATGCCAAAGGCCACAATATTGGGGATATTGTCCTCAAAAAGCCGTACAAACTGATTCACTTCTTTCCCTGCCTCCGCCGTCACCTCTGTTGCAGAATCGATCACCTCGCTGACGGATTCCTCTGTCACATCCGTCGAGCTGATCGCACTCATAAAATGTGCCAATGGTTTTATCACTGTCATAAACATGTTGAAGCCCCCTTATTTCAATGCGAGAAACGCGCACAGATTTCCCCTCTTCTCTCCCATCGCCCGGTGGGAATAGAGCACCCTGCTGTTGCATCTGGTACACAGATTGGTCACTGCGATATGTTCCGGCATTATTCCCGCCTCCCGGAAGATCTGTTCGTTCGCCTTCCACAGGTCAAGCTGGTATTTCCCCTTTTCTCCCGCACAGAAAAGAGAAGACCAGCTTTCTTCTGGAAATGCCTCCCTGAATTTCTCAATGACATCTGCGCTCACTTCATAGCAGTCCCTGCAGATCGACGGGCCTATCGCTGCCAGGATATCGGAAGGGTCGCATCCGAACTCCTGCGTCATCCGTTCCACCGTCCTCTTCCCGATCTTCCCGGCTGTCCCTCTCCACCCCGAGTGGCTCAGCCCGATCACTCTTCTGACCGGATCTACAAAATACAGGGGGACACAATCCGCAAATGATGTGACAAGGCAGACTCCCGGCACATCTGTTATCAGTCCGTCCACATCACGGTATCCCCGCTTGCGCACGATCCCTTTCCCTTTGTCCTTCTCCGTCACAACTCTGACATTGGTCGTGTGGGTCTGCCGGGATAGGACCATATCCTCGCAGCGGACGCCGATTGCCTCCCCGATCCTCCGGAAGTTCTCACTGACCGCATCCGGGGAATCTCCCCTGTCAAAGCTCAGGTTCAGAGACTCAAAGCAGCCTCTGCTCACTCCTCCAAGACGTGTGGAGAACCCGTGCCGCACGATCCCCGTCGCCTTCAGCATCGGAAATTCAAGAAACGGGACCGACGTCCCCGCTTCCCTCAATATCCGCCTGCCATCCTTGTAATGCAGACCCAGATCCATACTCTCCACCAGCCTTTCACCCTGTAAACGCATCTTTAATATGCACGATCTTTGTCCCTTCTATTCCGATCACATCAAACCTGCAGGGACTGTCCTGCTCTCCATGCCGGGCAGTATAATACATTGCGCTTAAAAACAGCCTTCTTTGTTTTCTCTCATCCACCGCCTCCAGAGGATTCCCTTTCCTCCCGTTAAAGCGGTACTTTACCTCACAGAATACAAGAGTTTGTCCGTCTCTTGCCACGATGTCGATCTCGCCGCCCCTGCACCGGAAATTGTACTGTACAATCTCATAGCCGAGCTGTTCCAGATAACAGCCGGCTGCCCGCTCATAGGCCGTCCCTGTAGTCCGGGTATTTTTCCTGTCCTGCATCCTTCCATATCCTTACACATAATTCCCAATAAACGAACGCCTGTGGATCGGGGTCGCTCCAAGCTTCCTGAGCGCCTCAATATGTTCCCCTGACCCATATCCCTTATTCCGGGCAAACCCATATCCCGGCAGGATCTCTTCATATTGTGCCATCAGTCTGTCCCTCGTCACTTTCGCAAGGATGCTTGCCGCAGCAATCGACACGCTTTTCGCATCCCCTTTCACGATCGGAACCTGGGGAATCGTGATCCCCGGTATCGTCACTGCGTCGTTGAGCAGGATATCCGGTGCGGGATCGAGACGGCTTACAGCTTCCCGCATAGCCTCGTAGGTCGCCTGGAGAATATTGATCTCGTCGATCCGTGCCGGACTTGCCATGCCGATCCCGGCAGCGAGGGCTTTTTCCATGATCTCGTCATACAGCGCTTCCCGCCTGGAGGGACTGAGCTTCTTTGAATCATTCAGATAGAGGATCTCACAGTCCCGCGGCAGAATGACAGCGCCTGCCACAACCGGACCGGCAAGCGGTCCCCGCCCTGCCTCGTCAATCCCGCAGATCATCTCATACTGTCCATACTTCCTCTCAAACTGCCTCATGTTAAAGAGCCTGTCCCTCTCTTTTTGCAGAGCTTCCTGTTTCCTCCGGTATTTCATAATCAGGCTTCTTACACCGGCGCGGCTGTCATCCTGATACTCCCTGCAGAGGTCTTTCCACTCATCTGCGGATGCAGACCCCAGCTCGGCCTTAATCTGTGCAATGCTCTTACTCATGGCGTATCACCCCGAATTTATCAAACGGCCATATTCTGATCCATGCTCTTCCCAGCAGGTCCCTCCTGTGGATGACGCCCACATTGGCGGCGCGGCTGTCCTGGCTGTTGTTGCGGTTGTCCCCGAGGACAAAATATTCATCTTCCCCAAGTGTAACAGGCTCCGCCGCCATCCCTGCCTCTTTCATAACCTCATTTCCATAATTCTCATTGAGCTGCTCTCCGTTGATATAGACATACCCGTCCACGATCTGTACCGTCTCCCCCGGAAGGCCGATGATCCTCTTGATATAATATGTATTCCGTTCGTACTGATAAGGAAAGACAACAATATCGTAACGCTTCGGATCACGAAAGCGGTAAGATATCTTATCTACAATCAACTGATCCCCGTCTGAAAGCGTTGTCTCCATCGAGGAGCCGCTCACCTGTGTCCTCTGCCCTACAAATGTGATGATCAGATAGGCAAACCCCACAATAATGATAATATATATGATCCAGCCAAAAAGTTCCTTCAAAATACTTCTCATCCGCTTCTCCTTCTTCCCCGGCACAGCAGCCGTCTTTCTCCCCCGGAGGCGGGGCGCTCATCCGCTAGCCGTCTGCCGGCGGGTTCTCTAAAGTAATGCGTCCCAGGCGTCCGTTCCTGAAATCATCCAGCAGGATGCCGGCGGCTTTTTCTGTATCCAGCTCACTCCCTCTTATAATACAGTTCCTGCTTTTCGCAATCTGTCTGAGGCAATCGTAACAGCCACCGGACATCTGCGCCGCGTATTTTTCTTCCAGGATCCCGGGATAGTCTCTGTCCAGCAGCCGGATCAGCTCTGCCGAGAGTTCTTCTGTCTGAAGGATCTCATCCTTTATCGAGCCGATAAACGCCAGCTTAAGGCCCACCTCCTGATCTTCAAATTTGGGCCAGAGAATCCCCGGCGTATCCAGAAGCTCCACATTTTTATTCAGGCGTATCCACTGCTTCCCCTTTGTCACACCGGGTTTATTTCCTGTTTTCGCACACGCTTTTCCGGCAAGGGCATTGATAAAGGTGGACTTCCCTACATTGGGAATCCCGACAACCATTGCCCTGACAGGACGGTTTAAGATCCCCCTCTTCCTGTCCCTTTCTGTTTTCTCTTTACATGCCTCCTGGATCGCCGACTGGATGGACTTGATGCCGCCGCCTTTTTTGGAATTAACTTTCACGGCAGTATATCCTTTTCCCCTGAAATATTCCAGCCATTCCTCGTTCTTTTTGTCCTGGGCAAGGTCTGCTTTATTGAGCAGGATAAGCCGTGATTTATTCCTCCCAAGCTCGTCAATATCTGGATTCCTGCTGCTAAGCGGAATCCTTGCGTCCACCAGCTCAATGATAAGGTCAATCAGTTTGATGTTCTCCTGCATCATCCTCCGTGCCTTCGTCATATGGCCGGGATACCATTGAAAATGCATCTGTCCCCTCCTAGTCCTTTACAAAGCCAAAATTTTCTCCAAAATTCGTGACAAACCAGATCTTGCCGAAAATGTCATCTCTGCTCACATTTCCGATCTCTGTCATCCTGCTGTCGTCACTTGCCGTATCATGGTCGCCGATCACAAAATACTCATCCTCTCCCAGCTCGACAGGCTCTGATGCCAGTCCCGCGAACTCAATATCGGACACAAAAATATGGCTTGTCATTTCCTCTCCGTCTATATATACGCTGCCGTCCACGATCTGCACGGTCTCCCCCGGCAGTCCGACAATTCTCTTGATTGAATAATGCGTGCTTTCATCTCCGCCCGGACGGAATGCAACCACATCTCCTCTTGACGGTCCTTTTATATTATACACGAGCCGGTTTATGAGCACAACATCCCCGTTTTCCAGAACCGGATTCATGGAATCCCCGGCATTGCTCACCCGCTGGCCGAAGCTTGCGACGAGGAACACCGCAAACAGGCAGACGATTACGATCTCTATGATCCAGGGCAGAACCACTCTCCCGGTTGCAGCCGCTGTGCGGAATCCCTGTCTGTCAAACTGAAGCTTCGGTCCTCTGACCTCAAATTTGAGCTCTTTCCCTTTCCCACGCTTCCTCCGCCCCGGCTTCCTGCGCTTCCTGCGAAAATTCAAATCCTGCATATGACCTCCATAGAGTGCTTCCATAAGCAAAAGAGGAACAAATACAAATCTGTAATTGTCCCTCTCATGGTTACTATTTTACTAATTCTTTGACCTTAGCAGCCTTACCCACGCGTTTTCTTAAGTAATTCAGTTTTGCTCTTCTTACTTTACCCCTGCGGACAACTTCTACTTTCTCAACATGTGGGGAGTGAAGCGGCCATGTCTTCTCAACGCCGATTCCGTTGGATGTCTTTCTTACTGTAAATGTCTCCCTTACTCCGCCTCCCTGCTTCTTCAGGACCGTTCCCTCAAAAACCTGGATCCTTTCGCGGTTTCCCTCTTTGATCTTGGCATGTACCCTTACAGTATCGCCGACATGGAACTGGGGAGCATTTTCTTTTATCTGCTCTGCTTCAATTTTCTTGATAATCTCGTTCATTTTGTGTGACCTCCTTCATATTTGACGTTCTTAACACCTTTTGTGCCAGAGGACCATCGCTCTTCTTTTCACAACTGTTGTAGTTTATCATATTTTTCTGTGTTTTTCAAGGCTTAATCTAAAAAAACATCAGACCAGACCGCCCTCCTCTTCCAGCCATCTTCTTTCTTCCTCAGTCAGGCGGGATCTTTCCAGAAGGTCCGGCCTCCTCTCCTTTGTCCTCAGGATTGACTGCTGTCTCCTCCACTTCTCAATGTTCGCGTGATGCCCCGATAAAAGGACCGGCGGCACCTTCTTTCCACGCCATTCCTCCGGTCTGGAATACTGGGGATATTCCAGCAGATTGTCCTGGAAGGACTCGAACTCTGCAGAGACATCATTGTGCAGCACTCCGGGCACAAGCCTTGAGACTGCGTCTGCTATGACCATCGCAGGAAGCTCGCCTCCGGTAAGGACGTAATCCCCGATGGAGACATAATCCGTCACGATTTCCTCCAGGACGCGCTCGTCGATTCCCTCGTAATGCCCGCACAGCAGGATCAGGTCCTCTTCTGCCGCCAGCTCCTCCGCCATTTTCTGGGTAAATACATCCCCCTGGGGGGACAGATAGACCACACGTGTTTTCTTCTTTTCGGCAGTCCTGCTCCCTATCCGTTTCGCCACCGCCTCATATGCCAGATAAACCGGCTCCGCCTGCATCAGCATCCCGGCTCCGCCCCCGTAGGGATAGTCGTCGACACTCTGATGCTTGTTAAAAGCGTAATCCCGGATATTTACTGTCTCCACAGACAGCAACCCGGCGTTAACCGCGCGCCCGATAATGCTCGTGTTCAGGCCGTTTTGCACCATTTCCGGGAACAGTGTCAGTATATGAAAATTCATGGTACCCTCTCCTTCCCGGGTGATCAGTTTCTGCCCGGTTCTCTTCTACAAAAGTCCCTCCATAAGGCGGATCTTCATCCTGTTTTCCTTCGTGTCCACGTCCAGAATGCACTGGCGGATCGCCGGAACAAGGACTTCACCGCAGCGGTCCGAGTCGATGATATAGACCTCATTCGCCCCCGTCTCCAGCACATCCTTCAGGATGCCGAAATGCCCTTCCTCTGTCAGAACATCCATCCCGATCAGATCCGCGATATAATATTCGTCTTCCCCAAGTTCCACTGCATCTTCCCTGGGAACCAGAAGGCTTTTCCCCCTGTATCCTTCCACATCGTTTATACTGTCGATTCCGCGGAATTTTACGATCACAAACTGCTTAAAAAAACGGACTGACTGTATCTCCAGCCTCCGTCTTTCTTTCCCTGTATCTAGCAGTACGCTCCCCAGTCTTTTAAAGCGTCCGGCGTCGTCTGTCGTCGGAAACACTTTGACTTCGCCCCGTATCCCATGCGTAGATGAAATGACTCCGACCTGAAGAAACTGTTCCATTTCCTGTTTCCTCCCGTATTCTCCGTGAAAAAGAAAGGGGCAGCTTCTCCATCCACCGCGAAGTCTGTCCCTCTCCCTGATCCACTCAGTGTTACACAATATCCACAACGACTCTTTTGTCTTCCTTTGCCGCCGCAGCCTTTACGACGGAACGGATCGCTTTTGCGATACGTCCCTGCTTTCCGATTACTTTTCCCATGTCGCCGTCTGACACATGCAGCTCAAGCACTGTGGTTCTTCCTTCCTGCCTCTCACTTACCTGGACATCATTCGGATTATCCACGAGGGCCCTGGCAATCACTTCCACTAACTCTTTCATTCACGCGCACCTCCGTGAAAACTTCCTATTTCTCAATACCTGCTGCCTTAAAGATCTTTCCTACAACTTCTGTCGGCTGGGCGCCGTTGTTGAGCCATCTTTTCGCCGCTTCCTCGTCTACCTTGAACACGCTCGGGTCCTGGTTCGGATCGTATGTGCCGATCTCCTCGATAAATCTTCCATCTCTTGGGGATCTTGAATCAGCAACCACGATTCTATAAAAAGGAGCCTTCTTCTGTCCCATTCTTCTTAATCTGATTTTTACTGCCATTTTCTTTCACCTCTTGTTTTCTTAAAATTCTTTTTTGTCGTACCGCCAGACGGAAACTCTCCCGCTGCCGGCAGTGTTATCTATGTGTTAAAAAGGGAATTTGAATCTGCCCTTTCTTCCACCCTTTCCGCCCATCAGTCCCGGAAGCTTCTTCATCATCTTCCGCGACTCGTTGAACTGTTTTACCATACGGTTTACTTCCGAGATATCAACCCCCGCGCCTCTTGCGATACGGTGCTTTCTGGAGGGATTTAACAGATCGGGATTGCTTCTCTCCTCCGGGGTCATGGAATAGATCATGGCTTCCATTCTCGCCATCTTCTTTTCATTCTCCTCCGAGTCAAGATCCGGAAGCTTGCCTGCGCCCATCGCTCCCAGCCCGGGCATCATGCTCATGATGCCGGAGAGCCCGCCCAGCTTGCGCATCTGTGCCATGCTTTCCAGATAATCGTCAAAATCAAACTGCGCTTTCTTCATCTTGCTCGCCATCTTTTTGGCTTTGTCCTCGTCGATCTCTTCCCCTGCCTTCTCAATCAGGGTCAGCACATCTCCCATTCCGAGGATACGGGATGCCATCCTGTCCGGATAGAACTGCTCCAGATCCGACAGCTTCTCGCCCATTCCGACATAGAGGATCGGCCTTCCTGTTACCGCCCTGATTGAAAGGGCGGCGCCGCCCCTCGTATCGCCGTCAAGCTTCGTGATGATCACGCCGTCGATCCCGATCTTTTCATTGAAGGAACCTGCCACATTCACCGCGTCCTGTCCGGTCATGGCATCCACGACCAGGATCGTCTGATGGACCGTGACAGCCTCCTTGATCTGCTGCAGTTCTTCCATCATCTCTTCATCGATATGGAGACGGCCCGCCGTATCAAGGATCACAATATTATTGCCATTCTTTGCCGCATGTTCAATGGATGCCTTTGCAATATCCGCAGGTTTGTTCTTATCTCCCATAGAAAAGACTTCCACGCCCTGCTTCTCCCCATTGATCTGCAACTGCCTGATTGCGGCAGGGCGGTATACGTCACACGCCACAAGCAGCGGCTTTTTCCCTTTCAGCTTAAACTTGCCTGCCAGTTTGGCAGTGGTCGTCGTCTTACCTGCCCCTTGGAGACCTGCCATCATAATGACGGTCGTGGCGCTTCCCGGCTGCAGCCTGATCTCAGTCGTCTCAGAACCCATGAGCTTCACCAGCTCTTCGTTGACGATCTTGACCACCATCTGACCCGGATTCAGGCCGTTCATCACATCCTGTCCGACTGCCCGTTCCTGCACGTCTTTGATGAAGCCTTTCACAACTTTGAAATTAACGTCCGCTTCCAGGAGAGCCATCTTGACCTCCTTTAACGCTGTCTTGACGTCATCCTCTGTCAGCCTTCCCTTGCTGCGCAGGTTTTTGAACACATTCTGAAGTTTTTCAGTTAAGCTGTCAAATGCCATTCTACAACTCCTCTATGATCTTATCCGAGATATCTCTGATGCGCTTTACGATATCCCGGGGATCTTTCTTCTCTTTCTCGCACTCATCGAGGATATCCTGGATCTCCGTCACCTTCTCCCTGACAGAGAGAAATCTCTCTACGAGGTGAAGCTTTGACTCATAGCCTTCCAACGCCTTCTGGCACCGCTTTACAAGGTCATGTATCCCCTGTCGGCTGATCCCCTGCATCTCCGCGATCTCGCCCAGGGAGAGATCTTCCAGTATGAACTGTTCATAGACCTCCTTCTGGTGCGCCGTGAGCAGTTCTCCGTAAAAATCATATAATAACGCTTTCTCTAATATCTCGTTCATGACTGTCACCTTTGCTATCATACACAAAAAGGAATATGCTGTCAAGTATTTTTTCTTTACAGTTCTTTTGCGCTAAATAGCCATAAGCCTCCCCACGTCAAGAAGCCCCCATCCTGCTTCCGTCCCGGGACATCTGACGCAGGATTCCCGAAGCCTTAATTTCACTTCCACATTGCTCATATCAGGATATTTGGACAGCAGGCATGCAACTGCCCCGGACACAACCGGAGTCGCCATCGACGTTCCGCTCTTTGACGTATAGGGATGTTCTCCGGGGAGACGGTACCGGCTGTTGCAGCTTATGATCCCGGTTCCCGGAGCAAAGACGTCCGGTTTGACCACACACTCTGACGTCGGTCCCCTGCCCGAATAGTTCAGCTTCTCCCTCCGGCACCTGACAGCCGGCTGCGCCATATCCGGCACACCCACTGTTATCACCTTCCTGCTGTTCCCCGGGACAGCGACGGTCCCTGTCCCCGGGCCGTAGTTCCCTGCCGAGACAACAACCACAAGGCCCGCATCCCACAGGCTTTCCACCTCTTTTAAAAGCTTCTCTTTCTGATCCTGTGCAAGATCCGGCTGCGTTCCGACAGATATATTTACAATCCGTATATGGAAAGTATCTTTTTCCCTCATGATCCACCGCACTCCGCTGATAACATTCTCAACGTTTCCGTTTCCTTCCCTGTCTAGCACCTTCCCGACCAGAAGTTCTGCCTGCGGAGCCATTCCAGCGTACACGCCTCCCGATACCCTTCCATCTCCCGCAAGAATCCCTGCCACATGCGTGCCGTGTCCGCTGTCATCCCCACATTCGGGACTGTTTTTCGTAAAATCCCGAAACCGGCATATCTTCCCTGCCAGATCCGGGTGGCTGCTGATCCCCGTATCCAGGATGGCCGCACAGATCCCGCTTCCCTGGAACCTGTTTCTCACAATATCATTGCACCAATAGTTGACTGTCTGCTTTACCCATTTCATAAAATATGCCTTTTTAATTTCAGGATATTCCGGGAAGCATAAATTGTTTCACACTTTTCCCCTCCCGGCATACTATAAAACTGTAAATAAACCTATTTGGAGGATTTAACATGAGTGATTTAACTGCTACAAACTGCGGATGCGGATGCGAAAACGGAAACGGTATGTCTTCCTGCCTGTGGATTATCCTTCTTCTCTGCTGCTGCGGCGGATGCGGAAACACATTTGGCGGAAACGGCTGCGGAAATGACAGCTGCCTGTGGATCATCCTTCTCCTCTGCTGCTGCGGCGGATTCGGAAATAACGGATGCGGATGCTGATCTGTCAGGACTGTCCTGAAAAAAGAGGGCGCGCGGTGGAAACCGCACGCCCTCTTTTTAACCTTTATGCTGTTCTGGTGAACTGTGCTTTATCCGGTCCTTTTCCTGTCCGTTTTTCTTAGCCGTATCCGCGGCTTCTTCCGACCGGATGCGCTGCTTCAGCATACATTCTTCATCGATCTCATATACAGCGTTTCCATCGATAATCAGTTTTCTGGACATTCATTCATCCCCTTTTGTTTCTTTATTATAATAAATATGCCTGTTTTGACAAAAAGCTACGCTTTAGTATTTCCCACAGTCATATTTTTATTCGGAAATACATATATATTTACAACGTTGCAGCCAGGAGTGTTTATGGAAAAGAAACCGCCGCGCCCGATGACGCCTTTTGACGAGCTTGTTACATCCCCCTGGCTTCAGATGATGAAGCTGCTGCTCCCCTACACTCCTGCACCCTCTCAGCGTATGCTGGCGACCCTGATTAAATTTATGGAACTGAGGCAGACCATCTTTCTGTGCAGCATGCCTGGAGGTCCTTCTGCACGTTTTTTCCAAAAGAACGCCTCATCCCCGCCCCATGACATCCTGAACAGCCTGAAACCCTATCTCGATCCTCAGGATGCCGATATGGTCGATATGATCATGAATATGAAAGATATGATGGATCTGGCAGAAATGATGAATACAGAGGGAAACGGCACCGCACATAACCCAATGGATCTCATGGCAGGGATGATGAGTCCCGAACAGCAGGAAGCGTTTCAGACGTACAGCGCAATGTTTTCCGATATAAGTAAAAACAACACGAAAGGAGATGATGGACATGAACGAATGGATGAACAACCCGGCTCTGAAAAACATCGACCCGATGAAGCTGGAACTGATCAAAATGGCAGCATCCCATACGCAGGGAAAGACAGGCCGTGACCTTGCCCCCGTCATGCTGGCGCTCATTACAAGTGCAAACCGGCAGGGGATCCAATTCTCACCTGATGAAGTATCCCTGATCCTTGAGATCTTAAAGGAGGGAAAGACAAAAGAAGAGCAGGCGCAGATCGATCAGACGATCCGCATGACCAGCTCTGTCTTTCAAAAACATATGAAACCGGGAACACCGTAAACATCACAATCCCCGCTTTGCAGCAAAAACCTGCCGCAGGACATTCCCCTGCGGCAGGCTGCTGTCTGCCAGGCGAAAGTGATCCCGTCCCTCAGAAGCCTTCCGCCTTCCTCTGCATCCGCATCGTGCGCCTCTTTTCAGCCGCCTCCCACTCCGCCTTCTCTTCTTCTGTGCTGATCCTCAGACGGGGGACACGCCTTGGCCTATCCTTTTCGTCCAGGGCAACCATCGTAAAATATGCCCTGTTGATCGGATGGCGCTTTCCATCGTCCAGGTTTTCGACATAGGTATCCACCCTGACTTCCATCGAAGTGTTTCCCACATAAGTCACTCTCCCGATTATGACAACCATTTCACCTGCGTATGCCCCGTGAATGAACCTCAGGTTGTCGACGGACGCAGTGATCACATTTGCCCTCGTGTGCCTTTTTGCCACAAGCCCTGCCACCTCGTCAAGCCACTGCATCAGCATGCCGCCGAAGAGGCGTCCCGCCGCATTTAAATGGTTCGGTCTTATCATGTGCACGGTTTCTACCAAAGAATCCTGTACTGTTCTTTCCTCTGTCATTTTTCTGTCTCCAATCTCTCTTAAAGCATTTTTCATCCTGTTGAAAATTATAGCATGATCTCCCGCTCTTCGGAATCCCTGTTTGCAAAAACATCCGGACACGATTCAGAAAATCCTTCTGTACATCTCCTGAAACATCCGATAAAATGGTCACAGAACATATTACAAGGAGACGATTATGCGAAACATCAGACTGACCCTTCAGTATGACGGGACACGGTATCTTGGCTGGAGCCGTCCCGAAAAGGACGGCGCCCGGCGCACTGTGTCCTTCAAAATAGAAGAGACTCTGCGCAGGCTGACAGGCGGGGATGTCACGCTGTACGCAGGTGCAAGAACCGACGCACATGTACACGCCCTGTCACAGACTGTCAGCTTCCATACAGACAGCACGCTTCCCTGTGATAGGATGTGCTCCCTGCTCAACCGGTATCTTCCCCGGGACATCGCCGTTTTACACGCGGAAGAAGCCCCGGAACGCTTCCGAGCCGACATAAACAGGCTCTCCTGCACGTATGAATACCGGGTCTGCACCTCCCGCGTCTATGACGTTTTTGCATCGGATTATGAAGGGCACTGTTTCCCCTCCCCTGACCTCTCCCGGATGGAGGAAGCGTCTGCCTTTCTGGTTGGCAGGCACGACTTCCGTCCCTTCTCTTCCGGGAAGAAAAAGAAAGGGACAGTGAAGGACATCTTTGATATCCGCTTTGCCCGGGAACCCGGGCATATCATAATCCAGATTACAGCCGACGACTTTCTCCGCCAGATGCCTGCCAGGATCGCCGGAACTCTGCTCGAAACAGGAAGAGGACTTTGCACGCCTGGCAGCATCCCCCGCATCTTTGAGGGAAGCGAAAAGGCAGGAGCTCCTGCCGAAGCGAAAGGGCTCCTGCTCAAAAGCATACAATACTGACGTCCCTCCCTGCCCTTTTCCTGCTGCTGGAGGGAGATTCCCGTCACAGGAACAGACGTGCAATATGGTAGACGATAAAACTTACCACCCATGCTGTCGCAAGCTGGAACAGGATAATGCCAAGCGTCAGCTTCCTGCTCCCCACTTCTCTGTTGATCGTAGCAATCGTCGCCGTACACGGCACATACAGCAGGCAGAACACCATCAGGGCATAGGCATTTGCCGCCCCAAACCCCATCGTCCCCAAAAGAGCCACAAAGCTGTCCATCCCGTGGGACGTGGTGATATTCTGGATGCCAAAAAGCACGCTGCAGCTTGAGACTACCACTTCTTTTGCCGCGATCCCTGCGATCAGGGCAACCACGATCTGCCAGTATCCAAGCCCCAGCGGGGCAAAGAACGGCACGATTGCCTTTCCGATCAGAGATCCGAAGCTCTCCGAGATATCCGTCACATATCCGCTTGTCCCGAAATTCAGAAGAACCCACATGATAATGGAGGCCAGGAAGATGACGGTTCCCGCCTTTGTCAGATAATCCTTCACTTTCTCCCAAACATATACCGCAATGGTACGCGCATTGGGCGCCTTGTATTCCGGCAGTTCAATGAGCAGTTCATTCTCTGCCTTACTGCCGTCCATCTTCGATAAAATATATGCTGTGGCAATGGCCACAACAATTCCCAGAAGGTACATGGAATAGCAGGCGATCATGGCGTATTTCCCGAAAAACATGGAAGAAAACAGCACATAGATCGGCAGTCTTGCACTGCAGGACATAAAAGGTGTCACAAGGATTGTCTTAAGCCGGTCCTTCCTGTGTTCCAGCGCCCTGGACGCCATGACGGCAGGCACAGAACATCCGAATCCCAGCAGCATCGGGAGAAATGCCCTTCCCGAAAGTCCCAGATGTCCCATGATGTCATCCATGACAAAGGCGACCCTTGCCATATACCCGCTGTCCTCCAGAAATGCAAGCGCCAGGAACAGAATAAAAATATTGGGAAGGAACGTCAGGATGCCGCCCACACCGGAAATGATTCCATCTACAATCAGGGATTCCAACACCGGGGATACTCCCGCCGATTCAAACACACCGCCCACGAAACCGGTCAGCATGTCAAGTCCTGTCTCAAAATATCCTTTCAGCCAATCTCCCACTGTAAAAGTCAGAAAGAACACCAGCGCCATGATCACAAGAAAGATCGGCAGTCCCAGCCATTTCCCGGTCATATACCGGTCAATCCGGTCCGTGCGTTCTTCCTTTTCGCTTTTGTTTACAAGGACTTCCTCGATCGTCTCTTCGATAAAGTCATATTTCTCATTGATGATATCCTTCTCATAACTGCGGTCCACAATTTTCTCCGCATTGATCGGATATTTTTCCATTACTGCGGCGTCCTGCTCCAGCATCTTAATGGCATGCCAGCGCATGTTTTTCATATCCGGATATTTTTCCCGGAACTGCTCCATGACCAGGTCGATCTTATCCTCAATCTGGTCGCTGTACACCATAGCATATTCGCTGTGGTGGTTATGCTGATGCCCTGTCTTGTCCGGGTGATGATGGATGAAGGGACCGGGATTCTCGTACTCCTTATGATGCGCCACTGCATGCATCAATATCTCAAGTCCGCTCCGCTTTCTCGCAGAAACCGGAATGCACGGGATCCCCAGCATCTCTGGCAGGCGGTGGAGATCTATCTCCATGCCCCGCTCTTCCACCACATCCATCATGTTAAGGGCAAGGACAACCGGCTTTCCCAGCTCGATAAGCTGCAGCGTCAGGTACAGGTTCCGCTCCAGGCAGGACGCGTCCGCCACGTCTACGATGACATCCACCTCATCGCTCATAATACATTCCCGGGACACTTTCTCTTCCATTGTGTAGGAGGTCAGGCTGTAGATCCCCGGCAGGTCGATCAGCTTGAACTCCTGTCCTTTGTAGAAGGTCTTTCCTTCCTTTTTCTCCACGGTGACGCCGGGCCAGTTGGCAACTTTGAGGTTCGCCCCCGTATAGGCATTGAACAGGGTAGTCTTTCCACAATTCGGATTTCCAATAAAACCTACGTTAATGACTTTTCCACTCATGCTTCCGCCTCCCTTACAATGATGTTATCCGCGATGCGGCGTCCAAAAGCAAACCTGGTCCCTCTAAACCGTACCGTGAGGGCTCCCTTCTTGTCATTGTTCAGAATGGTAATCTCTGACCCTTCCGTCAGCCCCAGCGCCTCCAGCCTGCGTTCCAGATTCAGCTCAATGTGGATCTCCTCGACAAGATACGTATGGTTGTTTTTTCCTTCTTTCAGTCTCATATGCCTCATCCTTTGTATTGAAAATTTGCAATATCAGCGCCGGAAACAGAAAAACTCTGTCCCGGCGTAATTGATAATAATTATCTATAAGCATTATATCCGCTTCCGGCATATAAGTCAATCTCCCTGTTTTATTCTTCCATTATCCGCAGTCCCCACGCCGGAACTGTGATCTTACCTCCTTTCTTTACCTCCTCTTCAGAGAAGAGGTCTGTTCCGTCTGCACACACGGGGATCCCAGTCTGCTCCACCCCGGAGTAGTTCAGATAAAACCGGACAGTCTTCCCCATATCATTGGCTCCTTTCCGCACGATCAGAGGGAACTCGCACTCTGTCTCCCTCTTAATCCCCGCGTCTGAGAGAGCACGCAGGAAAACCTTTTTCAGGAATCCCGCATCCGTCATGCATCCGATATGGTACGCATATCCTTTTTCACAGCGGTTTCTCGTCACTGCCGCGTACCTGCTCCAGTTATAGTGGTCATAAGACGCCAGGGCCTCCGCCCCCTCCGATATGAGGAGTTCCATGAACACCCGGGCCTTCTCACTTTTATCCGCCGCCGCGATCTCGCCTTGCAGTCCCGTATCTACAGGGAATGTGAACTGGTCATACCGATACCCCATACATTCCCGCAGGATGTGCGGCTGCACCTCATGGCTGACCTTCACATTCTCATTGGCAAATCCGGTCTTGAAAGTCGTCACCAGGGTACCTCCTCCCCTCACATACCGGTCCAGACGCCTTAAAAGTTCCTCCGGCGCAGCGTAGAGGGCAGGTACTACGACCATTTTATAATCCTCTATATTTTCTGATTCCGGGAAGAGGAAATCACATTCGACATTCATCTGGTACAGGGTATCGAAAACCCACCTGACAACATCATTATACATGATTTTCCCGTTATCCCCGGAAACCGCCTCGATCCCAAACCATTTCAGCGCCGTCAGCGCCTCATTGCTCACCAGGACCGCCGTATCGTTTTTCTTCTTCAGGTTCACAAGGTGCCCTCCCACCTTTTGAAATTCATTCCCCACGACACACGCTTCCCGGTAAGTCTCATTTTCCTGAAAGTCATGGCTTAAGAGTCCTTTCCAGTATGTCTCAAAGGAATTGTGGATCGAGTGCCAGTGCCAGTACATCACGCTGTTGGCTCCCGAAGCGATATGGCTGTATGCCTGCAGGCGGAGCTGCCCGCTGTAGGGCGTCCATCCCGGAAATCCCTGCGCCTCTGTCTCAAGCACCAGATAGTTGTCCCGCTTCAGGCTTCTCGTCATGTCGCCGCCGAACGCAATCTCAGCCCCCGTCAGCTTATCCTGGCTCGGATGGTAAATATCCGTTCCCGCGACAGTCAGGCATCTTGCGGTACGGAAATGGTCCACATCCGGCTGGACGCCATAGGAATATCCCCGCCATTCAAAGTCAAGGTTATGAGTTATAAACTGGCCGTCGTGCAAATATTCTTTTACAATCTCTGCCTGCCAGCCTAAAAACTCTTCCACCTTAAGACGCCGGAATTTCTCAAACTCCGCCCCCAGGCTGCCGTTGATCGTTCCCCTGACGTCCGGGAAATCTTCCCATGCATTGACCCGGTTGCTCCAATAATCCAGTCCGAACTCTGCATTGAGCGCATCCGGGTCGTCATGGAATTTATTTCGGAGATATTTGATAAATTGCTCCTGTACGTTTTTTCCCGCAGTTCCGTAATATTTTGTCTCATTATCGATCTGGACGCCGATGACACATTCCCTGTATGCACTGCATTCCATCAGTTTCCGTATCACTCTCTCAGCATAATACCGGTAGACCGGATGTGTGATGTCCATAATCTGGCGCGCCCCGTAGATTCCGCGCCCGTTCACCGTAGTGGCAAGTACATCCGGGTAGGACTTCACCATCCAGGTGGGAATCGCATAAGTCGGTGTTCCGATGATCACAGAGATCCCGGCTTGCTCCATCGCATCCATGACCCGCTCTACGTGGGAAAAGTCAAAAACTCCCTCCTGTGGTTCGCATGTGCTCCAGGTAGACTCCGCGATCCTGACCACATTGATCCCGGCTTTTTTCATCATCTCTACATCCTTATCCAGCCGGTCATATGGCATATATTCATCGTAGTAAGCCACCCCGTATAACAGTTTTTCCATAATCCTTCTCCTCCTTCCCCTCTGCCCTGTTTTTCCATAATCATACCAGATTTCATTGCAGCTTCCAATCCCATAGACTATAATATATATAAAAAAGGAGAAATGCATTATGGAAGGAATGAAACCTGTCAAAGTCTATTCCTGCCCGGACCGGATCGAGGCGGACATGCTGGTAGAAGCGCTGAACCGGCAAGGGATTCCGGCTTATGCCGAATCAAAAGGGAGCGGGGATTATCTGAATATTTATATGGGGACTTCTATTTTCGGCGAGACAGTCTATGTGGACGAAAATGATGTAAGCAGGGCGCTGGAAATCATAGACGATATGACATATGCAGACAAGGGCGGGGCAAAAAGCACGGAAAAACGGAACCCGGCCCCCATTCGTCAGGACAGGAAAACCAGTGCCGTAAGGTTTATTTCCCTAATCGCGGCTCTCTTCTTCCTGATCGGGGCCGTAGTCCCGTCATTGATCAGTATATTCTTCGGATGACCTCTATCCTAATAAAATTCCGATTGCGGCAAGTCCGATTCCGCCGGCTGCGAGGAACACAAGTCCGACTCCTGCCCTTCTTTTTCTGGATTCCATCTCCCTTTTCTCCTCCTGTGTCTGGCGGATAACAGGATATTTTCTTCTTCCCGTCAGATAAAGGATCAGCCCTGAAGAATTATTTCCGCTGGCAGAGAGCAGTCCCCACAGTTTCGGATGCTTCAATCCTCTGGACCTTGCGTCCAGCCCCACAATCTTATATATCTGCCATGTCGTGTGCACTGCCCCCACTATCAAAAAAGCGGAACATATCGCGCCAAGTATCCAAAATCGTTCCATCTTATCTCCTCCTTCTTTTTACGTTCCTCTGATATTTATATCTTTTTTATGATCTGATAGAGCAGAGCAGCTGCGCCGACGCAAGATAATGTGAATGCACCGACAAGAAGAATTTTATTATCGGGGAGCACTCCGCTGAGTATCATGAGCAAAGCCAGCACGACAATGTTGGCGGCAGCAGCCGCGATCAGTTTTTTGTTGCTGCTCACCACATTGGTGCTTTCTTCCAGATGTCCCATCATTTCCTCATCTCCTTTCAGCAGTTCATCGAGGCTGACAGAATAAAACGTGCTCAGTCTGATCACGCTCACAATATCGGGGTAGGATTTCTCATTTTCCCAATTTGATATTGTCTGTCTGGAGACTCCCGCCGCCTCTGCCGCATCCTCCTGTGTAAATCCCCGGCCTGTGCGGGCGTTTTTCAGTTTCTTTCCTATCTCCATAAAGTAACCTCTCCTTTTCCTGCTTTTTTCGTCCATGTACATCGACAACACTATCCTGCCATATCCGCCGCGCAATGTCCATCCGTTTTCCTTGACACCGGCAGTTTTTCGGCGTCAAAATTCTTTGCATAGGGGAAAAACGGAGAACATCCGCAAAATGCGGATGCTCTCCTGAAAATTTTACTGCGTATCCTGTCTCCCTGTGATAATCCCAGTCATAGAGCGGATTGCCCCAGAGCTATCCTGTAGCGGAAAAGGCATCCGGCGGACAGCCTGACACCCCGGTGGGGTCATTGTTCCGGTCAAACTGGAAGAGTTCCGGCAACGCCCATGTATCTGTACTGCCAATGGTGGTGGGGTTCCTCCTATAGATAAAGCTCAGGCAGTACTATGAAGCTTTGGAACTGGCAGCATAGTCAATGATATCCTTGAGAAAAATGTGACAACTAACGGGGACTTGATAATCGCTCGCCATAGGCCCGCTTACAGACGAAGCGAACCATTCCCTCGCCACCAAGCTAGCGTGGCTCTATGCCTTCGGCAGCCGCCGTGAATGGATTACTTACTGTCTATGATGAACTATTTATAATAGTATACCATTTTATAATGATAACCACTTGGTTTTTTTGCCCAATATGTACCATAATATTGAGGTTTTCTTACATGAATACTTGTCCATGTTACTTTAAAAGTATGTTTATCGTATAATCTATAAGCTTTCAGCTCAGCTCTTTTAACTTTTCTGCCATTATATGTATTAGGAACTTTGCGTGAACCTGAATGTCCTATTGTATAACTCTTGGTGAAATTAAAGCCTAAAGTCGCTTGAGCTTTTCCTTTCACATTCCACGCAACATTAGAACTTGCTGAGAAAGAGGTAGATTTCATTTGACTTAAAGAAAGAGTTACACCTGGATCGCCCGAAACAGACTGTCCTGTATATGCTCCTATTTCGCTGGTTCGGCTTAATTTTGTTACTTTATATGTAATACGACTTCTTGCTTGAATATCGGGTATTTCTTCAGTAATGTCTGTATTAAAAACATCAAATTCTTCAACAATTTCACTATCAGGTAAATTTTCTTGCTTTGCTTCTTCTGCATTAACACTTAGAGTATTCCCAGTTAATATTACGGCCGTTATTAACAAGAATAATACTATTTTCTTCATAAATTAGTGCTCCTTTCTGTCAAAAACAAAATACATTGCTAGCATAAGACACGCAAATCTAATGCTCCAAGAATAATTATAAATTCTGCTTATAGCGTATTCAGTAGTAGTTTCGCTTATACAATCGGAAATAATAGTTGCTATTGGTGTTGAAAGCAAACATATACAAACTAGTATCACAATATTTCTAAGATTTCTATTTTGCATTGGACTCCCCTCCTTTCTCTTTTTAGTTAGTAGTTTCTAACTGCATGCTATCAAACATCTTATTACACGTCAATGTTTCTTCATAATTCTTAATAATTCTTAAGAGTTATCCGCATTTTCTTCTGCTTTAGATAAGCTATGTCTCACGCTAATGGAAAAGAGATACCAACACGTTTATGTAGTATCTCTTAAAATGGTAATATTTTTTGCAAGTAGGTAAACACAAGTAATTCTTTAATATCCTTTTGTTTGGGAACCCTCAGTTTCCCAGTTTGAATGTCCATCCGTTTTCCTTGACACCGGCAGTTTTTCGGCGTCAAAATTCTTTGCATAGGGGAAAAACGGAGAACATCGGCAAAATGCGGATGCTCTCCTGAAAATTTTACTGCTCTTCTTTTTCTGTTCTCTCTTCCGAGAGTTCAGGCGCCCTTCCATACAGCTTCGTCACCCTTGCAATCTCAGAGACAACCTCATCCGAGAACGCCTTCTTTTCCATCCTCCAGACCCAGTTGCCGCCCAGGGTGGACGGGGTATTGATCCTGGCTTCGCTTCCCAGGTTCAGGTAATCCTGCATCGGGATCACGCACAGGTCTGCCACACTGCTCATCGCCATAGCGATAAAGTCATGCACAAGCGAGTCTTCGTCCAGTCTCGGCTTGCACATATATTCTTTGGCAAAATCCCTTGCCTCTTTTCCGACTTCATGGTACCAGCCTCTCGTCGTATCGTTGTCATGGGTTCCCGTGTATACGACACAGTTTGTCGGATAGGTGTGGGGAAGATAGTTGGAGGACTCCCTTGCATCGAACGCAAACTGGAGCACCTTCATCCCCGGGAATCCGCTGTCTTTTAGCAGCCTGAGCACGCTCGGCGTCAGAAACCCAAGATCCTCCGCGATGATATCCGGTCTGCCAAGTTTTGCCTCAATCGCATGGAACAGATCCATCCCCGGTCCCGGCATCCACTTTCCGTTCACCGCAGTCTCATCCCCGTAAGGAATCGCATAATACTCGTCAAACCCTCTGAAATGGTCGATCCTCACTACATCGTAGAGCTTCAGGCAATAATCGATGCGGCGGATCCACCACTCATATCCTGTCTCCCTGTGATAATCCCAGTCATAGAGCGGATTGCCCCAGAGCTGTCCTGTAGCGGAAAATGCGTCCGGCGGGCAGCCTGCCACCCCGGTGGGGTCATTGTTCTCATCAAACTGGAAGAGTTCCGGCGACGCCCATGTGTCTGCGCTGTCAAACGCCACATAGATCGGGATGTCCCCGATGATCTTCACACCCTGCTCATTGGCATATGCGTGGAGCTTCTTCCACTGTTTGCCGAACTCGTACTGCTGGAAGCGGTAGAAATCAATCTCCTCCCGCAGCTCTTGCCTCGCCCGGTCCAGCGCCTCCCCGTCCCTGTCGCGCAGCGGAGCCTCCCACTCCTTCCAGCTTACGCCTTCCCGGCTGTCCTTGATCGCCATATAGAGCGCATAATCCTCCAGCCAGTATGCATTGGCCTTTACGAAGGCTTCATAATCCCCGGTTTTCTCAAACCTTCCATACGCCTTCTTCAGCACTTTGAACCGAGAACGGTAGATCTTCTCATAATCGATCTTGTCAGGTTTATCTCCAAAATCACAGGACTTACATTCCTTTTTCGTCAGAAGCCCCTCTTTCGTCAACGTCTTAAGATCGATAAAATACGGATTGCCCGCAAACGTGGAAAAGGACTGATACGGGGAATCACCGTATCCGGTCGGTCCCAGTGGCAGGATCTGCCAGTAGCTCTGTCCCGCTTCTTTTAATTTGTCAACGAACTGGTACGCCTCTTTCGAGAAGCATCCGATCCCGTATTTGGACGGAAGTGAAAATACGGGCATTAAAATTCCGCCTGCTCTTTGCATCTTAGTCTCCTTTCTGGAATCCTGAGGCATCCTTTTACAGATGCCAGATATCCTTGTTGTACTCTTCGATCGTCCTGTCGGATGAGAAGAATCCTGCTTTTGCGATATTCACAAGCATCATCTTCGCCCATGCCTTTCTGTCTGCATAAGCGGCAAGCGCTTTCTCCTTCGTCTCCTTGTAGGAATCGAAATCAAGCAGCGTCATAAACCAGTCTTTGTTGATGAGCTCTTTTTGCAGGCGCTCCAGATTCTCCCTCTGGCCCACTTCCAGCATTTTGTCACTTGTGATGAAGTCGACTGCCTCTTTGATCGCCGCATTGTTCTCATAATAATCTTTCGCAACATAGTCCGCTTTCGCGTAATGCTCAATCACCTCGTCGCTGGATGCCCCGAAGACAAAGATGTTATCGTCGCCTACAGCCTCGTGGATCTCTACATTTGCGCCATCCTCTGTCCCCAGCGTGACCGCTCCGTTAAGCATGAATTTCATATTTCCCGTCCCGCTGGCTTCCTTGGATGCAAGGGAAATCTGCTCGGAAATGTCACATGCCGGGATCAGCTTTCCTGCCTTTGTCACATTGTAATTCTCAACCATGACGACCTTCAGGTATTTGTTTACCTCTGGATCACGGTTAATGATCTCCTGAAGGCAGAGGATCAGATGGATGATATCCTTTGCAATCACATATGCCGGAGCCGCTTTTGCTCCGAAAATCGCAGTCACCGGGGATGCCGGGATCTTTCCCGCCTTGATCTCAAGATACTTGTCGATGATATAGAGCGCGTTGAGCTGCTGGCGCTTATACTCATGGAGACGTTTCACCTGGATATCAAAGATCGTGTCCGCGCTGATGTCAATATCCTGTGTCTCCTTCAGGTAAGCGCACAGCGCCTCTTTGTTCCTGCGCTTGATCTCAAGAAGCTTCCCCAGTACGGCATCGTCCTCCCTGTACGCGAGCAGTTTCTCAAGCTCTGCCGCGTCTTTCCTGTACCCTTCCCCGATGAGGCTGTCGATATAGTCTGTCAGGAGCGGATTGCAGTGGATCAGCCAGCGGCGGAATGTGATGCCGTTCGTCTTGTTGTTGAATTTCTCAGGATAGATCCTGTAGAAATTGTTCAGCTCGGAGTTTTCCAGGATCTCCGTGTGGAGCGCGGCAACACCGTTTACACTGAATCCGTAGTGGATGTCAATGTGCGCCATGTGTACCGTGTCATTTCTGTCAATGATGGTGACGCTCTCATCCTCATATTTTCTTCTCACTTTATCGTCCAGCACCTCGATGATCGGCATGAGCTGCGGAACAACCTTTTTCAGATAAGTTACGGGCCACTTCTCAAGCGCCTCCGCAAGGATCGTATGGTTTGTATAAGCACAGGTCCTGGAAACCACATCGATGGCGTCATCCATATCCATTCCCCGCTGTACAAGGAGACGGATCAGCTCCGGGACCACCATGGTCGGATGGGTGTCATTGATCTGGATCACCGCATAATCCGGCAGGTCGTACAGGCTGCATCCCTTCGCAGTACACTCATCCAGGATAAGCTGGGCGCCTGCGCTGACCATAAAATACTGCTGGTAGATGCGCAGAAGCCTTCCCTGCTCATCGCTGTCGTCAGGATAGAGGAAGAGCGTCAGATTCTTCTGGATGTCCTCTTTGTTGAAATCAATCCCGTCCCCGACGATCGACTCATCTACAGAATCGATATCAAAAAGGTGAAGCTTATTTGTCTGGTTGTTGTATCCTGTCACTTCAATGTCATACATTCTGGCGTTGACCTTGAGTCCCCCGAAATCCACCGGGTATGTCACATCCGTCTTTTTCAGCCAGGATTTCTCCTCGATCCAGGGATTCGGCGTCTCTTTCTGGAGCCGGTTCTCAAATTCCTGCCTGAACAGTCCCAGATGATAATTCAGGCCGATGCCGTCTCCCGAAAGCCCGAGTGTCGCGATCGAATCCAGGAAACATGCTGCCAGACGGCCCAGTCCGCCGTTTCCAAGCGATGGCTCCGGCTCTGCCTCCTCGATCTGTGCGATGTCTTTTCCGTTCGCCTCCAAGATCTCCTTCACCTCTTTATAGATGCCAAGATTGATCATATTGTTGGAAAGAAGCTTTCCGATCAGGAACTCCGCCGAAATATAGTACAGCTTTTTCCTGCTGTCTGTACGCTCCTTCTCCGACGCCATCTCCTGCACGATCGCCATAAGCGCGTGATAGATTTCTTCATTGGACGCCTGTGCGATCTCTTTTGCGAGAATCTGTGATAACTTCTCCTGAATATTCATGGTACATCTCCTTTCAAAACCATTCCCAGTTGATTCCTGTTATTCTATACTGCATTTTAATACGCTTTCTCTTATATTTCTTGCAAAATACTTTCATTTTATTGTACAATACTATCATTATTTGGATCCTGCGTTTACTGAAAGGAGCTGTTGGACGCTATGAACCTGAATGAGTACCAGAACTATCACGAAACAAAGGCGCACACTGCCTCCGATTTCCCCTACACGACCTATCTCTGCTCGATCCCCCTTGACTTCACCCAGGTCCCGGCACACTGGCATTCCGAGCTAGAGCTGATCGTGATCAAGAAAGGCAGGGGAATCGTCTCCGTGGACTTTCAAAGGCAGAATGTCTCTGCCGGCGATATCGTCCTCATCCGTCCGGGGCGCCTCCATTCCATCGAGCAGGAACCGGGGCGCTCTATGGAGTACGAAAATATCATTCTGAAACCCGATCTTTTGATATCAGGACAAAACGACCTGTGCGCAGCCAGATTCATAACCCCGCTCATGACCGGGCGTCTCCCTGTGGATACTTTTATCACCCCGGCACTCTCCTATTACGGGGAAGCGTCCGAATATATCCGGCAAATCGATCTTCTCTGCGGCACGACCCCGGAAGGATATCAGCTCGCGGTAAAAGGATATCTCTTTCAATTTATTTTCCTCCTGATCACCCACCGCCTGAAGGAGGCGGCGGAGCCTGCCATTGAGTCAAAAACACTGGAAAAGCTCAAGACCATATTGAAATATATTGAAGAGCACTATGCCGACCATATCACAATTGACGATATGGCAAGGGTAACTTATTACAGCAAATCACATTTTATGAAATTTTTCAAAGCACGTATGGGAAGCGGATTTATCGAATATCTGAACGATTATCGTCTGACGATGGCGGAAAGGCTTCTGCGCACCTCCGATCTGACTGTCCTGGAAGTGGCGCAGCAAAGCGGATTTGACAACCTTTCCTACTTCACCCGGATTTTTAAGAGAAAATACGGAAACTCCCCCGGGAAGCACCGGGGGAGCTATCCAAAAAGCGGCAGTGCCGAAAGGTAAAATGCAGCAGGGAGCCGGTGTTATTTCACTGCCTCGAACCCTGCCTCTAATGCCCGGATCAGGTCCTCTGCCTTCTCGATCCCGACAGACAGACGGATCGTGTTCGGAAGGATCCCCTGTTCCAGGAGTTCCTCCTGCGTGCACTGGCTGTGGGTCGTAGTGGCAGGATGGATCACAAGAGATTTCACATCCGCAACATTTGCAAGCAGGGAGAAGATCGGCAGGTTATCGATGAACTTCTGCGCCGTCTTTGCATCCCCCTTTATCTCAAAGGTAAAGATAGAGCCGCCGCCCCGGGGCAGATATTTTTCGTACAGGGCGTGGGTAGATTCACTCTCAAGAGACGGATGATGGACTGCCTCCACCTGCGGATGCGCTGCCAGGAATCTGACCAGTTTCCCCGCATTTTCCGCGTGCCGCTCCACTCTGAGGGAAAGTGTCTCCAGTCCCTGCAGCAGGAGAAATGCATGGAAGGGAGACAAGGTAGCTCCTGTGTCGCGAAGCAGCACTGCCCGGATGTAAACAGCAAACGGGGCAGCCGGTGCAGCCTCCGAAAAGCATACCCCGTGATATGCCGGGTTCGCCTCTGAGATCCAGGGGTATTTCCCTGAAGCCTTCCAGTCAAATTTCCCGCCGTCAATGATGACGCCCCCGAGCGCCGTCCCGTGCCCTCCTATGAACTTTGTGGCGGAGTGGATCACGATATCCGCTCCGTACTCGACAGGCCTTACCAGATAGGGCGTGGCAAATGTAGAATCCACCACGAGCGGGATCCCATGTCTGTGGGCAATCTCTGCCAGTTTTTCCAGATCTGCCACATTAGAGTTTGGATTCCCCAGCGTCTCGACAAAGATCGCTTTCGTATTCTCCTGTATCGCGGCTTCAAACGCCCCCTCCTCATCTGGATCGACAAAGGTTGTGGTGACACCGCTTGTCTGCGGCAGCGTGTGGGCAAGCAGATTATAGGTGCCTCCGTAAATCGTCCTGGACGATACGATATGTTCCCCTGCTCCTGCAAGAGCCTGGAACGTATATGTAATGGCAGCCGCCCCTGATGCTGTCGCCACAGCCGCGGATCCGCCCTCCAGTGAAGCGATTCTTTTTTCAAATATATCCACTGTCGGATTGGTCAGCCTTCCATAGATATTTCCTTCCTCCCGCAGACCAAACAGGTCAGCCGCATGGCTGCAGTCCCGGAACACAAAGGATGTGGAGGCATATATCGGCACTGCCCTTGCTCCTGTAGCCGTATCCGGCTGCTCCTGGCCCGCATGGATCTGTCTTGTCTCAAAGTCCCAGCTGTCTGAATTTCTGATATCTGTCATGATTATTTCCTCGCTTTCCGGCCGGATCGGCCATTTCTTTTTCTCTGGGTCTTATCCTACCACATCCGCCCTGCTTTGGCTAATACGCAAAAGAGATATCTGGCTATAGGTTCATCCTATAGCCAGATATCTCTTCAATGCGCCGACATATATTTCTCCCATCCTGCTCAAAATCGCATTTTTCCTCGTAATATAGCCGATTTCCATGACACTGTTGTGATTCTCCTCATCGTCCTGGAAGGGAACCGCCGCAAAGTTATCCCCGTTCAGCTCCTCGCAGATGATCCCGGAGCAGAGGGTGTACCCCTTTAGTCCCACCATCAGGTTCAGCATGGTCGCCCTGTCGTTTGCACGGATGATCTGCGGATATTCGTTCTCAGAGAGGATCTCCTCCGCCAGGTAAAAGGAGCTGTTGTCCCCCTGCTCAAATGCCAGGCAGGGGTAATCCGCAAGCTGTTGGAAACGGATCGATGTTTCTCCGGCAAGGGGATGCCCTTTCCACAGATAAACATACGCCTTGCAGTCGATCAGATGATGAAACTCCACGCCTGACGAGCGCATCAGCCTTTGCAGGTTCTTCCTGTTAAAGTCCGACAGGTACAGAACCCCTATCTCACTCTTCATCGTGCTCACGTCCCGGATCACTTCTCCGGTCTTCGTCTCCCGGATCGCGAACTCGTACTTTGACATGTCAAATTCCTTTGCCATATCCACAAATGCCTTCACGGCGAACGAATAGTGCTGTGTTGAAACGCCGAACTTTTTCTTCAGCGACCCGTTCTTCCCGTACCTCTCTAAAAGCCCTTCATACTGTGCGTAGAGCTGTTTTGCGTACAGGAGGAACTCCGCCCCGTCATTTGTCAGGGTCACGCCCCTTCCGCTTCGGTGGAACAGGATGATCCCCAGTTCCTTTTCCAGTTCCTTCACCGCCCCGGTCAGAGAAGGCTGGGTAACATAAAGTTTCTCAGCCGCCTTATTGATCGATTTCGTTTCCGCTATCGTAATGATATAGTTCAGTTGAGTTAATGTCATTTTCCGAATATCCTTTGCATATGGTTTTCCACAAAATCATACTATTCCAGGATTTTTCTGTCAATAGAACATCCGTGTATACTGCCAACCGGCAGCATACACGGATACTGTCTCTATCTTACAGGAAGATCAGGCTGAGTACAAACACCACTGCCAGTGCCGTAGCAGACTGCAGCACACTGATAACAGGGATTGTCTTATATGCAATGGACGTATCCATCTCAGAAGTGGTAGCTGTTACCCAGAAGAAATCATCGTTACCATGAAATACCATCATACCGCCCGCTGCACATGCCAGCATGGCGATTACTCTTCCCATCGGACTTCCAAATCCAAGCACGTCGATCAGAGGAGTGATCATAGTAGCTGCCGTCACCATCGCAATAGTGGCAGAACCTACGCAGGTACGGAAAATAAATCCAATGACAAACGGCGCCAGGATACCGATCGTCAGTCCAGAAAACGCATTTGTCAGGAGATCCTGGAGCGGAGAGGCTTTGAGCACTCCTGAGAAAGCGCCTCCTGCGCCCACGATCAGGACGATCTGCCCTGCCGTTTTCAGGGCGTCTGCCAGAACTCCGTCAAATCCCCAGGCTTCTTTATCATCCGGAAAAATCGTAATATATCCGATGACTGCAATAATCAGTCCCACCATAAGCGCAACCGCCGGTGTTCCCAGTACGGAAAACACTGCCAGAACAATACCGCTTAATCCTGCCATTTCACCGATCGTCTTAATCAGCATCAGCAGAATCGGCACAACGATCGGAAGAAATGCCATCATCGCAGAGGGGAGCTTCTGGTCTTCCGGAACCTCGACTACATTTTTCGGTATATAGTTATATTTCTTTCCTGCTTTTATGGCGCCCAGATATCCTACCAGCGTAATCGGTATCGAAACCAGTGCCCCGAAAAGAATGACATACCCCAGGTCTGCGCTCAGGATACCTGCCACAGCAAGCGGTCCCGGTGTAGGCGGCACAAACATATGAGTTGCATGAAGTCCCATACACAGTGAGATCGCCATAGTCGTCATGGAAATCTTTGTATCTTTTGAAATTCTTTTTGCAATAGGGCTCAAAAGTACAAATGCTGAATCACAGAATACCGGAATCGATACAAAATAGCCGGTGATTGCCATTCCCAGGGCGGCATGTTTCTTTCCGGTCAGCTTTAATATACTTTGTGCCATAGTTTCCGCGGCACCGGATTTCTCCAGAAGGGCGCCGGTTACAGTTCCCAGGGCAATCACAAGCCCGATATCCGCCATGGTGCTTCCCATTCCACTGGTAAAGGCTTCCAGCATATCTTCCATATTCATACCGGAAATAACAGCAAAGACAACGGTGGTGGCAATCAGCGCAAAAAACGGGTGAATCTTGAATTTTACAGTGCATAATACAAGAACTGCAACACTGAGGGCAAGTCCTACAATGATCAATGTATTTTCGTTCATATCGTTCTCCTTTCCTGTCACTTCCTGATCAGATATGGGTCTCCAGATATTCTTTCCGAATCTCCTCGGGAACCAGCCTTCCGCCGGTCGCCCATGCAATCTGTACGGAATTATCCAACACTTCTTGCGTCAGTCCGTGCCTGCGGCAGTATTCTCTGGAATCTTCATAGTGAAGCAGTCCGCACGGACCGGCAAAAGCCGCACAACTCGAAGGCTCGATCTGTATTTCTTCAGAAGCGTACAGAAGACGGAGATAATCATAAAGCTTTCCATCTTCCACTGTAAACTCTCCGGAGAGAAGGTTTGTCATGATTCTGGTGACAAAACCGGAAGGGCTTGCACACGCCAGCCCGTCTGCCTCTGTGATCCCTGAGATACCGAAATCATGGACATTTGCTTTTTCAAACTCCTGGGTCGCGACCCCAAGGAGCACTGAGGGACACTGTGTCGGCTCTGTGAAGAAACAGTGGACGTTGTCTTTAAAGATCCGCTTAAGACCATATGCGACTCCCCCCGGAGCCCCGCCGACACCGGCAGGAATATACACGATCAGCGGATGCTGCTCATCAACAGCGATTCCTTTTTCCTCTAGCTGGGTCCTCAGCCTCTTCGCTGCCACTGCGTACCCCAGGAACAGATTGACGGACTTTTCATCATCGACAAAATAACTCATAGGATCCAGATCTGACAGCTTTCTTCCTTCCGCTACCGCCTTGGAATAATCATCCGCATACTCAATAACCTCTACTCCCTTGCTCCTGAGCAGATCTTTTTTCCACTGCTTTGCATCCGCCGACATATGGACCTTCACTTTAAATCCCAGAGCCGCGCTCATAATCCCGATTGATAATCCGAGATTTCCAGTGGATCCCACCTGGACGGTATACTTTCCAAAAAATTCTTTCATATCCGGTTCAGCCAGTTTCGCATAATCATCTTTCTCAGTGAAACGCCCGCTCTCCAGAGCCAGGTCTTCCGCGTGCTTCAGCACTTCATAAATGCCTCCGCGTGCCTTTACAGAACCTGCAATGGCAAGATGGCTGTCCATTTTCAGCAAAAGACGGCCGGGAATCTGGCACTGATATGTATCCTCAAGCTTTTTTTGCATGGACGGAATTAACTCAAGCGGAGATTCAATCAGCCCGTTTGTCTCCTCCGTCTCCGGGAAACACTTGCGGATAAAAGAGGCGAACCTGTCAAGACGTTTCTTCGCATCTTCAATATCAGCATCAGATACGGTCAGCTGGCACAGCGCATCCGTATCAGCAAACGGAAGAAAGTACGGATTGATCCATGCCGTCTCTTCTTTCTCGGATATTCGTTTGATAACCGGATCGCTTTCGATATATTTTTGTGCATTCATTTTTTGTTCTCCTTTCTTTTTCATTTCATTCTGCACTCTTTGTTTAAAGTTAGATTAAGTTAAACATTGTTAAATGTCAATAAACACGCTTTAATAAAATTTAAAATCGTTAAATTATATTAAATTTCTATATGGATTCTGTGCAGAATAGACAAACTTTTTCTGCTTTTTGGGACCAACCGTCCCGGAAAGGCTTTTAATCTTACATTGCATATGCAATGGAAAGCTGATAAAATATTGAACAGAAAATCACATTGTATTTCTTCAGGGGAGGTAAGCATGGAAGACATTAATTTAGGGGCAAAAGTTCAGGAATTTCGCAACATGAGGCAATACAGCCTTCGCGAACTGGCATCACGGGCAGGGCTTACCCCGTCGATGTTAAGCCAGATTGAAAACAATACGGCAAATCCGTCAATCAACACATTAAAATCAATTGCAGCGGCACTGGAGGTGCCGATGTTTAAATTCTTTCAGAGCAGCATTGTTTCAGAGGAACTGATTGTACGAAAGGGGGATTATATCAGGCTGGGAAGCGTGCAGGATGGCGTGATCTACGATCTGCTGACCCCTGACCTGAGCGGAAGTATTGAGCTTTGTCTGATGGAGATCCCGCCCAGATCTGTCACCAGCGTTAAAGAAAAATCCCATGTGGGAGAAGAGGTGGCGTATGTGATCGAAGGGGATGTCACAATCCACCTTGATGGCAAGATGTTTGAACTTTCGCAGGGAGATTGCGTGAAAATACTGCCGGGGGTTAATCATCTGTGGGAGAATACCCGTGATGTGAGCTCCAGAGTGATTTTTGCCATCACTCCGCCGAGCTTTTAATGTTTTCTTTTCTCTTTTCTATATTCAGAAGGCGTCTTTTCATATTTCTGCCCTTCTCTTTTTCAATATGGAAAAGAGGGCGCCAATCTCCCCCCTGAACCTGTCCGTTCCAAATGCTGCTCTTAAATACCTGAACTTCTTTTCAAATAACCATCTTAGAGCTGATTCCTTCCAGTAATATTAAAAAAATACCATTTCAAATTACGTCTCCGGCAATTCAAAATGGCATTTCTCTTCTTTCTGTTTTCTATTTCAGTCCTTTTGTCAGAGGAATCAGGCACAGAAGCAGGATTATTCCAACAATCCCAACTATGATCCCAATGATCATATTGCCCCATACCATCGTCAGGCACATCCCAACTCCAAGAGTAAGTGCTCCCACGATTCCCAGCAGAACAGTTCCTATCATTTTTCCTGACAGCTTGACCGGACTTTTATTCTCCATCTTTCTCCACACAAGGACCATGATCAGCAGCACAACTGCTCCGATCACACCCAGTACAATTCCCTGATTAAACGTATTCCACTCGGGAATCAGCGCCATACACATCCCAAGCGCAAACAGGATCCCTCCGATCGTCCCTAAGATCATTGCCACAAAATTACTCTTCTTCATGATAGTTTTTTCTCCTTCCTAATGTTTCTTTTGTTTTTATGATATAAGAATAGATATCATTTACTTGAAAAACGTTTCGTTTTTGTTTCTGAAATATTAAAATGTACCCTGACTTTTTATTCTTCTCGCATTTTATACAGGTTTTTCCCATCCCGTAAATGGCAAGGCTTGCCGGTATTGCGGCAGGCGCCCCGGATGCTCTGCCTAAGACAACGATTTCCGGCAAGCAGACGACGGTTTCCGCTATAAGGTAGACAGAAACCCAGTATATCAGTATAATAAAAACATCTGTTTAAGGGATTTTGCTGGATGAACGAAATTGGAAAAGAAGGTGCCGCTGTACATATCAAATTTCTGCGTGCGATGGCAGGGAAGCAATATTCACCGTGGCGGCCATCCTCTATTTGGAGGAATAGCACTTCTGGACAAAGTGTCAGGAGGAAACGAAAATAATGAGAAATTAAAGATCGTGGGGGACATGAAAATGAAAAAATGGTTATTGCTATGTCTGGGAATCATGTTGCTTCTGACCGGATGCAGCATTGGCAGTGACAGCAATTTAAGCGAGCCGGACCGCCCTGTTGCAAATCAGATAGAAGAAGATCCGGAAAGCCCCGCTGCGGAGCAGGATCAGGTAGTAGAGGATAACGCCTTTCCTGGAACCTATACAGTGCCCGATGGCTGGATCGAAACCGATGAATATTCCGCAAGTGGAATGATGTTCTATGTGGAGGAGGGGCATGAGGATGATGCGAGTCCAGACAATATTTCCATCAGTGTGGGGGATTGCCCATATAGTTTAGATGGCCATGTATCATTTCGCGAGGCAATCATGCGTCAGCTCGCGATGCAGATCCAGATGAGTGGCAATGATGAAGGCGCCCAACTGAGCGGAAGCGGCTCGAATACAGCCCGGGGCTATATTCTTTATACTTTTACGATTGAAGCGGACGGTACAATCACGCAACAGAATTACATCTTAAAGGACTATGGCTTTTGCTTAGTCCAGGTGATAAGTTTTTCCGGCACAGAAAATGAAAATATATTTGAAGCGGCCCAAAGTATTGTGGATAGTTTCGTTTGGAATGGGGACAGCCAGTAGGGGGAGTATTGCGCCCGGAAGGCGCACTGAGGTCTGCCATCTGCACCACATTCCCAGCCGCCCCCGTTGAGGGCTTTTTCAGTGCTCCCTTATTCCGTCTCACCCGTTAACGGGTCAATGTACTCTGCTAGTTTCTCCTATAATTCCTTAGGCATCTGGCCCAGCGTTTCCCCATGCCCATTGAATGTGTTCAGACTGACAATGGCATGGAGTTCACAAAACGTTTTTCCACTTCCGGCAAGGAGACATTAACTATATTCCAGCGTGTGCTAAAAGAACATGGGATCCACCATAAACTGATCCGTCCATTCACGAGATTTTCTGGCTATTGGAAAACAATTTTTCGATCAAGGGCAGTGTATAGACTCCGGAAATCAGATTTACAGTGTTTCTTACATCTTTGGTCTTGTTGTCATCATTCTTCATTGACATTTCCTCTCTTTCTTTAAATCTGGCAAAAGCCATATATTTATAGAACGCAAAAAAGCCCTTGAAAATGCCCGTTTTACGGGATTTTCAAGGGCTTTACGCACCTTTGGTTTTAGGAAATTACATTCCCATGCGACTGTTGCTAACCTTACCTTCGCCTTTCAGGCCCGGTTCGTTAAGCAACGCTGCATAGCTTCCAACTACAGTTCATCTGCGTCCTTCGGACTTGATTCACTTAGTTTCCAGCCATCTGTGCTGCAACTTCCTCAGCAAAGTTCTCCTGCTTCTTCTCGATACCTTCTCCGGTCTCAAAACGGATGAACTTCGTAACCGTCATCTTTGCATTGTTCTCTTTCGCAACTTTATCAACATACTTGGCAACTGTAAGGTCACTGTCCTGTACGTATACCTGATCGAGCAGGCAGATTTCCTTCATTTCTTTGTTGAGGCGTCCGATAATCATTTTCTCAATAATGTTATCCGGCTTCTCCGGATTCTCTTTCTTCGCCTGGGCGAGAAGGATCTCTTTCTCATGGTCCATGAACTCCTGAGACACTTCATTGCGGGATACATATTTCGGAGACATCGCTGCAATCTGCATCGCTACGTTCTTCAGGCATGTCCTGATCTCATCGTTTACCACGTCTGTATCAGCAACTACGAGGACGCCGATACGTCCTCCGCCATGAATGTAAGATACCACGCATCCGTTCTCAGCCTCTACTCTTTCAAATCTTCTGATATTCAAGTTCTCTCCGATAACTGCAATCTTCTCGACAAGGGCGTCCTTTACTGTCTTGGATGAGTCTGATGCCCATGCCTCTGCCATAAATGCATCCATATCAGCCGGCGCATTGTCCACAATCTGATTTGCAACTTCATCTACAAATCCCTGGAACTCATCGTTCTTTGCAACGAAGTCTGTCTCAGAGTTAACCTCAACGATCGCTGCGACTTTGTCATCTCTTACAACAGTCTTAACGATACCTTCTGCCGCAATCCTTCCGGCTTTCTTCTCTGCCTTAGCCTGTCCGTTCTTTCTCAGGAACTCAACTGCAGCATCCATATCACCATTCGTCTCAGTGAGAGCTTTCTTGCAGTCCATCATGCCTGCGCCTGTCATCTCTCTTAATTCTTTTACCATTCCTGCTGTGATTGC
>CALWMN010000005.1 GCA_944381935.1 uncultured Mediterraneibacter sp. | reverse complement strand
ACAGAGGTTCAGGTTGTTTCATGGTATGACAACGAGAACTCTTACACAAGCCAGATGGTAAGAACAATCAAATACTTTGGAAAACTTCTCGAGGCTTAATTCCCGTACGGACAGGCACAGGAATCCGGAAGCTATTCCGAATAAAATGACTCACAATGGGGTCCGGTCTTATTGTAGGACCGGACCCCTTCTTGCAATTGTGTATTAAGAAGAAAACAGGAGGCAATGACAATGGCAATGCTCAACAAAAAATCAGTAGATGATATTAATGTAAAGGGAAAAAGAGTCCTCGTAAGATGCGATTTCAACGTCCCGCTGATCGACGGAAAGATCACAGATGAGAACCGCATTGTTGCGGCACTTCCCACGATCAAGAAGCTGATCGCTGACGGCGGCAGGGTGATCCTCTGCTCTCATCTTGGCAAACCAAAGGGAGAGCCGAAACCGGAATTATCCCTTGCCCCGGTGGCGGTAAGGCTTTCTGAGCTTCTCGGGCAGGAAGTGAAATTTGCGGCAGACCCGGAGGTAGTAGGACCAAACGCCAGGGCGGCTGTTGAGGCGATGAAGGACGGGGATGTAATCCTTCTGGAAAATACACGCTACAGGGCAGAAGAGACAAAGAACGGCGAGGAGTTCAGCAAAGAGCTCGCCTCCCTCTGCGATGTCTTTGTAAACGATGCGTTTGGAACAGCCCACAGGGCACACTGCTCCAACGTCGGCGTGACAAATTATGTTGATACGGCAGTTGTGGGATATCTGATGCAGAAAGAGATCGATTTCCTTGGAAATGCGGTCGAGAATCCTCAGAGGCCGTTTGTTGCCATCCTTGGCGGGTCAAAGGTTTCCAGTAAGATATCTGTGATTGAAAACCTGCTTGAAAAAGTAGATACTCTGATCATCGGCGGCGGAATGTGCTATACTTTCAGCAAGGCGCAGGGAGGAAGCGTGGGCAAATCCCTCCTTGAGGAGGATTACTGCCAGTATGCCCTCGACATGATCGAGAAGGCAAAGGCGAAAGGAGTGAAGCTCCTTCTCCCGGTTGACACGATTATTGCAGACGATTTCTCCAATGACGCCAACACAAAGGTTGTGGCGATGGGAGAGGTTCCGGAAGGCTGGATGGGTCTTGATATCGGACCGGAGACAGCAAAGCTCTATGCAGATGCGGTAAAGACAGCAAAGACAGTCGTATGGAACGGACCGATGGGATGTTTTGAGATGCCGAAATTCGCTTCCGGTACAGAAGCTGTTGCAAAGGCGCTTGCAGAGACAGATGCAGTTACCATCATTGGCGGCGGTGATTCTGCGGCAGCAGTAAACCAGCTCGGATACGGGGATAAGATGACACATATCTCCACAGGCGGCGGAGCCTCCCTGGAATTTCTGGAAGGAAAAGAGCTGCCGGGAGTAGCAGCAGCCAACGATAAGTAGGCCGAAAGCAACTTAGTGAATCCAAGCCGAAGGCGCAGGCTGAACTTAGTGCGAGGTCCTTCCCGAACCTTAGCAAGCGCTATAAGCGCGAGGTTAGTTGAGGGAAGATACCTTAAATTACCTTAAACTATTTATTCAGGAGAAAAGAAAATGGCAAGAAAGAAAATTATTGCAGGAAACTGGAAGATGAACAAGACTCCGAGCGAGGCGGTCGCACTCGTCGAGGAATTAAAGCCGTTAGTGGCAAACGAGGCGGTTGACGTAGTATTCTGTGTTCCGGCAATCGATATTGTACCGGTTGTAGAAGCAGTGAAGGGAACCAATATTGAGGTCGGCGCTGAAAATATGTATTTTGAAGAGAGCGGAGCCTATACAGGCGAGATTTCCCCGGCAATGCTTGTGGATGCGGGAGTGAAATATGTGGTTCTCGGACATTCTGAGAGAAGAGATTACTTCAAAGAGACGAATGAAGACGTCAATAAGAAAGTCCTTAAGGCACTGGAGCACGGCATCACACCGATCATGTGCTGCGGTGAGTCGCTGGAGCAGAGAGAGCAGGGCGTTACGATGGACTTCATCCGCCAGCAGGTGAAGGTAGGACTGCAGAACGTTACGGCTGACCAGGCTAAGACGATGATTATCGCTTATGAGCCGATCTGGGCGATCGGAACAGGCAAGACAGCTACGACAGAGCAGGCGGAGGAGGTCTGCAAGGGTATCCGCGAGTGTATTGCCGAAGTTTATGACGAGGCTACTGCAGAAGCGATCCGCATCCAGTACGGCGGATCGGTAAACGCAGGAAATGCCGCAGAGCTGTTCGCACAGCCGGACATAGACGGAGGACTTGTAGGCGGTGCATCCCTTAAGGCTGATTTCGGGCGCATCGTGTGCTACGAGAAGTAGAACCATTTCGTTCTACGGAGACATAGAAATCCAGGGTAGAGGAACATTATTATTTCTCTGCCCTTTTGTCTGCCCGCCGGAGGGACCTGTTGGAAGGCAGGAGTTCCCGTAAATTTTCTGTAGCAGCCCCACATACTTGCAAAAACTGTAAAAAGCGGGTACAATAATGGGCGGGACAAGGTCCAAATGTAGAGATAAAGGAGATATGGATATGAGTAAAAAACCAACCGTATTGATGATATTAGACGGCTACGGCTTAAGAAACGACAAACACGGCAACGCTGTCGCAGAGGCTGCCACGCCGGTGATGGATAAGCTGATGGCCAAGTGTCCGTTTGTAAGGGGAAATGCCAGCGGGATGGCAGTAGGGCTTCCGGAGGGACAGATGGGAAACTCTGAAGTGGGGCATCTGAATATGGGTGCAGGGCGCATCGTGTATCAGGACCTGACTAAAATCACAAAGGCGATCCAGGATGGCGATTTCTTTGAAAATAAAGCGCTTCTGGCGGCATGTGAGAATGTGAAGAAGAACGATTCTTCACTCCATATGATGGGACTGGTATCCGACGGCGGCGTGCACAGCCACAACACGCATATTTACGGCCTTCTGGAGCTTGCAAAGCGACAGGGGATAAAGAAAGTATATGTACACTGTTTCCTGGACGGACGTGATACGCCTCCGGCATCGGGAAAAGAGTATGTAGAAGAACTGGAAGCAAAGATGAGAGAGATCGGCGTCGGCGAGGTGGCTACTGTGGCAGGACGCTACTATGCGATGGACAGGGACAATCGCTGGGACCGCGTGGAGAGAGCATACAAAGCGCTTGTAAAAGGCGAGGGAGTAGAGGCGGATTCTGCTGTCGGAGGGATCCAGGCATCCTATGACAATGAAAAGACAGATGAGTTTGTGGAGCCGATGGTCGTGATGAAAGATGGGGCTCCGACAGCGACTGTGAAAGACGGCGACTCCATGATCTTCTTTAATTTCCGCCCAGACAGGGCAAGGGAGATCACAAGAACTTTCTGCGACGATGAGTTCACGGGATTTGACAGGGGCGAAAGAGTGAAGACAACCTATGTGTGCTTCACGGAATATGATGTGACGATCCCGAACAAGCAGGTTGCATTCGTAAAGGAAGAGATCACCAATACATTCGGGGAATTTCTGGCAGCGCATGGCATGAGGCAGGCAAGGATCGCAGAGACTGAGAAATACGCCCATGTGACATTTTTCTTCAACGGGGGCGTAGAGGAGCCGAATCCGGGTGAGGACAGGATCCTTGTAAAATCACCTAAGGTTGCGACATATGACCTGAAGCCGGAGATGAGCGCATATGAAGTGTGCGACAAGCTGGTTGAGGCGATCAAATCTGATAAATACGATGTGATCATTATCAACTTTGCGAACCCGGATATGGTAGGGCATACAGGAGTCGAGTCCGCTGCGATCAAAGCGATTGAGGCGGTTGACGAGTGCGTCGGCAGAGCGGTTGAGGCGATCAGAGAGGTGGATGGGCAGATGTTTATCTGCGCTGACCACGGGAATGCCGAGCAGCTTATTGACGAAGAGACGGGAGAGCCGTTCACCGCACATACGACAAACCAGGTGCCGTTTATCCTTGTAAATGCAGACCCGGCTTACAGCCTAAGAGAGGGCGGATGCCTTGCGGATATCGCCCCGACGCTGATCGAGATGATGGGGATGGAGCAGCCGAAAGAAATGACAGGCAAATCCCTTCTCGTAAAGGCATAGGTTCCGGAAGCAAAAGGGAAAAAGAATACAGACGAGAGGCCCGGCCAGACCGGGTCTTTTGTCATAGCAGGGGGTAGGATTGTTATGCGTGAAAAGCTGACAAAAAGTGATGTTGAAAAGATTCAGGAAGAGATTGAACACCGCAAGCTGGTAGAGAGGAAAGAACTTATCGAGGCGGTGAAGGAAGCGCGGTCCCACGGCGACCTGAGTGAGAATTTCGAGTATCATGCTGCCAAAAAGGAAAAGAACCGAAATGAGAGCAGAATCCGCTATCTGGAGAGGATGTTGAAAACCGCTGTCATTGTGGAAGACCACTCGAAAGACGACGAAGTGGGGCTCAACAATACAGTAGAACTGTACTGTGAGGATGATGACGAGGTGGAGACATACCGCCTGGTCACTTCTGTCAGGGGCAGTTCCCTGGACGGCCGCATCAGCATTGAATCGCCGATAGGAAAGGCGATACTCGGGCACAGGGAGGGCGACCGGGTCTATATCAAAGTGAATGATGACTATGGATATTATGTGGTGATACGAAAGATCGTGAACACGCAGAGTGAAGAAGACGATAAAATCAGGAGTTATTAGAGAAGATGAAGATTCATACCGTATTATTCGATCTGGATGGAACAATTACAGATTCCGGTCAGGGAATCATGAACAGCGTCAGATATGCGCTCAGGAAAACGGGAAAAGATGTGCCGGGCGGGGAAGTGCTCCGCTCTTTTGTCGGACCGCCGCTCCATGAACAGTTTCAGAGGGTATGCGGGATCACGGAAGAGGAATCCCTGAAGATGGTGGACGTCTACCGGGAATATTACAGCGAGCAAGGGATCTTTGAAAACCGTCTGTATGACGGGATTATCCCGATGCTGCAGCAGATAAAGAAAGCAGGGCTTCATATTTTGATGGCCACTTCAAAGGCAGAAAAATATGCCGGAATCATAGCAGACCATTACGGGTTCGCACAGTATTTTGACTTTATAGGCGGTGCGCTTATGAGCGGAAAGAGGACAGATAAATGGGAAGTGATCGAATACGCCCTCACGTCCATGAAAATTACAGACAGGGAGGGCGTCATGATGGTTGGAGACCGGATTTATGATATAGAAGGAGCCCGCAAAGCCGGGATATATTCTCTCGGAGTTCTGTACGGGTACGGAAGCCGGGAAGAGATGGAGAAAGCCTCTCCGGACTTCCTGGCACAGACGCCGGAGGAAGCGGCGGATATTATCCTGAAATGCGCCGGGGATGAATAAGGACTGACCTTCACAGGAAACCCTTCCTTTACATAAAATTAGCAGTTTGAGAAGCATAGATTTTACACTCTGAACCTATAATAAGGAGAACCTGAAAACGACGGACTTATGAAATGGGGTATCAGAATGTACAGAGGATTATGGAGTTTTATCAACCGGTATATGGACAGAAGCCATGCTGTCTCAATATTTCTTCCTGTGCTGATCATCGGATGGACATGTGCGGGAGTACTGGCAGGGATTATAGTATGCATGATTTCGGGCACTGATATTGTCAGAGCACTCTCAGGGATCGTGTGCGCCGGGGGATATGCGGGCATCATTATGGGGCTCTTCGGGGGAGCTTTCTTTCTCTATCAGCAGGGCATATAGATATATCAGTATGTACAGAGTTCTTTTCCGGCAAAATATATTCAAACGGTGCGATTTGTATCGGAATCGATTATTAAAAATATGTATCGTATGGATATTTTTGTACAAAATATGAATATTGTAAAAAATGCATAAAAGTATTATAAAAAATTGTGAGAAATTGTGATATTGACGAAACAAACTGTAGCGGATATGATATAGATAGATAAAAGGAACAGGGATAAGGAAGGAGGGGCATGAAAGCAGGAAAGTGGAAAATAATAGCTGTCGTTGCGATTCTGTTGTGTCTAGTTGGAGGGGCGATTTTATTTAACCTTTACAGGAAGGGATGGGGGGTGTGGATCGTCCATTGCAGGCTGGTTGAAGAAGAGGAAAACAGGATCCTTCTCAGGGAGCAGGACGTTGACTATAATCTGTATGAAACCATCTATATTTATTATGTTGCAGAAGGTGATGTGGCAACGGAACTTTATGAGATGGCGAAGGATAAGGAGATTGATCTTGAGGATGGATTCTATATGAGATTCTCCTCCAATGAAATGACAGATTTCAAAAGGAAAGACGGAGCAGTTTATTTGAATGTGAGAGAACTGATTGATATGAGCCATGATGTTTCAGATTTGAATTATTAGGAGGAACTATTATGCGAAGATCAAGTAAGAAAGTCATTATAGCAATAATGTGCTTTTCTATGTTATTACCTTTTATTACAAGTTATAATGTAAAAGCTGCTGACAAGTCGGATAATTCGACAATAACAGAGGTGACTCCACGTTCGATTATGAAATCTTCTCGCACTGTGACATTTAGTAATGGAGTAAAAATAACTGTTAATTATACCTTTCAGGAAGCAAATAATACAATCATCTATATTGACCGAGTATACATTTCATATTTTCCGCCGCACAAATTTAGTAATGTGCGGGTAATAGGATATGAAATCTTGGATAACTATAATAGAAATATTAAAGTAAAAACTTACCAAAGACCAATTAATAGTTCAAGCGAGGTTTATAAAGAATATTATATATTGTTATAATATTAGGGTATAATTATTATTAATTATACTTAATCTATTGTCTTGTATAGGAATAGATTAACTGGAGAGAAGATATTATGAGTCAGGAGACTCATAGTATCTTCTCCTATTTTTATTTTATTATTATGAGCTAAACTTCAATGAAATCCATAAAGTGCACGAAATATAAAACATTGATTCGAGAATGTACCATTTGTATAAAGAATAGATGAATAACTCATAAAGAAGTGATGGGATGAAGGAAGAGAGCAAAATTAAAGTAAAAGCACAAAAGGATAAATGGAAGTGGATTATAACCGCAGTTTCTGTACTTTTGTTATGCCTTGTCATAGCAGGAACTCTATACACATTTTATGATGCGGGCAAAGATGTCATGACGGCTCACTGCCTGTCGGCTGAACACAGCGAGAACCAGATTATATTCCGGGAACAAGATGTGGATTATGACTTCTATGGGGCGACCGACATCTATTATGTTCTGCAAGATGATGTGGCCGCACAGTTTAATAAGATGGAAAAGGAAAAACAGATCAATGTCGAAAAAGGTTTTTATATGAAGTTTTTCTATAATAGTATTTCAGACTATAAGAGAAAAGACGAAGTGGTTTATTTCAATGTAAAAGAAGTTATAGATATGAGCCATAATGCCTCGGGACTAAAGTAAGGGGGCAGAGTTAAAAGGAGAAGGAGCAGGCACGAAAGCAGCGCCCTATGGATTTATTATCCACGGGGCGCTGCCGTTTATGCGGTCTCTTTCTTTCTGTTGTCCCCGTCAGAAATGCCGGGGACATTTTCAGAAAAGTCCACATTTTCTGTTTTTACCGTATTTCCTGAATCATTTTTATCCGCTGCAGCCTCCGCATTTTCGCTGTTTTCTGCTTCGAGATTTTTAAATGCGGTGGAGAGCATCAGTTTGATTCGGTTGAGCTGGTTGACCTCGCTTGCGCCGGGGTCAAAATCGATCGCCACAACGTTGGAGTGCGGATAGCGGCGGCGCAGCTCTTTGATGACACCTTTGCCTACAACATGGTTTGGCAGGCAGGCGAAAGGCTGCGTACACACGATGTTTCCCGCACCGCTGTGGATCAGCTCGAGCATCTCGCCGGTGAGGAACCATCCTTCACCGGTCTGGTTCCCGATGGATACGATCTCGGAAGCCATCTTTGCCAGATCCTCAATGTGGGCAGGGGGGGTAAAGTGCTTGCTCTCGGCAAACGCTTTCGTCGCCGGGGAGCGGAGCCATTCTACCGCACGGATTCCCAGGTTGCCGATCATCGCTTTTCTCTTCGCAAATCCCAGATGGGATGCTTTGAAGTTCTGGTTGTAGAAGCAGTACTGCATGAAATCGATCAGATCCGGCACTACCGCCTCGGCTCCTTCTGCTTCCAGCAGATCGACCAGATGGTTATTGGCAGCCGGCAGGAACTTGACGAGTATCTCGCCTACCACGCCGACACGCGGTTTTTTGATATCCAGTGTTTCAATGTTGTCAAAGTCCTGTATGATGTCACGGCAGAGCTTCTTGAATTTCCGGCGTGACGGGTATCCGTCCGAGACGAACTTCTGGCAGACAGACACCCACTTGCGGTGAATTGCGTTCGTTGTACCCGGAACAGCCTCGTAGGGACGCATCCTGTAGACACACTTCATAAAGATATCCCCAAATACTGCCGCATATGCCAAACGGACCGCCAGCGGCAGCGTGATCTTGAATCCCGGATTCCCTTCCAGGCCGCTCAAGTTGATGGAGATTACGGGGATATGCCCGTATCCCGCTTTTTTGAGGGCGCGGCGGATGAATCCGATATAGTTGGAGGCACGGCAGCCTCCGCCGGTCTGGCTTATGATGACAGCCAGTCTGTCTGTGTCATATTTTCCGGAAAGGATGGCATCCATAATCTGCCCCACCACAATGAGGGACGGATAGCATGCGTCATTGTTTACGTATTTCAGCCCCATGTCCACTGCCTGTTTGTTGTCATTTGGAAGGACCTCGATCTTGTACCCTGCAGCTTTGAAGGCGGGTTCCAGAAGCTCAAAGTGGACCGGAGACATCTGCGGGCAGAGAATGGTGTGCGTCTTGCGCATTTCCTTCGTAAACGGCACCTTTGTGATGGAAGCGGGCTGTATCTTGCGTTCCGTATTCTTCTGCTCACGCACGCGGATCGCGGCAAGCAGGGAGCGGACACGGATCCTTGCCGCCCCCAGGTTGTTGACTTCATCGATCTTCAGGGTAGTGTAGATCTTGCCTGAGTCCGTCAGGATGTCTGCTACCTGGTCGGTTGTGACCGCATCCAGCCCACATCCGAAGGAATTGAGCTGAATCAGGTCAAGGTTCTCTGTTGTCTTGACATAGTTGGCTGCCGCATACAGCCGGGAGTGATACATCCACTGGTCCATGACGTTAAGAGGACGCTCCACCTGATGAAGGTGGGAGACGGAATCCTCGGTCAGCACAGCAATATTATATGAAGTGATCATCTCCGGCAGGCCGTGATGCACTTCGGGGTCAATGTGGTACGGACGCCCGGCGAGGACGATCCCCCGGTTGCCCGTGTCATTTAAAAATTTGATCGTCTCCTCGCCCTTGCGGCGCATGTCTTCCCGGCACGCTGCCAGCTCATTCCATGCGTCGTGGACAGCAGAGCGGATGTCACTGTCCGTGAGGGAGAATTTGCTGCCAAGCTCCTCAGACAGACGGTAGGAGATTGTCTCCTCGCTTTGGAAGGAGAGGAAGGGGTGGATAAAGTCCACCTCCCCATGCACGATCGGATCCATGTTGTTCTTGATATTCTCCGGGTATGATGTGACGATCGGGCAGTTATAGTGGTTGTTTGCATCCTCAAATTCATTGCGCTCATAAGGAATGGAAGGATAGAAGATATGCTTCACTCCCTCATTGATGAGCCATTGCACATGCCCGTGCGCCAGCTTTGCCGGATAGCACTCTGATTCACTTGGGATGGACTCGATGCCCAGCTCATAGATCTTTCTTGTGGAAGCAGGGGACAGGACGACCCTGAACCCGAGCTTTGTAAAGAAGGTGAACCAGAACGGGTAGTTTTCATACATGTTGAGCACCCGCGGGATTCCGATAACCCCGCGTTTTGCCTCAGATTCCTCCAGGGGCGTATAGTCAAAATACCGGTGGAACTTGTAGTCGAACAGGTTCGGCATCTGATTTTGCACTTTTTCTTTCCCGAGACCTTTCTCGCAGCGGTTTCCGGTAATGAAACGGCGCCCCCCGCTGAAATGATTGATCGTCAGGCGGCAGGTGTTCGTACATCTGCGGCATTTGGTCATCGTGGTAGAGTACTCGAGGGCATTGATGTCGTCTATGGAGAGCATGGTCGTCCCCTCACAGTCTACGTAGCGCTCCCTGGCAATAAGAGCTGCCCCGAACGCCCCCATGATCCCGGCGATATCCGGACGGACAGCCTCGCAGTCTGCGATCTTCTCAAAACTCCTTAAGACTGCGTTGTTGTAGAAGGTACCGCCCTGTACGACAATATGGCTGCCCAGCTCAGACGCGTCGGATACCTTGATGACCTTAAACAGGGCGTTTTTGATAACGGAGTAGGCAAGGCCGGCGGAAATATCCGCAACGGACGCCCCCTCTTTCTGCGCCTGCTTTACTTTGGAATTCATAAATACCGTACAGCGGGTTCCAAGGTCAATCGGATTCTGGGCATAAAGGGCTTCATGGGCAAAATCTTCCACAGAGTAGTTGAGCGATTTCGCAAATGTCTCAATGAAGGAACCGCAGCCGGAAGAGCACGCTTCGTTCAGCTGCACGCTGTCTATCGTCTGGTTCTTGATCTTGATGCATTTCATATCCTGTCCGCCGATGTCAAGGATGCAGTCCACGTCAGGCTCGAAAAACGCCGCTGCATAATAGTGGGAGACGGTCTCCACCTCACCTTCGTCCAGAAGAAGCGCAGCTTTGATCAGTGCCTCGCCGTATCCCGTGGAGCAGGAGTGCACGATCTCGACGCCCTCCGGAAGGCGGCTGTAGATGTCTTTGATGGCGGTTATGGTAGTGCCCAGCGGATCTCCCTCATTGTTGTGATAGAAGGAGTAGAGCAAAGTGCCGTCCTCGCCGACAAGGGCAGCTTTCGTCGTTGTAGAACCTGCATCAATGCCGAGGAAAGCCTTGCCTTTGTAGGACGACAGATCCTTGACAGGAACCTGGTGCTTTGCATGTCTGGCGGTAAATTCCTCGTATTCTGCCGTGGAGGCGAAAAGAGGCTCCAGGCGCTCAACCTCAAATTCCATCTGGATCCGGCCCTCCAGGCGGTTCTGAAGTTCGCGCAGCGCTACGGATACTTCTTTTTTGGAATTGAGCGCTGAACCGATCGCCGCAAAGAGGTGCGAATGATTCGGCGCAATAATGTGCTCGTCATCCAGCTTCAGCGTGCGGATAAAGGCTGCCCGAAGTTCGGAGAGGAAATGGAGCGGCCCACCAAGAAACGCCACATGTCCGCGGATCGGCTTCCCGCATGCAAGCCCGCTGATCGTCTGATTGACAACAGCCTGGAAGATAGAAGCGGCAAGGTCCTCCTTGGACGCCCCGTCGTTGATCAGGGGCTGGATATCCGATTTGGCAAACACGCCGCAGCGAGCTGCGATGGAGTAGAGCGCCTTGTAGCTTTTGGCATATTCGTTCAATCCGGAGGCATCTGTCTGGAGCAGGGATGCCATCTGGTCGATGAAAGAACCTGTACCGCCGGCACAGACCCCGTTCATGCGCTGTTCGATGTTGCCGCCCTCAAAATAGATAATCTTTGCGTCCTCCCCTCCAAGTTCAATTGCCACATCTGTCTGAGGCGCGTAATCCTGAAGGGCGGTAGATACCGCGATGACTTCCTGGACGAAGGGCACATCCAGATGCTTGGCAAGGGTAAGCCCGCCGCTCCCGGTGATGACCGGAGAGACCGAAATAGGTCCAAGCTTATAGAGCGCCCGTCCGAGAAGATCAGACAAAGTTTCCTGGATATTGGCAAAATGCCTCTCATAATCAGAGAAGAGCACTTCATTATCGCGGTCCAGGACCGCGATCTTGACTGTAGTGGAACCGATATCGATTCCAAGAGTATGTAATTCATTTAAATTCATAGTGTAATCCCCAATCTTTTGTATGAGTCTTTATTCTTCGGGGCAAAATATAGTTTTACCCCCTACATCATTATATATGAGTTACTTCATATTAAATGTGTTTTCTTATATGCAACAATTTACATTATACGACAGGAATCTGAAAAAGACAATTGTTATTATTATGCGGGATTTCAAAATAATTCCTGATGTTATGGGTATTTTATATAAAGATCACATGAAAGAACCCAAAAGGGGCAACATGTGTTTGACAAACAGATACACTGACGGTACAATTGTAGGGAAATAAAAAGTAAGGGAGCAACTGCATTTGAACTGGCTTGACAAATTGGAAAGAAAACTGGGACGTTATGCAATTCCGAACCTGACCGTGTATCTTCTCGGAGGATATGTGATCGGGTTTCTGATTGTAAATCTTATGCCCGTACTGATCACGTGGCTGACTCTTGAGCCGGCGCTGATCCTGAGAGGGCAGGTATGGAGGCTTATCTCCTGGGTGCTGATACCGCCCACAGCGAACCTTATTTCGCTCGCATTTCTTGTACTTCTTTATTATTCCCTGGGAACGGCTCTGGAGAGGACATGGGGCACCTTCCGGTATAATGTGTATATCTTTTCGGGAATCCTGTTTACAGTACTGGCGACATTCGGACTTTACGGTGTCCTGTACCTGGTGTACGGAGCGTCGTATGCGCTCTCGTCGGTCGGCCTGATCAGCACAAACTATATTACGATGTCGATTTTCCTGGCTTTTGCGGCGATCTATCCGGATATGGAAGTGATGCTGTATTTCATCCTTCCGATCAAGATGAAATGGATGGCGCTCGTATACGCTGCGATGGCATTGTACTATTTTATCACGGGCGGGATTGCGACACGCGTGGCGATTGCCGCGTCGTTGCTTAACTTTGTGATCTTTTTCCTGTCCGGCAGGAACTTCAGGCGTTTCGGGCCAAAGGAACAGGCGCGGAGAGCGAAATTTAAAAAGCAGTCCAGACCGCATATGACATATACAGGCGGGGCAAGGCACCGCTGTGCAGTATGCGGACGGACGGAGCTGGATGACCCATCCCTTGAATTCCGGTTCTGTTCAAAATGCAGAGGGAATTACGAATACTGCCAGGACCATCTGTTTACCCATGAACATGTCAAGTAAGACCGGCGGAAATCGATAGAAAGATCAGCAGAAGGAGAGAATGAATCATATGAAAAAGACAAAAGTAGTCTGCACAATGGGACCGAATACAAATGACAGGGAGCTTATGAGGAAGCTCATCCAGAATGGAATGGATGTGGCACGCTTTAACTTTTCGCACGGAGACCACGAAGAACAGAAATCCAGGATGGATCTGCTCAAGCAGCTCAGGGAGGAAGAACAGTCGAACACAGCGATCCTCCTCGACACGAAAGGACCTGAGATCAGGACAGGAACCTTAAAGGGCGGCAGGAAGGTCATGCTGGAAACCGGGCAGAAATTCATTCTGACAACGGAGCAGACAGAGGGGGACGAGAACGGGGTCTCCATCTCATATGAAGGACTTGCAGAGGATGTGGATGCCGGAAAGCTTATCCTGATCGATGATGGCCTGATCGGCCTTAAAGTGGTAAGCATAAAAGGAAAAGAGATTATATGTGAAGTTGTAAACGGAGGAGAACTCGGAGAGAAGAAGGGCGTCAATGTGCCGAATGTCCCGGTGCGGCTTCCGGCAATTACAGAAAAGGATAAAGAGGATATTAAATTCGGCGTTGAACAGGGGATTGACTTTATCGCCGCATCTTTTGTAAGAAACGCGGAGTGTGTGCTCGAGATCAAAGCATTCTTAAAGGAGCTGGAAGCTCCCTATATCCCGATCATTGCAAAAATAGAAAATGCAGAGGGAATCCGGAACATCGATGAGATCATCCGTGCGGCAGACGGCATCATGGTTGCTCGGGGCGATTTGGGAGTCGAGATCCCGGCGGAAGAAGTTCCCTATCTGCAAAAGATGATGATCCAGAAATGCAACAGCAATTTCAAGACAGTCATCACAGCCACCCAGATGCTCGATTCTATGATCCGCAATCCGCGTCCTACCAGGGCGGAGGTGACAGACGTGGCGAACGCCGTGTATGACGGGACAGATGCCGTGATGCTCTCAGGGGAGACCGCGCAGGGCAAATACCCCGTGGAGGCGCTCCAGATGATGGTGCATATTATAGAAAACACGGAGCAGCATCTTGACTATGATACCATGCTGGAAAAGGCAGGGGGACATCTCAAGAGCGGGCTTTCCAGTGCGATCGGCTATTCCTCCGTACTTGCTGCTGCGAACCTGAACGCAAAGTGCATCATTACGCCGTCCGTGTCAGGGGCAACCACGAGAGTGGTCTCGAACTTAAGGCCCAGGCAGGATATCCTGGGAATTACGCCGAACGAGAGGACTCTGAGAAGAATGTCAATCTACTGGGGTGTAAGGCCGCTGAAATCCATGCAGTTTTCCACGACGGACGATATCTGCAACGGCGCGATCGAGATTGCATCTGTAAAGCAGTATATTGAGCCGGGCGACGTGGTCGTGCTCACTGCCGGGATCCCTTCCCGGAACATCCCGCAGGAGCACACGGCAACGAGCAATATGATGCGTATCGCGACAGTGGAATAGAGTTTTCTTGAGAAACTTGACCGAAATACGAAAGGAAGAGAAAACCAATGAAGAAGAAACCGTTTGTGACAAGGGAACAGATAGACGAGATAACAAAAACATACCCTACCCCTTTCCATCTCTATGATGAGAAAGGAATACGAAAGAACGCCAAAGCGCTAAAAGAGGCGTTTTCCTGGAATCCCGGATTTAAAGAATACTTTGCGGTAAAGGCAACGCCGAATCCGTTTCTGATTGATATTCTTAAAGAATACGGCTGCGGCTGCGACTGTTCCTCTTACACAGAGCTGATGCTCTCAGAGGCGGTGGGAGTGACCGGACATGATATCATGTTTTCTTCCAACGATACCCCGGAAGAGGATTTCATTCTCGCGGACAGGCTGGGGGCGATCATCAACCTGGATGACATCACCCATATCGACTTCCTGGAACGTGCCATCGGCCACATTCCTGAGACAATAAGCTGCCGTTACAATCCGGGCGGGCTCTTTAAGATCAGCAATGATATCATGGATAACCCCGGAGATGCAAAATACGGGATGACGACAGAGCAGATCACAGAGGCATATAAGATCCTGAAAGAGAAAGGGGCAAAAGAGTTCGGTATCCATGCTTTTCTCGCAAGCAATACAGTGACAAACGACTATTATCCGATGCTGGCGAAGGTACTCTTTGAGCAGGCGGTGAGACTGGCGAAGGAGACAGGCGTCCATATCGGGTTCATCAATCTGTCCGGCGGGATCGGCATCCCCTACAGACCGGACCAGGAACCGAATGATATCTACGCGATCGGGGAAGGCGTCAGAAAGGTATATGAGGAAGTTCTCGTTCCGGCAGGAATGGGAGACGTTGCAATCTACACCGAGCTGGGACGCTATATGATGGGACCTTACGGCTGCCTTGTCACAAAGGCGATCCATGAGAAGCACACTTATAAAGAATACATCGGTGTGGACGCCTGCGCAGTCAATCTGATGCGCCCGGCTATGTATGGAGCCTACCATCATATTACTGTGGCAGGAAAGGAAGATATGCCCTGCGACCACAAGTATGACGTGACAGGGTCTCTGTGCGAGAATAACGACAAGTTTGCAATTGACAGGATGCTGCCGGAGATTGGCCGTGGAGATTACCTGATCATCCATGACACGGGCGCTCATGGCTTTTCTATGGGATATAACTATAACGGCAAGCTGAAGTCCGCAGAACTGCTCCTGAAGGAAGACGGAAGCGTGGAGCTGATCCGGCGGGCAGAGACGCCGGCGGATTACTTTGCAACATTCGATTGCTTTGACATCGGGAAAAAGCTTCTGAAGGAAACGAAATAAAGGAAAACTGTTGAAAAAACAGAATAAATGTGATAGTATTATTTGGTCTGAAAAAGACGGACGAGCCTTTTTCAGACCAAAATGCCGCTGTGGCGGAATTGGCAGACGCACTTGACTCAAAATCAAGCGGTTCACCCCGTGCCGGTTCGAGTCCGGCCAGCGGCATCATCAAATGCAGCTCTCTGGCTTCCGGCCAGGGAGCTTTTTTGCAGCGGCGGAGAGCCAAAGTTCCAACTTAACCTTGAAAAAGTGACGCAAATAATCTTTGACAAGCTTTGTTACACGATAGAAAACATTGAAACAAATTTCCATATGGATTTCCCTGCCGCCTGAGGCTTTCTTAATCCTATCCATTAAAAGAAATCGGAAAAAGAAAAAACCCACTTGAAAAGCGGGCATAAGAATTTCCTGTCCTACAGATACATTTTGCACAGTTCCGGAAAGCTTCGGATCATTCTCCTGGCGTCCGGCACATCTCCGAAGCCGTATTCGGCAAAGATAAAGGGAACCCCGGCATCCCTGCAGGCATCGGCGTCTCCCTGGGTGTCGCCCACATAGACGACGTCGGTGAGGCCGTTGCGCTCCATAAGTGCGCGGATCGTCTCGCCCTTCGGAGTCTGCGTCTCGCCAAAGCAGAGATGATCCTTGATATAGGGACCGAGCTTTGAGGATTTCAGCATTGCCTCGATGTATCCGCACTGGCAGTTGCTCACGATGAAGAGAGAATATTTTTCGGAAAGTTTCTGTATCGTCTCAGCGACTCCGCTGTAGAGCTTGCCCGGGTGTGTTTCCAGGTGCCGGTTTTCATAACGGTAGCAGACGTCAAGAAATTCCATCCGTTCTTTTTCAGGAAGCATGGGGAAAAGCGACTCTGCGATCTCATTCATGGTTTTCCCGAACAGACCCTTGAGGATCTTTGCGTCTATTGTCAAATCCAATGGAGAGTTTTCCTGTATTGCCAGATTCCATGATTCTGCTACAGAATCTGTTGAATCCCACAGTGTGCCGTCAACGTCAAAAATAATTCCATCCATAATCGAAGCTCCTTGTCATGTATATTTTTTGGATTCCTGCCCAGTTTATGATTATGCCTCAGAAAAAGCGGGTTGTAAATAATATATCAGAATCATGGCGGGCGCACAAGCCGTATATGCTGCGCCGGTACAGATGACAATGTTTTTACTTCACATCTGTTTTTTTTTAGTGTATACTTTAGTAATGGTTAAAGGAAGAAGGAGACGTTTCATGAGAAAGAAGATTGTATTGATAGATGGCCACAGTATTTTAAACAGAGCGTTTTACGGAGTGCCGGACCTGACTAATTCGGAGGGGCTGCATACGAACGCGGTGTACGGTTTCCTCAATATTATGTTCAAGATCCTGGATGAAGAGAAGCCGGAGTACCTGACTGTGGCCTTTGACGTACATGCCCCTACCTTCCGGCACAAAATGTTCTCGGATTACAAGGGGACACGCAAGCCTATGGCAGAGGAACTCAGGCAGCAGGTTCCGGTCATCAAAGACGTACTGAAGGCTATGGATATTGAGATCATTGAAAAGGAAGGGCTTGAGGCAGACGATCTGCTCGGTACGGTCTCCTCAATATGTGAAGAAAAGGAAATGGATGTGTCGGTTATCTCAGGAGACCGGGATACCCTCCAGCTTGCGACAGAGCATGTGAAGATCAGGATCCCCAAGACAAAACAGGGAAAGACTGAGATCGAGGATTACAATGCGTGTGATGTGAAAGAGAAATACGGGGTGACTCCTCTGGAATTTATTGACGTCAAGGCACTGATGGGAGATGCTTCCGACAATATTCCCGGCGTGCCCGGGATCGGGGAGAAGACTGCGACAAAGATTATCCAGGAGTATCATTCGATTGAAAATGCGTATGAACATGCGGACGAGATCCGTCCGCCCAGAGCCAGCAAAAACCTGAAAGAATACTGGGAACAGGCAAAACTGAGCAAGACGCTGGCGACGATTGAGACCCATGCGGATATTGAGTTTGACGCTGAAAAGGCGAAATTTGGCAATCCCTATACAAAGGAAGCTTATGAGCTGTTCCAGAGGCTGCAGTTTAAGAATTATCTCAGCCGTTTTAACGTGGACGCTTCTTCCAATGATATTGCAAAGAGGTTTACGGAAGTCACGGGGCAGGAAGAGATCGACAGGATATTCTCAGAGGCGGAAAGTGCTGACAGAGTGGGGACCGCGTTTTCCAGGGACACGGGGAATGTACTGCCGCTGTTTGCCCATCCGTCAGGATATGGCCGTATTGCGATTGCCTATGGCAACGACAAAATATATACGATTCCCTGCGGTGTGGACACAGATATGGAATATCTCATGGGAAAAATGTCGGCGCTGGCAGGGAAGGCAAAGCTGTTTTCCATGTGCGGCATGAAAGAGTATCTCCCCTGTATCCCTGGGGCAAAGCGCAGCAGCAGCTTTGACGCCATAGTGGCAGCGTATCTGCTCAATCCTTTGAAAAGTGATTACAGCTATGAGGATGTGGCAAGAGAACATCTCGGCGTTATCATAGACGGGCAGCCTGACGAGAGGGCAAAAGCGTGTTACGAGGCATACACGGCGTACGCAGCCGTGCCGGTCCTTGCGGATAAACTGAAGGAGGCGGGGATGGACCGTCTGTTCTCGGAGATTGAAATGCCGCTCGTATTTACGCTGTACGATATGGAGCAGGCGGGGGTGAAAGTGGAGGCTGACGCGCTGAAAGTATATGGGGATCAGCTCGGAGGGCGGATCGTGGAACTGGAGAAGGAAATCTATGAGATGGCAGGGGAGGAGTTTAACATCAACTCCCCGAAACAGCTCGGCGTGATCCTTTTTGATAAGCTTAGGATGCCCCATGCGAAGAAGACAAAGACTGGATACTCAACTGCGGCGGATGTGCTGGACAAGCTGGCGCCGGACTATCCGATCGTGGCAAAGATCCTGGAGTACAGGCAGCTCGCGAAGCTGAAGTCCACATATGCGGATGGGCTGGCTGTATTTATCGGGGAGGACGGCAGGATACACGGAAAATTCAACCAGACGATTACAGCTACGGGACGTATCAGCAGTACGGAGCCGAACCTCCAGAACATTCCGGTCAGGATGGAGCTGGGAAGACTGATCCGTAAAGTGTTTGTCCCGCAGGAAGGGTATGTGTTTGTGGACGCGGATTATTCCCAGATTGAGCTGCGCATCCTCGCCCACTGCTCGGGCGATGAGAAGCTCATCCAGGCGTACAGGGAGGCAAGGGATATCCACAGGATGACGGCATCCCAGGTGTTCCACACTCCCTTTGACGAGGTGACAGACCTTCAGAGGCGGAACGCGAAAGCGGTGAATTTCGGCATTGTATACGGGATCAGCTCATTCGGCTTAAGCCAGGACCTGAGCATTACACGCAAGGAAGCTGCCCAGTATATCGAGCATTATTTCGAGACGTATCCGGGGATCAAGAAATTCCTGGACGACGCAGTGATGCATGCGAAGGAAAAGGGGTATGCGGTCACGATCTTCGGAAGAAGAAGACCCGTGCCCGAGCTGAAATCAAGCAATTTCATGCAGCGAAGCTTTGGCGAGCGTGTCGCGATGAACGCCCCGATACAGGGGAGCGCGGCGGATATCATCAAGATCGCCATGATCGGGGTGAACGATGAACTAAAAAGAAGAAAGATGAAGTCCCGCCTGATCCTCCAGGTGCACGATGAGCTCCTGATCGAGGCGGAAGCTTCGGAGGTCGGGGAAGTGAAGGAGATCCTCAGAGACAGGATGGAACATGCGGCAAAATTGTCCGTCCCCCTGATCGTGGACATGCACACGGGAAACAACTGGTATGAGGCAAAGTAGAAGATGAAGGTGCTTGGGATTACGGGGGGCGTCGGCTCCGGGAAAAGCGAAGTGATAAAATACCTCCGGGAAGCGTATCAGGCGGCTGTCTGCCAGATGGATGAGACGGCGCGCACGCTGCAGAGGAAAGGGACGAAGTGTTTTGACAGGATCGTGGAGTGCTTCGGGACGGATATGGTCGGGGAAGACGGCGAGCTGGACAGGAAGAAATTAGGGGCCTGTGTTTTTTCAGACGCGGAAAAGCTGAAAGCTTTAAACAGCATTGTCCATCCGGAGGTAATGGAATGGGTCCGCGCCGACATTGGCCGGCACAGGATGGCAGGAACCCGCCTCTACGTCGTGGAGGCAGCTCTTCTGCCGGATGTGGGATATGACCTCTGCGATGAAATGTGGTATATCTATACTTCGGAAGAAGTGCGCAGGGAGAGGCTCAGAGAGTCGAGGGGCTATACGGATAAAAAGATAACGGACATGATGGCGTCGCAGCCGGGGGAAGAGACATTCAGGCGGGCGTGCAGCGCTGTGATCGACAACAGCGGGTCTTTTGAACATACAAAGAGGCAAATAGGAGACAGATTATGAGAATGTGCAGCATTGCCAGCGGAAGCAGCGGCAACTGTATCTATATAGGAAGCGATGAGACACATCTTCTGGTAGATACGGGAATCAGCAAAAAGAGAATCGAGGAAGGACTGCATCAGCTTGAGCTGAAAGGCGGGGAGCTTGACGGGATCCTGATCACCCATGAACACTCTGACCATATCCAGGGGCTCGGGGTGTTCAGCAGGAAATATGAACTGCCGATCTATGCGACGCCGGGAACGATAGAAGGCATATTGAGCTATTCGGGGCTTGGCAGGCTGCCAAAGGACCTCCTCCATCCGATACATACAGACGAGCCGTTCGTGCTGGGGGATATTACGGTTGATCCGTTTGCTATCTCGCATGACGCGAACGAACCGGCAGGCTACCGGTTTGAATGCGGGGGGAAATCAGTCGCAGTGGCCACCGACCTGGGGAAATACGATACGTATACAGTGGAACATTTAAAGAACCTGGACGCGGTGCTTTTGGAGGCAAACCATGACATCCACATGCTTGAAGTGGGGGGATATCCCTATTATCTGAAGAGGCGTATCCTGGGAGAAAAAGGGCATTTGTCGAATGAATTGTCAGGGCGCCTGCTTTGTGATATACTACATGATAATCTGAAACACATCGTCCTGGGACATCTGAGCAAGGAAAATAATTATGCAAGGCTTGCCTACGAGACGGTAAAACTGGAGGTCACTCTGGCAGATAATGAGTACAGGGGAGAGGATCTTGACATGTTTGTGGCAAAACGGGACAGCGTCTCGGATGTGGTTACAGTCTGAAAGGCCTTCCCTCAACAGCATCAGGAGGAAAGAAGAAAATGAAAAAATGTATTGTCACGGTACTGGGAAAAGATACGGTAGGGATCATCGCCAGAGTCTGCACATATCTGGCTGAGAACGGGATCAATATTCTGGATATCTCACAGACTATCGTGCAGGGGTATTTTAATATGATGATGATCGTGGATGTGACAGACCTGAAAAAAGATTTTACAACTGTGTGCGACGAGATGGAGCAGCTCGGGGAGGAGATCGGCGTGAATATCCGCTGCCAGAGAGAAGAGATCTTCGAGAAAATGCACAGGCTGTAGATATGAACTGCCGGGAAGAATGTGAGGACAAAGATTATGATCAATATGTATGAAGTATCAGAGACAAATAAAATGATCGAGCATGAGAATCTGGATGTGCGTACGATCACCCTGGGGATTAGCCTGCTCGACTGCATTGACTCTGACCTGGAGAAACTAAACTGTAAAATATACGACAGGATCACAACGGTGGCGAAGGATCTTGTCTCAACCGGACAGGATATTGAGAAAGAATTTGGGATCCCGATCGTGAATAAGAGGATCTCCATCACCCCGGTTTCCCTTATCGGTGCAGCGGCATGCAGGAAGCCGGAAGATTATGTTACGATTGCCCGTACGCTCGACAGGGCGGCAGAGCAGGTCGGTGTGAATTTTATCGGCGGATATACGGCGCTTGTATCAAAAGGGATGACAAAGAGCGACGAATATCTGATCCGTTCGATCCCACAGGCGCTCTCCGAGACGGAGAGGGTGTGCAGTTCGATTAATGTAGGCTCCACAAAAACCGGAATCAACATGGATGCGGTCCGGCTCTGTGGGAAGATCGTAAAGGATACGGCAGAGGCGACAAAAGAGAGGGATTCTCTGGGATGTGCAAAGCTGGTTGTCTTCTGCAATGCGCCGGATGACAATCCTTTCATGGCAGGGGCGTTCCTTGGCGTGACGGAGACGGATGCAGTGATTAATGTCGGGGTCAGCGGCCCTGGCGTTGTGAAAAAGGCACTTGAGAAAGTGCGCGGCAAAGGATTTGAGGAGCTCTGTGAGACGATCAAGAAGACCGCCTTTAAGGTGACGCGCGTGGGCCAGCTTGTGGCAGGGGAGGCGTCTGAGAGGATGGGGATCCCTTTCGGGATTGTGGACCTGTCCCTGGCTCCGACTCCGGCTGTCGGGGACAGCGTGGCAGAGATCCTGGAGGAGATCGGCCTGGAGAGGGTTGGGGCGCCCGGGACGACGGCAGCGCTTGCCATGCTCAACGACCAGGTGAAAAAGGGCGGTGTTATGGCGTCTTCCTATGTGGGGGGCTTAAGCGGAGCTTTTATCCCCGTCAGTGAGGACCAGGGAATGATCGATGCGGTGCAGGCAGGCTCCCTTACGCTTGAGAAACTGGAGGCTATGACATGTGTCTGCTCCGTAGGGCTTGATATGATCGCGATACCGGGCAGGACGCCGGCGTCCACCATATCCGGCATTATCGCGGATGAGATGGCGATCGGAATGGTGAACCAGAAGACGACAGCGGTCCGCCTCATTCCCGTGATCGGAAAGGATGTGGGGGAGACGGCGCAGTTTGGCGGACTTCTCGGATATGCGCCGGTCATTCCTGTCAATGGATTTGGATGCGAAGCGTTTGTCAATCGGAACGGGCGGATACCGGCTCCTATCCACAGCTTTAAAAATTAAGGCATTGCGGCATCAGAAAGCAGAGAATGGAGAAGAAACCATGAAGAAAATGGCGATCATTACAGACAGTAACAGCGGAATCACGCAGAGCAGGGGGAAAGAGCTGGGAATCTATGTCATCCCCATGCCGTTTTTCATTGACGGACAGCTATATCTTGAGGACATTACGCTGACGCAGGAAGAATTTTATAAAAGGCTGGGGGCAGATTCAGATATCTCGACCTCCCAGCCTTCACCTGGAGATGTGATGGAACTCTGGGAGAAGCTGCTTGAAGAGTATGACGAGATCCTCCACATCCCAATGTCCAGCGGATTGAGCAGCACCTGCTCAACGGCAATGTCCATTGCGGAGGAATATAAAGGGCGTGTCTATGTGGCAGATAATCAGAGAATATCCGTCACACAGGAGCAGTCGGTCTATGATGCGATGGCTTTAAGGGACAAGGGCATGTCGGCAGGAGAAATCAAAGAGATCCTGGAGAAAGAGAAATTTCTCTCCAGCATCTACATTACGGTAGACACACTGAAATATCTGAAAAAGGGGGGCAGAGTCACCCCGGCGGCAGCGGCGATCGGAACGGTCCTTAATCTTAAGCCGGTGCTCCAGATCCAGGGGGAGAAGCTGGACGCCTATGCCAAGGTGCGCGGCTGGAAAGCGGCAAAAAAGACGATGCTTACCGCCATAGAGAACGATCTGAACGGCAGGTTTGCTGACATCAAAGACCAGATGGTGCTGGGCATGGCGTATACGTGCAGCAAAGAAGAGGCTGGCGCATGGAGAGGAGAGATCAGGGAAAAATTTCCGGGATATGAGATCCTGGAAGGACCGCTGTCCTTAAGCGTAGCGTGCCACATCGGTCCGGGTGCAATGGCAGTTACCTGTATGAAAAAGCTATAAAACAAAATCTTCTGAAGACAGTGCAGGCTCTCATACTTTGATGAGAGCCTGTTTGTATTCATTCTGGAATGCAGTTTTAAACTTGTCTGTGACCACGGAAGTGTACAGATTGGACGCCAGTATGTCCTGTTTTAGCATTTTCTTTCCCGGTTCTTCCAGCTCTTCGCTGTCCGAGAGCCGTGCCAGCAGCGGCAGGGTGCTCTTTTTTGCAATGGCGGTGATGACTTTTTCCTTATCTTTCCTGAAGCCGAGCAGGCGGGCATAGAAATGATAACCGCTTTTGGTGTATTCCTGTACATTATTCTCCTTGATCCCAAGCATAATATGGAGGAGGGCACGGTTGATCCTGCTCTGGGTAATCTCCTTTGTCTTGAGCAGCTCACAGAACTGCCTGTAGTTAAAAAAGTTATTGAGCTGCGAACAGATGCGGTTTGCCAGTTCTTCCGAGACATCCATATAGCGGATCAGGCTGGCAGGGGTTTTATTCAACAGCTTGTATTTCAGAATCAGGGAGAAATCATTCTGATAGACCGGATACATCACCCGGTGATAATCCTTAAGCAGCTCCAGGCAGTATGGGGGGACCTGATCCTCAATTTCGCCCAGGATGCTGGAAAACGGCGTGTTCTCAAATGTCCCGCCTGTGCGGTCAGTGTGGAGGGACGAGCTGGAGTAAGCCAGCAGGGATCGGATGGCAGAGGCGGAGCTGAGATGCCCGGAGACGGACTCGTCGTGGTAATGGGAGCCTCTGCGCTGTATTGTATATGGCATGATGCCGCTGTTCTGCTTTTTAATTGCCTTGAGATATTCAACGCCGAGGATGTTATTCGGGTCATTTAAAAGGAAGGAGCACCCCTCTTTTTCTGTGTATTCAGACAGTGCGTCGTGCCGTGCCGCGGGGAAAGAACGCCCTTCCCGGAGGTGTTTTTTGAGAAGTGCCTGGTATTCGGGAGGTTCTTCCAGCAGGATATCCGCGATGCGCTGCAGGGAATCCAGGTCATTGCACTCGCTTCCGAAACACAGGGAATCCACGACCTGCAGGCTGTTAAGGAGCGAGACGGCTCCCATAGCGAAATACTCGGCGCTCCCGGTTGCATAGCAGACAGGGAGCTCGAATACTGCAGCAGCCCCGCATTTTAACGCCATCTCGGCACGAAGCCGTTTTGGCATGATGGCAGGGGTGCCGCGCTGGACATAGTCGCCGCTCATGACGACCACGGCAGCATCCGCTTTTGTGATGCGTTTTGCTTCTTCTATATGGAGAAGATGCCCGTTGTGAAAGGGATTATATTCTGTAATCAGACCGACAATTTTCATAAGAATCTCCTTGTATATCATTTTGTGAAATATTATACTATAAAAAGACAAATCCTAATAGATAAAAAATTGCAAAGAGGGTGTATGGGATGGAGAAAGACAGGATACTGGACGTTGATCAGATAATAGAATTACTGGAAAAGCACCATTTCAAAGAATTAAAAGAAGAGCTGGAAACCATGCATCCTGTCGACATTGTAGATATACTGGACGAGCTTGATAAAAAGCAGCGGACCCTGATCTTCCGCCTGCTTGCCAAGGAAGAGGCGGCAGAGGTCTTTACCGATATGGACAGCGATATGAGGGAAGACCTGATCAATGCCCTGTCGGATTCAGAACTGGAAGAAGTCATGGACGAGATGTATGTGGATGATACCGTAGACGTCCTGGAGGAGATGCCTGCCAATGTGGTGGACCGTCTGATTATGGTGACGGATGAGGATACGCGGAAGAAGATCAACGCGCTCCTTCAGTATCCGGAGGACAGTGCGGGCAGCATTATGAATATCGAATACATCAGCCTGCGAAAAGAGATGACAGTGGCAGACGCCATCCTGAAGATCCGACAGGTCGGAATTAATAAGGAAACGATTTATACCTGCTATGTCACAGAGAAGAAAAAGCTGATCGGGATGGTTGATGTGAAAGACCTCCTCACAGCGGGCGAGTCCAGGAAGATCGGGGATATTATGGATGAGAACGTCCTGTTTGCCAGGACCCTGGATGACCAGGAATACGTTGCAAATATGATCAACAAATATGGACTGGTGGCGATCCCCATTATCGACCACGAAGACTGCCTGGTGGGAATCGTCACGGTCGATGACGCGATGCTCGTACTGCAGGATGAGACAACGGAAGATATCAGCATCATGGCAGGTGTCAGCCCGAACGAAGACTCGTATTTTGGCACTTCTGTCCTGCAGCATGCGAAGAACCGTTCTCTCTGGCTGATGCTTCTGATGCTCTCGGCAACCGTGACAGGAGAGATACTGGGTTATTATGAAAATGCGATGGCGGTCATGCCGGTGCTGATTACCTTTATCCCCATGCTGATGGGGACGGGCGGAAACTGCGGTTCCCAGAGCTCTACGCTCGTGATCCGGGGGCTTGCTGTCGGGGAGATCGAGTTTAAAGATATTTTCAAGGTGATCTTTAAGGAAATCAGGGTGGCCCTTGTAGTCGGAGTGCTTCTGGCGGCCGTGAACGGCATCCGTATCTATATCATGTATGACCGGAATATCATGCTTGCCCTTGCCTTGGGAATTACAATGATTGCAGTGGTGACAATGGCAAAGTGCATCGGATGCATCCTGCCTCTTCTGGCAAAGAAGCTCGGGCTTGATCCGGCGATCATGGCAGCCCCGCTCATCACGACAATCCTTGATACATGCACCATTCTGGTTTATTTTAATATTGTGACAGCCTTTTTCGGCCTGTGAGGTATAAGGAGAAAAGAGATTGTCTATTTTGTAACAAAATCGGGAGGATATCGTAAAATTGTACTAAAAAATGCACATAAATCACCCTTGTATACAAAAAATGATTGCGTTATAATAAAAAACAGGTGATAAAAAAGAAAGGTGGCTTCAAAGATCATGGGATTTATTGATGAAATCAAGGCAAGGGCGAAAGCGGATAAAAAGACGATTGTTCTTCCTGAAACAGAGGACGAAAGAACCTATAAGGCTGCGGAGACGGTCTTAAAAGAAGGGATTGCGGATCTGATCCTCATCGGGACAAAAGAAGAAGTGGAAAAAAACAAAGGTACATACGATATCACAGGAGCCAAGATCGTGGATCCGGCACAAAATGAGAAGACCGAAGCTTATATAGCAAAGCTTGTAGAGCTCAGGCAGAAGAAAGGGATGACTGAGGAACAGGCAAGGGAGACCCTGCTGAATAATTATCTGTACTATGGGGTTATGATGGTGAAGATGGGAGACGCAGACGGAATGGTTTCCGGCGCATGCCACTCCACAGCGGATACACTCCGTCCGTGCCTTCAGATTCTCAAGACGAAACCGGGAACAAAGTTGGTTTCTGCATTTTTCCTGATGGTTGTTCCGGACTGTGATATGGGGGCGAACGGAACCTTCATCTTCGGAGATGCCGGTCTGGAGCAGAACCCGGATCCTGAGAAGCTGGCAAATATCGCGATCTCTTCCGCGGAATCCTTCCGCACGCTGACCGGGAAAGAGCCGGTCGTTGCAATGCTTTCCCACTCTACAAAGGGGAGCGCAAAGCATCCGGACGTAGATAAAGTCGTGGAGGCTACGAAGCTGGCGCATGAACTTGCACCGGATCTGAAGCTGGACGGCGAGCTTCAGCTTGACGCTGCCATCGTTCCGGAAGTAGGGGCGTCAAAGGCGCCGGGAAGCGAAGTGGCAGGACATGCTAATGTTCTGATCTTCCCGGATCTGGATGCGGGAAATATCGGATACAAACTGGTTCAAAGACTTGGGAAAGCGGAAGCATACGGACCGCTCACCCAGGGGATTGCGGCTCCGGTCAACGACCTGTCGCGCGGCTGCAGCGCGGAAGATATCGTGGGGGTTGTCGCGATTACATCCGTACAGGCCCAGGAACAGTAGGAGAAGGAAGTAGATAGTATTCGGGAGGAAAGAAAATGAATGTATTAGTAATCAACTGTGGCAGCTCTTCATTGAAATTTCAGCTCATCAATGCAGAGACAGAAGATGTGCTGGCAAAAGGTATCTGCGAGAGGATCGGAATCGACGGAAGGCTTACCTACCAGCCGGCAGGCGGAGAGAAGGAGAAGTCAGACAAACCAATGCCGACACATACCGAGGCGATCCAGTTTGTGATCGATGCCCTGACAAATTCTGAGACGGGAGTGCTCAAGAGCCTTGAGGAGATCGGGGCAGTTGGGCACCGTGTCGTACACGGAGGAGAGCGGTTTGCTTCTTCCGTCATTATTACCGACGAAGTAAAGAAAGCGATAGAAGAGTGCAATGAGCTGGCACCGCTTCATAACCCGGCGAACTTAATCGGCGTGGAGGCATGCGAAAAGCTGATGCCGGGCACTCCCATGGTCGCTGTGTTCGACACGGCATTTCATCAGACAATGCCGGAGAAGGCATATATGTATGGACTTCCGTATGAATATTATGAGAAATATAAGGTAAGACGCTATGGTTTCCACGGGACAAGCCACAGCTTTGTATCTAAAAAAGCAGCTGAAATCATGGGAAGACCTTATGATCAGTTAAAGACAATCGTGTGCCACCTGGGCAACGGCTCCAGTGTCACAGCGGTTATGAATGGTGAATCTGTTGATACCTCTATGGGACTGACTCCGCTGGAAGGTCTCGTGATGGGAACCCGGTCCGGGGACATTGATCCTGCTATCATGGAGTTCCTTGCGCAGAAAGAGGGGCTTGATATTGCAGGCGTCATGGATGTGCTGAACAAGAAATCCGGTGTGTTCGGACTCTCAGGAGGACTTTCAAGTGATTTCCGTGACCTTACCGACGCAATGAACAGCGGAGATAAGAAGGCGAAGATCGCTATGGATGTTTTCTCATACAGAGTTGCAAAATATATTGGCTCTTATGTGGCAGCGATGGACGGCGTCGATGACATCGTCTTTACCGCGGGTATCGGGGAGAACGACGATTATGTAAGAGAGGCAGTCTGCAGCTATCTCGGGTATCTCGGAGTCGATTTCGATAAGGAAAAGAATGCCGGATTAAGGGGGACGGAGACAGAGCTTACAAAACCCGGATCAAAAGTAAAGGTATTTGTCATACCGACAAATGAAGAGCTTGCAATTGCAAGGGAGACGCTTGCGCTTATAAAAAAATAAATCCTTGGACCTTTCTATCAGTCAGAAACGGGACGGCATCCAGATTCCCACGGGAACCGCGAATACCGTTCCGTTTTTTAGTGAATTTTTTGTTGACAAACATATTTTACATGATATAATAATCTAGGTATGAATAGGAGTAATCTACTATGCTAATTAACCTATCAGACGTTTTTTCAGACCAGCATAAGGCGGTTGAAGAGACTGTGCGGCTGGAGATGGATGAGATCCGGATCCGATCCGGAGCCTACCCCATTGTCAGCAAAGAGCCGGTTCATGTGAGTGTGGAGCATATAAGAGGAAAAGAACTGCTTATCAAGGCACAGACAAAACTGGCGGTGGCGATTCCATGTGACAGATGCCTGGAAGAAGTCATCCGTGAGTTTGACCTGCAGTTTACGAAACATGTGGACGTAGGCCTCTCCGACGCAGAACTGACAGAGGAGCTGGATGAATCAAACTTTATTGACGGATATCATCTTGACGTGGACAAATTACTCTTTCATGAGATTTTGGCAGGGTGGCCGGTGAAGGTTCTGTGCAGGGAAGACTGCCGGGGACTTTGCAGAGTATGCGGCTGCAACCTGAATACGGGGTCCTGTGACTGCGAAGATCCGGGGTTTGATCCGAGGATGTCAGTTGTCCGTGATTTATTTAAGAATTTTAAGGAGGTGTAACCTATGTCAATCTGTCCAAAGAATAAATCTTCTAAAGCGAGAAGAGACAAGAGAAGAGCCAACTGGAAGATGAGCGCTCCGAATCTGGTAAGATGCAGCAAATGCGGTGAGCTTATGATGCCGCATCGTGTGTGCAAGGCATGCGGAGCATACAATAAGCGTGAGATCATCTCCGTTGACTAAGGAAAGAGATATCAGGAGAGCATAAGACTTCGGGTTTTATGCTCTCTTTTGTTATGCCGCAAAGAAGGCTTTGGCGCTGCGCTCCGGTTTTCATACAATGCTATAGTTGTACTTGATTTTTATAAAGTTTTCCAGTAGAATAATTTCAGTAGTGTTAGGAGGAAGGATTATGGCTGATATTACAAGGGTTGCTCTTGACGCCATGGGCGGGGACAACGCCCCGGGTGAGATTGTCAGGGGAGCTGTGGAGGCCGTCCGGCTGAGGAAGGATATTAAGATATTTCTTACCGGGCAGGAGGAGAAGCTCAGAAAGGAATTGTCCGGGTATACGTTTCCGGATGGACAGATCGAGATCGTAAATGCAGCCGAGGTGATTGAGACCGCAGAGCCGCCCGTGAAAGCGATCAGGGGGAAGAAGGATTCTTCCATTGTAGTTGCGATGAAGATGGTGAAGAAAGGCGAGGCCGATGCCTTTGTCTCAGCCGGAAGCACAGGAGCCGTCCTCGTGGGAGGCCAGGTGCTCGTCGGAAGGATCAAGGGAGTGGAGAGACCTCCGCTGGCCCCCCTCCTGCCAACGCTTAACGGAGTATCGCTCCTCATAGACTGCGGAGCAAATGTAGACGCCAGACCGTCACATCTTGTGCAGTTCGCAAAGATGGGTTCAATCTATATGGAAAGTGTGGTAGGCAAGAAGAATCCCACGGTCGGTATCGTGAATATCGGGGCAGAGGAAGAGAAGGGAAATGCGCTTGTAAAAGAAACGTTCCCTCTTCTTAAGGAATGCAGCGATATCAATTTTATCGGCAGCGTGGAGGCAAGGGAGATCCCGTATGGAGCGGCGGACGTCGTTGTCTGCGAGGCCTTTGTCGGCAATGTGATTCTCAAGCTGTATGAAGGTGTGGGAGGAGCGCTTTTGAAGAAGGTCAAGGGTGCGATGATGACAAGCCTCAGGAGTAAGATCGGAGCCCTTCTTGTAAAGCCGGCCCTGAAAACTGCGATGAAAGACTTCGATGCGAGTGAACACGGCGGAGCCCCGCTTCTGGGACTGAATGGTCTGGTTGTCAAGACACACGGAAGTTCAACTTCCAAGGAAGTGTGCAATTCTATTATCCAATGCGTCACGTTCAAGGAGCAGAAGATTAACGAAAAGATAAAGACGGCAATCCAGAGGACGCAGGAAGAAAGCAAAGAAGAAAATGAGTAGGAGGATTGAGTATGGAATTTGAAAAACTGCAGGATATTATTACGGATGTACTGAATGTGCCAAAGGACGAGGTTAAGCCGGAAACGACATTTGTAGATGATCTTGGCGCAGATTCCCTGGATATCTTTCAGATCATTATGGGGATTGAGGAAGAGTTCGATATTGAGATCGACAACGATGAAGCAGAAAAAATAGTGACTGTACAGGATGCAGTTGATCAGATAAAAAAGGCTGTAGAATAAAAAGGAAGAAAACGAAAAAGCCCTTTCCGGGCTTTTTCGTTTTCCAGACGCACTGTACAGGCAAAATTCGGAAAGAAAGTGAAGGATCATGGAGAGCAGATTACAAGAACTGGAACAGAAAATCGGATATACATTTCAGGATTTTTCCCTTTTAAAAAGAGCGATGATGCACAGCTCTTATACGAATGAAAAGCATCTTGAAAAATATAAATGCAATGAACGGCTTGAATTTTTAGGCGATGCGGTGCTGGAACTTGTATCGAGCGAGTATCTTTTCAGAGAATCCCCAAAGGTGTCAGAAGGGGAGCTTACGAAAACACGCGCCAGCATGGTGTGCGAGCCGTCCCTTGCCCTGTGTGCAAGAGATATCTGCCTGGGAGACTATCTTCTGCTGGGGAAAGGCGAGGAAGCTACAGGCGGGAGAAAGAGGGATTCCGTGACATCAGACGCAATGGAAGCGTTGATCGGTGCAATCTATCTGGATGGTGGTTTTACTAGTGCAAAAGAGTTTATCCATCGCTTTATACTGACGGATCTGGAGAACAAGAAACTCTTTTATGATAGTAAAACTATCCTGCAGGAGATCGTGCAGGCAGAGAAGGCTGAGGTCATTTCTTACCATCTGGTCAGAGAAGAGGGACCCGACCATAATAAGTCTTTCTATGTTGAGGTGAACATAGGGGGGACCCGTTATGGGGCCGGACAGGGACGCACGAAAAAAGCGGCAGAACAGCAGGCTGCCTATGAGGCAATCATGAAGCTGAGAAAGCAGAAGTGACACGGGGGATATATGTATTTAAAAAGCATTGAAGTGCAGGGGTTTAAATCCTTTGCCAACAAGATAAAATTTGACTTTCACAATGGGATTACGGGAATCGTAGGCCCCAATGGCAGCGGGAAGAGCAATGTCGCGGACGCCGTGAGGTGGGTGCTGGGAGAGCAGAGAGTGAAACAGCTCAGAGGCGGCAGTATGCAGGATGTTATCTTTTCCGGCACGGAGAACCGCAAACCCTTGAGCTATGCATCCGTGGCGATCACGCTGGATAATGCGGACCACCAGCTTCCGGTGGACTACGAGGAACTTACAGTAACCCGCAAGCTTTACCGCTCGGGGGAAAGCGAGTATCTGATCAACGGGGCAGTATGCCGTCTGAAAGACATCAATGAGATGTTCTATGATACGGGTATCGGGAAAGAAGGATATTCTATTATCGGACAGGGGCAGATTGACAAGATCCTGAGCGGAAAGCCGGAAGAGAGAAGGGAACTTTTTGATGAAGCGGCAGGGATTGTGAAGTTTAAACGCCGCAAGAACCTTTCTCTGAAAAAGCTGGAAGAGGAACGGATGAACCTGACCCGCGTCAACGATATCCTCAAAGAGCTGGAAAAACAGCTCGGTCCCCTGGAGAAGCAGTCGGAGACCGCCAGGGAATACCTGAAGAAAAGGGAAGAACTCAAGACGTATGACATCAATATGTTCCTCCTTGAAGAAGAGCGGATCCGGGACCATGTCAGGGAACTGGAGGAGAAATTTGCGGCTGCGTCAGCCGAAATGGAAGATGCGAATGTACGCTATGGGGAGATGAAAACGGAGTATGAGGCCATCGAGGAGGAAGTCGACGGGATCGACCAGGCGATTGAGAAGGCGAAGAACCAGCTCAATGAGACGAATCTTTTAAAGCAGCAGCTGGAAGGGCAGATTAACGTCCTGAAGGAGCAGATCAATACTGCCCGCATGAATGACGAGCATTACGATAACCGGGTGAGTGCGATCCGGATTGAGATTGAGACAAGGCAGGAACAGAAAGCATCCCTTAAAAAAGAGCAGGAGGATGTAGACGGAAGGCTCAGGGAAGTGACCGGGCAGGACGAGGAGGCAAAGAGGCTGCTGATTGGCGTCCAGTCCCAGATCGCGGAATACACGGCACAGATCGAGAGTACAAAGCAGGAGATCATGGACATCCTGGGGAACCGCGCATCCACGAAGGCGAAGATCCAGCATTACGATACCACGAGGGAGCAGATTGCCTCAAGGAAAGCCGTACTCTCCAAAAATATTTCGGACGTGTCAGAAGAAGCGGAAAAACAAAACGAGAGCCTGAAAAAATATGAGGAAGAACTGGGGGCAGTGCAAAGAGAGATCGCGGCATTCAATGCACAGGTGCAGGAGAATGAGGAAGAGATCGAGAGCCTCCAGGCAGAGCTTACAAAAAAGCAGGAGAAGCTTCGGATCGGGCAGACGGCATATCACCGGGAATCCTCACGCCTGGAGTCACTGAAAAACATTACGGAACGTTATGACGGATACGGCAACAGTATCCGAAGGGTGATGGCGAATAAGGACCGGGAAACGGGTCTGATCGGGGTTGTGGCAGACATCATCAAAGTGGAGAAGGAATACGAGATCGCCGTAGAGACCGCGTTGGGCGGCAGTATCCAGAATATTGTGACGGACAACGAGGAGACGGCCAAGAGAATGATTACATTCCTGAAAAAAAATAAATACGGGCGCGCGACATTTCTTCCGCTGACAAGTATGCACAGAAGCGGAGGAATCCGAAACGAAGAAGCCCTGGGGGAACCGGGAGTCATCGGTGTGGCAAGCAGTCTTGTACATGTGGAGAAAAGGTTTGAAGGACTGGCAGAACAGCTTCTGGGAAGAACCATAGTGGTGGACCATATCGACCACGGGATCGCCATTGCGAGAAAATACCGGCAGTCGCTCAGGCTGGTGACTCTGGAGGGTGAGCTGATTAATCCGGGCGGTTCCATGACCGGAGGCGCGTTTAAAAATTCCAGCAATCTTCTGAGCAGAAGAAGAGAGATAGAAGAATTTGAAAAAACGGTCGCCATGTTAAAGGCAGACATGGATGAGATGGAACGTTCTGTCAGCGAGGTGAAGAACAGACGGGCATCCTGCTACAGCGAGATCGACCGTATCCAGCAGGATCTGCGTAAGGCTTCCGTAGTGGAAAATACGGCAAAGATGAATGTGGAGCAGACCCGGATCCGCCAGATGGAGGCGAAGCAGAGATTTGATGCCTATGTAAAAGAGCAGGATAAGCTTGACAGGGAACTCCTGGAGATCGAGGACAACGAGGAGTCGATTCAGGTAGAGCTGGAGGCGTCTGAGAACCTGGAAAAGGAACTTGGCCGGAAGGCGGATGAGCTTCAGAAAGCCCTCGATGAGGAGAAGAAAAAGGAGGCTGTCCAACTGAAACATTCAGAAGAAGTGCATCTGTCGCTTGCAGGCCTGGAACAGCAGAATACCTTTATCCTGGAAAATATTTCCCGTATTGAGGAAGAGTCCGAAAAATTCCGGGCAGAGCTTGAAGAACTTGGCCTCAGCAAGGGGAATGTATCGGAAGAGATCAGGGAGAAGGAAGAAAAGATTGAAGACCTGAAAAGAACCATCGAAAACTCGGGAGAGTTGTTTGAGGAGATCAAAGAGGAGATCCGGACACAGACAGCCAGAAGGGAAGAGCTTAACCAGAAACACAGGGATTTCCTGCATATGAGGGAGGAACTTTCCAGCCATATTTCCTCTTTGGATAAGGAGTGCTTCCGGCTGAACAGCCAAAAGGAATCCTATGAAGAGGCTTCGGAAAAGCAGATGAACTATATGTGGGAGGAGTACGAGCTGACTTACAACCGTGCGATGGAGCTTAGGAACGAGAACCTGACCGACCTGGCGTTCATGAAGAAACAGATCCAGGCTCTCAGGAACGAGATCAGAAAGCTCGGCTCAGTCAATGTCAATGCGATTGAGGACTATAAGAATCTGCTGGAGCGCTATTCTTTCCTAAAGAACCAGCATGACGACCTGGTAGAGGCAGAGGCGTCCCTGATACAGATTATTGACGAGCTGGACGCGTCTATGAGAAAGCAGTTCACCGAGCAGTTTGCGAAAATATCCGAGGAGTTCAACGCGGTATTCAGACAGCTTTTCGGAGGAGGAAAGGGAACCCTTAAGCTGATGGAGGATGAAGATATTCTCGAGGCGGGTATCCGGATTATTGCACAGCCTCCAGGTAAGAAGCTACAGAACATGATGCAGCTCTCGGGAGGGGAAAAGGCACTGACCGCGATTTCGCTTCTTTTCGCCATACAGAATCTGAAGCCTTCGCCATTCTGCCTGTTAGACGAGATTGAGGCGGCGTTGGACGACAACAATGTGAGCCGTTTCGCCCAGTACCTGCACAGGCTGACGAAGAACACGCAGTTTATTGTAATTACCCACCGGAGAGGCACAATGGCGTCTGCAGACAGGCTCTACGGGATCACTATGCAGGAGAAGGGCGTCTCCACGCTTGTATCGGTAGATCTGCTGGAGGATGAACTGGATCAGTGAGAAAATAAGGTGCAGTGTGCAAACTGCAGGAAAGGAAGGGGACAGGATGGCAGAAAAGCAGGGATTATTTAAGCGGCTGGTTGCAGGCCTTGCCAAGACGAGGGACAATATTGTGTCGGGAATGGACAGCATCTTTCATGGGTTTTCCAGGATTGACGACGACTTCTACGAAGAACTGGAAGAGACCCTGATTATGGGGGATCTGGGGGTCAGGGCAACGATGGATATTATCGAAGACCTGAAAGAAAAGGTGAAGGAGCAGCACATTAAAGAGCCGATAGAGTGCCGGCAGCTCCTGATTGACAGCATCAAAGAGCAGATGGATGTAGGAGAGACTGCCTATGAATTTGAGGAACGCACATCCGTGGTGTTTGTGATCGGGGTCAACGGTGTGGGAAAGACCACCACGATCGGCAAGCTGGCAGGAAAGCTGCGCGCCCAGAATAAGAGAGTTGTACTGGCAGCTGCAGATACCTTCCGGGCGGCAGCAGGGGAACAGCTGAAGGAATGGGCAAACCGTGCCGGCGTGGATATGATCGGAGGGCAAGAGGGGGCAGACCCGGCTTCTGTAGTATATGACGCGGTGGCAGCGGCAAAGGCGAGAAAGGCTGATGTCCTGCTGTGCGATACGGCAGGAAGGCTGCACAATAAGAAAAATCTGATGGAGGAACTCAAAAAGATCAATCGCGTTATCGACCGGGAATATCCAGATGCTTTCCGGGAGACTCTGGTCGTGCTGGACGCCACGACGGGACAAAATGCGCTGGTGCAGGCGAGGGAGTTCAATGAGGCGGCGGATATTACGGGGATCATACTCACAAAGATGGACGGAACTGCCAAAGGGGGGATTGCGGTGGCAGTCCAGGCAGAGCTGGGAATCCCTGTAAAGTATATCGGAGTAGGTGAGTCCATCGATGATTTGCAGAAATTTGATTCTGAAGAATTTGTAAACGCACTGTTTTACCGGGAGGAAGAAAAGGCGTCTGCCGTTTGAGAGATTTTCCGCCTGAAAAAGGCGGAACGAATTGAGGATACAGGAAAGACACGATTGAGAAAGAGGGATGCAGTATGTTGACATTAGAGCAGTTTGAAGAAGCCAGTGAACTGGTAAAAAGAGTGACCAATCCGACAAAGCTTGTATTCAGCGACTATCTGAGCGATCAGAGCGGAGGGAAAGTTTATTTAAAACCGGAAAATATGCAGCACACAGGCGCATATAAGATTAGAGGGGCGTATTATAAGATCAGCACGCTGACAGAGGAAGAGAGGGCGCGCGGGCTGATCACCGCATCTGCGGGCAATCACGCCCAGGGGGTAGCGTTCGCGGCAAAGAAGTTTGGGTGTAAAGCCACGATCGTGATGCCGACCGTAACCCCTCTCATAAAAGTGAACCGCACGAAGAGTTATGGGGCGGATGTTGCGCTTCACGGGGATGTGTACGATGACGCGTATAATTATGCCTGTGAGCTTGCCGAGAAGAACGGGTATACATTTGTCCACCCTTTCAATGACCTGGATGTGGCAGCGGGGCAGGGAACGATCGCGATGGAGATTGTGCAGGAGCTTCCCACGGTAGACTATATCCTTGTTCCGGTGGGCGGCGGCGGACTGATAACAGGGGTTTCTACCCTCGCGAAAATGCTTAATCCAAAGATTAAGGTCATCGGAGTGGAACCGGCTGAGGCTGCAAGTATGACGGCCGCCCTGCAGGCGGGTGAGGTCGTGGAGCTTGAAAGCGCCGACACCATAGCGGACGGGACTGCCGTCAAGGCGGTGGGGGACAAAATACTGCCCTATGTCCAGAAAAATGTGGATGACGTCCTTCTGGTGGAAGATGATGAGCTGATCGGGGCTTTCCTGGATATGGTGGAGAACCATAAGATGATTGTGGAAAACTCCGGGCTGCTCTCGGTCGCCGCCTTAAAACAGCTTGACTGCAAAGGGAAAAAGGTGGTCTGCCTTTTAAGCGGGGGGAATATGGACGTGATCACCATGTCCTCAATCGTCCAGCACGGACTGATCCAGAGGGACCGTATTTTTTCCGTCTCGGTTCTCCTTCCCGATAAACCGGGCGAGCTGGTACAGGTGGCAAAGACAATTGCGGATGAACAGGGGAATGTGATCAAGCTGGAGCATAATCAGTTTGTCAGCACCAACCGCAATGCAGCGGTGGAACTGCGTATTACAATGGAGGCATTCGGGACGGAACACAAGAGAAAGATCCTGGATGCACTGGAAAAGGGCGGGTTCAGGCCAAAACTGATCAGCGCGAAACTGTATTGATTTCAGAAAAAGGAGTTGTTCATGAATCGAAGAAAGCCAAGACCAGGAGACATTTACAGTCACTTTAAAGGGAAAAAATACAGAGTGCTCTATGTTGCGCTTTGTACAGAGACAAAAGAAGAAATGGTGATATACGGACCACTCCAGGGAGAGGAGCAGGTCTATGCGAGCAGCCTGTCTTCCTTTCTGGGAGCGGTGAACCGCGAACGTCACCCGGACGCCGGGCAGGAGTATCGATTTGAACTATGCCGTGACATTGCCAGGGAGTATAAGGAGAGAAAACAGGTCAGTGAAGAGGAGCTGATTATGGCGTTTCTGGAACTGGATGAAAATGAAGAACGCGCTGAATTTTTGCAGAGGCACAGAGGCGAACTGACAGACAGGTTTCTGACTGTGGCGGCAGAAAGCCTTGAATTTGCAGAGGCCGCAGAGGGAATTGAGGAACGGTGCGCGGCTCTTCTGCGGTTCCTTAAGACAAAGATGAAATATGAGAGCAGTCGGCTCAGATAGCAGGCGGCTGCAGGCTGCACATAAATACAAAAGAGGGGATGACAGGAGCCGTCAGGCTTTTGCCGTCCCCTCTTTCGTTAAGAGAAAAGGTCCTGCCCGTATATTTTCAGACCGGACTGCCCTTTTTGCGCTTTTCAAGCAGGGCATGGATCTTGTCGGTCGGATTGAGGACCGCTCCGATTGTGACGTCATGGTTGAGGGAGTCTATGATCAGAGCCAGGAATTTGCTCATATCCGCCTGGACGAAGTACGGTTTTTCAAAGAGTGCGGGCGGGAGATAGGTCAGATTGGTCGTGATAACCTTGTTCAGATATCCCTTCTCATAATATTCGTCGAACTTGTCGAATCCGTCCGTGAACAGTCCGAAGGTCGTACATACGAAGACCCGGGCGGCGCGGCGCTCCTTGAGCTGCTTGGCAACATCGAGCATACTCTCGCCGGAGGAGATCATATCGTCGACAATGATCACATCTTTGCCGGAGACATCGTCCCCGAGAAATTCATGGGCGACGATGGGGTTCTTTCCGTTTACGACAGTGGAATAGTCACGGCGTTTATAGAACATTCCCATGTCGACTTCAAGTACATTTGAGAAATAGACGGCACGGTGCATGGCGCCCTCGTCAGGGCTTATGATCATCAGATGGTCCTTGTCCGGCTTGAGATCCGGGACGGCCCGGAACAGTGCTTTCATAAACTGATATGGCGGATTGAAACTGTCGAATCCGTTTAAGGGAATGGCATTTTGTACGCGCGGGTCATGGGCGTCAAAGGTAATGATATTCTTGACTCCCATAGCATCGAGTTCTTCAAGTGCCAGGGCACAGTCAAGAGATTCTCTTTTCGTGCGTTTGTGCTGGCGGCTCTCATAGAGGAACGGCATGATCACATTGATGCGGTGCGCTTTGCCGGTGGCAGCGGAAATGATCCTTTTAAGATCCTGGTAATGATCGTCCGGGGACATATGGTTTACATAGCCGTTGACCTTATATGTAAGGCTGTAATTACATACGTCTGTCATGATAAAAAGATCTGTTCCGCGGATTGTTTCTTTAAGGATGCCCTTTGCCTCCCCGCTGCCAAAACGGGGGCAGCAGCAGTCCACGAGATAGTTATTCGATTTGTAATTGACATACAGGGGGGATTCGCTTACTTCGTTGATCGTATTTTCCCGGAAAGACACGATGTAGTCATTGACTTTCTGTCCCAGCCCCTTACAGCTTTCCATCGCGACAAGCTTTAACGGAGCATAGGGAAGGGTTTTTTCTAACAATTCGATATTTGACATGTTTTTCTCCTGTGATAATGTGATGTTCCTACGATTGGAACAAGCTGTTTTACATATACCGTTATACCATTTTTTATGGAGAAATTCAAGCACGGCTTTGCGCGGCCCCCGAATTGTGATATACTGTCTTCAAGTCCACACATGCGCCGGGATGATCCCGAGATTCCGTGTGAGCTTGCTCACAAAAGGAATCTCGGGAGCGTTCCGGCATATGGCGGATGCCATCAGCGAGATGGAGCCGCGGAAGCGGCGGAGTCGAGCTGGCATGTGTGGAGAGGGAGCGGATGCCATCAGCGAGATGGAGCCGCGGAAGCGGCGGAGTCGAGCTGGCATGTGTGGAGAGGGAGCGGAAAGCGGATGTCGGAGGGCTGTTTGATGAAGAGGCAGGGACATGTTATAAAAGGAATCGAAGAGGGAAGCATAGCGGATGAGATGGGGATCGAGCCTGGAGACAGGCTTCTCCTGGTCAACGGGCATGAGATAGAAGATATTTTTGATTACCAGTATTATGTGGAGGATGAGGAGCTGCTGCTGCTTGTTGAGAAACCGAATGGTGAACAGTGGGAGCTGGAGATTGAAAAAGATGCAGATGATTCTTTGGGGATCAATTTCGGGGACGGGTTGATGGATGAGTATCATTCCTGCAGGAACCATTGTATTTTCTGTTTTATTGACCAGATGCCGCCGGGAATGAGGGACACCCTTTATTTCAAGGACGATGATTCCAGGCTGTCCTTTATCCAGGGTAACTATGTTACCCTTACAAACATGAGTGACTATGATGTCAGGAGAATTGTAAAATACCACCTGGAGCCGATCAATATCTCCTTTCAGACGACAAACCCGCAGCTTCGGTGTAAAATGCTGCATAACCGGTTTGCGGGGGAAGCCCTGAAAAAGGTGGACATCCTCTACCAGGGCGGGATAGAGATGAACGGGCAGATTGTACTGTGCAAGGGCATCAACGACAGGGAGGAGCTGGAGAGATCCATCCGGGACCTTACCCGTTACCTGCCCCTTCTTAAGAGTGTATCTGTGGTACCGGTAGGGTTGAGCAGATTCCGGGATGGGCTTTATCCGCTGGAACCTTTTACAAAGGAGGACGCAAAAAGGGTCCTCTCAGCCATACACCGGTGGCAGGAGAAGATATATGCAGAGCATGGAACCCATTTTATCCACGCCGGGGACGAGTGGTACCTTCTGGCAGAGGAGGAGGTGCCGGAGGAGGGGCGCTATGACGGATACCTCCAGCTTGAGAACGGCGTCGGGATGTTAAGGCTTCTGTTCCGTGAGTTTGAAGAAGGCTACGGAGTTCTTAAGGGGGATGACAGAAAAGGGACGGTTTCAATTGCGACAGGAAAGCTGGCTTACCCGTACATCTGCCGTATGGCAGGGAGGATACAGGAAAAATATCCGGGACTGGATGTGAGGGTATATTGGATCAGGAATGACTTTTTCGGAGAGAGCATCACCGTGTCAGGACTGATAACCGGGCAGGACATTGTGGCGCAGCTTAAGGGAAAGGAGTTGGGAGCAAGGCTCCTGATCCCCTGCAATATGCTTAAGATGGACGAGGATGTTTTTTTGGACGATTACACGGTAAAAGACGTATCTGATGCTTTACAAGTCCCGGTCGATATTGTAAAATCAAGCGGTCAGGATCTGATCGACGCCATATTGGGTCAGAGCCATACAGGGATGGAATAACACAAGGAAGGTAAGGATAAAATGAGTAAACCGGTAGTTGCAATAGTGGGACGGCCGAATGTAGGGAAATCAACGCTCTTTAACGCCCTGGCAGGGGAGAAGATCGCGATCGTGAAAGATACGCCGGGGGTGACCAGAGACAGGATCTATGCCGATGTATCGTGGCTGGACCGGGAGTTTACCCTGATTGATACGGGCGGGATCGAGCCGGACAGCAGGGATGTGATCCTCTCCCAGATGAGGGAGCAGGCGCAGATTGCCATTGATACGGCTGATGTGATCCTTTTTATCACAGACGTAAGGCAGGGACTGGTGGATGCAGATTCAAAGGTGGCAGATATGCTCAGAAGGTCTGCAAAGCCGGTCATCCTTGCAGTGAATAAGGTCGATGATTTTGAGAAGTTCATGCCGGACGTATATGAGTTCTACAATCTGGGGATCGGCGATCCGGTTCCGATTTCCGCTTCATCGAGGCTGGGACTGGGAGATATGCTGGACGCTGTGCTTGAGAAGTTTCCAAAAGGAGCGGAAAGGGAAGAGGAAGACGAACGTCCCAGGATCGCGATCGTCGGAAAGCCAAATGTCGGGAAATCTTCCATCGTCAATAAGCTGCTCGGTGAGAACCGCGTGATTGTTTCTGATATAGCGGGTACGACAAGAGATGCGGTTGATACACAGATCGTGCACAGCGGGAAAGAATACATCTTTATTGACACGGCAGGCCTCAGGCGAAAGAGCAGGATCAAAGAGGAGCTGGAGCGGTACAGTATCATCCGGACTGTGACAGCGGTAGAACGGGCGGATGTGGTCCTCATGGTGATTGACGCGACAGAGGGCGTTACCGAGCAGGATGCGAAGATTGCAGGAATTGCCCATGAGCGGGGCAAGGGTGTGATCATTGTTGTAAACAAATGGGATGCCATCGAGAAAAATGACCGCACCATGAGGGAATATGAGAGCAGGATCCGCCAAACCCTTTCCTATATGCCGTACGCAGAGATCATGTATGTCTCGGCTCTGACGGGCCAGAGGCTGAACAAGCTTTACGATAAGATCGATATGGTGATTGAAAATCAGACTCTAAGGGTCGCGACAGGAGTACTCAACGAGATCATGACAGAGGCGGTGGCAATGCAGCAGCCTCCGTCGGATAAGGGAAAACGCCTGAAACTTTATTATATCACACAGGTTTCTGTGAAACCTCCGACGTTTGTCATTTTTGTAAACGACAAAGAGCTGATGCATTTTTCCTATACAAGATATCTGGAAAACAAGATCAGGGAGGCATTTGGATTCAGGGGAACTTCATTGAAGTTCTTTATCAGGGAAAGAAAGGAAAAGGAGCGGTAGAGGATGATGGAGCGATTGGTTTGCCTGGCAGTAGGATATGTATGCGGGTTATTGCAGACCGGATATCTGGTGGGAAAAATGAACCACATTGATATCAGGAAACAGGGGAGCGGAAATGCAGGGTCTACGAATGCCCTGCGTGTGATGGGATGGAAAGCGGGCATTATGACATTCTTTGGAGATGTCCTCAAATGTGTCGTGGCAGTGCTGCTTGTTCGGCTTATGTACAGGGGGAGCGACTGTTTCCCGCTTCTTGCCATGTATGCCGGGGCAGGGGTGACGCTGGGGCATAATTTCCCGTTTTACATGAAGTTTAAAGGCGGGAAAGGGATCGCAGTGATGGCAGGCCTTGTGGTGGTGAACAGCTTCTGGAATCTTCCGGTAAGCCTGCTGCTAATGCCGGTCACACTCGCTTTTTTTCTCCTGCCGGTTATCTGGACAAAATACATATCAGTGGGTTCCCTGTCCGCATATACAGTGTTCCTGGCTGAGATGGTCCTGTGCGGCCAGGCGGGCTGGTTCGACATGGATGCGCCTTATCTGTATGAGCTGTACGTTATCCTCTTTCTTTTGACGGTGCTGGCATGGTACCGGCATAAGGAGAATATCAGGAGGCTCGTGGCAGGGACCGAGAACAAGTTTGGAGCAAAGAAAAAGGAGTAGGAAATATGGCAAATGTAGGTGTGCTTGGAGCAGGAAGCTGGGGAACCGCACTGTCGGTGCTTCTCCATGACAACGGACATCAGGTGACAATATGGTCGATCGACAAAGAGGAAGTAGAGATGCTGGATAAGCGGAGAGAACACCAGTTGAAGCTTCCCGGAGTGAAACTCTCCGACGATATCGCCATTACCGGCAATATGGAAGACGCCATAACAGGGAAAGATTTCCTCGTCCTGGCCGTGCCTTCGCCCTATACAAGGACAACGGCGAGAAATATGAGTCCCTGTGTCAGCAGAGGACAGATTATTGTGGATGTTGCAAAGGGAATTGAAGAATCCACCCTCAAGACGCTGTCACAGCAGATCGAGGAGGAGATCCCCCAGGCTGACGTTGCCGTCCTGTCAGGCCCCAGCCATGCGGAGGAAGTGGGAAAAAGGCTTCCAACAACCTGTGTGATCGGGGCGAGAACGAGGGAAACGGCAGAATATCTTCAGTCCATGTTCCTTAATAAAGTGTTCCGGGTCTATACGAGTCCGGACATTCTGGGGATTGAGCTTGGCGGTTCTCTTAAGAATGTCATTGCCCTGGCAGCAGGAATCGCGGATGGACTAGGATATGGGGATAATACAAAGGCAGCGCTTATCACCAGGGGGATTGCCGAGATTTCAAGGCTGGGGGTCAAGATGGGCGGACAGATTGAGACGTTCGGCGGCCTGACCGGAATCGGAGACCTGATCGTCACCTGTGCGAGCGTCCACAGCCGGAACAGGAAAGCCGGATATCTGATCGGACAGGGAAAAACCATGCAGGAAGCGATGGATGAGGTGAAGATGGTGGTGGAGGGTGTCTATTCTGCCAGGGCGGCGGCGTGCCTTGCCGGGAAGTATGGGGTCTCCATGCCCATCGTAACAGAAGTAAACAACGTGCTCTTTGAAGGAAAAGACCCGGCACAGGCTGTGGATGACCTGATGCTGCGTGAGTCCAGAAGTGAGAATAAGTCCCTGCTCTGGAAAGACTGACAAGGCACCAGATATTTGTCATAACCCTCTTTTTGGCTGCATACATTGTTATCAGCAGAACAAGGGGGTATTTCTATGGATTCATTTCAGGTATACAGAGATATGAAGGCCCGGACAAACGGAGAGATCTATATCGGCGTTGTCGGACCGGTTCGGACAGGCAAGTCAACCTTTATCAAAAGGTTCATGGATCTTCTTGTCCTGCCGAATATGACAGATGAGCACGCCCGCGAAAGGACACAGGATGAACTGCCCCAGTCGGCTTCCGGAACCACGATCATGACGACAGAACCGAAATTTGTCCCAAAGGAGGCGGCATCCGTCAAACTGTCGGACGACGTGGAGGTGAAGATCCGCCTGATCGACTGTGTAGGATATATGGTGGAGGGGGCATCGGGGCATATTGAAAATGATGTGGAACGACAGGTAAAGACGCCCTGGTTTGAGTATGAGATCCCGTTCACCAAGGCGGCGGCGATTGGGACGCAGAAGGTCATCCATGACCACGCGACGATCGGATTTGTGGTGACGACGGACGGGAGCGTGACAGACCTGCCGAGGGAGAACTACATACCGGCAGAAGAAAAAACGGTGAAAGAACTTCAGTCCATAGGAAAGCCGTTCCTGATCCTCTTAAACTGCCGGAAGCCATATTCCGAGGAAGCAAAGGCACTCAAGGAAGAACTGGAGCAAAAATACCAGGCTTGCGTAGTTCCGGTCAACTGTGAACAGCTTAAGAGTGAAGACATCCATGAGATTATGCGGCAGGTGCTCTTCGAGTTCCCGGTTACAGAGGTAGAATTTTATCTGCCGAAATGGGTGGAGATGCTATCCAGGGAGCACAGGATCAAGCAGGACCTCCTGGAAAATATCCGCTCCATCATGTCAGGTATGGAGGATATCAGAAGTGCTGTACAGGAGAATGAGAGCACAGAGAGCCCGTATATCGAACAGATTTCCGTGGAAAAGGTGGAAATGGATACGGGAAAGGTAAAGATCCGGATTGGTTTTTTCCAGAAATATTACTATGAAGTCTTAAGTGAGCTCACCGGAACGCCGATCAGCGGGGAATATGAACTGATTTCCACAATGAAAGATCTTGCCCGCATGAAAGAAGAATTTGCCCAGGTCAAAGACGCCTTTGCAGATGTGAAGAGAAAGGGATATGGAGTAGTCAGTCCGAGAAAGGAGGATATCCGGCTTGATGATCCTGTTATTATCAAACAGGGAAGCAAGTACGGGGTGAAGATACATTCTGAGGCACCGTCTATCCATATGATACGTGCCAACATTGAAACGGAGATCGCTCCTATCGTGGGAAATGAAAAGCAGGCGGAAGACCTGGTAGAGTACATCAAAAAAGAAAGCGAAACGCCGGAAGGGGTGTGGGGAACAAACATTTTTGGAAAATCCGTGGAAGAGCTGGTGATGGACGGCATGAGGAATAAGATCACTATGATCAATGATGAAAGCCAGGTAAAACTGCAGGATTCCATGCAGAAGATTGTAAACGACAGCAACGGCGGGCTGGTCTGCATTATCATTTAAAGAGTTTCCCGGCAAATCCTTTCGGCCCAATAAGTCAGAAACGCAGGCGGTCATGCATTTTTATGCAATGGCTGCCTGCTGTGCGCCGAAATGTCAAAAACAAGGTGACTGAGAGGCACGATCTGTTGTATAATATCTGCATGTACCTGATCTGAAGGAAGGGCGGACATGCTTTCTTGACAAGACCGGGAAAATAGTCTAGTATCCAACTAGGAAAAAGGTAAACTGTGGCTGGTAAGGAGGAAATTATGAGCAGACAATACGAAAGACTGGAAAAATGCTATGAGTATTATAAGTCCGTGACAGATTTTGTGCCGAGAGTGGGGCTGATCCTCGGGTCGGGGCTCGGAGGATATGCAAAAAACATGAAAGTGGAATGCGAGATCCCCTATGGGGATATTCCGGGCTTTCCGGTCTCGACCGTCCAGGGACATGACGGGCGCTTTCTTCTCGGATATATCGGGGATACGCCGGCTGTTGTCATGAAAGGGCGGGTCCATTATTACGAAGGATATTCGATGGAAGAGGTAGTGCTTCCTGTGAGACTGATGAAGAAAATGGGAATCGGGACCCTCTTTCTTACCAACGCCTCAGGCGGAATCAACCGGGAGTTCCAGGTGGGGGATTTCATGATGATCACTGACCAGATCTCTAGTTTTGCCCCATCCCCGCTGATCGGGGAGAATGTGTCAGAACTAGGAGAGCGCTTCCCGGACATGACAAGCATCTATGACCCGGAGTTAAGGAGCCTGATCCGGGATACAGCCGACAAGGAGAACATCCCCATACGGGAAGGGATCTATCTGCAGACGACAGGACCGAACTTTGAGAGCCCTGCTGAAGTCAGGATGTACGGCTTGCTGGGAGCCGATGCGGTCGGAATGAGCACAGCGTGTGAGGCGATCGCGGCGCGCCATGCGAAAGTCCGTGTGTGCGGCATATCCTGCATATCCAATCTGGCAAGCGGGATTTCCAAGGAGGAGTTAAGCCACCTTGATGTGCAGGCTGTTGCGGACAGGCGTTCAGAAGAGTTCGAGCGGCTGGTGACCCGGATAATAGAGAGGATGTGAAGGAGAGACAGATGAAAACGAGAATCTACAACGCACGGATACTTACGATGGAAGAGAAAAAAAGGATCTTCGATGGTGAGATATGGATCGACGGGGATACAATCATATACGTAGGACCAAAAAGAGAAGCAGGAGAAGAAACATGGGACCGGGAGGTCGACGCGGGAGGGAATCTCCTGATGCCGGGATTTAAAAACGCCCATACCCATTCCGCCATGACATTTCTCCGGTCCCACGCAGATGACATGAAGCTGGACGAGTGGCTGAACACCCGTGTTTTTCCAGCAGAGGCAAAGCTTACAGGGGAAGATGTATACTGGCTGACTAAGCTTGCAGTTATGGAATACCTGACAAGCGGCGTGACTTCGATCTTTGATATGTACATGCACAGGGCAGCAGGTGCAAGGGCAGTGGAAGAATGTGGCTTCCGTAATGTATTTTGTGAGAGCATCAATGATTTTGGCGGGACAATCGAACAGGTGGAAGCGGATTATCACACGTATAACCAGGACAAAAGCCGCCTGGTCTCCTATCAGCTTGGATTCCATGCCGAGTACACGACAAGCCGCGAGCTGATGGAAAAGATCGCGCATCTTGCAAAGAAATATAAGCTTCCGGTCTACGTGCACTGCTCCGAGACGAAGAAGGAAGTAGAAGGATGCCGGGAGAGGACAGGCATGACACCGGTGGCATATATGGATTCGCTCGGACTTTTTGAGTACGGAGGCGGATTGTTCCACGGCGTCCATATGGATGACGGGGATTTCAGTATCATAAGGGACAAAAAGCTGTATGTCGTGACGAATCCCGCATCGAACTTAAAGCTTGCAAGCGGGATTGCACCGGTGAAGCGCTATCTTGGCATGGGGATACCGGTGGCGATCGGAACGGACGGACCTGCCAGCAATAACTGCCTGGATATGTTCCGGGAGATGTTCCTCGTGACAGGACTTCAGAAAGTGTTGTGTGATGATCCCGAGGCGGTTCCGGCAATGGAGGTCCTGAAGATGGCGACGGTAAACGGCGCACGCGCGATGGGGCTTCCGGAGTGCGATACACTCAGCGAAGGAAAGAAAGCCGATCTGATCATGATTGATCTGATGCAGCCGAATATGCAGCCGCTTCAGAATGTTGAGAAAAATGTGGTCTACAGCGGAAGCAAACAAAATATAAAGATGACAATGGTCGGAGGGAAAATCCTTTACCAGGATGGAGAGTTTTTCCTGGACTGCCAGCCGGAGAGGATATACGAAAAGGCAAATGAGATAGCCAGAAGGATTCTGGGATAAAAAGCTTCGCCCGGTGTGAGGGGATACCGGGATGAGAAAAATGAAAGGGGTACGTGAAGATGAAAGCAGCAATATTTACATTGGATACAGGGGCATACAGGGCAAAAGCAGAGAGTGCGGCGGCAAGTGCCCTCAAGAGAATGCTCGAGCAGGTTGGATTTGAGGTGAAGGCGGCAGGAGTGCTGCCTCAGGACAGAAGCGTGGCGTCATCTGTCATGGAGCGTCTGGCAGATTCTGATTCGGTGGATCTGATTTTGACCACGGGAGCAGTGGGATATACGGAGAAGGACTGCGCGCCGGATGCGCTCATGGATGTGGCAGACCGGCTTCTTCCCGGCATACCGGAGGCGCTCAGAGCGTATAATATCCGTCATTCCAAAAAGGCTATTCTTGACCGGTCAGCGGCGGGGATCCGAAAGAAGACCATGTTGGTCAATCTTCCCGAGAGCGCAAAGATGGCGAAGGAAAATATGGAATATATCCTGCCGGAAATCGTGCAGGTGGTGGAGACGATGAGCTTATGATGAGAGTGACTTATCTAGGGCACAGCGGCTTTCTTCTTGAGATGGAAGAGATCTGCTTCCTGTTTGACTATTATAAGGGTGGGCTTCCGAAAACGGATACGGGGAAAAAGCTTCTTGTATTTGCAAGCCATGCACATTATGACCATTACAGGAAAGAGATTTTTACATTGAGGGAGCGTTTTCCACAAATCCGGTTTATCTTGTCCTCAGATATTGCCGTAGGGGGAGGGGCGGATATCCTTTCCATGCAGCCGAATGAAGAGATCAGCGTGTTTGGATGTACGGTACGCACGCTGCGCTCCACAGATGAGGGTGTTGCCTTTCTCGTGCATCATTACGGCCGGACCATCTACCATGCCGGAGATCTGAACTGGTGGCACTGGGAAGGGGAGCCGGAGGAATATAATACGGCAATGAGGCGCGCCTACCAGGCTGAGATCAATAAGCTTCAGGAAGAAAAGATCGACGCAGCATTCGTCCCGGTGGACCCGAGGCTGGGGGAACAGTACTGCCTGGGGCTGGACTGCTTCATGAGGCGGACCGACACGAAGAAAGTGTTTCCCATGCATTTTTGGGATAATTATGAGATATTTGACAGGCTTGCCCTGGAGGAGTGCACCCGGGGATACAGGGACAGGATCGTACGGATTGAAAGAGAAGGCCAGAGTTTTCTCCTATGAGGGAAAACAGAGAAAGGAAGAAAATATGCATGTAAAAATATATACAGACGGCGCTGCCCGGGGAAATCCGGACGGACCCGGAGGATACGGGACAATACTGGAATATGTGGATGCAAAGGGACAGCTCCACGTAAAGGAACTGTCCCAGGGATATGTTAGGACAACGAACAACAGGATGGAGCTGATGGCAGTGATTGCGGGGCTGGAGGCATTAAACCGCCCGTGCGATGTGGAGGTCTATTCGGATTCCCAGTATGTGGTCAATGCGTTCAACCAGCACTGGGTGGATGGATGGATCAAGAAGGGATGGAAGAGGGGAAAGAACGAACCGGTCAAGAATGTCGATCTCTGGAAACGGCTCCTGGCTGCAAAAGAACCTCACAGCACGACCTTTCACTGGGTCAAGGGCCATGACGGGCATCCGCAGAATGAGCGCTGTGATGAGCTTGCCACAACGGCGGCGGATAGCGGGGATCTGATTGCAGATGAGGGGTAGACTTTTTTTCTTTTTCTTAGTATAATCAAATACTGTGTTAAGTAAGACAGGCAATCGCGGCTGCAGGCGCCGAAAGGCAGCAGACGAGGAAAGTCCGGGCTTCACAGGGCAGGATGCCGGATAACGTCCGGTGGAGGTGACTCCAAGGCCAGTGCAACAGAAATAAACCGCCCGGGCAGATGGATGGGGATGCAGCGTCCCGTTCTTTGCTGTATCCCCATCCATCTGCCCGGGTAAGGGTGGAAAGGCAGTGTAAGAGACTACCGCCTTCCTGGTAACAGGGAGGGCACATGTAAACCCCATCCGAAGCAAGACCAAAGAGAGGCAATGTGGCTGCCCGTCACGTCTCAGGTAGGTCGCTCGAGCACGTCGGTAACGGCGTGCCTAGACAGATGATTGTCCAACGACAGAACCCGGCTTATCGTCTTACTTAACACTTTTGTTATTTACCATCACAGACTGAAAAAGAGAGATGACAGGAGCAGGTGAAACATGGGAATGAAGATAAACGCAGAGCTGCCGCTCCCGGCAGTTTTGAAAGCAGAATACCCCCTTTCTCCTGAGATCATACAGATCAAGGAAGAGAGAGACCGGGAGATCAGGGAGATATTTACAGGAAAGTCAGATAAATTTGTCGTGATTGTGGGACCGTGTTCGGCAGACAACGAAGAGGCAGTCTGTGAATATGTGGGCAGGCTGGCCAAGGTCAATGAAAAGGTGTCGGACAGACTGATGCTCATACCAAGGATCTATACGAACAAGCCGCGCACAACGGGGGAGGGATATAAAGGGATGCTCCATCAGCCGGAACCCGACCAGGCTCCGGATCTGCTGGCGGGAATTATTGCGATCCGCAAGATGCATACCAGGGCAATCAGTGAGAGCGGCCTGACTGCCGCGGATGAGATGCTGTATCCGGAGAACAGAAGCTATCTGGATGACATTCTCTCCTACGAGGCGGTTGGAGCGAGATCTGTGGAAAACCAGCAGCACCGGCTGACTGCCAGCAGCATGGATATCCCGGTCGGAATGAAGAATCCTACCAGCGGTGATTTTTCTGTGATGCTCAATTCTGTCAAAGCTGCACAGAGTTCCCACACCTTTATCTACAGGGGAATGGATGTCACAACAGATGGAAATGCCCTGGCCCATGTCATCCTGCGGGGCGGAGTTGATAAGTACGGGACCTGTATTCCCAACTATCACTACGAAGACCTGGTGCGGCTTCTGAACATGTATCAGGAAAGAGAACTGGAGAATCCCTCCGCAATCATAGATGCAAACCATTCCAATTCAGATAAGCAGTTCCGCGAGCAGATCAGGATCGTCAGTGAAGTGCTCCACAGCAGAAAATATAATCCTGAACTGAAAAAGCTGATCAAGGGTGTCATGATTGAGAGCTATCTCAGGGAAGGATGCCAGAGGATTGATGAAAACAGGGTTTACGGAAAATCCATCACAGACCCCTGTCTTGGATGGGAGGATACAGAAAGACTGCTCCTTAAGATTGCGGAGGAATGTTAGGGTCCATATGGAAAAGGAAGGAAAAAAGAGCGTGCCCGTGAAGGAATCTCCTTCGCGGGCACATTCTTTTTCCGTCCGTGGAAGCTTAACTTCTCCGCCTGTATTTTTCTTCGCAGTATTTGCATCTGTAAATCTGGTTTTCCTCGTCAGTGAGAACAAAGATGTGCTCCAGCCCCTGTTCGATGGAAGTAATGCACCGGGGGTTCTTGCAGCGGATTACATTTTTGATCTCTTTGGGGAGAGTGAGCTGCTTTTTCTCGACGATCTCCTCATTTTCAACAATATTGACAGTGATATTATGGTCGATAAAGCCAAGAATATCCAGGTCCATAAAGTCGATGGGGCACTCGATCTTCATGATATCCTTTTTGCCCATTTTACTGCTTTTGGCGTTTTTGATGATCGCGACACAGCAGTCCAGCTTGTCCAGGTGCAGGTATTTATAGATGTCCATGCTGCGCCCGGCTTCTATATGGTCGAGAACGAAGCCTTCCGAAATACGTCCGACATTCAAAGTGTTTTTTACCATTTTTCTTCCTCTTTCCTTTCTTAATCCACGTGTATATCAAGCAGTGTCAAAATCAATGCCATACGCACATAGACGCCATACTGAACCTGGCGGAAATATGCGGCACGGGGATCGTCATCCACTTCAACGGCAATCTCATTTACCCTCGGAAGCGGATGGAGCACATACATGTCTTCCGGGGCGAGTTTCATCTTTGACCTGTCAAGGATGTAGAAGTCCTTCATACGGACGTAATCTTCTTCGTTGAAGAAACGCTCTTTCTGGACCCTGGTCATGTAAAGGATATCCAGATGGGGCATCGCATCTTCCAGGCGCACAACTTCTTCGTAGGAGATGTCATTCTTATCCAGCACATCGTGCCGTATGTATTCGGGAAGCCTTAATTCTTCCGGTGAGATCAGGATGAAACGGATGCCCTTATATCTTACCAGCGCGTTGATCAGGGAATGGACGGTCCGCCCGAATTTCAGGTCGCCGCATAAGCCGATCGTCATGTCACAGAGCCTGCCCTTCAGATTCCGGATCGTCAGAAGGTCTGTCAGGGTCTGGGTCGGATGCTGGTGTCCGCCGTCCCCCGCGTTGATGACAGGGATAGAAGAGTGCTGGCACGCCACCATCGGTGCCCCTTCCTTTGGATGCCGCATGGCACAGATGTCCGCATAGCAGGAGACTGTACGGATCGTATCGGACACGCTTTCGCCCTTTGAAGCGGAACTGGAATCCGCAGAAGAAAATCCCATCACACTGCCCCCGAGATTGAGCATTGCCGCTTCATGGCTTAAGCGCGTGCGTGTACTCGGTTCATAGAACAGTGTAGCAAGCTTCTTTCCCTCGCATGCATGCGAGTATTTTGCGGGATCGGCCTCAATATCCTGTGCCAGATCCAGCAGTTTGTCGAGTTCCTCCACTGAGAAGTCCAGCGGACTCATCAAATGTCTCATAAATAACCTCCTTGCGTGACAGATGCCTGCCACATGTTTTATCTGTATTGAATCAAATCTCCCACAGCTTTCCTCCCGGGAGCTTCTGGTGCGGCATCCGGCCACCCGACAGCGATCAACGCTGCCAGCTCCTGCTCCTGTGGAATATGTAGAAGCTTCGTGATCCCGTCCTCATCAAAAATCCCCATGATAACAGTGCCAAGACCCTTTTCCCAGGCGGCAAGGCAGAATGACTGGCACGCCGCGCCCGCATCGAACATCTGCCAGCGGTCCCCTTTTCTGGTGGAAAAGGAACCGTCGCGTTCAAAGCCGCTGCGTCCCTTTATGATGGTGACTGCAATCAGCATGGGAGCCTGCCGTATAATATTTGAATTGTAATCAGGGGTAAATCTGTCTGCAATTTCTCTAAGAAGAGAAGAGTCTTCAATTGCAGTGTAACGGGTGATCTGAGTGTTTTTCCAGGAAGGGGAATAAGATGCCATCGAAACAATAGAATCAATCAGAGAATGGTCAACCGGGTCCGGTTTATACTTGCGTATGCTTCTGCGCGTTTTCATACATTCTGCCATATTCATATGCGTTCCTCCCTTTCTTTAACAAACAGGCCCTATAGAAAAGGCCTGCCTGATCTTCATTTATCATATACTAAATCGCTCTGATTTTCAACAGCTTACCGTATGATTTTTTCAAACAGCAGCCCTGCCCCGAACCAGAGAGGGGCATAGTCCAGACGTATGACGCCCTTTATGTTGTATTTTGCCGAACTGTAGTCCCAGGGACATGCCCTGTACTTCTTTAAGACGCTGCCGGAGACATATTCTCCTGCAAAAATACAGCATGTATAGACGCTGCCGCGGATAAAGGGATTTTTCCCTTTCAGAAGGCGGCAAAGCGGCGTGAGGAAACATGCCATCCCATAGATGGGAAACATCCAGATCGATGTGCGGGCCGTCAGGCTGTGTTCATTTCTCCTGAGTGAACCAAGGCCGGTAAAAATGATTTCCATGCACCATCCGAGCATACCACATAAAATAAATTTATTCTTCATCATAAGAAAAGTATGGATCGGGGGTGTAGATTTTATGCATGAAATGTATTATACTGGAAGGCAGCGGCGCGCAGAAAGGCAGAACTGTAAAGAGATCCTTCATGCCGCGTGAAAGGAGAGGACAGAAATGGCGGCACTGGAAGAATTAAGAGAACAGCTCGATAAAATTGATAACCAGATTGCCGACCTGTATCAGAGGCGGATGGAAGTCTGTGAGCAGGTGGGGGAATATAAAGTAAAGGCAGGCCGGAAGGTGTATGACAGCCAGCGTGAGAAAGAAAAACTCTCCGAGGTTGCTTCAAAAGTACAGGGGGATTTTAATAAGAAAGGGATACAGGAGTTATATAAGCAGCTTATGTCCATGAGCCGGAAACTCCAGTACCGTCAGCTCGTCGAGGCGGGCGCCCTGGGAAGGCTTCCTTTTATCCGGGTGGACTCTCTTGACGCTGAAAATGCGAGGGTTGTGTTTCAGGGGACAGAAGGGGCGTATGGGCAGGCGGCCATGCACCAATATTTCGGGGAGACTGTCAACAGTTTCCATGTAAGAACCTTCCGGGAGGCGATGGAAGCCATCGAGGAAGGGGCGGCGGACTACGCTGTCCTTCCGATCGAAAATTCTTCCGCAGGTCCGGTCAACGAGATGTATGACCTTCTGGATGAATTTGAAAATTACATTGTGGCAGAGACGATTCTCCCGGTTGTCCATACACTGGCCGGGCTTCCGGGGACAGAGCTTTCCGATATCAAAAGAGTCTATTCAAAGACAGAGGCGCTGATGCAGACGTCGCGGTTTCTCGACGGACATTCGGACTGGCAGAAGATCAGCGTTGTAAATACTGCCATTGCGGCCAGAAAAGTGCTCAAAGACCAGGACCAGGCACAGGCGGCAGTGTGCAGCGCTTATGCAGCCAGGGTGCACGGGCTGGAGGTGCTTGTGGACCGGATTAACAACGAACCGGATAATTCTACAAGGTTTATTGTCGTGACGAATCAGAAGATATTTCTTAAGGACGCATCCAAGATCAGCATCCGTTTTGAAGTGCCGCATACGAGCGGTTCCCTGTACAATATCCTGTCTCATTTTATCTATAATGACCTGAATATGAGCAAGATTGAATCGAGGCCGGTGGAGGGGAAAAAATGGGAATACTGTTTTTTCGTAGATTTTGACGGCAATATGGAAGAGCCGGCAGTGAAGAATGCGATAAGGGGGCTTAGGGAAGAGGCGAGAAACCTCAAGATACTTGGAAATTATTAGGAAAGAGGAAGTGCTATGCGTGTAAATGAACTGATGTTATATAAAAATATGGAGTACGGAGAGATTCTTAAGGATATGGCATTTCTGATGGAGAACTGCGGGAACGAATATTACAATAAGGAAGACCTGCGGGGGCTCCTGTTTGAGTGTGTCAATTCGCTCCTGGAACTGTCTGTAAGCCACGGATATGAGGGGAATCTGTGGCATACCTATCTGACATTTCTTCTGGCCAATGACGAGAACGCCTACAGCAGGTCCTGTGAAATTGTGGGAGAGGTGGACGGAAGCATCAATCAGATCGCACTGCATGATTTTGGCGTGTTCAAAGAACTGTTTGACTATGATTTCTCTGATCTGGAGAACAGCCTTGACGCATCATGCATCCAGGTGCTGATGAACTACCAGAATGTCAGCGGGAGCGGGAAGATCTTTAACCGGAGAATCCGTGACCGGATCTGTGAACTGAGCCGATCGCTTGGCGCTGCAAAAAGTGAGGAAGAGTTTAAAGAAAAGACCACACAGTTCTATAAGGAATTTGGAGTGGGGAAGCTCGGACTTCACAAGGCGTTCCGGGTGGAGCATCCTGAGGGGGACGGAGCGCGTATTGTCCCGATCACCAATATTGCACATGTCCATCTGGACGACCTGGTGGGATATGAGATTGCCAAGAAAAAACTGATTGATAACACGAAGGCATTTGTGGAGGGGAGAAAGGCGAATAACTGCCTGCTCTTCGGCGATGCCGGCACAGGGAAATCCTCCTCTGTCAAAGCGATCCTGAATCAGTATTACGACCAGGGACTGCGTATGATCGAAGTCTATAAACACCAGTTTCGCGATCTCAATGATGTGATTGCCCAGATCAAGAACCGGAACTACAAATTCATTATTTACATGGATGACCTTTCCTTTGAGGAGTTTGAGACAGAATATAAATATCTGAAGGCAGTGATCGAAGGAGGCCTGGAAAAGAAGCCGGAGAACGTGCTGATCTATGCCACCTCCAACCGGCGCCACCTGATCAGGGAGACCTTCCGGGACAAGGCGGACAGGGATGAAGAACTGCACACCAACGATACCGTACAGGAGAAGCTCTCCCTTGTCGCAAGATTCGGCGTTACGATCTATTTTGGTTCACCGGAGAAGAAGGAATTTCAGGAGATCGTAAAAGTCCTGGCAGAAAGGAACGGCATTGAGATGCCGGAAGAAGAGCTTCTGCTTGAGGCGAACAAGTGGGAACTGTCCCACGGAGGCTTATCAGGCAGGACGGCGCAGCAATTCATCGATTATCTGGCAGGTCAGGAGTAATGGATATGAAAAGAGGGATAATCGGTATCCTGACGCTGGCGGCCGTATCCGGGATACTGTCGGGATGCAGCGGCAGGATGACACCCAAAAAACTGTTTGATGAAGCGTCATCCAGGCTTCAGGATGTCTCTTCGTCTTCCAACCGGATCGAGCTGGACATCCAGCTGGAAGACGTGCTGGAGCTTCAGGAGGTCAACATGGAGATGGAGATGGAAAACACTACGGATCCTCCGGCAGGATATGCCCGCGGAAATGCCCGGGTGAATATAAGGGATGCCGAAGTGGCTGCAGAGCTTGAGATCTATCAGGTGATGGAGGGAGAGGAATATGTCACCTACAGCAGCCTGGACGGCGCCTGGGAGAGAGAGGTGTCAGAGCCTGACCTGGAAAACCACATCGGCGTTGACGGAGATATTTTTGCCCAGGAAGCAGACGCCGTTGAAGACTTCCGTCTGTCCGAACAGACCGTGACTGTAGAGGATAAGGAATGCTATCAGATGTACGGTGACGTGACAGGGGAGGAACTGATGGGACTGCTCGGCAGGGATATGATCAATGCCTTTGGGATGGTCGACCTTCCAAGTGAGGAGGCAGTCCGCGAGATGGATGTCCCGATTATTCTGGACATCTATAAAGAGGAACTGCTTCCGGCCAGGATCATCGTGGATATGAGCGGCGTGCTGGGGGAACTGTACGATGCATACGGGGAGACGACAGAGGTGAACCTCTACTCCATAGAACTGGTCTTTACAGAATACAACCAGGTGGAGGAGATTGCAGTGCCGCAGGAAGTCAAAGATGCGTGCGCGGACTAAAAGATACGGGCCAGATGAAGCCCGCCAGAGCCGGAGGTATTACCCGGCCTTGGCGGGCTGTTTATGTCAGCTTTCCTCAGCCTCTCTGATTTTGCTGATGTCGCTGTCAATGACCAGGGAATAGTTGGTATAGTACACCACGAACCCCGGTTTCGCTCCTTTGGGCTTTTTGACATGCTTCTTTTCGACATAGTCGATCTCAGCCTTCTCGCTGCCCCTTAAGCTGGAATAGTAGGCAGCAAGCCTTCCCGCCTCCTCAAAAGTAGAATCCGGCAGCTCCTCTCCGTTTGATTTGACGATGACGTGGGAGCCGGGAGCCTGTTTGGCGTGGAACCACCAGTCATTTCCCGCGGCAAAGCTGAAGGTCAGCTCATCATTTTGGAGATTGTTTTTCCCGACGTATATGTGGTAGCCGTCGCTTGAGATATAGTGGAGCGGCTCATTTTTTATCCGGCTTTTTTTCCGGGAAACCCTTTTTCTGACATAGCCGGCATTTACCAGCTCTTCCCTGATCTCGGCAAGGTCGTCTTCGGTCAGGGCGATGTCGAGCGCGGTCTGTACAGATTCCAGATAGGTGATCTCATCCTTTGTTTCCCCGGAAAGGACAGAGAGCGCTTCAAAGGTGCGTTTTTGCTTGTTATATCTGGCAAAATAGCGCTGTGCGTTTTCCTGGGGGGATTTTGATGCGTCGAGGGGGATGGACACCATCTCGTTGGTATAATAATTCAATGCGTCCAGCTTTTTCGCCCCTTCTTCCAGACCGTAGCCGTAGGTGTTGATCAGTTCCCCGTATACTTTGTATTTGTCCCGGTTTTCTGTGTCTTTAAGCTGCCGCATCTGCAGACCGTATTTCTTGCGGCTGCGCTCCAGGGCCGTCTGTACGACATGGCGGAGAGCGGAGGATTTCTGGCGGATCCGTGTGATCTGGCTCCTCACCGAATAATAGGTTTCCAGGACCTCCGAGATGGACGCATACTCTTTTCGGATATAGTGGGAGAGATGGCTCAAAGGCAGGGAGGAAAATTCTTCGGGTTCCCCTCCTTCATAATAGATAGCAGGGGAGAAGGCGTGCTCCCGGACCGCTGAAAAATAGATCCCGAATTGTGTGTAAAGGTGTACCAGGACATCTTCAGAATACTCCTTTGCCGGAACCGAAGAGTCCATTCCTGCGAGAAAGCAGATCTCTTCGGCAGTGACCGGGCTGATTCCGGTAAAGCTGGTATAGATCGCCTTTGAGAGCGGGACAGGCTTTTCTGTAATCAGTGTGGTGAAAATATCCCGGGATACAGTAAGCGGGTCTTCCTTGTGCATGGTGTCGGGAATGAAATAGCCACGTCCCGGAAGGACCTCCCGGACAGAACTCATCTGTGCGGAGACATGCTTGATGCTGTCAATGATTTTCCCGTCCTCTGTACAGAAGATGATATTGCTGTGTTTTCCCATGATTTCCACAATCAGCTCTTTCCTGCACAGATCCCCCATCTCATCGAGATGCTCGATGGTAAAATGGATGATCCTCTCCAGCTTTGGCTGCCGGATATCCAGGATGCGCCCACCCCCAATGTGTTTCCTTAAAAGCATGCAGAAGCTGGGGGCGCTGACAGGCCCCGGTTTGTTCGTGCCGGTAAGGTAGATCAGCGGAAGGGAGGCGTCCGCGCAGATCAGGAGACGTTTCTGCCCGGCAGGAGTCTTTATCGTGAGGAGAAGTTCGTCAGATTCTGGCTGCGCAATCTTTGCAATCCTGCTGTTTACCAGTTGTTCCTTTAACTCGTGGACAAGATTTGCCACGACGATTCCGTCAAATGCCATATAGGACCCTCATTTCTGTTTAGAATTTCATTTTGACTTGACCGGATCCGCAGTGCTGCGGAAGACAGTCCTTTATAAGTATAACCAATCCGTACAGGCTTCGCAAGACAGTTTCAGGAAACGCCGAGATATCCCGGCATCAGAACGATGCAGGCATCCCCAGCTCCTTATAAATTCTTACAATCCGGTTGACCGTGCAGTAAAATAAGAGGTATAATGAAAGCCGAGGTTTAGGCTGTCCGTTTGGACTCCGATTAAAATACAGCAGAGGATGAAAGATTATGATAAAGAGCATGACCGGTTTTGGCAGATGTGAGATCCAGAAGGTCTCAAGGAAATTTACTGTGGAGTTAAAGAGCGTCAACCACCGGTATCTTGATGTAAATATCAGGATGCCGAAAAAGTTTAATTTTTTTGAGACGTCAATACGTACTTTGTTGAAATCCTACGCAAACAGGGGGAAGGTTGATATTTTTATCACGTGCGAAGACTTGTCCCAGTCTCAGTTCTCGGTAAAATACAACGCCGTCCTTGCGGCAGAGTATCTGAAATATTTAAAAGAGATGGGGGACGAATTTGGGCTGGAGAATGATGTCCGTGTTTCGGCCCTCTCAAGGTATCCTGAGGTGTTCACGATGGAGGAGCAGGCGGAGGATGAAGAGGAGCTCTGGAACGGGTTAAAAGAGGCGCTTGAAGGGGCGTTTGCCCAGTTTGTTGAGACAAGGGCTGCCGAGGGGGAAAATCTGAGGAAGGATATTCTGGATAAGCTGAATATCCTGGAAGAGGAGGTCGGTTTTATCGCGGAACGTTCTCCCCGGATAGTAGCAGAATACAGGGAGAAGCTTGAAGAGAAGGTGCGGGAGCTGCTGGCAGATACCCAGATAGAAGAGAGCAGGATTGCGGCGGAGGTGGTCCTGTTTGCAGATAAGATATGTACGGATGAGGAGGTTGTGAGGCTGAAAAGCCATATCCAGCATATGAGGAATACATTGGAGGAAACGGAAGGGATCGGGAGGAAACTTGACTTCATTGCACAGGAGATGAACCGTGAGGCAAATACGATCCTTTCCAAGGCGAATGATATGGAGGTATCCAGCCGTGCGATCAGCCTTAAGACCGAGATTGAGAAAATACGGGAACAGATTCAGAACATTGAATAGAGGGGGACAAAGATGGGCAAAAAAGGAATCCTGGCTGTGGTGTCCGGCTTTTCCGGTTCGGGCAAGGGGACGTTGATGAAAGAGCTGATGTCGAGATATCCGCAGACATATGCTCTTTCGGTTTCTGCGACAACGAGATCCCCGCGGGAAGGCGAGGAAGAGGGAAGGGAATATTTTTTCAAAACAAAAGAAGATTTTGAAAAAATGATTGCCAAAGACGAATTGATAGAGTATGCTAAGTATGTTGAAAATTACTATGGCACGCCGCGCGCGTACGTGGAGAAGAAGCTCGATGAAGGGATGGACGTGATCCTTGAGATCGAGATCCAGGGAGCTCTGAAAGTCAGGGAGAGATTCCCGGATACACTGCTTTTGTTCGTCACGCCGCCCACGGCAGAAGAACTGAGAGCGCGCCTGATAGGACGGGGGACGGAGACGATGGATGTGATCAAATCCAGGCTGGACCGTGCCTGTGAGGAGGCGAAAGGGATGGGCGCCTATGATTATCTTATCGTCAACGATGATCTTAATGACTGTGTGGAGAAAATGCACGCAATCATCCAGGGTGAGCATCAGCGCAGTTCCCGCAATGAAGAATTTATGAGAAAAATCAAAGAAGACCTGAACAGTTTGAAAGGAGAAGATTGAGTATGCTGCATCCATCTTATACGGATTTGATGAAGGTAGTGAACAAAGACGTTGAGGAAGGAGATACCAAAATCGTCAACAGCCGGTATTCCATTGTGATGGCTACGTCAAAACGTGCGAGACAGCTTATTTCGGGAGAACTTCCGCTTGTTGATGCGAAGGAGGGAGAGAAGCCCCTTTCGATCGCGATTGAAGAATTGAATGAAGGAAAGCTGAAGATTCTGGCTGAAAATATTGAAGAAGAGGAATAGAAAGGAGGGGCAGATGCACAAGTGGTATCTGCCCTTTTCCTGATGGGAGGTTATATTATGAAGGTGCTTTTTATCTCCCTTGGCTGCGACAAAAATCTGGCAGACACGGAAGTGATGCTGGGGCTGCTGGCGACACGGGGATATGAGATGACAGATGATGAGGCAGACGCCGATATTATCGTGATCAATACGTGCTGTTTCATCCACGATGCCAAGGAAGAGAGTATCGAGAACATTCTCGAGATGGCAAAGTATAAGGAGCAGGGAAAACTAAAGGCTTTGATTGTGGCAGGGTGCCTGGCACAGCGTTACCGGCAGGAGATCCTGGAGGAGATCCCGGAAGTGGACGAAGTGCTCGGGACTACGGCATATGATAAAATACTGGACGCAGTGGATGAGGCTCTTGCCGGGAAACATGGCATGATCCTGGAGAACCCCGACGCACTCCCTCTTCCCGAGACCAAAAGGCTGGTGACAACAGGCGGGCATTTTGCTTATCTTAAGATCGCGGAGGGGTGCGACAAACACTGCACATACTGCATTATCCCCCGGATCCGGGGCAATTTCCGCAGCGTTCCGATGGAGCGCCTTATCCGGGAGGCAGAATATCTGGCAGGGCAGGGTGTGAAAGAGCTGATCCTTGTCGCACAGGAGACGACACTTTACGGGAAGGATCTCTATGGGAAGAAATCGCTTCACAGCCTGGTAAAAGAACTGTGCAGGATAAGTGGGATACAGTGGATCCGCATCATGTACTGCTACCCGGAGGAGATTACGGATGAGCTGATACAGGTGATGAAAGAGGAGAAGAAGGTATGCCATTACCTAGACCTCCCAATCCAGCACGCAAGTGACAGGATTCTTGGCAGGATGGGGAGGAGGACCTCAAAGAAGGAGCTTACTGATATCATAGAAAAACTGAGGTCCGGGATTCCCGATATCTGCATCCGCACTACCCTGATCACCGGCTTTCCCGGAGAGACAGAAGAGGAGCATGAAGAACTGATGGGGTTTGTCGATGAGATGGAGTTTGACCGGCTTGGAGTGTTTACGTATTCCCCTGAGGAGGGGACGCCGGCGGCGTCGATGCCGGACCAGGTCCCGGATGAGGTGAAGGAACAAAGGCAGGCGGAGCTGATGGAACTGCAGCAGGAGATTGCATTTGAAAATGCGCAGGACATGATCGGCAGAGAAATCCTGGTGATGATAGAAGGGAAAGTAGCAGATGAAAATGCCTATGTGGGACGGACATACCGGGATGCACCGAATGTAGACGGGCTTATTTTTATCAATGCGGATGAAGAACTGATTTCGGGAGATTTTGCCAGAGTAAAGGTGACTGGGGCTGTAGAATATGATCTGATAGGAGAGTTGATATGAATTTACCAAATAAATTAACTGTATTACGTGTGGTCATGGTACCATTTTTTGTGTTTTTCATGCTGACAGACGTCGGTGGGACAGCGAATAAATGGATCTCACTTATCCTTTTTGTCGTCGCAAGCCTGACGGATATGCTGGACGGAAAGATCGCCAGGAAATACAACCTGGTGACCAACTTCGGGAAATTCATGGACCCGCTGGCAGACAAGCTTCTTGTCTGTTCTGCAATGATATGCCTGATCCCGTCGGGACAGCTGGCGCCTGCCATCGTAATTGTAATCATTGCCAGGGAATTTATCATCAGCGGATTCAGGCTGGTTGCCTCAGATAACGGAATCGTGATCGCGGCGAGCTACTGGGGAAAGTTTAAAACGGTATTCCAGATGGCGATGATCATTGTACTGATTGCAGACTTTGGCGGAGTGTTTGACCTGATCGGAGAGATACTGGTCTGGATTGCCGTGGCGCTTACGATCATCTCTCTGGCAGACTATGTGTGGAAAAACAGACAGGTCCTCACACAGGGAGGGATGTAGGAACATAAGGAGGCATACGGGAATGGAGCAGAAGCGCCAAGAGCCAGATCAGGGACGGAAGGAAAGCCTGGAGGAAGAGGTCGTCCGTCTTCTTGCCCAAAGGCATCTTACTGTAACTACGGCGGAATCCTGTACCGGCGGACTGATTGCAGGGACGCTGGTCAATGCGGCAGGGGCGTCAGACGTGCTGAATGAAGGATATATCACCTATTCCAATGAGGCGAAGGAGCGTCTTGTGGGGGTGAAGCATGAAACACTGGAGAAATATGGGGCAGTCAGTGCCCGGACAGCAGAAGAGATGGCAGAGGGTGCGGCAAGGGCTGCCCGGTCGGACGCTGCCCTAAGCGCTACCGGCATAGCGGGACCGGGAGGCGGAACCAGGGAAAAACCGGTAGGACTGGTATATATAGGATGCTTTTTGAGCGGACAAACAGTAGTGAAAGAATGCCGGTTCCGGGGAAACCGCAAAGAGAACAGAGAGCAGACAGTCACGGCAGCCTTGTCCATGCTCAGGGAAGCGCTTAGGGACAGACAGCGTGCCTGCAGCCATCCAGAGAAAGAGAAGGCAGGAGGATGATGGAATGGATTACCGCGTGCTAGGATCAGAAGAAATACCTGCTGCATATGAGATGGCAAGGCATCTCTATCCAAAATACAACGCCCGGGATCTGATCCGGTTTTCCGAGAACGGGGATATTTTTCTTATGGGATGTTTTGAGCAGCAGGAGATGCTGGGAGCCGCGATGGGGGATAGCAGCGGGAATTTATGTTTTATCGTGGTAAAAGAGACGTGCCGCCGTCAGGGAATCGGGCGCTGCCTTGCAGACAGAATATGTCAGATATGTGCCCAAAGATATTCTGTCACAAGGGTCACAGTGTACGCAGGAATACAATCTGCTGCTTTTTTCAGAAAATGCGGTTTTTATGAAGTCAATCAGATTCAGGCAGCAGGCGATGGAACTATATGCCATATGGAGGCAATAATGTCGCCGGATGAGATCGTCCCAAAGAAAAGGAACGGGATTCTGGTTGGAAGCGTGATAGCTGTATGTGTCCTTCTGGCGCTTCTTTTGTGTATTCTTGCTGCCATGATTGCGGCAAGGCTGCCGGGAGCGGTCCAGGAATTTCAGGAAGGCCGGCTGGAAAAAGAGCAGGCAGGGGGGTATCCTGAGACCCCCTATAGTCCCTATCCAGACCAGCATCCTGAGGATACGCTGCCGCCTGAGACGGAGGAACTTTCCCCGGAAGAGGATTTCCCTCCGGAAGCAGGGAAGAAGCCGGCATATGACCCGGAACCCGGGTATACGTCTCTTCCCCCGGATGTAATCAAGGAACAGGAAGATGAGTTGTTCCACTATGAGAGTGACACGGCCAAAGAGTTTGCCGAAATATGGGCGTATATCGCAAAAGATACCGGATATACGGTAGAGGAAGAAAATTATGTCGAATACCAGGAGGATGGCAGCGATATCTATGATTTTGACGTGAAATATCCCCAGGTCCGGGGATTGCCGGGAGATACCGAAGACGCGGTCAACAGGGTGCTGCGGGATACTGCGATGAAAGCAACGGATGTCTATTACCTGGATCCGGACCAGGAGACTAAGGAGTTTCTGGACGGCCTCTCCTATGTGTATGTGGGCAGTGACGTGGACTACAAGGTAACGTATCTGGATAAAAACCTGATATGTGTCATTTTTTCCGACCATTACTTTTCAGGAGACATGGGAGGAGAGTGCATAGAGATGCGAACGGCAACGATCGACCTGAACACGGCGGAGGTCTATACGATCGGCGGCAATCTTACCTCTGACCAGGAGCTGATCTCATCCCTGCGGGCAAGAATCCTGGAGGAGGATCCTCAGAATTATCCGGCGCAGGAGCTTTCCGATGATGTTTTTGAAAAGATGATAGAAGGAGAATCGGTGGATGGCCGCTACCGGATGGAAATCGTGCTGGCGAAAAGAGAGGTGGAGCTGGCGTTTTCCTATCTTTTCAGAAGTGATGATGGGGACAGGATTCAGCGGGGATGGACTACAGTAAAGATGACAGAAGAGGAGATAAAAAGATATGCCCCGCAGACACCGATGTGGCGGCAGTACCAGGCGAAAAATGGCGAAACTCATGATTGACGAATACACGAAATTATGCGAAAATAAGACATGTATGAGACATATCAGAGGAACCGCGGCAGGTGGCAGAAGTATGTGTCCCATATGCGAAGAAAATCATACATATTGAAAGGAGTTTTAACATGATTTATTCACATGAAGTAGAAATGATGTGTCCGGTGGCTCAGGGCGCTAATCACGGACCGGCTCCGATCCCGGAAGAGGCAAAGTGGGTACAGGCGAAGGAGATCAAAGACATTTCCGGCTTCACACACGGCATCGGATGGTGTGCACCTCAGCAGGGAGCATGTAAGCTGACCCTGAATGTAAAGGACGGCATCATTCAGGAAGCCCTTGTGGAAACAATCGGATGTTCTGGAATGACGCATTCCGCAGCTATGGCATCTGAGATCCTTCCGGGCAAAACTATTTTAGAGGCATTAAACACAGACCTTGTCTGTGATGCAATTAATACAGCAATGAGAGAACTGTTCCTCCAGATTGTTTACGGAAGAACACAGAGTGCGTTTTCTGAGGACGGGCTTGCGATCGGCGCAGGACTGGAAGACCTCGGAAAAGGTCTTCGATCCCAGGTTGGCACGATGTATGGTACCCTTGCGAAAGGTCCCCGCTATCTTGAGATGGCAGAGGGTTATGTAACAGGCATTGCTCTTGATGAGAACGATGAGATCATCGGATATCAGTTTGTAAGCCTTGGAAAATTCACAGACTTTATCAAAGCAGGCGATACTCCGAACGACGCATGGGAGAAAGCGAAAGGGCAGTATGGCCGTGTTGATGATGCAGTGAAGATCATCGATCCGCGTAAGGAGTAATCAGGTAAATAAATCAGGAGGATATATAAATGGCTTTATTTGAATCATATGAAAGAAGAATTGATAAAATCAATGAAGTTTTGAACAGCTATGGCATTGCTTCACTTGAAGAAGCGGAAAAGATTACAAAAGATGCCGGGTTGGACGTTTACAATCAGATCAAAGGCATCCAGCCGATCTGTTTTGAGAATGCGTGCTGGGCATACATTACAGGCGCGGCTATCGCGATCAAAAAAGGATGCACAAGGGCGGCGGACGCAGCGGCAGCGATAGGAGAGGGACTTCAGGCTTTCTGTATCCCGGGTTCTGTGGCAGACCAGCGCAAGGTCGGGCTTGGACACGGAAATCTTGGAAAGATGCTCCTGGAAGAGGAGACAGACTGCTTCGCATTCCTTGCAGGGCATGAGTCCTTCGCTGCGGCAGAGGGCGCAATCGGAATTGCCGAGAAAGCGAATAAGGTCCGCAAAAAACCGCTTCGTGTTATCCTCAACGGCCTTGGAAAAGATGCAGCAAAGATCATCTCCAGGATCAATGGGTTTACATATGTACAGACAGAGTATGACTATTTTACAGGAGAGCTCAAAGAGGTTTCCCGTACTGCCTACTCCGACGGACTCCGCTCTAAAGTAAACTGCTACGGGGCAAATGACGTGCGTGAAGGTGTTGCGATTATGTGGAAGGAGGGCGTTGACGTCTCCATCACAGGTAACTCTACGAACCCGACACGTTTCCAGCATCCGGTTGCAGGAACATACAAGAAAGAGTGTGTGGAGGCAGGAAAGAAGTATTTCTCTGTTGCGTCAGGCGGCGGTACAGGACGTACGCTCCATCCGGATAATATGGCGGCAGGACCAGCTTCCTACGGCATGACAGATACGCTCGGACGTATGCATTCTGATGCGCAGTTTGCAGGTTCGTCTTCTGTACCGGCACATGTTGAGATGATGGGCCTGATTGGGGCAGGAAACAACCCGATGGTCGGCATGACTGTTGCGGTTGCGGTTTCTGTAGAGGAAGCTGCCAAAGCCGGCAAGTTCTGAGAAACCTCAGATGTAAGACATATACAGCCTGTGATATCAAAGGAGGAGACAGCCGGAAGGCAGTCTCCTCCTTCCGTCTGTCACCAGCGGCAAGGGGTGTATATCAAATTATCATGATGATGTGAAGGGCAGGAGTTAGTAAGAAATGGACCGGACTGTGAGAAAAAACGAATCAGAAAATTACAGCAATCCCTATATTTTGTGTGGGTTGATAGCCGCAGAGTTATTTATGTCTTTCTCTTTTCTTGGATACGTCCATATTGCCCCAATTTCCATTACTTTTGTGTATATACCGGTGCTGATTACAGGATGTCTCCTAGGGCCAAAGGAATCCGCGCTCGTGGGGGCAGTATTCGGACTTTCCTCTATGTGGAAAGCGTCAGCCTTTTATGTTGGGGCAGGGGATGCGATCTTTTCCCCCTCGATGAGCGGAAGACCGCTGGAGAGTATCCTGCTCAGCGTGGGGTCCCGGGTGCTTTTTGGACTGGTGATCGGGATTTTGTATTATCTGGCAAAAAGGAGCAGGCATCCCCTTGCAGGTATCATTCTTGTCACTACTGTGGGAAGGACAGTGCATACATTTTTTGTGTATGCCTTTATGGGACTGTTTTTTCCTGAGTCAGGGTTTGGCATAGAAAATGTGATAAATGATATCAGAAGATGGGATTTTCCTCTCTTTATCCTGATCGTGGACAGTATTGTCTGCCTGTGCTGGTATCTGTACAGGACCGATCATGTCAGGAACTTCCTGGGACGTATCCGAAAAATGGACAGTGTGGACTCCCTGGCCCGCCATTACAGAATGACTCTCGTTATCCTGCTTGTTTTCTTTCTCTGCTCTTCAATCAGTGTGGCGCTCTATTTTACGGACAGAATCGGCAGTGTCATGACAGAGTATGGACTGGACCTGGAAGAAAAAGCGGTATATGATCTTATGCATCTCGAGATACAGTTTTTGTTTGGGATCATCTCCCTTGCGCTTTTGGCGATGATCATTATTATCCTGTATTTGAAAAATGTCAATTATCTCTATTATAAGGCTAGGCTTGACAGCCTGACAGGCCTTATGGGAAGACAGCAGTTTTTCCAGGAGGGGGAAAGGCTCCTTGGTTCCATGAGATATAGCGGGGATGGAAAGTCGGGCTGGTTTATTATTATGGATATCGACTCATTTAAGGAGATCAACGACCAGTACGGGCATCCTGAGGGGGACCGGGCACTGGAGAAAGTTGCCGAGGCGTTGAGGCAGACGTTGGGGAAAAAGGCAATTCTGGGGCGTCTCGGCGGAGATGAATTTGTGGCATTTGTCTATTTCCCTCTCACAAGAAAAGAAATTGACAGGTGCCTGAACAGTTTAAAGCTAGAGGTGGCAAAAATCAGGATTGAGAAACAGAACGTGACATGCAGTATCGGGGCTATTTCTGTGAAGGAAGGTTACACCGGCGAGGATCTGTACCGCAGCGCTGACAGGCTTCTCTACGAGGCAAAGAAAAAAGGCAAGGATCAGTTCGTATACGGAGAGTATATCCAGGACCGGACAGCGCAAAGAGATGCCGCGGATCAGGATGGCACTATATAAAAAACGAATAGCTGCGTATGTTTTTCAGGTATTAGACATGATGGGAGAAGCAGGTTATAATATCGAAAGATACAGTTGACGGGAATAAAGTGTGCGTACATATTCCCGTTTTGCAGGGAAAGGAGAACATACAGCATGATCTACAGAAATTTTCAGGATTTAAAGCTTTCCGCCCTTGGTATGGGGGCAATGCGCCTTCCGGTCATCAATGGGGATGACGCAAGGATTGACGAGGACGCCGCGGCAGAAATGGTGGCGTATGCCATGAAAAAAGGGGTTAATTATTATGATACTGCATGGGGATACCATAACGGGAACTCCGAGACTGTCATGGGAAAGGTTTTAAAGCAATATCCGAGAGAGAACTTTTATCTCGCGACAAAATTTCCGGGATATGACCTGGCAAATATGGGCAAAGTCGAGGAGATATTCGAGAAGCAGCTGGAAAAATGCCAGACAGACTATTTTGATTTCTATCTGTTCCATAATGTCTGTGAGATGAATATCGATGCATATCTGGATGAGAAATACGGAATCTATGAGTATCTGATGAAACAGAAGGCGAATGGGCGCATCCGGCATCTTGGTTTCTCCGCCCATGGCAGTTATGATGTCATGAAACGTTTCCTTAAGGCATATGGAAAGGATATGGAATTTTGCCAGATCCAGCTCAATTACCTGGACTGGAGCTTCCAGGGGGCAAAAGCGAAAGCAGAGCTTTTGAAGGAATACGGGATCCCTGTATGGGTTATGGAACCGCTGAGGGGTGGGAAACTGGCAACCCTGTCAGAAGAGAACGAAAAGCTGCTCAGAAAATTAAGGCCAGAGGAGAGCGTGCCGGCATGGGCATTCCGTTTTCTGCAGACCATTCCGGATGTGAAAGTGGTGCTCTCCGGTATGTCCAATTTGCAGCAGCTTAAGGAGAACATCCAAACATATGAGGAAGAAAAGCCCTTAAATGATGAGGAGATGACAACACTTCTCAGGATTGCAGACGGCATGCTCAAACATAAGATTCTGCCATGTACTGCCTGCCGTTACTGTGTCAGCCACTGCCCTCAGGGATTGGATATTCCGGAGCTTTTGAACCTGTATAATGAACATTGTTTCACGGAAGGCGGATTCATCGCGCCTATGGCATTAGCCTCCTATCCGGATGACAAGAAACCTCAAGCCTGTATCGGCTGCAGGAGCTGCGAGGCAGTCTGTCCGCAGCAGATTAAAATATCTGAAGCAATGTCAGACTTTGCAGAAAAACTGGGAGCATGAAACAGGCGGAGAAACCGATAATATGAGAACAATGGAATTTACGATAGAAGATACAGAGGCATTGAAGCCGGGGATGGAGGTTAAGGTGACGGAGGGGGTCCTCCCTTCGTCTTACTATTATATGATTGAACATGCCCTTGGAATGAGCGCTAATTTCCGTCAGTCGGAGCGGCTGAAGACGAGGACAGCGGTGGTAAAGGAACTAAGGGAGACGCCCCGGTTCCATATTGCCGTCCTGGAGTTCGATGAGTGAGCTGGGGAGTGGGTCATGGAAAAAACTGCAGCGGAAAGCCGGTCCGGCTTTCCGCTGCAGCTTTAATAGGACTGATATCTCCTGATAAGGCAGGATATGGCACCAGCTGCACACAATCCAAGCAGTGCATTGTGGAGAGAGCCGTATACTTCAAGCGCGCCCTTTATGCCATAGATGATTTCAGGGGAATCGGGCAGAAATCTGCCGAATAAAAATGCCGTATAGGACGACACAAACACGATGATAAAGGAGAGAAATCCCCGTCCGGTGTCTTCCTTCCACGTTTCCCTCCCGCTTCGCACACGGACTCTCGTCATTGCCCATAAAAGAGCAATCAGCTCGAAGAGAAGAAAGAGGGAAGGCACAGACAAATAGGCGGCGAGCGTCTGCGAGAGAGCTCCTCCCTGGACCGATTCCATGATATCCCCATAAGGCGCGCTTGCACGCCAGAAATTGTAGGTGACATAGGCCATAGTCGCAATGATCAGAATTGCAGAGAGCTGGCGGAGCAGCGCACTGGAGATCCGGGAAAGTGCCTTTCCGCCTTTTTGGATCGGGGCAGCCAGAGGAACGCCGCTGCGGCTTTTGCGCCTTCGTAAGCCGCTCCTTCCCCTGCCGCCTTCTCCGCCGCCGTCATAAGTATCTTCCCCCTCCTCCTCTTCATCGTATTCCTCTCCATATTCATAGGAATTATCGTAAATGGGTTCTTTAAGCCGGGACCTGCGGCTGTCTATTCTTTGAGTATTGTCCCCGTACATGTCGAGAGTGACGCCGGGGTCGTCTTCATACGTAACTTCAAAATCATCATCAAATATGTCTGAGAGTTTTTTTCCAGTTGAATCCATAAAATCCCTCACTTTCTATAAAAATATTTATCCACTCAGGAATAAATCCTTCTTATGTTATAACTTTTTTATCAGATTCTCAAGTCTTGGACAAAAATTTTAAAAATCTTTTCAATTTCTTAAGAAATCTCTTCCTGTTATCTTAAGAACACTTTTTTAGAATAGAGACAGACCAGATCAATACAGGTTTGCATCTGGCATTTTTACGTGAAGAGGAAGAGAGGGAAAAATAACATGAAATACCTGACGCTTACGGTACCTTGTTATAACTCTGAGAGTTATATGAAAAGATGTGTGGATTCACTGCTTGCCGGCGGGAAGGATGTTGAGATCATCCTTGTCGACGACGGCTCTACAGACAAGACAGCAGAGATTGCAGACCAGTACAGAGAGAAGTTTCCGGATATCGTGAAAGTCGTACACAAGGAGAACGGCGGCCACGGATCAGGAGTAAACAAAGGCATGGAGCTTGCAAGGGGAATTTATTATAAAGTGGTGGATTCCGATGACTGGCTGGATGAGGAGGCGTATCTGAAACTCCTTTCCACGATCAGGGAGTTCTGTGCCGGAGGGCGTTATGAGCGCGGCGAGCCGGTTCCGGACCTCTTTGTCTGCAATTATGTATATGACCATCTGGATGAGGGGAGGAAAAGGACGATGGACTACCGGAATATTTTTCCAACGGATGAGATGTGCACGTGGGACTCGATCGGACGTTTCCGCCCTTCCCAGTATCTGATCATGCACGCCCTGGTTTTCCGGACAGATATACTCAGGAAGGCGGGGGTAAGACTCCCGGAGCATACGTTTTATGTGGACAACCTGTTTTCCTACCAGCCCCTTCCTTATGTGGAGAATCTTTATTATATGGACCTTGACCTGTATCATTATTATCTTGGAAGAGAAGACCAGTCAGTGAACGAAAAGATGCTGATGAAGAGAATCGACCAGCAGATCAAAGTCACGGACCTGGTATCCAGAAGCGTGGATTTAAATGCAGTCAGAAAAGAGCATCCCAGGCTGGCAGCTTATATGATGCGCAATATTTCGATCATGCTCTCGATCTCATCGATACATCTGCTTCTGATCCGCACAGGAGAGGCGGAAAGGAAGCGGAAGGACATGTGGAACAGGATCCGGGATTATGACCGGGGACTGTATTACCGTCTCCGATATTCGACCATAAGCGGGTTGACATATCTTCCGGGCAGGCTGGGCGGAAGGCTGACAGTAGGGGGATACAGGTTCGCAAGGAGAATATATCAGTTCCAGTAGAGAGCCGTCAGGGAGGTATAAGAATGGCACAGATATACATAGCATTTGTAGATACGCCGGGACTGTTTGCAGGAATGATCCGGCGTGTGATTAAACAGAAATATATCCATGTGGCAGTCTCTCTGGATCCCTTTTTGGAGGAGGCGTACAGCATAGGGAGAAGGCATCCGTCCATTCCCCTGATCTCCGGTTTTGAAAAGGAGGACAAGAGAAAGATCCTGCGCGCATTTCCGGATGCGGATTATATGATCTGCAGCCTGGAGTGTACCGGGGAGCAGAAGCAGTACGTGGAGAGGGAACTAGGTGAAGCCATGAAGAAGAGATTCCGGTACCATTATGCGATACTGGGGCTCCCGTTTATTTTGTGGAACAAACCGTTTTACCAGAAGAACCACTATACCTGCTCTTCTTTTGCGGCAAGGCTGCTGGAGGATGCGGGAATCTGCCGTTGGGACAAGCATTTCTCCCTTGTAACGCCAAAAGATTTTTATGAATACCGGGGAAAGCAGAAGATCTTTGAGGGAAGCCTGCGTGAACTGGTAAAGGCAGACAAAGGAAATCATGGATTTGGGAAGGCGCCTGTGTTCCATCTGGCGCAGCCGGCATATGCCGGGACAGCGTATCGGGGAGTAGGCTATGAGCGCTAAGAAGAGAATCCTGCAGATATCCCTCTTTCTGCTGATTATGGCACTTACCTTTTCCGCGTTCTTTGGCGGCAGGAATCTCGGCGAGATTGTTGATGCAGCTGCGACGATGTCCCTGTGGTATCTGATCCCGGCTGCAGGACTGGCAATCTTCTTCGTCTGTGCGGAAGGCTGCATGATCTGGTTTCTGCTGAACGCGATGCGGGGAAAAAAGAACAGCCTTTTCCGCTGTATCCAGTATTCCTTTATCGGCTTTTTCTACTCCGGCATTACTCCATCAGCGACAGGAGGGCAGCCGGTGCAGCTCTATTATATGAACAGGGACGGAAACCGCGTGTCAGACAGCACCGTAGTGCTCATGACAGTTGCAGTGGTATATAAATTTGTCCTTGTTGTACTCGGGTTCGCAATCCTGGTCTTCTGGCATCAGCCCCTGAAGGCAGAACTGAACCGCTTTTTCCCGCTTTATATCCTGGGGCTGATGCTCAATGTCATACTTGTCGTGCTGATCCTGGGTGTAATGCTGTTCCCGCGCGTGATCTATCGCGCCGCAAAGTCTGGCGAGATGCTGCTCATCCGCGTAAAGGTCTGGAAACCGTCCCGGAAGCGGGAAGAGAAGCTGGACGGATTTATCGAAAGTTACCGCCAGGCGGTGATGTGGCTGGGAAAACACAAGGGAAGGCTTGCAGGAATAGTGCTGATGACTTTTCTGCAAAGATGCAGTGTGTTTGTCCTGACCTATCTGGTCTATCTCGGCTTTGGAATGGAAGGGACAGGGGCACTTACAGTCATACTGCTGCAGGCAAGCGTATACATAGCGGTGGATATGCTGCCCCTGCCCGGGGCACAGGGAATTACGGAACTGATGTACCGGGCGGTATTTGCCAATGTGTTTACCGGGGGATACCTGCTTCCCTCTATGCTCGTGAGCCGGGGGCTGAATTTCTATTTCCCTCTGCTGATAAGCCTTGCGGTGGTGCTGGCGAATCGATTCCATCCCGGCAGGAAAAAGGCTTTTATAAAAACTCCTGATGTGATAAGATAGAGCAGGAAAGATACATACAGGAGTTTTCTATGAATAATATTATAAATCTTGAGCATATCAGCAAAATATACGGGGAGAAAACAATCTTTGACGACACCTCATTCGGCATACAGTCAGGGGACAAGATCGGGATTGTTGGAATCAACGGGACAGGGAAATCCACCCTTCTGAAAATGGTTGCAGGTGAGGAGACCCCTGATTCCGGACAGATTATAAAACAGAATGGGTTAAAGACAGCGTATGTTCCGCAGAATCCGGTGTTTTCGGAGGAAGCGGACATACGCTCTTATGCGTTCGGGGAATCTGAGGAAGCATGGAAGGTGGAGAGCATCCTGACGGAGTTTGGGATCACACGGCTGGACGAGAAGATCGGGCATCTCTCGGGAGGACAAAAGAGAAGAGTCGTGCTGGCAAAGTTGCTGGCGGCAGAATTTGATGTCCTGCTCATGGACGAGCCTACCAACCACCTGGACGGGGAGATGATTACCTGGCTGGAAGAATATCTGATCTCCTGCAGGGGGACAGTCCTGATGGTGACGCATGACCGATACTTCCTTGACCGGGTTACAAACCGGATACTGGAGATCAATCACGGGAAAATGTATGGATATGATACGGATTATTCCGGGTTCCTGGAACGAAAGGCAGCCAGGGAAGAGATGGAGCTTGCGTCCGAACGGAAGAGGCAGAGCATCCTTTGCATGGAGCTGGAATGGGCAAAACGCGGATGCCGTGCAAGGACAACAAAGCAGAAGGCAAGGCTGGAACGCCTGGAGGCCCTGAAGAATGAAAAGACGCCTGTGCAGGATCAGACGGTGGAGCTGGACTCTGTGGAGGCCCGCATGGGAAAAAAGACGATCGAGCTGCACCATGTCAGCAAAGGTTACGGGGAGAAAAAGATCCTGGAAGACTTCAGCTATACGGTGCTCAGAAACCAGAGGCTGGGGATCATCGGGCCCAACGGCTGCGGGAAATCTACCCTGATGAAGATGCTTGCAGGGGAGATAAAGCCGGATTCAGGGCATATCGAGGTGGGAGAAACGGTCAGGATCGGATATTTTGCCCAGGAAGAACAGGATATGGATGATGGTCAGAGAGTGATTGACTATGTGAAGGATATTGCGGAATATATCACAACAAGGGAAGGGAGGATCAGCGCTTCGCAGCTTCTGGAACGCTTCCTCTTTACGCCGGATATGCAGTATGCCCCGATCGGCAAGCTCTCGGGCGGGGAAAAGAGAAGGCTGTATCTGCTCAGCGTGCTGGCAGAGAATGCAAATGTCCTTCTGTTTGACGAACCGGGAAATGACCTGGACATCCCGACACTGACAATCCTGGAGGATTATCTTAATTCCTTTTCCGGCATTGTGATCGCGGTTTCACACGACAGATATTTCCTGGATAACATGGCGGACAGGATCTTCGAGCTGGATGGGAAAGGAAATGCGGTCCAGTATGAGGGGGGATACACGGACTATTTTGAAGCGAAACAAAGAAGGGAAAAAATGGAAAGTGTGACAGCAGAAGGGGGAAACGGAAGGGAGAAAGCCGGAGCGGAGACGGGACAGAAAAGGGAATGGAAAAAGAACCACTTGCAGAAGCTGAAATTCTCCTTTAAGGAACAAAGAGAATACGAGACAATCGATGAGGAGATTGCAGGTATCGAAGAGAGACTTGGAGTGATAGAACGCCAGATGGCAGCCAATTCTACCAATTCTGTAAAGCTTAGAGAGCTTATGGAAGAGCAGGAGTCAGCAAACCGCCTGCTTGAGGAAAAGATGGAGCGCTGGGTCTATCTCAATGACCTGGCAGAAAAAATCAGGCTTCAGCAGGAGGCTGCTCATGGAAAATGACAGGAATATCTTGACAAAGAAAAGGACAGTTGATAATATATTATATAAAACAGAACGCACTCTGTTTTCTGGAAAAGTAAGTGGCCATTCCTGCCAAAGGTGTGTTTTAAGAAAGAGAGGAAAACGATGAGAAGTCAGGTATTTTCACTGCTTGTGGATAATAACCCGGGAGTTTTAAGCCGGATAGCGGGACTGTTCAGCCGCAGGGGATACAGTATTGACAGTATCACTGCCGGGATGACGGCTGACCCGAGGTTTACAAGGATAACGGTGGTATCGTCAGGGGATGAGCTGATCCTTTCCCAGATCGAAAAGCAGCTCAGAAAGCTGGAGGATGTCGTAAATATTAAGGTTTTAAAAGAGAAAGAGTCTGTGTGCAGGGAACTGATCATGGTCAAACTCCGTGCAAATGCGGCGCAGAGAGGGGAGATCATTTCGGTGGCAGACATCTTCCGCGCAAAAATCGTGGACGTGGAGGAGGATTCCCTGATGATTGAGCTTACGGGAACCCAGAGTAAACTGGAGGCATTTCTTAATCTTTTGAAGGACTATGAGATCCTGGAGCTTGCAAGGACCGGTATTACAGGTCTTTCCAGGGGGAGCAAGGACGTTGCATATCTGTAGGATGAAGGTCTTGTTAGTAAGAGGCTTTGCGCTCGGAATCCGCAGCCTTTCACTATAAAATCCGGTCTGTGTGCCGGCAGAGTTTAATTTATTTTAGGAGGAATGTAAAATGGCAGCAAAAATTTATTATCAGGAAGATTGTAACCTTTCTCTTCTGGAAGGAAAGACAATCGCGATCATCGGCTATGGTAGCCAGGGACATGCGCATGCCCTGAACTTAAAAGAGTCGGGATGCAATGTTATCATCGGGCTTTATGAAGGGAGCAGATCCTGGGAAAAAGCACAGGCACAGGGATTTGAAGTGTATACATCTGCTGAGGCGGCAAAGAAAGCCGATATTATCATGATTCTGATCAATGATGAGAAACAGGCTGCATTATATAAGAATGATATTGAGCCGAATCTGGAAGAGGGCAACATGCTGATGTTCGCTCACGGATTTAACATCCATTTCGGACAGATCGTACCGCCTGCAAACGTAGACGTCACGATGATTGCACCAAAGGCTCCTGGCCACACGGTGAGAAGCGAGTATCAGGCAGGAAAGGGAACGCCGTGCCTGGTAGCTGTTGAGCAGGATTATACGGGAAAAGCGCTTGACAAGGCGCTGGCATACGGACTTGCCATCGGCGGGGCAAGGGCGGGAATCCTGGAGACGACGTTCCGCACCGAGACGGAGACAGACCTTTTCGGAGAGCAGGCAGTGCTCTGCGGCGGTGTATGCGCCCTGATGCAGGCAGGATTTGAGACCCTGGTTGAAGCCGGATATGACCCGAGAAATGCATATTTCGAGTGTATCCATGAGATGAAGCTGATCGTGGACCTGATCTACCAGTCGGGATTTGCCGGAATGAGATACTCTATTTCCAATACTGCAGAGTACGGGGATTACATAACAGGACCCAAGCTCATCACAGAGGATACCAAGAAGGCGATGAAGAAGATCCTGTCCGATATCCAGGACGGATCCTTTGCAAAAGATTTCCTGCTCGATATGTCAGAGGCGGGCGGTCAGGCACACTTCCGCGCTATGAGGAAGCTTGCAGCCGAGCATCCGTCAGAAAAGATCGGTGAGGAGATCAGAAAGCTCTACAGCTGGAGCGATGAGGACAAACTGATCAACAACTGATCGGATATACATCTGAAGCAGTGATCCTATGAGCAGCATTTCAGAAGATGCCAATGATTTCAGCAGGGGAAGCGTTGCGCGCAACATCTTAAGCCTTGCGCTTCCCATGACCCTCGCCCAGCTTATCAATGTCCTGTACAGCGTTGTGGACAGGATTTATATCGGCCATATTCCGCATGTGTCGGCGGAAGCCCTGACCGGAGTGGGACTCTCCCTGCCGGTTATCACGGCCATCACAGCCTTTGCCAATCTTTTCGGCATGGGCGGGGCGCCGCTTTGCTCGATTGCGAGAGGCGGAAACGAGGAGGAACGTGCAGAATTTGTGATGGGAAATTCCTTTTCCATGCTCCTGGTTTCCGGAGGCATACTGATGGTATTCTGCCTGGCGTTCCGCAGGCCGCTCCTCTATCTTTTCGGGGCGAGCAGCGTGACATACCCTTACGCGGACCAGTACATTACCATTTATCTGTGCGGCACATTGTTCGTGATGACCAGCCTTGGGATGAATAATTTCATCAATGCGCAGGGATTCGGAAGGACCGGCATGCTGACGGTGCTTCTCGGAGCAGTCCTCAATATCATACTGGACCCGCTGCTGATCTTTGTCCTCGGCATGGGCGTGCAGGGGGCGGCCGTGGCGACCGTGCTCTCCCAGGGGGCATCGGCTCTGTGGGTGTTTCAGTTCCTGACAGGGAAAAAAGCCATAATCAGGCTGAAAAGACGGACAATGCGGCTTAAGAAAGGGCTGGTGAAGGAAATCACCTTTCTGGGTACCTCAGGCTTTGTCATGTCCGTGACAAATGGACTGGTACAGATTGTGGGAAATGCCGTCCTTTCAAGAAACGGCGGGGATTTATACGTGGGGATTATGACCGTGATCAATTCGGTCAGGGAGATTATCACCATGCCGGTGACAGGTCTGACGTCGGGAGCGCAGCCGGTCATCAGCTATAATTATGGAGCGGGATGCTTTCGCAGGGTGAAGGCATCCATCCGGTTTATGACCGCTGCCTGTATCGGATTTACCTTTCTTATCTGGGGGGTGATCTTTTTGGAACCCCGGTTCTTCCTTCAGCTTTTCACGCAGGAGCAGGAACTGATTGAGAAGGGGATCCATGCCATGAAGCTCTATTTCTGCGGTCTTTTTATGATGGCGCTTCAGTTTGCAGGACAGTCCACCTATGTTGCGCTGAACCGTCCGAAGCAGGCGGTGTTCTTCTCCCTGTTCCGAAAGGTGATCATCGTAGTACCTTTGACCGTGCTCCTTCCCCTTGTGGGAAACCTGGGAACGGACGGGGTCTTTCTCGCAGAGCCTGTCTCCAACGTGGCAGGAGGCATGGCATGCTTTGTTACCATGCTGGCCACAGTATGGCCGACGCTGAAAGAAACAGGCAGCCGGGCTGAGGGAAAGGGATAATACAGATATCAAAGAGGCATCCGCCTGACGGTAGCGGATGCCTCTGACATTTTATATTCTATTATGAGAATTAAGCAATTGAATTAACGGCTTTTGACAAACGTGAGATTTTTCTGGAAACAGTTTTCTTGTGGTAAACGCCCTTGCTTCCAGCCTTGGAGATCTCAACGACAGCTGCATGGAGCGCTGTCTTTGCAGCCTCGGCATCTTTCTGGGCGATGGCAGCGTCAACTTTTTTTACAGCAGTTTTTACTTTGGATTTGATCGCTTTGTTTCTTGCAGCCTTTGTCTCGTTTACTAAAATTCTCTTCTTAGCGGATTTAATGTTAGCCAATCTGTACACCTCCATATACAACATGAATTTTCAAATATGAATAGATGTATTCCGGCAGATTCGGACACGGACGCTCTGCTGGAACATACTCATTTATTTTATGCCAACTGGTAAGGGTTGTCAATACATAATTTGAGAAATACTGCAAAAACTGTATACCAACGTTACGGAGCAGTAACATATCATTCTATGGAAAAAGTGAGGATATGCCATGATGAGAAATTATAGTGTGCGGACGGATCTCGCACTGGAAGAAAAAGAACGTTTTGAGTCGGATAATGTGGAGATACCGGGGGTGGTCCTGGATGAAACATACGATGAGGAGCGGGAGATAAAGGTGACGAGAGTGGAGATCAAGACGGAGAACGGGGCGAAGGCGATGGGAAAGCCGGTCGGGACTTATCTGACTTTTGAGGCGCCGGATCTTGCCGTGCCGGATGAGGAGAGCCATATGGAGATCGCGGAGAAGCTCAGCGGGCATATCCTGGAGCTGATCCGAAAAAAGAGCAGCGGGGAGGAAGATCTCTCTGTACTTATCGTGGGGCTGGGCAACCGGGAAGTCACGCCTGATGCGCTTGGGCCATATGTGGCGGACCATCTGTGCGTGACCCGGCATATCGTGAAGGAATATGGGAAATATGCGATGGGGATGGAGCACGCAAATATGATCAGCGCGGTGGTTCCCGGAGTGACCGGACAGACTGGCATGGAAACCGCTGAGATCGTAAGGGGGATCGTCCGTGAGACGAAGCCGGATATGGTGATCGCCGTGGATGCTCTTGCTGCCAGGAACAGCCGGAGGCTGAACAGGACGGTGCAGATTGCGGATACCGGCATCCATCCGGGTTCGGGGGTGGGCAATCACAGAAGCGGCCTTACCGAGGAGTCTCTGGGTGTCCCGGTCATCGGGATCGGGGTCCCTACCGTGGTGGACGCGGCAACGATTGTGAATGATACGATGGAAAATTTTATCCGGGCGCTGGAAAGCTCAGAATCCCTTAAGGGGGTCGGGGAAGTGCTGCGCTCTTACAATCCCGGAGAAAAGTATGAATTTGTCAGGGAGCTGATTTCCCCGCACTTAAACGGAATGTTCGTAACGCCAAAGGATGTGGATGAGATGATCCACCAGATCAGCCATACGATTTCAGAGGCACTCAATATGCTGTTTGTCAACCGTGCATAAGAATGTATATCGCAGAGAAGGCAGGCATACATTTTAGGAGAACAAAAAGAAGGGATGCGTCTGCTTATGGACCGATACAGAAGAAGGCAAATGGGACAGACGAAAGCGGCTGGGGCAGCCATCCTTTTGTCTGTCTTCGCCATATATGCCGGATTGCGCGGATTTACAGGAGAATGGAGATACGAGATCCAGCAGGGGATCTTAAGAAGCGCGGAAGAGATGTACATGCCGGGACTTGCAAGGCTGAACCGTGATCCTCTCCCGGATATGGGGGAGTGGGTGAGGAAGAAAGCCCTGGCATGGATGCCGCTTGTAAGCTACATAGAAGACCATGCCCCTGTGGAACCGGCCCTTGAGGATGAGGAAACGATCGCAAAAATCCTGGAAAGCCAGGCGAATGATGAGAATGCAGTGGACGAAAACGGCAAACTGATCGGGGAGCCGGACGAATCTGAGACGGCGGCGGAAGTGGCGCCGACTGTGGATATGTCTATGGAAAAACTCAGAGATTTTGACTATCTGCTCAGTAATTTTTATACGGTGGACAGTTCTACCATGATCGGGGCGGACCAGCTCAATGCAGACGACCTGCTGGGACGGAGCATGAAAATAGACAATACGACAGGGGGACCTAAGATCCTGATTTTCCATACACATTCTCAGGAGGAATTTGCGGATTCTACGCCGGGAGATCCGGCGACAAGCATTATTGGCGTGGGGGATTATCTGACACAGCTTTTAAATGAGAAAGGGATTGAGACAATCCATGATACCGGGGTGTATGACATTATAGATGGAAAGCTGGACAGGAGCAATGCCTATGAGAATGCGGAGGCGTCCGTCAGACCGATACTGGAAGAAAACCCCACCATTGAAGTGGCAATCGACTTGCACAGGGACGGTGTGGCAGAAGGAACCCATCTGGTGACGGAGATAAACGGAAAACCCACTGCCAAGATCATGTATTTTAACGGATTGAGCAGATCCCGCACGAACGGGGACATTGAGTATCTGTACAACCCGTATATCCAGGATAATCTGGCATTTTCCCTCCAGATGCAGCTCGCCTCGGAATCCATGTATCCCGGATTCGCAAGGCATATCTATCTGAGGGCCTACAGATATAACCTGCACCTCCTGCCGAAATCGCTGCTCATAGAGGCAGGAGCGCAGACAAATACAGTGGAGGAAATGATGAATGCAATGGAAGTTCTGGCAGATACTCTGTATCATGTAATCATGGAAGGTGACTGAGAAAATGCATTGAAAATCAGAAAAAGTGATGATATAGTATGAAAAGGACTGTTTCAAGACAGACAAAAGGAGAAAGAAAAATGGCAGATAAGAATACATATGATGCAGGCAGCATCGCTGTACTGGAGGGATTGGAGGCTGTGCGGAAGCGTCCGGGGATGTATATCGGAAGTGTGTCTTCCAAGGGCCTTGACCATCTGATCTACGAGATTGTTGACAATTCTGTGGATGAGCATCTTGCGGGGTATTGCTCCGAGATCCATGTCACTCTGGAAAAAGACGGCTCTGCCACGGTATCAGACAATGGCAGGGGAGTCCCAGTCGACCTGCATGAGAAAGGGGTCTCGGCAGCCCGTCTTGTCTATACGACGCTCCATGCGGGCGGGAAGTTCGACGATTCTGCTTACAAGACAAGCGGTGGGCTACACGGCGTCGGATCGTCTGTCGTAAATGCACTTTCTGCCTATATGGATGTGAAGATCAGCAGAGACGGATACATCTATCATGACAGATATGAGAAAGGAACCCCGGTGGTCGAGCTGGAAGACGGGCTGCTGCCGAAAATCGGGAAGACGAGGAAAACCGGGACAACGGTAAATTTTCTTCCGGATGGTACAATATTTGAAAAGACGAGATTCCGGGCAGATGAGGTGAAGAGCAGGCTGCACGAGACGGCTTATCTCAACCCGGAGCTTACGATCATATTTGATGACAAACGTGTGGATCCGGCAGACCACCTCGTCTATCATGAGCCGGACGGTATTATCGGATTTATCCGGGAACTGAACAATAAGAAGGATGCGCTGCATGAACCGGTCTATTTCAAGGGGAGTTCAGACGGGATTGAAGTGGAAGTGGCATTTCAATATGTAAACGAATTTCATGAAAATGTCCTTGGCTTCTGCAATAATATCTATAACGCGGAAGGCGGTACTCATCTGACCGGATTTAAGACAATGTTCACGACGACGATGAACCAGTACGCAAGGGAACTGGGCATACTCAAGGACAAGGACGATAATTTTACCGGGGCGGATATCCGAAACGGGATAACCGCAATTATATCGATCAAGCATCCTGACCCGAGATTTGAAGGGCAGACAAAGACGAAACTGGACAACCCTGACGCTGCAAAGGCAGTCAGCAAAGTGACCGGAGAAGAGATCGTGCGGTATTTCGACCGCAACCTGGAGGTGCTCAAAACAGTGCTTTCCAGCGCCGAGAAGGCTGCCAAGATCCGGAAAACGGAAGAAAAAGCAAAGACAAATCTGCTGACGAAACAGAAATATTCCTTTGACAGCAACGGAAAGCTGGCAAACTGCGAGAGCAGGGATCCGAAAAAATGCGAGATCTTTATTGTGGAGGGAGACTCCGCAGGCGGTTCGGCGAAAACCGCGAGAGACAGGAGCTTTCAGGCGATCCTTCCGATCAGGGGTAAGATACTGAATGTAGAAAAGGCAAGCATTGATAAGATTCTTGCCAATGCAGAGATCAAGACGATGATCAATGCATTCGGCTGTGGATTTTCGGAAGGCTATGGCAATGACTTTGACATCAGCAGGCTGCGTTATGACAAGATCATCATTATGGCAGATGCGGATGTGGACGGGGCCCATATTTCCACACTGCTTTTAACCCTTTTCTACCGGTTTATGCCGGAGCTGATCTACGAGGGACATGTCTATATCGCGATGCCGCCGCTCTACAAGGCGATGCCGAAAAACGGGGAGGAAGAGTACCTCTATGATGACAAGGCGCTGGAAAAATACCGGAAGGCCCATACAGGTCCTTTTACCCTGCAGCGGTACAAGGGACTGGGCGAGATGGATGCAGAACAACTATGGGAGACAACGCTTGACCCTGGGAGAAGGATTTTAAAGCTGGTGGAGATTGAGGACGCGCGCATGGCCTCGGGAGTGACGGAGATGCTGATGGGAACTGAGGTTCCGCCGAGAAGGGCGTTTATTTATGAGAATGCGCGGGAAGCAGAACTGGATATCTAAGCGGACACTGCAAGGACAAGGAGAAGAAGAATGGACAAGGAAGCACAGATCATCAGAACCGAATACTCGGACCTGATGAAAAAGTCATATATTGATTATGCCATGAGCGTTATCATTTCACGCGCCCTGCCGGATGTCCGGGACGGACTTAAGCCAGTGCAGAGGCGGACTCTATATGATATGCATGAGCTGGGCATCCGCTATGACAGGCCTTACAGGAAATGCGCCCGCATTGTGGGTGATACAATGGGCAAATACCATCCCCACGGGGACAGTTCCATCTATGAGGCTCTGGTCGTCATGGCGCAGGAGTTCAAAAAAGGGATCGTCCTTGTGGACGGGCATGGGAATTTCGGCTCCATCGAAGGAGACGGGGCCGCTGCAATGCGTTACACCGAGGCAAGGCTTACGAAATTCACACAGGAGGTCTGTCTGGCAGACCTGGACAAGAACGTAATAGATTTTGGACCTAATTTTGACGAGACGGAGAAGGAACCGCTCGTCCTGCCGGTCCGTGTACCGAACCTGCTCGTGAACGGGGCAGAGGGGATCGCGGTCGGCATGGCGACCAGTATCCCGACCCATAATCTCGGAGAGGTTATTGACGCCGTAAAAGCATATATGAAAAACAATGCCATCAGCACCAGGCAACTGATGCGTTACGTCAAAGGGCCTGATTTTCCTACCGGCGGGATCGTCGTCAATAAGGACGATCTTACGGATATCTATGAGACCGGGCAGGGGAAGATTAAGCTGAGGGGAAGAGTGGAGGTTGAGGAATTAAAAGGCCAAAAGAAGCAGCTTGTGATAACCGAGATCCCCTACACAATGATCGGCACAGGCATCGGGAAATTCCTCAACGACGTGGCAGGGCTTGTGGAGTCAAAGAAAACAACGGATATTGTAGATATTTCCAACCAGTCCTCCAAAGAAGGAATCCGCATTGTACTGGAACTCAAGAGGGGGGCGGATGCAGAGAACTTAAAGAACATGCTCTATAAGAAAACCCGCCTGGAAGATACTTTTGGCGTCAACATGCTTGCCGTGGCGGACGGAAAACCGGAGACACTGAGCTTAAAGAAAATTATCGAGCATCATGTAGACTTCCAGTTTGAGCTTACCACAAGAAAATACACGACGCTGCTCACGAAAGAACGGGAGAAGAGTGAGGTTCAGGAAGGGCTGATCAAGGCGTGCGATGTGATCGACCTGATCATTGAGATCCTTCGGGGGAGCAAGTCGGTAAAAGACGCCAGGGCATGCCTGGTCGACGGCGTGACGGACAATATCAGGTTCAAATCTTCTATCTCAAGGAAGATGGCGGCACTTTTGCGCTTTACGGACAGGCAGGCCACCGCAATCCTGGAAATGCGCCTGTACCGCCTGATCGGCCTTGAGATTGAGGCGCTTCAGAAGGAGCATGAGGAGACGCTGAAGAATATTGCAAGATACGAGGATATCCTGAACAACTATGATTCTATGGCCGGCGTCATTATGGAGGAACTGGATTCTTATAAGAAGGAATACGCAAGAAAACGCAGGACTGCCATCGAAAATGCGGAAGAAGCGGTATTTGAAGAGAAGAAGATCGAAGAGCAGGAGGTTGTGTTCCTGATGGACCGCTTCGGATATGCGAAGACAGTAGACCCGTCTGTATATGAGCGGAATAAAGAGGCGGCTGACAGTGAGAATAAGTATGTCTTACACTGTATGAATACGGGAAGGCTCTGCATTTTTACAGATACAGGGAAGATGCACCAGATTAAGGCGGCCGACCTGCCCCACGGGAAGTTCCGGGATAAGGGAATGCCCGTTGACAATGTCAGCAACTACTCGAGCAGCGGGGAGCAGATCATCATGGTGTGCGATGCGGAGCAGATGCGTTTCGCGAAGCTTTTGTTTGCTACGGCGCAGGGCATGGTGAAAAAAGTGGACGGGACAGAGTTTCAGGTGTCGAAGCGGACGATTGCGGCGACAAAGCTCCAGGAGGGGGATGCCCTGGTCAGCGTTCTGGTCGTCAATGAGAACCAGAATATCGTGCTCCGAACCAGGAACGGCTATTTCCTGAGGTTCCCTGCATCCGAGGTGCCGGTCAAGAAGAAGGCTGCTGTCGGCGTCAGGGGTATCCGGCTTCAGAAAAAGGATGAGCTGGAAAAGGTTTATCTTTTTGAGGAGGGCACGGAGACGAAGGTCCGTTACGGTGAGAAAGAGGTGACATTAAACCGTCTCAAAGTGGCAAAGAGGGACGGAATGGGCACAAAATCACGGTAAAACCGAGAAAATTACGATAAAAATTGAGAAAACGCTTGATTTCTCCGAAAAAAGGTGATAGAGTTCTTATTAGTTACATAAGGGATCCGGCAGAAGAGTGAACGAGAGTTCACTCTTCTTTGTTGCATGGGGAAGTTCTTTTCTGCCTCCTGCGGGAGTAGATTCTTTATGCAGGCAAAACTAAGATCAGGAAAGGGAGTTTAGCGTGTCCAGAAGAGAAGAATATGAACAGCAGACAGAAAAGCTCTTAGAACCGGTCGTGACAGGGTTCGGTTTCGAGCTGGTGGATGTAGAGTATGTAAAAGAAGGCGGAACATGGTACTTAAGGGCATATATTGACAAACCCGGAGGGATTACCGTGGATGACTGCGAGGCGGTCAGCCGGAAATTTTCCGATATCCTGGATGAGAAGGATTATATCGAGGATTCCTATGTCTTTGAGGTGAGTTCTCCGGGGCTTGGAAGACCGCTTAAGAAAGAAAAGGATTTTGCAAGAAGCATCGGGGAAGAAGTGGAGATCCGGACCTACCGGGCCATTGACCGGCAGAAGGAGTTCGTGGGTATCCTGAAGTCTTACGATGAAAATACCGTGACGATCATGTATGAAGACGGTACAGAGCAGACGTTTGAGAAAAAAGAGATCGCGCTGATCCGTCTGGCGCTGGATTTTTAATATTAGGAGGAAAAGATAATGAACACAGAGTTAATGGAAGCATTGACAATTCTTGAGAAGGAAAAAAACATCAGTAAGGATGTAATGCTGGATGCGATTGAAAATTCTCTGCTCAGCGCATGCAAAAACCATTTCGGGACTGCGGAGAATATCAAGGTGATTATGGACCGTGAAACGTGTGATTATTCGGTGTATGCGGAAAAAGAAGTCGTTGAAGAGGTGATGGACCCGGCGCTTGAGATCAGCCTTGAAGATGCGGAGAAGCTGGATTCTGCCCTCCAGGTGGGAGATGTCGCGCAGGTTCCGGTCCATTCCAAGGAGTTTGGAAGGATCGCGACGCAGAATGCAAAGAATCTCATCCTGCAGAAGATCCGGGAGGAAGAACGAAAAGTTGTATTTGACCAGTATTTTGAAAAAGAAAAGGATATTGTGACAGGTATCGTGCAGCGTTATGTCGGGAAAAATATCAGCATCAATCTGGGGAGAGCGGATGCCATGCTGACGGAGAACGAACAGGTGAAAGGCGAGGTGTTCAAGCCGACGGAACGGATCAAGCTGTATGTTGTGGAAGTGAAGAACACGCCGAAGGGCCCCAAGATCCTTGTCTCCCGGACGCATCCTGAGCTGGTGAAGCGCCTGTTTGAGGCGGAAGTGGCAGAGGTGAAAGACGGGACGGTGGAGATCAAGAGCATTGCCCGCGAGGCGGGGTCCAGAACCAAGATGGCAGTCTGGTCCAATGACCCGAACGTGGATCCGGTGGGCGCCTGTGTCGGCATGAACGGCGCAAGGGTCAATGCGGTTGTAAATGAGCTTAGGGGCGAGAAGATTGATATCATCAACTGGGATGAGAATCCAGCCCTTTTGATCGAAAACGCATTGAGCCCCGCAAAGGTCATCTCTGTTATGGCAGACCCGGAGGAAAAGATGGCAAGTGTGATCGTGCCGGATTACCAGCTCTCCCTGGCAATCGGGAAAGAGGGGCAGAACGCAAGGCTTGCCGCACGCCTGACTGGATATAAGATCGATATCAAGAGCGAGACACAGGCGATCGAGTCAGGAGAGCTCCCGGAGAATTATATGGAACAGATGGGCATGATGGGGGAAGAAGGATATACCGGTGATTTTGAAGGGGAATACCTGGAAGATGAAGCGTATGGCGAAGACGAATACGAAGACAATTCTTACGATGATGAAGATGAATATGAGGAGCATTTTGAAGACGGAGAAGACGCGGATGAAATCGAATTTGCCGAGACGGATGGCGAATCATAACTGAAGGAGTGAATGACTTGGCGAACAGGAAGAAAATTCCCATGCGCAAATGCGTGGGCTGCGGTGAAATGAAACCGAAAAAAGAGCTGATGCGAATACTGAGGACACAGGAGAACGAATTTGTCCTTGACGCGACCGGAAAGAAAAACGGAAGGGGAGCCTATTTGTGCCCGTCGGCTGAATGTTTCCGGAAAGCAGTGAAAAACAGGGGGCTGGAGCGCTCATTTGGGCAGGCGGTCCCGCAGGAGGCGTATGACAGGCTGGCAAAGGAGATGGGCGATATTGAAAAAGAATAAAGCGTTATCCCTGGTCAGCCTGGCAATGAAAGCGGGAAAGTGCGCAAGCGGTGAATTTATGACGGAGAATGAAGTAAAGTCCGGGAATGCGTATCTTGTGATCGTGGCAGAGGATGCATCAGGGAATACAAAAAAGAAGTTTCGCGATATGTGCGGGTTTTATAAAGTTCCAATTTGTTTTTACGAAGATAAAGATACCTTGGGGCATGCAATAGGAAAGGAATTTCGTGCATCTCTGGCGATATTGGATGAAGGGTTTGCAAACGGGATTCTAAGAGAGCTTACCATGAAAGATCGTTGCATAAAGGAGGTAGTTGATCATGGCGAAAATGAGAGTACATGAACTTGCAAAAGAACTGGGGATGGAGAATAAAGAGCTGATCGATATTCTCAAGACCAAAAATATAGAAGTAAAAAACCATATGAGCACACTGGAAGAGGATGTGGCTGAAAAGATCAGGAAGGAAGCGGCAGGAAAGAAGCCTCAGCAGGGGCAGCAGACTCCGAAAAAGAAGAATCTTGCGTTTGTGGTCCGCCCTCAAAATTCAAAAAACAGCAGCAGGATCCAGGGGAAGCGGCCGGTCCAGCAGCGTCCGGGACGCCCCGCACCGGAAGGCAGGGGACCGCGGCAGGAGAGAAGCGCGCAGGGAGCGCGCCCTGCGGATGAGGGGAAAGCAGCACGCCAGGAGAGGAGTGTACAGGGGGCGCGCCCGGCAGATGAGACGAGGACGTCCCGGCAGGAGAGGGCAGCGCAGGGAGCGCGCCCGGCAGGAGAGAACCGGGGACCGCGCCAGGAGAGGCCAGCACAGGGAACACGTCCCTCAGGGGAAGGCAGAGGACCGCGCCAGGAGAGAGCGGCACAGGGAGCGCGCCCGCCAAGAGAGAACCGGGGACCGCGCCAGGAGAGGGCCGGCAGGGACCAGGGCTTTGGCGGCCAGGGGACTCGGCAGGGCGGGCCCCGTGGAGAAAATAAAAGGAACGACCTGAGGCGGGATGACAGGGAAAATATGAATTCCTCCATCGTGGAGCAGCAGAAGAGCCAGAGGAACAAGGCGAAAGACAAAGAAAGAGACAATAAAAAGAAAGAGTACAGAGATGAAGCCTTTGAGGGCAGAGCGAAGAAGGGGAAGAAACAAAAGCAGGTGGCAGAGGTGAAAAAACCGCAGCCCAAGCCGACGGAGAAGAAGGAAGAGCAGATCAAACAGATTGTGATTCCGGAGGTCCTCACGATCAAAGAGCTGGCAGATAAAATGAAAGTCGTGCCTTCCGCCATCGTCAAAAAGCTTTTCCTCCAGGGAAAAGTCGTTACAGTCAACCAGGAGATCGACTATGACACTGCGGAAGAGATTGCGATGGAGTTTGATGTGCTCTGCGAGAAAGAGGAAGTCGTGGATGTGATTGAGGAACTTCTCAGGGAGGACGAGGAAGATGAAAGCCAGATGGTGAAACGCCCTCCGGTCGTATGCGTTATGGGACACGTAGACCACGGCAAGACATCGCTTCTTGATGCGATCCGGCACACGAATGTGATCGACCGGGAGGCAGGCGGCATCACGCAGCACATCGGCGCCTATGTGGTGGAGGTCAATGGGGAAAAGATTACCTTCCTCGACACCCCGGGCCATGAAGCTTTCACAGCCATGCGTATGCGTGGCGCAAATTCCACGGATATTGCGATTCTTGTGGTGGCAGCCGACGACGGTGTCATGCCCCAGACGGTGGAAGCGATCAACCATGCCAAGGCAGCGGGAATTGAGATTATCGTTGCGATCAATAAGATTGACAAACCGAGCGCAAACATCGAGAGAGTGAAGCAGGAGCTTACCGAATATGAGCTGATCCCGGAGGACTGGGGCGGAAGCACTGTGTTTGTCCCTGTGTCGGCCCATACAAAGGAAGGCATCCCGGAACTTCTTGAAATGATCCTCCTTACAGCGGAGGTGATGGAGCTGAAGGCAAATCCGAACCGCGCGGCACGCGGCCTTGTGATTGAGGCTGAGCTTGACAAAGGAAAAGGCTCCGTTGCGACCGTACTGGTGCAGAAGGGGACCCTCCATGTAGGAGATGCGATCGCGGCAGGAAGCGCTCACGGACGTGTCAGGGCGATGATGGACGATAAGGGAAGACGTGTCAAAGAGGCAGGACCTTCCCAGCCGGTTGAGATTCTCGGCCTTGACGACGTGCCGAACGCAGGAGAAGTGTTTGTCGGATGTGACTCTGAGAAAGAGGCACGGAACTTCGCCGAGACCTTTATCTCGCAGAACAAGGTAAAATTGCTGGAAGAGACAAAATCAAAGATGTCGCTTGACGACCTGTTCAACCAGATACAGGAAGGAAACTTAAAGGAACTCAATATTGTCGTGAAAGCGGATGTGCAGGGTTCTGTCGAGGCGCTGAAGCAGAGCCTTCTCAAGCTGACCAACGATGAGGTTGTCGTGAAGGTGATCCACGGCGGTGTCGGTGCGATCAATGAATCGGATGTCATTTTGGCTTCTGCGTCCAATGCGATCATCATAGGATTTAACGTGCGCCCGGATGCGACTGCAAAAGAGATTGCGGACCGCGAGGGCGTGGACCTGAGGCTTTACAGAGTCATCTACAATGCGATAGAGGATGTGGAGGCTGCCATGAAAGGGATGCTGGATCCGGTATTCGAGGAGAAGATTCTCGGTCATGCGGAGGTACGCCAGACATTCAAGGCTTCCGGGGTCGGGACAATTGCCGGCGCATATGTCCAGGACGGTATCTTTGAGAGAAACTGCCAGGTGCGGCTGATCCGCGACGGCGTTGTGGTATTTGACGGGCCGCTTGCGTCGTTGAGAAGATTCAAGGATGATGTGAAGGAAGTAAGGGCAGGATATGAGTGTGGATTTGTGTTTGAAAATTATAACGATATCAAGGAAGGCGACCAGGTAGAGGCATACAAGATGGTTGAAATTGAGAGAAAATAGCCTTCCGGGACGGAAAAGAGGAGCAGAAGTGAGAAAAAACAGTATAAAGAATACCAGGATAAATGCAGAAGTACAGAGGGAACTGAGCAACATCCTCAGAAGCGGGATCAAGGATCCCAGGGTGGCTCCGATGACTTCCGTAGTGGCTGTGGAGGTGGCTCCGGATCTGAAGACATGTAAAGCCTATATCAGTGTGCTTGGGGATGAAAAGATGCAGCAGGATACGATTAAAGGCCTGCAGAGCGCAGAGGGCTACATCCGACGCGAGCTGGCGCGGACAGTCAATATGCGCAATACCCCTGAGATTAAGTTTATTGTGGATCAGTCTATTGAATATGGGGTGAATATCAGCAGAAAAATAGATGAAGTGACAAGAAATTTAAAAGATGGAGCTGATGAATAGCATGAAAATAGTTTTGGAAGATATTTTAAAAGGGAAGAGCAGAATCGCGCTGGGCGGACATATCCGCCCGGACGGCGACTGCGTCGGTTCCTGCCTGGGACTGTATATGTATTTAAAGGAGCAGTATCCCGGGATTAGCACAGACGTATATCTGGAAACCATTCCGGAGGCGTACAGGATCATCCGGTGCACGGATGAAGTGAAGACGGCGGTGACAGAGGGGGATGCGTATGACCTGTTTATCTGTCTCGACTGCGGCGATGTGAAGCGTCTCGGGTTTTCCGAACCATTGTTTGAACAGGCAAAGGAAACACTGTGTGTCGACCACCATATCAGCAACGGGGCGTTTGCCGACCATAATTACATAGTACCGGACGCCAGTTCCACTTCCGAGCTGGTCTTTACGCTGCTTGACAGGGAAAAGATCAGCAAAAGGACTGCGGAGGCGCTCTATATGGGAATTGCGCATGATACAGGGGTGTTCCAGTATTCCTGCACCTCCCCGGAGACGATGGAGATTGCCGCGGCGCTGATGCGGAAAGGGATTGACGGAAACGAGATCATCGACAAGAGTTATTATGAGAAGACCTATGTTCAGAACCAGATTCTGGGAAGAGCACTTCTGGAAAGTATGCTGATTCTGGATAAAAGATGCATTGTATCTGTCGTAAGAGAGAAAGAAATGGAGTTCTTCCAGGCAGCGCCTTCTGATCTGGAGGGGATTGTCAGCCAGTTGAGGCAGACGAAAGGGGTCGAGGTTGCAATGTTCCTCCACGAGCTCTCTCCCCAGAAATTCAAGGTCAGCTTAAGGTCAAAAGGAAAGGTAGACGTAAGCCGGATTGCAGCATATTTTGGAGGCGGCGGCCACGTCAGGGCGGCAGGCGTTACGATGAAAGGATCCAGCTATGATGTGATCAATAATATAAGCGGGCAGATCCTCCACCAGCTTGACCACAGCAAAGAGGAGAATGTCAGGGAAGGAGAACCGGCGGATCAGGAGCATTCGTCCGAAGAAGAATGATCAACGGGATACTGAACGTTTATAAGGAGAAAGGGTACACCTCCCATGATGTAGTGGCATGTCTCCGGAAAATAACCGGGCAGAAGAAGATAGGGCATACCGGCACACTTGACCCGGATGCAGAGGGAGTTCTGCCTGTCTGTCTGGGACGTGCGACGAAGGTATGCGATATGCTCACTGACCGGGATAAGACATATGAAGCTGTGCTCCTGCTTGGAAAAAATACGGATACACAGGATATTTCCGGAACTGTGACCGGAGAATGGGAGACAGATGGCGTCACAGAGGCACAGGTGGAGGAATGTATCCGGCATTTTGTGGGAGAATATGAGCAGGTGCCTCCCATGTACTCCGCAGTCAAGGTCGGCGGCAGGAAGCTCTACGAGCTGGCACGCGAGGGGAAGACCGTGGAGAGGAAAGCCAGAAAAGTAGCCATTTATGAAATCAGGATTCTGGAGATGGAGCTTCCCCGTATCCGCATGGAAGTAACCTGCTCCAAAGGGACCTATATCAGGACACTCTGCCACGACATAGGAGGACTCCTGGGTGTAGGAGGCTGCATGGAACATCTGACCAGGATCCGCTCCGGACGTTTCCTGCTCTCAGATAGCAGGAAACTTTCCGATGTAGAGGCTGCGTCAAAGGAGGGCAGGCTGGAAGAACTGCTCATCCCGCTGGACGAGATCTTTGCAGATTTTAAAAAAGTCACTCTGGATGGACGATATGTCTCAAAAGCATATAACGGCAATCCTTTTCTGAGAAAACACCTTCGGGAAACAGCAGAGCTTCTTGCCGGGGAGAAGTGCCGGGTGTATGACACGGAAGGCAGGTTTATCGCAGTTTACAGGTACGAGGAAGAAAAATGCCGGTTCGTACTTGAAAAAATGTTTTTTGACCGGGAGCAGAAAGATACCATAAGGAAAGAGTTGAAGGGATAGACATGCAGTATATGACAGGGATTGAGTCCCATCAGTGGAAGAACAAGACAGCAGTGACCCTGGGGAAGTTTGATGGACTTCACAGAGGGCATCAGAAGCTGGTCGGGAAGATCTGCCAGTACAAAGAAGAAGGGTGTGAGAGCGTCCTGTGCGCCTTTGACATGGGCAGGGATTCCCTGATGACAGAAAAGGAGAGGTGCAGCCGACTTGAGGGACAGGTAGACTGGCTTGTCCGGTACCCGTTTACTGACAGGCTTAAGGGAATGTCGGCAGAGGACTTCATACGCGACATTTTGCATGAGAGGCTGAACGCCGCGCATATTGTGGTGGGAACGGACTTCTCCTTCGGATACCAGAAGAGGGGCGATGCATCCATGCTGGAGCGTTATGCACCCCACTTCGGATACACAGTGGATGTGATTGAGAAAGAAAAATATCAGGGAAGAGTGATCAGCAGCACCTACATCAGAGAGGCGCTGGAGCTGGGGGATGTCGCCCTGGCGGAAAAGCTACTGGGATATCCCTATGAGATATCAGGGACTGTAAAACACGGGAGACGTCTTGGCCGTGCCCTTGGCTTCCCCACAATGAACATCGAACCCGCAGAGAAGAAGATCATGCCTCGATTCGGCGTCTATGCCTGCCGGGTGAGAATCGGGAATATCTGGTACGGGGGAATCGGAAATGCCGGAGTAAAGCCTACCGTTACAGACGAGAAGAAACGCCTTCTGGAAGTGTTTGTCTTCGGCTATGACGGGGACGCATATGGAGAAGAGATCACGGTGCAGTTCTGCGAGTTTGAGCGTCCTGAGACAAAATTCGGTTCCGTGGAGGAACTGAAAAAACAGGTGATGAGAGACATCAGATTTGGAAAAGAGTACTTTCAACTTTAAGACAGAATTTTAGTGATACATGGAACCAGGAAAAGAAAAAGACAAAAGGACGGGAGAGAACGGATGAGAGAAAGAGGGAGAAAAAAGCCGGCGTTTTTTGCCGTGCTGATACTCGTGGCATCTACAGCCTTATGTGGCTGTTCAGACAATACCGGGAGAGGGATATTGAAGGCAGGGGTACGCGACGACATTATGAATTTTGGCTATCTCAATGAAACGACAGGAAAATATTACGGGCTGGAAATTGATATCGCGGCAGAGATGGCAGAAAGAATGGGTTACGCGGGAGTGGAGTATGTCACTGTCACGCCGGACACGAGGAAGGATATGCTTCTGGACGGAGAGGTTGACTGTATCATTGCTACATATTCTATTGCAGAGACAAGAGAGGAGAATTTTGATTTTTCTGATCCTTATTACACGGACAGTACGGTCGTGGTAGTAGAAAAATCGACTCTTATCAACAGCATCGAGGAGCTCAGGGGACTCAATATCGGGACGATGGCGGGATCAAATGCCTCGCCGCTTCTCGCGACAAAGCTCTATGAACTGGGAATCATCGGGGAGGAAGTTATCTCAAATACGGATACTTTCACGCAGTATGACGGCGTAAGTGTGACAAAGGCCGCCTCTTACCAGGAACTGGATGTTCTTCTGGAGCAGGGACTTGTGGATGCCGCGTGTATGGACCGCTGCATTGCGGCAACCTATATGGATGACGACAGGAAGTTCCTTGAGACAAACATTGCGGAACAGAACTATGGGGTGGCGACACAGAAAGATTCCGTACTCTCAGCAGAAGTCAGCGAGACAATCCGACAAATGCTCGATGACGGAACAATCGATACTATGATAGATAAATGGGATTAGGAGGAGTCTATGAACAGAGAAATGAAACGCAAAGCAGTTTTTATGGTTGCTGTCGGACTTATCTTCCTTGCCTTGCTCGGAGCACTGCTGTTTTTCATGCAGACGAATCTTTCCCTGGCAAACCAGAGGGAGAGCACGCATGAAAAGCTGGTGCAGATGGATGAGGTGATTGCGCAGGGGCAGGAGTCAAAAACGCAGACGACACAGTCTTTCGACGAGATCCAGCAGTCCAAGGCGGCGAGCATGGCGTTTATATTCCAGAATGGGGTTATGGACGACTATTCAGTGGCAAATCTCCAGGAGTGCAAGACGTTGCTGGATGCGGAAAACGTCTACGTTCTTGACCGTGACGGAAATATTCTGGGCTCGTCCGCAGATGCTGTGGCTGATTTTACGCTTGTCAGGTATAATCAGCTCCGGGATGTATTTGGCAAAAAGCCGTCTTCTGATGCGTTTGAGGTGGAGACAGACAGAGGCCGTTTCCGCTACTATGGATACCGGATCGACGATAATACGATGGCGGTTCTGGAAAAGAATCCCAAGGAGCTGGATGAACTTCTTGCATCCACCTCTACGTGGGACACAATGCTGCATACAGTAACGGTAGGCTTAAACGGCTTTACCTTTGCCGTATCGGACAAGGATTATACCTTCCTGTATTATCCGGACGAGGCGCTGCTCGGCATGGATGCCCTCTCATCAGGGATTTCGGTGGATGCACTTGAGGACGAGAATTATACCTGGATGGAGATCGCCGGACAGAGATTTTACTGCGGGGTTGCGCATGTTGAAGATGCGGATGCATACGTCATATGTGCCGTACCTGAGGATGAGATCCTCTCATCACGGGATATAACCGTGATGATCATACTTTTTACCTTTTTCATCGTGATCACCCTGGTCATTACGTATGCCTTCTTTATCATGCTTCAGGAGAAGAAAAAGGAGCGGAGAAAGCTTGCGGGAAATGTTTACTATAATTTTGAGGTGGGAAGAAAGATCGGCACGGTTGCCGCTGTCGGTCTTGTCTGCATCCTGCTTGTGACATTTTATATGCAGACGCTGTTCGCCCTGTCCCAGCAGTCGATGAGCAACAGCCAGCACCTGTCAGAGGTGGAACGCGAGATACAGAACTATGAAAATGAACGGGCGCGCATCACAAAACAGTACAACGAACGATATCTGAATAAAGCGCAAATCGCCGCATACATCCTGACAAAGGCTCCGCAGCTAGCAGACAGGGAGCATCTTGCTAACTTGAGCGCCCTGCTTGGCGTGAATGCGGTCAGTGTCTTTGACAGGGAAGGCGTGCAGATTGCGACAAATTCCCCTTATACGGAAGTTACGATCAGTGATGATCCTGAGGATCAGTCCTATGATTTCCAGAAACTGCTTGTGGGAATGGAGTATCTGATCCAGGAGGCCCAGGTGAACGACCTTACAGAGGAGTATGAGCAGTACATCGGAGTGACGTTGAGAGATGCCGACGGAAATGCCGACGGATTTGTCCAGATCTGTGTCGAGCCGACGCTTCTTGAGGACGTGCTTGCAAGTATGGATCTCAATACGATTCTGAGCGGGGTCCGTGTGGGAAATAGCGGAATCATTTTTGCCATTGATTCCAAAAGCGGGGAGTTTGCCTATTATCCGACCCAGAGGATGATCGGAAGGGAGGCGGCTTCCTATGGAATCACAGAGAACCAGCAGACAGACGGATATACAGGATATCTTACGATTAACGGCAGCAGCTATTATGCGTCATCTCTTGAGATCGGGGCAAACTATATTTATATTGCCGTGCCTTCCGCAAATGTGGCAGGGAACCGTCTGCCTTTGACAATTGCTTCAGGCATTGCCAGCCTGTTTGCGCTTCTGATCGTATTTGCGCTTCTGGCGTTCAGCAAAAAAGAGCCGGAGATGGTGGCTGAAGGGAAGAAAGGGATTACCAACAGCCCTATGGTGGATGTGGTGATGCCGGACAAGACGGTGAAAAAGGCAAAATCGGCGGCAAGCCGCTGGCAGAACAATGTCATTGCATGGCAGGAAAAAACTCCGGAACAGCAGATCGTCACAGTGCTCAAAATGCTGCTTGCGATACTGGCGTTCACGATCTGTATCGGGGTGCTTTTCCAGGACAGATTTTTTGACAGCCAGTCGATTTTCCGGTTCGTGCTCTCTGGAGAATGGGCGCACGGAGTCAATATCTTTGCCTTTACCTGTTCGCTCATGCTGATCTGTGTTGGAAGCGTGGTCACAATGATTGCGCAGCGCATCCTTACGCTTCTTGCGCGGATGATGGGAGCGAAGGGGGAGACAATATGCCGGCTTTTACACAACTTCCTGAAATATATTTCTGTTCTGGCGCTTTTGTTCTACTGCCTGTCACTGTTTGGAATCGACACTGCGACGCTGCTGGCCTCTGCCGGCATTCTGACATTGATAGTAGGGCTGGGGGCGCAGACCCTTGTGTCAGATATTCTGGCAGGGCTGTTCATCATTTTTGAGGGAGAGTTCCAGGTTGGGGATATCGTGACCATAGGCGACTGGAGAGGAACTGTGGTGGAGATTGGCATCCGCACGACAAAAATTCTCGACGGCAGCGGAAATATCAAAATCATCAGCAACAGTGATGTGACCGGAGTCGTCAACATGACAAGAGAGTACTCTTACGCATGGATCGATGTGGGCATCGAGTACGGGGAGTCCCTGGAACGGGTGGAGAGTATTCTTGAGGATGAGTTCCCGAAGATCCGGGAACATATCCCGACGATTATGGATGGACCATTTTACAAGGGAGTGGTTGAGCTCGGCGATAACAGTGTCAATATCCGTGTCATGGCTCTCTGTGCCGAGGGCGACAGGATTCAGACGGAAAGAGAGCTGAACCGTGAGATGAAACTTGTCTTTGACAGGCACAAGATCAGTATCCCATACCCGCAGATCGTTGTGAACCATCCGCCGGAATTTAAGGAGGCAACCGCATGGGAAAAATATAAGGCGGAACGGTTTGCAAGGGAACAGCGGGACGTTGCAGGAAACCTTATCGAGGATGAGGAAGAAGACAGTTAAAGTGCGCGGGGGAATAAAAGGTGAGCAGAACACAATTTTATCTTTACATCCCTTTTCCGGTGTGATATACTATCCCAGTATGAAATCAGCCGATGTTCGGTAATCGGATCACTCCGGCCATTGCTTAATATCAGGCGGTTTATCAAAGTATTGAAGGAGGAAAATCAATGATCGCAAAAGAAAAGAAACAGGCTATTATCAAAGAGTATGGAAGAACAGAAGGAGATACCGGTTCTCCGGAGGTGCAGGTTGCAATTCTGACAGCAAGGATCAATGAGCTGACAGAGCACTTCAAGGCGAATCCGAAGGACCACCATTCCAGGAGAGGGCTCCTTAAAATGGTTGGCCAGAGAAGAGGGCTCCTTGCATACCTCAAGAAGATCGATATCGAGAGATACCGTTCCCTGATCGAGAGGCTTGGACTTAGGAAATAGTGAGACAAAGAGGGTGAGACACAGAGTTGTCTTGCCCTTTTGTTTGCAATTGCGTATGCAGTAAAAATAATTGCTTAACTATAGGCGATGTGCTATAATATACAGGATTGCGGGCAGAGAGATGTAACCGAGACCACTGAAAAGCATATTACATATGCTGATATGTTTTTCAGTAGTTTCGGAGACGGCTGCCCGTACAGAAAAGAAACAGGAAAAAGGAGAAAGCTATGTATAAGAAGTTTGAAATGGAGCTTGCCGGCAGGACTCTTTGTGTAGATGTGGACAGGGTGGCAAAGCAGGCAAACGGCGCGGTTCTGATGCACTACGGCGACACGACTGTACTGTGTACGGCGACTGCTTCAGAGAAACCGAGGGACGGAATCGATTTCTTCCCGCTCAGTGTGGAGTACAATGAGAGAATGTACTCTGTGGGCAAGATTCCGGGAGGATTTAACAAAAGGGAGGGAAAGGCGTCTGAGAATGCGATCCTGACAGACCGTGTGATCGACCGCCCGATGCGCCCTCTGTTTCCGAAGGATTACAGGAATGACGTGACGCTGGAGAACCTTGTCATGTCGGTAGACCAGGACTGCAGCCCTGAACTGACTGCGATGCTCGGCGCGGCGATTGCAACGAGTATTTCCGATATTCCGTTTGACGGGCCGATCTCCACAACACAGGTCGGCCTTGTGGACGGGGAGTTCGTGTTCAACCCGACGGCAGAGCAGAAGGAAGTGTCTGGCCTGGCTCTTACGGTTGCTTCCACAAGGGAGAAAGTCATCATGATCGAGGCGGGAGCGAATGAAGTCCCGGAGACCCAGATGATCGATGCGATCTTTGCCGCCCATGACCTGAACCAGAAGGTGATTGCGTTCATCGATACCATTGTGGCAGAGTGCGGCAAGCCCAAGCATGAGTATGAGAGCTGTGCAGTGCCGCAGGAGCTGTTTGATGCGATCAAAGAGATCGTTCCGCCTGAGGAAATGGAGAAAGCGGTATTCACAGATGACAAGCAGACAAGGGAGGAGAATATCCGCCTGATCACCGAGAAGCTGGAGGAAGCTTTTGCTGACAGGGAAGAGTGGCTTGCAGTCCTCGGGGAAGCTGTCTATCAGTATCAGAAAAAGACGGTGAGAAAGATGATCCTCAAGGACCACAGGCGCCCGGACGGACGTGCCATCGACCAGATCAGGCCGCTGGCAGCGGAAGTGGACCTGATTCCGAGAGTACACGGCTCTGCCATGTTTACAAGAGGGCAGACGCAGATCTGTACAGTGACTACGCTTGCCCCGCTTTCCGAGGCACAGAGGCTCGACGGGCTTGATGAGGCGGAGACTTCCAAGAGATACATGCATCACTACAATTTCCCCTCTTATTCAGTGGGTGAGACAAAACCTTCCAGAGGCCCGGGACGCCGTGAGATCGGGCATGGGGCGCTGGCGGAAAGGGCGCTGCTTCCGGTTCTTCCGAAGGAGTCGGAGTTCCCCTATGCGATCCGTACAGTATCCGAGACATTTGAGTCCAATGGATCTACCTCTCAGGCAAGCGTATGTGCCTCCAGTATGTCGCTGATGACTGCGGGTGTTCCGATTAAGGCAGCCGTTGCAGGTATCTCTGCCGGACTGGTGACAGGAGAGACGGATGACGATTACATTGTGCTGACAGATATCCAGGGATTGGAAGACTTTTTCGGGGATATGGATTTCAAGGTCGCCGGCACACATAAAGGTATCACTGCAATTCAGATGGATATTAAGATCCACGGACTGACAAGACCGATTATTGAGGAGGCAATTGCCGCTACGAAAAAAGCCAGAACCTACATTCTCGACGAGGTTATGAGTAAAGCAATCGCTGAGCCGAGACCGGAAGTGGGGCCGTATGCGCCGAAGATTATCCAGATGCAGATCGATCCCCAGAAGATCGGCGATGTTGTGGGACAGAGAGGAAAGACCATCAATGCCATCATAGAGCAGACAGGCGTCAAGATCGATATTGAGGATGACGGCTCTGTGTCCATCTGCGGAACCGAAAAAGAAGGGATGGAAAAAGCGGCAAAACTGATTCAGACGATTGTCACTGATTTTGAAGCCGGACAGGTATTTGAAGGAAAGGTTGTCAGCATCAAGGACTTTGGCGCGTTCCTTGAGTTTGCTCCAGGGAAAGAAGGGCTGGTGCATATCTCCAAGATCTCCAAAAAGAGAGTCAATAAGGTGGAGGACGTCCTCGCAATCGGAGATGTGGTGAAGGCAGTGTGCCTTGGCAAGGATAAAATGGGACGATTCAGCTTCAGTATGCGGGATGTGGCGGAATGACATATAGAAAATAAAGAAAGTGTGAAAGCCGGAAGGGATTGAGACTGCTTCATTTCTCTCCGGCTTTTCCCGTAACGAAAGGTCCGGAGGTGTTTGTGTATGGAACAGATGACATTGTTTGACAACAACCGGCTGACCACGCCGCTTGCAAGCCGGCTCCGCCCCGAATCACTGGATGATTTTGTCGGCCAGGAGCATCTTGTGGGAAAGGGGAAGATCCTGCGCCAGCTGATCGAGAGGGATGAGATATCATCCATGATCTTCTGGGGGCCTCCCGGGGTGGGAAAGACGACCCTGGCAAGTATTATCGCGGGGAAGACCAGCTCAGAATTTATCAATTTCAGCGCAGTGACAAGCGGGATAAAAGACATCAAAGAGGTGATGAACCGGGCGGAGTTAAGCCGCAGGGCAGGGCTGCGTACGGTGCTGTTTGTAGACGAGATCCACCGCTTTAACAAGGCGCAGCAGGATGCTTTCCTTCCGTTTGTGGAGCGGGGAAGCATCGTCCTGATCGGGGCTACGACGGAGAACCCGTCTTTTGAGATCAATGCCGCCCTGCTGTCCAGATGCAGAGTGTTTGTCTTAAAGGCGCTTGAAGAAAAGGATCTGGAAAGGCTGCTGAAGAACGCTTTGGAGAATCCGGCAGGATTCGGCGGGCAGAATATCATCATTTCACCTGACCATATCAGGGCAATAGCGGCTTTTGCGAACGGGGATGCCAGAACAGCGCTCAATACACTTGAGATGGCGGTGCTAAACGGGGAGATCAGTGAAAAAGGGATTACCGTAACCACAGAGGGGCTGGAACAGTGTGTCAGCCGCAAGTCGCTTCTCTATGACAAGACAGGGGAAGAGCATTATAATCTGATCTCTGCGCTTCACAAGTCCATGAGAAACAGCGACCCCGATGCCGCAATCTACTGGATGATGCGGATGCTGGAGGGCGGGGAAAACCCGCTTTATATCGCGAGGAGGCTGATCCGGTTCGCCAGCGAGGATATCGGGATGGCAGACAGCAACGCGCTCCAGACAGCGGTGGCGGCATATCAGGCTTGCCATTTTCTGGGAATGCCGGAGTGCGATGTGCATCTGACGCATGCGGCCGTCTATCTTTCGATGGCGCCAAAGTCCAATGCGCTGTACACCGCATGTGAGGCGTGTAAAAAGGATGTACGGGAGAGGCGCGCCGAGCCCGTTCCCATGCAGATCAGGAACGGAGTTACAGGACTGATGAAGGAGCTGGGGTATGGGAAAGGGTATGAATATGCCCATGATACGGAAGAAAAGCTGACGTACATGCAGTGCATGCCCGACGGCATGAAGGACAGGGCCTATTATCACCCCACAGAGCAGGGGGAAGAGAGACGGGTAAAGGAAAGGCTGGAAGAGATACAGAGATTTCAAAAATCAGAACAGTGATGGAAACCTCCGGGAGACATTCCTAAAAAGGATGCCTCCCGGAGGTTTTTTCTGCTGTGCGGGAAGTGGTGGTCATATTTTCGGATCCCCTTCATATATTGTGTAAAGAGGTGGACAAGATGGAGGGAATCAACAGAAAGACACAAATACTCAATATTCTGGCAAAAAGCGTGCGAAAGACTGTGCTGGAAGCAGAGGATGGCTTTGACGGGCTCCAGGAGGTGCGCTTAAGGATCGGGCAGCCTCTGAGGATTGTCGTGCAGGGTACGGAAAGGGAGCTTCAGAGGAACGGGCACAGCCATATTGTCACAAAGGAGGAAATCAGGGAGACGATGGATTACATCAGCAGGTATTCTCCCTATGCATATGAAAATGAGCTGCGGCAGGGATTTCTGACAATAGAAGGAGGGCACAGAGTGGGGGTGGCAGGAAAAGTCATTATGGAACAGGAAAAAGTAAAAAACATTCAATACATATCGTCTGTCAATATCAGGGTATCCCATGAGGTGATCGGATGCGCGGACGCACTGCTTCCGTATATCACCAAAAATAAACAGGTGTGCCATACACTGATCATCTCGCCGCCGTGCTGCGGAAAAACAACGCTTATCCGTGATCTGGTCCGGCAGATATCGGACGGCAGCCAGTATGTGAAAGGGTGCTCCGTGGGGGTAGTGGACGAACGGTCAGAACTGGGAGGATGCTATCTTGGCATCGCCCAGAACCACCTTGGCACGAGAACGGATATACTGGATTGCTGTCCGAAGGCAGACGGCATGATCATGCTGATCAGGTCTATGGCGCCGCAGGTGATTGCCGTGGATGAGATCGGGACAAGTGAGGACATTCATGCGGTTGAATATGCCATGCAGTGCGGGTGCAAGCTTATCGCAAGCGTTCATGGGCTGGACATGGATGAGGCGTCCAGAAAGCCGGTGCTGGGAGACCTGATCAAAAGGAGGATGTTTGAGCGGTACGTGGTGCTGGGAAACGGAGAGCATCCGGGAGAAATCAGGGGAATCTACGATGAGCGGGGGAGTCTGTTGTGCAGAGGGTGATAGGGAGCATACTGATCATAACCGCCACGACGGGAGCCGGTTACATGTATGGGGTAGAATTAAAAGCATATCTGGAGAAAATGCTGTATCTCAGATATGTGATCAGCCTGATAAAAGGAGAGATGGAATACTCCAGGGCGCCTCTTGCGGAAATCTTCCAGACGGTCGGGGCAAGGGTGAGAGAACCCTGGGCGGCATGGCTCAAAACGACAGCGCGTGAGATGGACCGGAGAGAGGAGTCCGCCTTCGCCAGGATATGGAACCGCTGCATTGACCGATGCCTGAAAGAGGCGGGACTCAAAAGCGAACATTCTATACTGGTCAAAGAACTCGGTACCTTTCTGGGGCAGGTGGACGGGGATACAATGGATCATTCCCTGCAGATGTATTTAAACCGTATGGATCTGGAGATAGAAAAATTAAGAGAAGGGCTTGCGTCAAAGAGAAGAATCGGCAATTGTCTCGGAGTTATGGGCGGGATTTTTCTGGTTGTAGTCCTGCTCTGACCGGGGAGGAAATATGAGCATAAATCTGATATTCAAAATTGCCGCAGTCGGGATACTTGTCTCGATCCTGAGCCAGGTCCTCAAACACAGCGGGCGGGAAGAGCAGGCGTTTCTCACAAGCCTTGCAGGGTTGATCCTTGTACTGTCGTGGGTGCTTCCCTACATATACGATCTTTTTTTATCGATCCGGCAGCTTTTCTCTCTGTAAACCAGGGCACGGCAGCAAGCCGGAAGTGAGAGGGGGACGGATATATGAATGTGATACAGGTGGGAATCGTCGGTGTGATCGGGGCGCTTCTGGCAGTCCAGTTCAAAGGGGGAAAGGCAGAATACGGAATCTATATGAGCGTTGCGGCAAGTATCTTTCTTTTTGCCTGTATTATAGACAGGCTGGAGATCTTTATCCGTACGGTGGGGCAGATCAGCTCGTATATCAAGATGGACGCGGGATATCTTGCCACAATGCTCAAAATGATCGGGATTACATATATCGCGGAATTTTCCTCCGGGATCTGCAAGGATGCGGGATATCAGACCATAGCGGTCCAGATCGAGATCTTCAGCAAGCTTACGATACTGGCTCTGGGCATGCCGGTTCTGCTGGCCCTGCTGGAGACTATACAGGAGTTCCTGGCATGAAGCAGACAAAGAGAAAAATGGCGCAGATTGTCCTGACCTTTGTCCTGATTCTTGTTATCTTCGGCATTGGAACAAGAATCGTAAATGCGCAGGATGGTGAAGAGGACAGGGAAGAACAGAACGAAGAGCTGAACGGGGAGGAACTGGGGCAATTGCAACGCCAGGTCGAAGACGCGCTGCTTGGAGAGTTTGACTTTGAAAAGATCGAGGAGAGCTTAAGGCAGATGTTCCCAAAGCAGAAGATATCCTTCGGGGAAGTTGTCTCCATGCTGGTTTCAGGGGATATTGAGGGGGCGGGCAGCCTTTTTGCAGGGTTTGTGTCGGACCAGATTTCCTATGAATTTCGCTATAACCGGCAGAATCTGGCGTATATGCTTCTTGTGGCACTTACCGCCGCAGTGTTTACGAACTTTGCGGGGGCTTTCCAGAACAGGCAGGTCTCGGATATCAGTTTCTATGTCCTATATATGCTTCTGATCACATTGTGCCTGACTGCCTTTCGGATCGCCACACAGGGGGTAGAGGAGAGGCTTGAGGCGCTTGTGGATTTTATGCGCGTGCTTTGCCCGAGTTATTTTATGGCGGTGGCGCTGGCATCAGGCAGTGTGACCTCGCTGTTTTTTTATAATGTCATTTTATTCCTGATTTATGTTGTGGAGATCCTGGTAGTAAGATTCCTTCTTCCGGTCGTTAACATCTACATCATGATTCAGGTTCTGGGAAATCTTACCGGGGAAGATTTCCTCTCAGAGTTTGCAGAGCTTTTACAGAAGCTGATTTCCTGGATCTTAAAGACACTGATGACCTGTGTGGTCGGGGTCAATGTCGTACAGGGACTGCTCGCCCCTGCCATCGATACGTTAAAGAGAAGCGCATTAAGCAGGACGGCAGAGGCGCTGCCCTGGGTGGGAAACATAGCGGGAGGTGTTGCCGAGGTCGTCCTTGGGACGGCAGTCCTGATAAAAAACGGGATCGGGATGGCAGGCGCCCTGACCGCTGTTATGATCTGTGCCGTTCCGGTTATCCAGATGCTCATTCTGGCATTTCTGTATAAGCTTGCCTCGGCACTGGTACAGCCCGTGTCAGACAAACGCATTACAGGATGTATCTCTGGCGTAAGTGAGGGATATGAGCTTCTGGTCAAGCTGGTCTTTTCATCAGGAGTCCTGTTCCTGCTGACAATTGCAATCGTGGCGGCATCCACATCATAAGCGGGCAATATGAAAGGGGAAGGGAATGTTTCAGCAGCTTTACGGATGGATACAGAATATTGCGGTATACCTGATCGTGGTCACGGCAGTGATGCATGTGATACCCGGAAAGGAGTATGGAAAATATGTCAGGTTTTTCTCAGGGCTCATCCTGATCCTGCTCCTGTTCACGCCGCTGCTGAAGCTGACGGGACTGGAGCAGACATTTGCCGGAATTTACAGAAGCAAAGAGTATGAAATGGAGAGAAGAGAAATCGAAAACGCGCAGGAAATATTCGGTGAGACAGACCTCCTTGACTTTGTGCCCGAAGAATATCAGGGCGCCGGGGAAAGGGACGGCGGGAACCGGATCGAAGTGGAGGAGATCAGGGTTGGGGAATAAGTGGAAGACGTGGCTTGAGGGAATCCGCACGGGAGAAAAGCTGCCGAAAAAGAATCAGCTCCTGATTCTTTTCCTCGCAGGCCTTCTCCTCCTGGTTATCGTATTTCCCGTTCCGGGGGAAGATACGCAAAGTGGAGAGGAAGAACCCTTACAGGATGTGGCGTCAGGCGAAAATGATACGAAAGCTTATGAAGAATATCTGGAAGAAAAGACGGCGCAGGCACTTCAATATGTGGAAGGTGTCGGACAGGCAAAGGTGATGATCACACTGAAATCATCCGGGCAGAGAATCGTAGAGAAGGACCAGACGAGCTCAAGCCAGACTACAGAGGAGACGGACAGCGAGGGCGGGAGCAGGACATCACAGGACAGTTCGTCAGATAAGACCAGCGTCTATCAACAGGATTCCGACGGTTCCCAGACCCCTTACGTAAGCAAAGAGCTTACCCCGGAGATAGAGGGTGTTATCGTGATTGCAGATGGGGGAGACAATGCGGTGGTAGTCCGCAATATTACAGAGGCCGTGCAGGCATTATTCGGCGTTGAAGCGCATAAGATTAAAATAATGAAACGGGCTGATACATAAAAAGGAGGATTTACAGGTGAAACGTTTGTTCAAGAAAAATCAGATCATTATTGCGACTCTGGCAGTCATGATCGCAGTAGCCGGATATCTGAACTACTCGGGAAAGCTGTTCGGGGACCTGGGGAATGACAATACGCAGGAGGCAAACGCAGAGCTTGCCAATCAGGAACTGCTGGATATTTCGGAGGAGGATATCGAGACATCGACAGAAGATATCGTGAGCAATGATTCCGAGACAGAAGGGACACCGGGGGAGGCAGTGCTCACAAGCGGAGAGGCGGAAACGACTGTAGCGCAGGCAAAAGTTTCCCGGGAACAGGTGAGGGCGCAGAACAGAGAAACACTGCAGGCAATCATTGACAACACCAACTTAAGCGACGCAGAAAAAGAGGATGCGGTTGCACAGCTTGTGCAGATGACGGAAATATCGGAGCAGGAAGTCGCCATTGAGACGCTCATGGCGTCAAAAGGATTTTCCGAGGCGGTGGTAAGCCTGACGCAGGATTCGGCGGACATTGTCGTGAAAGCAGAGGAGCTGACAGACGCCAACCGCGCCCAAATCGAGGATATCGTAACGCGCAAGACACAGATTGCTCCCGAGAATATCGTCATAACACCGATCCATGAATAACGGATAGCCCTGAATCTTTCAAGTTTTCATTGTCATATTCTACTGATTGTAATATAATAAAAAAACGGGTTTTTATGTAAGATATTACAACAGAAAGGTATGGAAACAGCAGTGGTTTATCATAATATACTGGAGGCAATGGGCAATACTCCGCTGATCCGTCTTAACAGAATGGCGGAGGAGGACAGCGCTCAGATACTGGTGAAATTTGAAGGGCTTAATGTGGGCGGCTCCATTAAGACAAGGACTGCCTGCAATATGTTAAAAGACGCGGAAGAAAAAGGGCTGATAAAAGAAGACACGGTGATTGTAGAGCCGACCAGCGGAAACCAGGGGATTGGACTGGCGCTGGTGGGAGCCGTAAAAGGATACCGGACAAAGATCATCATGCCGGATTCTGTCAGCGAGGAACGGCGGAAGCTGGTAAAGCACTATGGGGCAGAGGTGATCCTTATCCACGATGACGGGAACATCGGCGCATGCATTGAGGAATGTCTTGCTACAGCGCTTCGCATGGCAGAAGAAGACCCCAGAGTCTTTGTGCCACAGCAGTTTGAAAACCCTGCCAACCCGGCAGTTCACAGAGAATGTACGGCAGTTGAGATCCTGGAGCAGGCGGGCTGCCAGATCGACGGTTTCTGCTCGGGAATCGGGACCGGCGGTACGATCACGGGGATCGGGGAAGTGCTCAGGGAGAGGAATCCAGATATTGAGATCTGGGCAGTAGAGCCGGAACATGCTGCAATTCTTTCAGGCGGCTCGATTGGCACTCACGTGCAGATGGGGATCGGAGACGGCGTAATACCGGCGATCCTGAATACCGGGATCTATACGGATATCTGTATTGTTACGGACGAGGAAGCGATTCGCACTTCCCGTGAACTGGCGTCCAGGGAGGGGATCATGTGCGGAATCTCATCGGGGACGAATGTGGTTGCGGCGCTGAAGCTGGCAAAAAAGCTGGGAAAAGGAAAAACGGTAGTCACAGTGCTTCCGGATACGGCAGAGCGCTATTTTTCCACGCCTCTTTTTGAGGATCAGGATACCTTAGAAGATCAGGATTAGCAGGAGAGAGAGTATGTCAGATATTACAAATGAGATCAGAAAAAGAAGGACATTTGCGATCATTTCGCATCCCGATGCCGGAAAGACGACACTGACGGAAAAGTTTCTGCTGTATGGAGGAGCGATCAACCAGGCAGGATCTGTCAAAGGAAAAGCGACGGCAAAGCATGCCGTTTCTGACTGGATGGAGATTGAGAAGGAGAGAGGAATCTCTGTCACGTCTTCCGTTCTGCAGTTCAATTATGAAGGGTACTGCATCAATATATTGGATACGCCGGGACATCAGGATTTCTCGGAAGACACATACCGTACGCTGATGGCAGCGGATTCGGCAGTCATGGTGATTGACGCGTCAAAGGGAGTGGAGGCTCAGACAAGAAAACTTTTTAAAGTCTGCGCCATGCGCCATATCCCGATTTTTACCTTTATCAATAAGATGGACCGTGATGCGAAGGACACCTTTGACCTTCTGGATGATATAGAGAAAGAACTGGGCATCCCGACCTGCCCGGTGAACTGGCCCATCGGTTCAGGGAAAGAGTTCAAGGGTGTTTACGACAGGGAGAAAAGGGAAGTTGAACTGTTCTCCGACACGAAGAAGGGGACTTCTGTCGGGGAAGTAAAAAAAGTCGCGGCCAACAATCCGGAGATTGACTGGCTGGTCGGTACCGAGGCAAAGATCGCCCTGGCAGATGAAATCGAGCTCCTTGACGGCGCGTCGGCAGAATTTGACCAGGCGCTTGTGGACAAAGGGGAACTCTCCCCCGTGTTTTTCGGTTCTGCGCTGACCAATTTCGGAGTCCAGACATTTCTGGAGCATTTCCTGAAAATGACGACATCCCCCCTTCCCCGCATGTCAGACCACGGAGAGATCGACCCGATGACGGAGAAGGATTTTTCCGCTTTTGTGTTCAAAATACAGGCAAATATGAATAAAGCACACCGGGACAGGATCGCCTTTATGAGGATCTGTTCCGGTGAATTTGAGGCGGGAATGGAGGTATATCACGTCCAGGGAGGAAAGCAGGTGAGGCTTTCCCAGCCCCAGCAGATGATGGCGAGCGAGAGGAAGATGATCACCAGGGCTTACGGCGGGGACATTATCGGTGTCTTTGACCCGGGTATCTTCTCCATTGGGGATACGCTGACGGCATCAAAGGAGAAGTTCGCCTACGAGGGGATCCCGACGTTTGCGCCGGAGCATTTTGCCAGGGTGCGCCAGGTGGATACGATGAAACGCAAGCAGTTCGTAAAGGGGATCAACCAGATTGCCCAGGAAGGGGCAATCCAGATTTTCCAGGAATACAATACCGGCATGGAAGAGATCGTTGTCGGCGTGGTGGGCGTGCTTCAGTTTGATGTCCTGAAATACCGGCTGAAAAATGAGTACAATGTGGAGATCATACTGGAAAACCTACCTTACGAATATATCCGCTGGATTGAGAATGAGGACATCGACATGGACCGTCTTGCAGGGACGTCAGACATGAAAAAGATCAAGGACTTAAAAGACCGTCCGCTTCTTCTGTTCACCCATGAGTGGAGCATACGGATGACACTGGAGAGAAATGAGGGACTCATACTTTCAGAGTTCGGACGTTCATGACAGATTCATGCCTGCACCCGGAGAAAATGGCATGAATTTCTTTGCAAAACGGATGATCTTTGCTATAATAGGGAAAGAGATTAGACAAAACAGGAGGTTTTGAACATGGCGAAGGATGAACGTAATACCTATACTATACAGAACGATGCCAGCATGGGCGAAGTCAAGATCGCGGACGAGGTTGTGGCAATTATCGCGGCGCTGGCTGCAACAGAGGTGGACGGAGTCGCTTCTATGGCGGGGAATATCACGAATGAACTGATCAGCAGACTCGGCATGAAGAATCTTTCCAAAGGCGTGAAGGTGGACGTGCTCGAGGGAGTGGTCACAGTGTCCTTGGCACTCAATCTGAAATATGACTACAGCATTATGGATGTCTCTGCAAAAGTGCAGGAGAGGGTGAAAAATGCGGTGGAGAACATGACGGGGCTGGAAGTGGCAGACGTCAATATCAGAGTGGCAGGCGTTGAGATGGAGAATCGGGAATAATCCTGTTGCTCTGTTATTGCAAAGTTCAGGATGCATGTTGTATAATAGGGGATGTCGTAAGACATCCTTTTTTGCGATTGCAAAGGATTATTTTATTTTGGATTGAGACAGGGGAAAGGAGCCGATATGGTTAGAACGGAACTTCGGGAGCATATTTTCAAGATGCTGTTCCAGATAGAGTTTAACGCTGCGGAGGATATGCCGGAGCATCTGAGATATTATTTTGAAACTCTGGAAAATGCGGCAGAGAAAGACAGAAAATATATACAGGAAAAATATGAGGCTGTCGCTGCACATGTCCCAGAGATCGACCGGATCATCAACGACAATGCAAGAGGATGGAAGACAGGAAGAATGAACAAGGTGGATCTGACGATTTTAAGGCTGGCAGTATATGAACTCAAGTGGGATGAGGAGATTCCGGCGGGAGTCGCGATCAATGAAGCGGTTGAGCTTGCCAAGCGGTTCAGCGGAGATGACGCCCCCTCTTTTGTCAACGGTGTTCTCGGGAAGATAGCAAAGCAGGAGCTTTAGAGCATGAAGAATGTCTATACGGTAAAGCAGGTGAATTCCTATATCAGGAATATGTTTGCGCAGGATTTTATGCTGAACCGGATCTATGTAAAAGGAGAAGTCTCAAACTGTAAATACCATACATCGGGGCACATATATTTTTCACTGAAGGATGAGTCCGGCACGATTGCCTGTGTCATGTTTGCAGGCGCCAGGTCAGGGCTTTCTTTTCGTATGAGAGAGGGACAGCAGGTTATTGTGCTCGGATCTGTCAGTGTGTATGAACGGGACGGGAAGTACCAGCTCTATGCGAGGGAGATCGTCCTGGACGGCGCCGGGCAGCTCTATGAGAAATTTGAGGCACTGAAAAAAGAACTCTCCGAGATGGGAATGTTCGCCCCGGAATACAAGATGCCGATCCCCAGATATGCGGGGACGGTTGGGATCGTGACCGCGCCCACAGGAGCGGCAGTCCGGGATATCATCCATATAGCAAAGCGAAGGAACCCTTACGTGCAGCTTATCCTGTGCCCTGCCCTTGTACAGGGGGAAGGAGCGGCCAAAAGCATCATAAAAGGCATCCGGGCACTGGAAAAAGAAAGAGTGGATGTCATGATTGTCGGAAGAGGCGGCGGAAGCATGGAAGACCTGTGGGCGTTCAATGAAGAGTCTGTTGCCCGGGCTATCTTTGACTGTACAGTACCGGTCATCTCGGCGGTAGGGCATGAGACGGATACGACCATTGCGGATTTCGTGGCGGATCTTAGGGCGCCCACCCCTTCTGCAGCAGCGGAGCTTGCCGTTTATGAATACAGAGAAGCATTTGAGACGATGCAGGGATATGCGCAGATGATGCGTCGCTCTGTGACGGCAAAGATCACCGGGGAGCGGGCAAGGCTGGAAAAGACTGCCCTGCGGCTGAAATTTGCGCATCCCAGGCAGAAGCTAGATGAGAAGAAACAATATGCCGCCGACCTGGAGGATGATCTGCGCCGGATCATGAAGGAAAAGCTGATGCGGGAGAAGCACAGGTTCGACATGTGCGTGGAAAAAATGAGAGGCCTGTCGCCTCTTGAGAAGCTGAACAGGGGATACTCCTATGTGCGGGGAAAGGACGGGAAGAATATAAGAGAAGTCTCCCAGGCAGGGAAGGGAGACCGTCTTGCCATATACGTTTCAGACGGGAGGATCGAGGCGGAAGTCGTCTCATCAGCAGCGTTCCCATATGGGAACATGGGATGGAAGGAGAAAAACTGTGGAGAATAAAAAACAGGAAAATCTTGAAGGGATGTTCGGGGAGCTTGAGACCGTGATCGATCAGATGGAACAGGACGGGGTCTCCCTGGAGGAATCATTTGAGCTGTACAGTAAGGGGATGACACTGTTAAAGAAATGCAGCCGGGCAATTGATGAAGTGGAAAAAAAAGTGCTGATACTGGATGAGGATGGAGAAACCCATGAATTTTAAAGAGGAATATAAGAAAAGAACAGAGTATGTCGAAGAAGTGTTAAGAAAATATCTTCCCAGGGCAGAGGGATACCAAAGTGTAATCATGGAGGCGATGGAGTACAGCCTTATGGCAGGCGGAAAGCGGATCAGACCGATCCTGATGTGTGAGGCTTACCGCCTGTTTGGGGGTGAAGGCAGGACCATTGAACCGTTTATGGCGGCCATTGAGATGATCCATACGTATTCTCTGGTGCATGACGACCTGCCGGCAATGGATAATGACGAATACAGAAGGGGCAGGAAGACAACCCACATTGTATACGGCGAGGATATGGGGATTCTCTCAGGAGACGCCCTTCTCAACTATGCGTTTGAGACTGCCTGCGCATCCTTTGATATGGAGGAAAGCTCTTATAAATCTGTCGGGAGAGCATTGCAGGTCCTTTCCCGTAAGGCCGGGATCTATGGAATGATAGGCGGCCAGGTTGTGGACGTAAAAGAGTCAGGCAATGCCGTCTCAGGCGAGGTCCTTGACTTTATATACCGTTTAAAGACAAGCGCGCTGATTGAGGCATCCATGATGGTTGGAGCTATCCTTGCAGGTGCGGGAGAGGCAGATGTAAAGCGCATGGAACAGATTGCGGGAAAGATCGGACTTGCCTTCCAGATCCAGGACGATATCCTGGATGTGACAAGTACGACGGAAATGCTTGGAAAACCTGTCCACAGTGACGAAAAAAATGAAAAGACGACCTATGTGACATGGAAGGGGATCGAAAAGGCGAAAGAGGATGTGGAGCGCATGACGCAAGGCGCTGTGTCCGAACTGAAGGCTTTTCCGGCGAAAGATGAATTTCTCGTCCTGCTGCTGGAATCACTTGTCTACAGAAAAAAATAGGAGGCCTCCTTATGGTTCTTGAGAAAATCCAGAAAGAAAATGATATCAAAAAATTAAACGCAGAAGAACTAAAAGAGCTGGCAGAAGAAATCCGTCAGTTTCTGATCGAGAAGATCAGCAGGACGGGAGGGCATCTCGCTTCCAATCTGGGGGTCGTGGAACTGACGATGGCGCTCCATCTCACATTTGACCTGCCCGGGGACAAGCTGATCTGGGATGTGGGGCATCAGGCATATACCCATAAACTTCTGACAGGAAGAAAAGGAGGGTTTGATGATCTGCGCAAATATGGCGGCATGAGCGGCTTTCCAAAACGCAAGGAGAGTGACTGTGATGCGTTTGATACCGGACACAGTTCGACGTCGATTTCTGCGGGATTGGGGTATGTGGAAGCAAGGGAGCTGCTGCACGAAAAGCACAGCGTCGTCTCAGTCATAGGGGACGGATCGCTGACAGGAGGCATGGCATATGAAGCGCTGAACAATGCGGCAAGGCTGAAAAGCAATTTCATTATTGTCCTGAACGACAACAATATGTCGATCTCGGAAAATGTCGGAGGCATGTCACGCTATCTGAACGGCCTGCGCACAGCGCAGGCCTACCATGACCTGAAGAAAGGCGTCGAAGATACCCTGAAAAAGATTCCGGTGAAAGGAGAGAGCATCGTAAACCAGGTCCGGAAAACGAAAAGCGGCATCAAGCAGCTTTTCGTGCCGGGAATGTTTTTTGAGGATATGGGGATCACGTATCTCGGACCGGTGGACGGGCATGACGTCCGCAAGCTGGTAAAGATCCTGGGGGAAGCCAAAAGAGTGGACCATGCAGTGCTTGTCCATGTCATAACAAGGAAGGGAAAAGGCTATGCGCCGGCGGAAGAAAATCCTTCCCGTTTCCACGGGACAGCACCTTTTGATGTGGCGACAGGGGAAGCGAAAGAGAAATCGGGCAGAGATTCCTACACAGATGTCTTTTCCAAAGTCCTGACAGACGCTGCCAGGACGGATGAAAAGGTGGTGGCAATCACAGCGGCAATGGCAGACGGGACAGGTCTGTCAAGGTTTGCCAGGAGATTCCCGGGGAGATTTTTTGATGTGGGCATCGCGGAAGAGCATGCGATGACATTTGCAGCGGGGCTTGCCGCGGGAGGGATGAAACCGGTGTTCGCCGTGTATTCCTCCTTTTTGCAAAGAGCATACGACCAGTTGATCCATGATGTCTGTCTCCAGAATCTTCCGGTTTTCATAGCGGTTGACCGTGCAGGCCTTGTGGGCAGCGATGGAGAGACACACCAGGGGCTTTTCGATTTGTCCTTTTTGTCGATGATTCCCAATATGACCGTCATATCCCCGAAAAACCGATGGGAAATGGCAGACATGGTCCGTTTTGCTGTTGATTTCCCATATCCGATTGCGCTTCGGTATCCACGGGGCGACGCCTATGAAGGGATGAGGCGGTTCCGCGCGCCTGTGGAATACGGGAAAAGTGAAGTGCTGTATGAGGAGGACGGGATCGCAGTCCTCTTTGTGGGGCATATGGCAGAACTGGCAGATCAGGTGCGCAGGGAGCTCAAAGACACGGGATATGCATGCAGCCTGGTCAATGCAAGATTTGTCAAGCCGCTGGATACAAAGATGCTAGAAGAGCTGGAAAAAGACCACAGCCTTCTGGTGACGATTGAAGAGAATGTGCTCACCGGGGGTTTTGGCGAGCAGGTGCTTGACTATGTGGCAAGGGCAAAGCTTGACATGAAGGTGCGTTGCATCGGCATCCCGGACGACTATGTGGAGCATGGCAATGTGGATGTCCTCAGACGGGAAGTGGGACTGGATAAAGATACGATAGTAAAACAGATAATCACAGATTATCTGACGATGGGGAAGGAATAGATGAAAGAACGTTTGGATGTTATGCTTGTAAAACGCAATCTGGCAGAATCCCGGGAGAAAGCCAAGGCGGTTATTATGGCAGGGAATGTTTTCGTGGACGGACAGCGTGAGGATAAGGCGGGGACAACCTTTTCCCCTGACGTCAGCATTGAGGTGAGGGGGAATCCCCTTCCATATGTGAGCCGGGGCGGCTTAAAGCTGGAAAAGGCCCTGGAAAAATTCGACGTGAGTGTAAGGGGCAGCGTATGCACGGACGTCGGGGCTTCCACAGGCGGCTTTACAGACTGTATGCTCCAGAACGGGGCAAGAAAGGTCTACGCGATCGATGTGGGAAGAGGGCAGCTTGACTGGAAGCTGAGACAGGATGAACGGGTCGTCTGTATGGAAAAGACGAATATCCGGTATGTAAAGCCGGAGGATATCGGGGAGCAGGTCGACTTCTCGTCCATAGATGTCTCCTTTATCTCGCTGACAAAGGTTCTGGAGCCAATCCGGGATTACCTGAGGGATGGGGGAAATGTCGTGGCCCTGATCAAACCCCAGTTTGAGGCGGGACGCGAGAAAGTCGGGAAGAAGGGGGTTGTGCGTGAAAAGAGCACGCATCGCGAGGTCATCAAAAAGGTGGCAGACTATGCGGTATCAATCGGTTTTTCCATTCTTGCCGTCGATTTTTCTCCGATCAAAGGACCGGAAGGAAATATCGAGTATCTGATCCATTTAAAGAAATGCGCAGGGGAGGGACCCGATATCAGGGAGGGACTGGACAGTGTGGTGGACGAGGCGTTTGATACCCTGGCAAAATAAAATGCCTCTGCCTGAACAGGAAAGGATATGACATGGACTGTTTTTACATCATTACGAATAAGCTTAAGGATAAGGACTACGCGGTCACAGATGAGATCCGGCGTTATATTACAGACAACGGGAAAAGATGTATCCTCTCAGAGAAAGACAAGGACGGGCACATCATTTCCGGCTCAATCCCGGACGAGGCGGACTGCGCGCTTGTCCTGGGAGGGGACGGGACATTGATCCGGGCGGTGCGGGATCTCGGCGGGCATAAGATCCCCCTTCTGGGGATCAATATGGGGACTCTGGGTTATCTCACCGACGTAGAGTTGAAGGATTTCCGCCAGGCATTGGATAAGCTTTTTGACGGGACGCCTGACATCGAGCAGCGGATGATGCTTGAGGGAACACCCGGAAACGGGAAGAGAGAGCTTGCTGTGAATGATATTGTGCTGGCGAGAGAGGGAAAGATCCGGGTCGTACAGTTTAACCTCTATGTGAATGGGACGCTGCTGAATACTTATCTTGCCGATGGGGTGATCATTTCCACCCCGACGGGGAGCACGGGGTATAACCTGTCGGCAGGCGGACCGATCGTGGAGCCGACCGCAAGCATGATCGTGATAACGCCGATCTGTTCCCATGCGCTGAACACGAGCAGCGTGGTGCTCTCGTCAGAGGATGTGATTGAGGTGGAAATCTGCGAGGGCAGATATGGCAGGCAGGAGCAGGCGGCAGTCTGTTTCGACGGCGCGGAGCAAATCACCCTCGTAACTGGCGAGAGGCTCACTGTAAAACGGGCAGAAGAGACAGCCAGGCTGGTCAAATTAAGCAGGGAAAGCTTTATGAAGACTATGCGCAAAAAGATGAAAGGAAACTAAGAAAATGAAAGTCAGTCGCCATGCAAAAATTATTGAACTTATCAGCCAATATGATATCGAGACACAGGAGGAGCTGGCAGAATATCTCAACAATGCCGGCTTTAAGGTGACGCAGGCAACCGTGTCAAGGGACATACGGGATCTGAAACTGACGAAAGTATCTGTAGACGGAGGCAGGCAGAAATATATTGTTCACAGGCAGGAAGAGGGGATCAGCGAGAAATATATCCGCGTGCTCAAAGACGGATACCTGTCTATGGACAAAGCACAGAATATTCTCGTCATCAAGACTGTATCCGGCATGGCAATGGCAGTTGCGGCAGCCCTGGATGCCATGAACTGGAATGAGGTTGTCGGATGTATTGCGGGGGACGATACGATCATGTGTGCGATCCGGTCGGCAGAGGACACGGAAGCAGTGATGGAAAAAATACGGAAGATTGTGTCAAAAGGGATATAGGTAGTATAATATGTTACAGAATCTGTATGTAAAAAATTTAGCCTTGATTGAGGAAGCGGAAGTGGAGTTCGGGCAGGGCCTCAATATCCTCACCGGGGAAACAGGAGCCGGAAAATCTCTTCTTATGGGGTCCGTCAGCCTTGCCCTGGGAGGGAAATACAGTGCGGACATGCTCCGCAGCGGGGCAAAAAGCGGACTGGTGGAGCTTACCTTTGCCGTAGAGGATGAAAAAATCATAAGCCAGCTTGAAAAACTGGACATCTTTCCCGAAGACGGATGCCTTACGCTTGGGAGACGCCTTATGGAAGGAAGAAGTATCAGCCGGATCAATGGGGAAACGGTCAATATGGGAACCTTGAAAGATGTGGCAAGCCTTCTGATCGATATTCACGGCCAGCATGAAAACCAGACGCTCCTGCACAGGAAAAATCATCTGGTTCTGCTGGATCTGTATGCGGGGGAAGAGATCCATCCTCTCAGAGAGAAGATGGCAGAAGCGTTTCACCGGTGCCGGGAGCTTAGACGCAGGGCAGAAGAATCCATGCTGGATGAGAAGAGCAGGGAGCAGGAAGCTTCCCTTGCCCGGTTCGAGATAAACGAGATTGAGGAGGCAGAGCTGGCTCCCGGCGAGGATGTTAAGCTTGAAGAACTGTACCGGAGAATGACGCAGAGCAGGAAACTCACGGAAGCAGTGGCAGAGACACACCAGTATACGGGGGATGACGCGAGAGGAAATGCAAGTGATTTCCTAAGCCGTGCGATCCGCGCGATGCAGGACGTCTCGGAATTTGATGAGGAGGGCAGCCAGCTTTATGGACAGCTTCTCGAAATTGACAGCCTGCTTAATGATTTCAACCGGGAATTGTCAGATTATGCGAAAAGCTTTGAATTTTCGGAGGAAGAATTTCAGGAGGCAGAGAACAGGCTGAACCTTATCAACCATTTAAAGGCAAAATATGGAAACAGTATTTCAGAGATCCTGGAATATTGTGAAGAAAAAAAGGAAAGACTGACAGAGCTTGAAGACTACGATCAGTTCATGAAGGATTTGAATGAAAAAATCGAAAAAGCAGGCCAGGAAATGAGAAAATCGGCTGACAGGCTCCACAGGATCCGTAAGAAAGCCGCATCCGGCTTCTCACGGGACATTCAGAAGCAGATAGGGGAGCTTAATTTTCCCGACGCAAAGATTGAGATACGGATCGCGAGGACGGAGCATTGCAGTGCAAATGGAAATGATGATGCTGAATTTTATTTTTCCGCGAATCCCGGCGAACCATTAAAACCATTGGGCAACGTGGCGTCAGGCGGCGAGCTTTCCCGCGTCATGCTGGCGATCAAGACGGTGCTTGCGGATGAGGAAGACACCCCGACTCTTATCTTTGACGAGATTGATACCGGGATCTCGGGAGCCACGGCAGGCAAAGTCGGCGAGAAGCTAAGGCTTATAGGAAAGAGCAGGCAGGTGATCTGCATCACACATCTTCCGCAGATTGCAGCGGCGGCAGACTGCCATTTCCTGATCCGCAAGGAAACGGGAAAGGGTGCAGCGGAGACGAAGATAGAGCCTCTTGGCGGCGAGCAGTCCATAGAAGAGCTTGCCAGAATGCTGGGCGGTGCAAATATAACAGACAGGATCCTTGAAAGCGCAAGGGAAATGAAAGAATTGGCAAAGAGTGAAACATAATACCAGTGTGAAACAGAGGACGAACACACATACTAAGGACGGATACGATTGTGTATCCGTTTTCTTTTTGTGGGAAAGGATGTGAAGCTATGGTAAAAGACCGGAAGAAAAAAAGAAAACGTTATGCAGCGGCATCCATCCTCTTTCTGGCGGTATGCCTGATATGGCTTTCTGCCGGGGCACTGGAGATGGAGAATGAGCTGCGCCAGACAGAGGCCAGCACAGGGATTTCAGACAATGAAACCGTTCTTCTGGGAGGGATGCCGGCAGGCATCTATATGGAGACGGACGGGGTTATGGTGCTGAACACGGAGGCAATAGAGGGAACAGACGGAAAAGAGCATGAGCCGGCAGCGGATATTGTACAGTCCGGGGATTATATCACAGCGGTAAACCAGGAAGAAATTTCCGGGAAGTCAGACCTTCTGGAGGCGGTTGACCACATTGACAGTGAAGATGTCATACTTACCTTAAGAAGAGGGGAAGAACTGCTTGACGTCAGGATCAATCCCGTAGAATGTGCGCCGGATAAGTACAAACTCGGGATATGGGTCAGGGATAATGTGCAGGGACTCGGCACGATCACTTTTCTGACAGAACAGAGCCGGTTCGGCGCTTTGGGACACGGGATACACGATGTTGATACAAACGTTCTGATGACAATTTCCGACGGCACCTTGTATAAAACGAGCATACAGACGATCACAAAAGGTTCAGACGGGAATCCCGGGACTATGGAAGGAATCATAGTGTATAACCGTTATAATGAGCTTGGCACGATCGACAAAAACACGGAAGCAGGCATATATGGCACGATCGAGAAGATTGACGAGCTGTTTGACGAACAGATCCCCATTGAGACGGCAAAGACAGAGGAGATTGTGACAGGTGACGCCACGATACGCTGCTTTATTGACAATGAGATCAGAGAATACCAGATTCAGGTGACAGATATCGACACATCAGGAAAAGAGATAAACAAGGGGTTGGTGATTCAGGTCACAGACCCGGAACTGCTTGAAAAAACAGGAGGAATTATCCAGGGAATGAGCGGCAGCCCCATCATCCAGAACGGAAAACTGATTGGAGCTGTGACTCATGTGTTTGTACAGGATTCGACAAAAGGCTACGGCATTTTCATTGAAAACATGCTGGATCAGTTAAAATGAAGGAAACTGTCGAAAAACATGTCGAATTAGTACTACAAAATCCGCTTGATTTAGCGTAAATGGCTCGATTATAATAAGCAAGTGGCGTTTTCAGGGCTGGTTCTCAACAGCTAAAGGAGAGAAGAGAATGGAGCACTTGAATGTGGCCATCGCAGATGACAACCAGAAAATTCTCGATATGCTGGAGACAATGATCGGCATGGATAAAGAGTTAAATCTGGTAGGAAAAGCGAAAAATGGTGAAGAGATGTGTCAGATTATCAAAAACAAACAGCCGGACGTCGTTCTTCTCGACTTGATTATGCCGAAAATGGACGGATTGACGGTGATGGAAAAGGTCAGTCAGGACACATCCGGCGGCAAGCGACCATATTTTATCGTGATCACGGCGGTGGGACAGGAAAGAATCACGGAAGATGCCTTTAACAGGGGTGCAAATTACTATGTCATGAAACCGTTCAACAATGAAATGTTGTTGGACCGGATAAAATCCGTCAGAAAAATGTTCCGAAATTGCGACAGAAAAAACGACGATTTCACAATAGAAAATACAGAAAAAGGAGAAAATCTGGAAAGCCGCGTGACAAATATGCTGCATGAGATCGGGATTCCCGCCCATATCAAAGGGTATCACTATCTCAGAGATGCCATTATCATGGCGGTGGAGGACATGGATGTACTAAATGCGATAACAAAAATACTGTATCCGACGGTGGCAAAAAAATACCAGACGACATCAAGCCGTGTTGAGCGGGCAATCCGCCATGCCATTGAAGTGGCGTGGAGCCGGGGCAAGCTGGACACGCTTGACGAGCTGTTCGGATACACGGTCAGTACAGGGAAGGGGAAGCCTACAAATTCGGAATTTATCGCGCTGATAGCAGATACGATACAGTTGGAATATAAACACCGGGCGTAAGCGGTTCGGGCGCGTCCCGGGAGAAAATCCTTTTCATTGTACGAGAAATGAGGTATAATGGACATTAGTCAAAAGCCGTGCGGCGACTAATGCAAAAAGTGGAGGATAGTATATGAAAAACATTTTATTTGCTTCTTCAGAATGTGTGCCATTTATCAAAACGGGTGGTCTTGCGGATGTTGTAGGCTCGCTTCCCAAAGAATTTGACAAGGAGAAATATGATGTCCGCGTCGTGCTCCCGAATTATACCTGTATGAAGCAGGAATGGAAGGACAGGCTGGAATATGTAAGCCATTTTTATATGGATATTGCGGGACAGAACCAGTATGTAGGAGTGCTGAAAACTGTTTTGAATGACATTACATTCTATTTTATTGATAATGAGCATTATTTCAGCGGATTTGCCCCATATGACGGAGACCCGAAGTGGGGGATCGAGAAGTTCGCTTTTTTCTCCAAGGCTGCCTTAAGTATCCTTCCGGTGATCGGTTTCCGCCCGGACTTGATCCACTGCCATGACTGGCAGACAGGACTGATCCCGGTTTATCTGGATAATTTCAGATATCTCGGGGAATATTACCGCGGCATCAAAACCGTCATGACAATACATAACCTGAAATTCCAGGGTGTGTGGGATACGAAGACAGTAAGGGGGATCACAGGCCTTCCGGAGTATTATTTCGTGCCGGACAAGATGGAAGCATATAAAGATGCCAACCTCTTAAAAGGAGGTATCGTCTATGCGGACAAGGTAACGACCGTCAGCCAGAGTTATGCGGAGGAGATCAAGACCCCGTTCTATGGAGAGGGGCTGGACGGACTGATGTCCGCGAGATCCAATGATCTGTGCGGCATCGTGAACGGCCTGGATTACGATGACTGGAATCCGGCTGCAGACAACAGGATTGCGAAGAATTTCACGATTGATAACTTCCGCAGGAATAAGCCGCTTAACAAGACGGCTCTTCAGGAGGAACTTGGACTGAATAAGGATTCCCACGTGATGCTTATTGGGATGGTTTCCAGGCTGACCGATCAGAAAGGATTTGACCTGATTGACTATGTGATGGATGAACTGTGCCAGGATGCAGTGCAGATCGTGGTTCTTGGGACCGGGGATGTAAAATACGAAAATATGTTCCGCCACTTTGCATGGAAATATTCCGGAAGAGTCTCGGCGAATATCTACTATTCGGATGAACTCTCACACAAGATTTACGCATCCTGCGACGCTTTTCTTATGCCGTCCCTGTTTGAGCCGTGCGGGCTGAGCCAGCTTATGAGCCTTAGGTACGGAACAATTCCGATCGTAAGGGAGACCGGGGGACTCAAAGATACTGTGGAGCCGTATAACGAGTATGAGAAGACCGGAACAGGGTTCAGCTTCAGCAACTACAATGCGCATGAGATGCTGAACACAATACGGTATGCACAGAGAATATACTATGACAGAAAGAGAGACTGGAATAAAATCGTAGAGAGGGCAATGAGCCAGGATTTTTCATGGAAAAATTCTGCAAAGCAGTATGAAGAACTGTATAGAGGCCTGATCGGAGAATAGGAGAAACTTGACCGGATGAAAATTATAGACAGACTGAAAGAGGATAAAATACACATTTCTTTTGAGGTGTTTCCGCCCAAGACAGATGAGGGGATCGAAAAGGTGTTCGCGACAACAGATGAAATCGCAAAGCTTCATCCTTCCTTCATCAGTGTAACGTATGGAGCGGGCGGGGGCACAAGCAAAAACACAGCCAGAATCGCTTCCCACATTAAGGATGACCTCCATGTCCTGAGCCTTGCGCACCTTACCTGCGCGTCCTCGACAAAGGATGAGGTCAGGGAAGTGATCCGAAATTTAAAGAGCCTGGGGATTGAAAATATACTTGCCCTGCGCGGGGACATTCCTTCCGGCGTGTCCTTCCCGGACGCAGACCGCTTCCGCTATGCGTATGAGCTGGTTGGTGAGATCAAAAAATACGGGGACTTCTGCATAGGCGGGGCGTGTTATCCCGAAGGGCATGTGGACAATGAACACAAAGAAGACGATATCCGATACCTGAAGCAGAAGGTGGATGCGGGAGTTGATTTCCTGACGACCCAGATGTTTTTTGACAACGATATCCACTATAATTTCCTGTACCGCATCAGGGAGGCAGGAATCACGGTTCCCGTACTTCCGGGGATCATGCCGATCACCAGCGCATCGCAGATGAAAAAAAGCCTGGAGCTTTCCGGAACTGTATTCCCGCGCAGATTCCTGGCGATCCTGGACAGATTCGGAAGCACACCTGCGGCGATGAGGCAGGCAGGCATTGCCTACGCCACAGATCAGATCATTGATCTGCTTGCAAATGGAGTGAAAAATATACATATTTATTCCATGAACAAACCGGATGTGGCAGCCGCCATTATGAAAAATCTCTCCGAGATTATCAAATGTTAGGGGAAAAGATGGACAGGCGCGTAAAAGAAGCCATACGCTATCTGGGATTTGGGAAAAACGCGGCAGATGACAGGACCCTTTCTATGATCAGCAGATCCTATAAGGAGCTGGAAAGAGAGGCGAGTCCCAAACACATCTGCCGCGTTTTTGAGATGTCTGTCACAGGAAACGGTGAAATCCAGGCGGGAAAACTGCTGATCAGGAGCAGGAGCCTGATCAGGAATCTTCAGGGATGTGATAAGCTTGTACTGTTCGGGGCAACTCTGGGGACAGGAGTAGACAAGCTGATTACGCGGGCGTCTCTGACGGACATGGCCGGAGCTGTCGTCCTTCAGGCATGTGCCTGCGCATATCTGGAGGAATACTGTGACGAATGTCAGGAGCGTATCGGAGAAGAACTGAAAATGCAGGGAAGATACTTACGACCGCGGTTCAGCCCGGGGTATGGGGATTTTGACATACACTATCAGGAGCCGCTCATGCGTATGCTGGACTGTGCGAAGACGATTGGTCTGACTATGACAGAGAGTTTTATGATGACTCCGACAAAATCCGTTACAGCCGTTATCGGAGCCAGTCCGGTAGAAGAACGCTGTCCGGTATCCGGCTGTGAGGCATGCAGCAGAAAAGACTGCCCCTACCGCAGGAACTGATCTGGCGAAGAGGGGTAGGAAAGAGTACTTGGAGGAATGATTTATGCTGAAAGAACGACTGGGAAAAGAACTGCTTTTTTTTGACGGAGGCATGGGAACTCTTCTTCAGGCAAAGGGTCTGGAGCCGGGCGAGCTTCCGGAGACATGGAACATAAAGCACCCGGAGGAAATAAGGGAGATACACAGGCAGTACATTGAGGCGGGAAGCGATATTATCCTCACGAATACCTTCGGCGCGAATGCCTTGAAATTTCACGACGAAAGCTGTTCTCTTAAGGAGATTGTGGAAAGTGCCGTGGGTCATGCCAAAAGGGCAGCGGAGATGGCAGATCCCTGCCGTAAGGTTTATACAGCTCTCGATATCGGACCCACAGGCAAGCTTTTAAAGCCTATGGGGGACCTGGAGTTTGAGAGAGCCTATGAAACGTTTAAAGAGGTAATGGTTTTCGGAGAAAAAGCGGGGGCGGACCTGATCCATATCGAGACGATGAGCGATACCTTTGAGCTGAAAGCCGCAGTCCTTGCCGCAAAGGAAAATACGTCCCTCCCGGTTTTTGCCACTGCGATCTTCGATGACCGGGGGAAACTGCTGACCGGGGCGGATGTGCCTTCTGTCACAGCGCTTCTGGAAGGACTGAGAGTGGACGCTCTGGGGATCAACTGCGGGATGGGGCCGGAGCAGATGTTTTCCGTGCTTGACCAGTTCCTGGAATATTCCTCGCTTCCGGTCATCGTGAAACCAAATGCAGGGCTCCCGAAACAGAGAGATGGAGAGACGTATTACGACGTGTCTCCAGATGAGTTCGCCGAAGCAATGTGGCGGATCGCCAAAAGAGGAGCCGTTGTGGTTGGCGGATGCTGTGGGACCACGCCTGCCCATATCCTGAAGATGACGGAAAAATGCCGTGGACTCTCACCGGTTTCTCCGGTGGAAAAGGAGTATACGGTGGTGTCTTCCTACGGACAGAGTGTTTTCCTGGGAGAAGGGTCAAGGATCATAGGAGAGAGGATTAACCCAACCGGGAAGAAAAGGCTGAAGCAGGCGCTTAAAGAACATGATCTGGACTATATTTTGCGGGAAGGGATCATGCAGGAGGAAAAGGGGGCGCATATTCTGGATGTAAATGTAGGGCTTCCTGATATCGATGAGCCGGCTCTGATGCGGGAAGTTGTCCAGGAACTTCAAAGCGTTACCAGTCTCCCGCTCCAGATCGATACTGTGGATGTCCGGGCCCTGGAAAACTCGCTTCGCATCTATAACGGAAAACCGATGATCAATTCTGTCAGCGGGAAACAGGAGTCGATGGATCAGGTATTCCCGCTTGTCCGGCGGTACGGGGGTGTTGTAATCGGCCTGACGCTTGACGAAGACGGAATCCCCTCAGACGCGGACGGGCGCGTCCGCATTGCCCGCAGGATCATAGCGGAGGCGGAGAAATACGGAATCCAGAAGAAAGACATCGTGATCGACGCCCTTGCCATGACGATCAGTTCAGAACCGGAAGGGGCGAAGGTGACGCTTGAGACACTCAGACGCCTGCGGGATGAGGTGAAAGTCTGCACTGTGCTCGGGGTATCCAACATCTCATTCGGACTGCCGAACCGCCCGGTCATAAACGCCGCCTTTTATACTATGGCGATGCTGGACGGGTTGAGCGCCGGCATCATCAATCCGGCGTCCGGGGATATGATGAAGTCCTGGTATGCCTATCACGCCCTTATGGGGTTTGACAGTAACTGTGAACGCTACATCAGGGAGTATTCTGCACCGCAGCAGGGGCAGAACCCCGGACTTTCCGGGACTTCCAAAGGGACAGAGGTCAGCCTTAGAATGGCGATTGAGAAAGGGTTAAAGGATGAGGCCCATGCTGTCACGGCAGAACAGGTGCAGACAAAGGCTCCTCTTGACATTATCAACGATGAACTGATCCCTGCGCTGAATCAGGTGGGCGAAGGGTTTGAAAAAGGAACGGTATTTCTCCCCCAGCTCCTGATGAGCGCGGAAGCCGCAAAAAGCGCCTTTGCCGTCCTGAAAGAGAAGATGGACAAAAGCGGTGAAGTACAGGAAAAGAAAGGACGGATCGTCCTTGCCACGGTCAGGGGAGATATCCACGATATCGGGAAAAACATTGTAAAGGTCCTTCTGGAAAACTACAGCTTTGAGGTGATCGACCTCGGAAAAGACGTGCCTCCGGAGACCATCGTGAACACGGTGCTGGAACAGAAGATCAGGCTGGCAGGCTTAAGCGCACTTATGACCACGACGGTGGTCAGCATGGAGGAGACAATCCGGCTTCTCAGAGAAAAAGCGCCGGAATGCCGGGTGATGGTGGGCGGCGCGGTCCTTAACCAGGAGTATGCGGACATGATCGGAGCCGATTTCTATGGGAAGGATGCCATGCAGTCTGTATATTACGCGGAAGAGCTGTTTCAGGGGGAGTGACAGGCAAAGCCTGGCGGAGGGCCTGCTTTACAAATTTCCGGTCCTATGGTATATTATAGGACAGGCTTTTTTGGAGCGAAAGAGGAGGATGAGGAATGAAGCCATACGGAGTTAACCAGTTGAGAAAGATGTTTTTGGAGTTTTTCGAGAGCAAGGGGCACCTTGCTCTGAAAAGCTTTTCATTAGTGCCCCACAACGACAAGAGTCTTCTGCTCATCAATTCAGGAATGGCTCCGCTGAAACCGTACTTTACCGGACAGGAGATACCGCCGAGAAGGAGGGTGACGACGTGCCAGAAATGTATCCGGACCGGCGATATTGAGAATGTCGGGAAGACGGCACGTCACGGCACCTTTTTTGAAATGCTCGGGAACTTTTCTTTTGGGGACTATTTCAAGGAAGAGGCGATTCAGTGGACCTGGGAATTTCTGACGGATGTGGTCGGACTGGACCCTAACCGTCTGTATCCGTCTGTGTATGTGGATGATGACGAGGCGTTTGAGATCTGGAACAAGAAGATCGGCATACCAAAAGAGCGGATTTTCAAATTTGGAAAAGAGGACAATTTCTGGGAGCACGGTTCAGGTCCATGCGGCCCTTGTTCGGAAGTGTACTATGACAGAGGCGAGAAATACGGCTGTGGAAAACCCGGATGTACGGTGGGATGCGACTGTGACCGGTATATGGAGATCTGGAACGATGTGTTCACCCAGTTTGAAAATGACGGAAACGGAAACTACACGGAGCTGGAGCAGAAAAATATCGATACCGGCATGGGGTTGGAGCGCCTGGCATCCGTTGTTCAGGATGTAGATTCTATCTTTGACGTAGATACGATCAAAGCGCTTCGGGACCATGTCTGCAGGCTGGCGGATACCGAGTACGGGAAGGAGTACAATACGGATGTCTCAATCAGGGTCATCACGGACCATATCCGCTCCGTAACCTTTATGATCTCAGACGGAATCATGCCTTCCAATGAGGGGAGGGGATATGTGCTGCGCCGCCTTTTGAGAAGAGCGTGCCGCCACGGAAGGCTTCTGGGAATCCACAAAGGATTTCTTCAGGAACTCGCCTGTACCGTGATCGAGGGATCAAAGGACGGGTATCCCGAACTGGAGGAAAAGAAAGAGTTTATCTTCAATGTGATCACGAAAGAGGAAGAGCAGTTCAATAAGACGATCGACCAGGGACTGGGTATCCTCACAGAGCTGACGGACAGGCTGGAAGAAGAAAAGAAAAAGACACTGTCAGGGGAAGACGCTTTCCGCCTGTACGATACTTACGGATTTCCGCTGGATCTGACGAAAGAGATCCTGGAAGAGAAGGGGATCCGCGTAGATGAAGAGAGATTCCAGAAATGCATGGATGTTCAGCGTAAGAAAGCCCGCGACGCCCGGGAAGTGACAAACTACATGGGGGCGGATGTGACAGTATACGAGTCGATTGACCCTTCTGTGACCAGCACGTTTGTCGGATACGACCATCTGACGTATGATTCAGAGGTTACGGTGCTGACAGGCGAGACGCAGATCGTTGATGCATTGTCAGAGGGTGAAAAAGGAACGGTTTTTGTAAACGAGACTCCTTTTTATGCAACCAGCGGCGGGCAGGAGGCGGATACAGGATATATCCGCACTGCCGATGGTGAGTTTCGCGTAGAAGATACCGTAAAGCTTCTGGGAGGCAAGATCGGCCATGTCGGCGTCATGGCCAGAGGCATGATCCGCAGCGGGGACAAGGTGACGCTGGAAGTAAATGGGAGGAAGCGTGCCCTCTCCGCGAGAAACCACAGCGCAACCCATCTGCTCCAGAAAGCGCTCCGCACAGTGCTCGGAACCCATGTAGAGCAGGCTGGCTCCAGCGTCAATGAGGACAGGCTGCGCTTCGATTTCACACATTTCTCGGCGATGACCCAGGACGAGCTTAAGAGAGTAGAAGAGATTGTCAATGAGCAGATCCGCAGAGGACTTCCGGTTATCGTGGAGAACATGCCGATCGAAGAGGCTAAAAAGACCGGCGCACAGGCCCTGTTCGGTGAAAAATACGGGGATATTGTGCGGGTTGTCGACATGAGTGGTTTCTCCATTGAATTATGCGGCGGGACACACGTAAAGAACACGTCTGAGATCATGGCGTTTAAGATTCTTTCTGAGACCGGGGTTGCAGCCGGAGTGCGCAGGATCGAGGCGCTCACATCAGAAGGGCTTTTGAAGTATTATGGTGAGATGGAAGAACGGCTGAAAGAAGCGGCGCATCTTCTGAAGGCGGCCCCGGATAATCTGGCAGACAGGATCATCCATATGATGGCAGAAAACAAATCCCTTCACAGCGAAGTGGAGAGCCTTAAGAGCAAAATGGCGCAGGAGGCTGTAGGAGATGTTATGGACCAGGTGGAAGATATCAGTGGCGTGAAGCTCCTCGCTGCCAGAGTGGATGAAGTAGATATGAACGGCCTGCGTGAGCTGGGAGACCAGTTCAAAGAAAGGCTGGGAGACGGCGTAGTTGTCCTCGCATCTGAGTGCAAGGGAAGAGTGAATCTCATGGTGACGGCTACAGAAGGGACTGTGAAGAGAGGGGCACACGCGGGAAATCTGGTAAAAGAGCTTGCCCGTCTTGTCGGAGGGGGCGGCGGCGGACGCCCGAATATGGCCCAGGCAGGAGGCAAGAATCCGGCAGGTATTGAAGAAGCTCTCGCGAAAGCATCCGAAGTGCTTGAAGGACAGATACAGGCATAAAGACATTGGTTTTACAGCGCTTTTTCCGTATTTTTCAAGAAAAACAGTTGACGGAGAAAAAAAATATGATATAATCTTGTGTAGTGCAATAAATATACCCAAACAGTCGTATGATGCACAATACAAGGCTGGAGGGGAGGTTAGGTGTGAGACTATGTCAAATGTAATCGTGAAAGAAAACGAGACGTTAGATAGTGCTTTACGCAGATTCAAAAGAAACTGTGCAAAAGCTGGCATTCAGCAGGAGATCCGCAAAAGGGAACACTACGAGAAGCCAAGTGTAAGACGTAAGAAAAAATCTGAAGCTGCTAGAAAACGCAAATATAATTAATTATGTGCAGATAGACAGGATGCCGTTAAACGGCATCCTGTTTTACTATGGCAAAAGGTGTGATAATTTTGGATTTTGAATCGGAAGGAAAGCTTTCCTGCAAATTTATCGGAATAAAGTGTTAAAACTGTGAAATGCTGAAACTTTTCATTGACAACGCTGCATTTTCCTTTTAAAATAATACGGGTAGGCAAAGATGTCGAGGAAGCGGGTAGATTGTCTGCCCGCTATTTTCACTTTTAGGAGGTAATTGAGATGTCGTATGTTGATGAGGTAATTGATTTAGTCGTGAAAAAGAACCCGGCTGAGCCGGAATTTCATCAGGCAGTAAAAGAGGTTCTGGAATCTCTTCGCACTGTAATCGAGGCAAATGAGGAAAAATTCCGCAAAGAAGCTCTTCTTGAGAGGCTGACAGAGCCTGAGAGACAGTTTAAATTCCGCGTTCCGTGGGTTGACGACAACGGGCAGGTTCATGTTAACACAGGATACCGCGTTCAGTTTAACAGTGCGATCGGACCTTACAAAGGCGGTCTTCGTCTTCATCCGTCCGTAAACCTCGGTATCATCAAATTCCTTGGATTTGAGCAGATCTTTAAGAACTCTCTGACAGGTCTTCCGATTGGCGGAGGAAAAGGCGGTTCTGATTTTGATCCGAAAGGCAAGTCTGACAGGGAAGTTATGGCATTCTGCCAGAGCTTTATGACAGAACTCTGCAAACATATCGGTGCAGACACAGACGTTCCGGCCGGCGATATCGGAACAGGGGCAAGAGAGATCGGGTATATGTTCGGGCAGTACAAGAGAATCCGCGGCGTGTATGAAGGCGTCCTGACAGGAAAGGGATTAAGCTACGGCGGCTCCCTTGTACGTACGGAGGCGACAGGATACGGGCTTCTCTATCTTACCGAAGAATTGATGAAGCTGAACGGAATGGATCTATCAGGCAAGACAGTTGCTGTTTCCGGTTCCGGTAATGTTGCGATCTACGCGACAGAGAAGGCACATCAGCTTGGCGCAAAAGTCGTCACGGTGAGCGACTCCAACGGATGGGTATATGATCCGGAGGGAATCGACGTTGCGGCACTTAAGGAGATCAAGGAAGTAAACCGTGCGAGGCTGACAGAGTACAAGAAATACCGTCCAGATTCCGAATATCATGAAGGAAAAGGCGTATGGTCAGTGAAGGTTGACGTGGCGCTCCCGTGTGCGACACAGAACGAGCTTCAGATCGAGGATGCGAAGATGCTTGTCGAAAATGGATGCAAGGTTGTCGCAGAAGGGGCGAACATGCCTACGACGATCGAGGCTACAGAGTACCTGCAGCAGAACGGTGTGATCTTCGCGCCAGGAAAGGCTGCAAATGCAGGCGGCGTTGCGACATCTGCACTTGAGATGTCACAGAACAGCGAACGTTTGAGCTGGACATTTGAAGAGGTAGACGAGAAACTTAAGAATATCATGGTGAATATCTGCCACAACATGGCAGATGCCGCTGACAGATACGGATGCAAAGGAAACTATGTTGCCGGCGCCAACATTGCAGGCTTTGAGAAGGTCGTAGACGCAATGGAAGCACAGGGGATCGTATAGAGCCTGGAATCCTGCAGGCTGCTGTATCCGGCAGCCTGCGCTTCTTTTGCCGGATATCCCGGCCCGGTAATGCGGGAAGCATAGAGCACAGATATCCCGGTTATACTGTATATTGAGAATCTGGCAATGAGAGGCGCCAACCTCACAGGGCAGACAGGACTGCCGGGGTAAAAAACTGTGAAAAATATTGACATATCCAGGAAATTCGTTTATATTTAATTTGGTAAAAGGGAGTAACTGGCACTTGTTTTAGGTGTTTGCGATATCGTCAGTACGATGGGTTATCCATCCGTATCGTGATTAAATGGTGAGACTTTTATTGCATAAAAAGGAGAAGTGCAATAATTGTCTTTTTTTATTGCACAGGGGAAAACGGAGGTCAGAGAAATGAAAAACTATTATCAGTTGTCTGCGGAAGAGACAATGAGAGAGCTCAATGGGACTACAGAACCTCTCACCGATGAACAGGTAAGGGAACACAAAGAAAAGTATGGACCAAATGAGCTTGTGGAAGGCAAGAAAAAAACGGTTTTACAGATCTTTCTTGAGCAGTACAAAGACTTTCTTGTCATTATCCTGATTATTGCCGCGGTTGTATCCGGTTTTATGGGGGATGCGGAGAGCGCCGTGGTCATATTGATCGTGATCACTATGAATGCGGTCCTGGGAACTGTGCAGACAGTAAAGGCGGAACAGTCGCTGGCAAGCCTGAAGAAGCTTTCCGGGCCGGAGGCAAAGGTTGTCCGTGGCGGAAACGTGGTACAGATTCCATCATCAGAAGTTACAGTGGGAGACACTGTGATGCTGGATGCAGGGGATTATATCCCGGCTGATGGCCGTATCATCGAATGTACGAGCCTGAAGGTGGACGAGAGCGCACTGACAGGAGAAAGCGTCAGCGTTGAGAAGATGGCAGATGTGATAAAAGAGGATGAGGTGCCTCTTGGAGACAGGACAAATCTGGTCTATTCCGGGAGCTTTGTCACATATGGACGCGGTTCTTTCGTCGTGACGGACATCGGAATGGGGACAGAAGTAGGAAAGATTGCAAGTCTGCTGAAAACGACTTCTGAGAAGAGAACGCCTCTCCAGATCAATCTGGACCAGTTCGGGCAGAAGCTGTCCATCCTGATCCTTGTATTCTGCGGCATACTCTTTGGCATCAGTATTTTCCGGGGAGACAATATCGGGGATGCCTTCCTGTTTGCAGTGGCCCTGGCTGTGGCGGCGATCCCGGAGGCTCTTAGTTCTATTGTCACTATCGTGCTGTCTTTCGGAACGCAGAAGATGGCAAGGGAGCATGCCATTATGAGGAAGCTGCAGGCTGTGGAAGGGCTTGGAAGTGTGTCGATTATCTGCTCCGATAAGACGGGTACCCTGACACAGAACAAGATGACAGTGGAAGATTATTATGTAGACGGCGCCTGTATCAGTGCGGACAGGATAGACCTGAATGACCCTTCACAGGGCAGGCTGCTGATCAGCAGCGTCCTCTGCAATGATTCGTCTAATACAGACGGGGTGGAAATCGGAGATCCGACGGAAACCGCGCTTTTGAACCTGGCAACAAAGCTGGGGCTTAATCCGGATGACATCAAGGCAAAATATCCGCGGGAGAGTGAGAATCCGTTTGACAGTGACCGGAAGCTGATGTCCACAAAGCATACGATGGAAGAGATCCCGACCATGGTTGTCAAGGGAGCTGTGGATGTTCTTTTGGACAGGATGGTGAAGATTCAGGTCAAAGGGGAAGTCCGGCCGATCACAGCGGAGGACAAAAGGCAGATCGAATCTCAGAACCAGGAGTTCTCAAAATCCGGGCTGCGTGTGCTTGCCTTTGCATATAAAGTAGTGTCCGACGAACTTGAACTGTCCATTGAGGATGAGTACGACCTGACATTCCTCGGGCTGATCGCGATGATGGATCCGCCAAGGCCGGAATCTCAGGCTGCCGTGGCAGAGTGTAAGCGCGCCGGCATCCGTCCCATCATGATTACAGGCGACCATAAAGTGACTGCGGCGGCGATCGCAAAAAGGATCGGGATCCTTCAGGATGAATCTGAGGCCTGTGAAGGCGCTGTGATTGAGAATATGTCAGAAGAAGAGCTGAAAGATTTTGTCGGGGGGATTTCCGTCTATGCCCGTGTTTCACCGGAACATAAAATCCGTATCGTACGGGCATGGCAGGAAAAAGGAAATATTGTGGCTATGACGGGAGACGGAGTAAATGACGCACCGGCGCTGAAACAGGCGGATATCGGTGTGGCGATGGGAATCACCGGAAGCGAAGTTTCAAAAGACGCCGCGGCGATGGTACTGACAGACGACAACTTTGCAACTATCGTCAAAGCAGTGGAGAATGGACGCAATCTTTACCGGAACATCAAAAGCGCGATCCAGTTCCTCCTTTCAGGAAATTTCGGGGCGATCCTCGCAGTACTGTACGCTTCCATTACAGCGCTGCCTGTGCCGTTTGCACCGGTCCATCTTCTTTTCATCAACCTTCTGACCGATTCCCTTCCGGCAATCGCGCTGGGACTGGAGCCTCATTCAAAAGAAGTGATGGATGAAAAGCCGAGACCCATGAATGAGTCAATCCTGACGAAAGATTTCCTGATCAAGATCGGGACGGAAGGGCTCTCCATAGGCGTTACAACGATGATCGCTTTCCTGATCGGTTATCAGGGGGAAAACGCATTGCTCGGAAGTACGATGGCATTCGCTACACTTTGCTCTGCAAGGCTGTTTCATGGATTTAACTGTAAATCTGACAGACCGGTCGTATTCAGCAGGAGGATCGTGGACAATAAATGGCTGATTGGCGCGTTTCTTCTCGGGATTGTCCTGATTACGTCCGTTGTGATGATACCGGGACTGCACAATATCTTCCAGGTACAGACGCTGACGATCACGCAATTGCTTGCAGTATACGGGCTTGCGGCAGTGAATATTCCGGTTATCCAGGGCCTCAAGGCAATCCGGATGGCACTTAAAAAGAGGAAATGAGAGAGATTCAGATTTTGAAGAGGGGGAGCACGACAGGCAAAGGAGGAACGAAATGAAACAGGTACAGGAACCCAAAAAACCACTGATCATATACTATGTGATCGTGCTGGCACTGCTGGTTCTTTTCAACTGGTTTGTATTTCCGATGTTTATGGGATCCAATGTGACAGCAGTAGATTACGGAACTTTTCTGACAATGGTGGAGGAACGCCAGGTGTCGAAAGTACAGCTGGAGGGAGACACGATCTATTTTATGGATAAGAGCGAGGAACCCAAACAGTACGAGACAACGACATTTGACGACCCGGAACTGGTCAACCGGCTTGAGGATGCAGGGTGCGAGTTCGGAAGAGTTGCGCAGGAGGAGATGAATCCACTTTTAAGCATGCTGATTTCCTTTGTGATTCCGATCCTGATCTTCTGGGGGCTGGGACAGCTCCTGACCCGCCAGATGATGAAGAAGATGGGCGGAGGAAACGGCGGAAATCCCTTCATGCAGTTTGGAAAGAGCAATGCGAAGGTTTATGTGGAGTCCACGACCGGGATCACCTTCAATGACGTTGCCGGGGAGGATGAGGCGAAGGAGCTGCTGACAGAAATTGTGGACTTCCTCCACAATCCCGGAAAATACCAGGAGATCGGAGCCGTATGCCCGAAGGGCGCCCTTCTCGTAGGGCCTCCCGGAACAGGAAAAACGCTCCTGGCAAGGGCGGTCGCCGGCGAAGCCGGGGTTCCGTTTTTCTCCATCGCAGGTTCCGAATTTGTGGAAATGTTTGTCGGAATGGGAGCGTCCAAAGTGCGCGACCTTTTCAAGCAGGCGAATGAAAAAGCCCCATGTATTGTTTTTATTGACGAGATTGATACCATCGGTAAGAAAAGGGACGGGCAGGGGTTCAGCGGAAACGATGAGCGTGAGCAGACTCTGAACCAGCTCCTGACAGAAATGGACGGGTTTGACGCCTCAAAAGGCGTTGTGATCCTTGCGGCTACCAATCGCCCGGACAGCCTTGATCCGGCTCTTCTGAGACCGGGCCGTTTTGACCGCAGGATTCCGGTTGAACTGCCTGATTTGAAGGGCCGGGAGGAGATCCTGAAAGTTCATGCAAAGAAGATCAAATTATCAGACGATGTTGATTTTAATGCCATCGCCCGGGCAGCGTCCGGCGCTTCCGGGGCGGAGCTCGCAAATATGGTAAACGAAGCGGCGCTGCGGGCAGTCCGTGAGAACAGAAAGGTTGTGACACAGGCAGACCTTGAGGAGAGCATAGAGGTCGTGATTGCCGGATATCAGAAAAAGAACAGGGTGCTCTCTACAAAAGAAAAACTGACGGTAGCTTATCATGAGATCGGTCATGCCCTAGTGGCAGCACTCCAGTCTGCCTCTGCTCCGGTCACAAAGATCACAATCATTCCGAGAACATCAGGGGCGCTGGGATATACCATGCAGGTAGACGAGGAAGAACGGAACCTGATGTCAAAAGAGGAGATTGAAAATAAAATTGCCACGCTGACCGGTGGAAGATGCGCTGAAGAGCTTGTGTTCCACTCAATTACGACCGGGGCGTCCAACGATATTGAACAGGCGACAAAGCTCGCCCGGGCCATGATTACCAGATACGGCATGAGCGGGAAGTTCGGGATGGTTGCCCTGGAGACACAGGTGAACCCATATCTGGGCGGAGACAGCAGCTTAAGCTGTTCACCTGAGACAGCGTCACAGATCGACGACATGGTTGTGGAAACCGTCCAGAAGGCATATGATAAGGCGATGAAACTTTTGTCAGAGAATAAGGATAAGCTTCATGAACTTGCAAAATACTTATATGAAAAAGAAACGATCACCGGAGATGAATTTATGGAAATTCTGAATAAAAAAGAAGAACCGGTGAAAAAAACTAAAGATTTAGTTAAGACTGTGGAAAAACAGTCCTGATGTGTTAGAATAAGACAGGAAGCCCCGTGTATGCACGGGGCAAAGTCTTTTGTTAAGACTGAGCGATAATGCAGAGAGGAAGTTTTATTTATATGCCAAAGAGAAAGAACCAGCAGGCAATGGAAGAAAGAAGGGACAGAAGGATAGAGACAACCAGATACCGCCCAGACTATCATCAGGGACTCACAAGCCAGCAGGTGCAGGAACACAGGCTGCACGGATGGACAAACAGGGCGGTGGAGCCTCCGTCTAAGACGACGAAAGAGATCATCCACGAAAATGTGTTTACCTATTTCAACCTGATTTTTCTTGTCCTTGCCGTGCTGCTGTGCGTGGTCGGCTCATTCCGTGACCTGACTTTTTTGCCGGTCATCATCGCCAACACGCTTATTGGTATTGTCCAGGAAATCCGTGCAAAGCAGGTGCTTGACAACCTGACAATGCTCAATGCGCCGAGGGCGACAGCAGTCCGTGACGGACAGAAATCTGTTGTAGAGGCGGAAGATCTTGTGCTCGATGACATCGTGATATTTAAGGCCGGGAACCAGGTCTGTGCAGACGCAGAAGTGTGTGCAGGGGAGGTCCAGGTCAATGAGTCCCTGCTTACCGGAGAGTCCGATGAGGTCACAAAGCGCCGCGGCGCGAAGCTGATGTCGGGCAGTTTTATCGTATCCGGGCAGTGCCATGCGCGTCTTGACAAGGTGGGGGAAGATTCCTATATATCGAAACTGACCATTCAGGCAAAAGAGGTGCAGGAGGGGGAGCAGTCCGAGATGATCCGCTCTTTGGACAAGCTGGTAAAATATGTCGGTATTGCGATCATACCGATCGGTTTGGTCCTTTTTTCTCAGGCATTTTTTTTCCAGCATGACAGCTTCAGAGACAGTGTCACGTCCATGATAGCCGCTGTGATCGGGATGATACCGGAAGGATTGTACCTTCTCGCAAGCGTGGCGCTTGCAGTGAGTTCAGTCCGCCTTGCGCAGAAGAAGGTACTCCTGCATGATATGAAATGCATTGAGACACTGGCCCGGGTAGACGTGCTCTGCGTGGATAAGACGGGGACTATCACAGAGAATACCATGAAGGTCCAGGGGCTGATTGAGGCAGACGGATATGACAAAGAGAAGATGGCGCCGCTTGACATCATGGTAGGGGATTTTGCCGCTGCAATGACAAGAGACAATATCACGATGGCCGCAATAAAAGATCATTTTCAGGCTGCATCCGGGAAAAAGGCGGTATCCAGGACCGGGTTTTCATCTGCTACAAAGTACAGCAGCGTTACGTTTGAAGACGGAGCATATGTCCTTGGCGCTCCTGAATTTGTCCTGAAGGAAAAATACGGCGAGTACGCAAAGGAAATAGAAGAGCATGCTTCAACCGGCGCACGTGTTCTTGTCTTTGGATCATATGGGGAAGAAATAGACGGAAAAGCGCTGAAAGAGCCGGTGATTCCGCTTGGGTTTCTCCTGCTGGCAAACCCGATCCGTGAAGCGGCAAAGGAGACGTTCGAGTATTTCCACGAGCAGGGAGTAGAGGTAAAGGTTATCTCTGGAGATAACCCGGTTACTGTGTCGAAGGTGGCAAAGCTGGCGGGGATCAGGAACGCAGACAAATATGTAGATGCCTCTGAATTAAAATCACCGGGACAGATCCAGAAAGCGGTGAATGAAAATACAGTGTTCGGGCGTGTGACGCCGAACCAGAAACGCCAGTTTGTCCAGGCGCTCAAAAATGCAGGACATACGGTGGCCATGACCGGGGACGGCGTTAATGATGTACTTGCCCTCAAAGATGCGGACTGCAGCATAGCGATGGCATCGGGAAGTGAAGCGGCTGCACAGGCATCCCAGCTTGTTCTTCTGGAGTCAGATTTCTCACGTATGCCGGAGGTCGTGCTGGAGGGCAGAAGGGTCGTCAACAATATACAGCGCTCGGCCAGCCTTTTCCTTGTGAAGAACATTTTTTCTTTCCTGCTAAGCCTGATCTCCTTTGTGTTTATGTTTTCGTATCCGCTGGAACCCTCCCAGATTTCACTGATCAGTATGTTTACGATCGGTGTGCCGGCGTTTTTCCTGGCACTGGAGCCGAATAAGAACATTATCAAAGGGCATTTCCTTACAAATGTGTTTCTAAAGGCGCTTCCCGCAGCGCTCACAGATGCAGCAGCAGTGGGCGCCCTGGTCATTTTCGGGAGGACATTCGGGGTGGGTTCCACCGATATTTCAACGGCGGCAACGATGCTTCTGGCGATTGTCGGGTTCATGATCCTCTATAAGATCAGCGCTCCGATGAACATGATGAGGTCAGTGATTCTCTGCGGATGTATTGCAGGGCTGCTGTTCTGCAGCATTTTCCTGAATGACCTGTTTGCCATAACGGGAATGACGACAGAATGTGTCATGTTGTTTGTTGTATTTGCAATCGCGACAGAACCGTTCCTGAGATACCTTACCATACTGGTTGAAAAGATCAGGTTTTACTATATGAGGCTGCGGGGAAGGGCAGAAGGTTAGCGGAGCGATTTTTTGCGGTTCCCCTATTTCCTTTTTCTGAGTTGTATGATAGTATTAGTACAGTAATAGACGACTTGCACTTTGCAGGCGGAGAAAGGAAAAGGATATATGAGGTTAGAAGTAAAAGGCTTAAGAAAGAGTTTTGGAGAGAAAGAAGTGCTCCACGGGATCTCTTTTTCCATTGAAAGCGGGAAAGCGCTCGGACTGCTCGGCAGAAACGGGGCAGGCAAGACAACGACAATCCGTATCCTCATGGACGTCTTCCGGGCAAATTCCGGGAGCATCACCGTGGATGGGAGACCTTTTGAACCGAAGAATTTTAGGATCGGCTATCTGCCGGAGGAGAGGGGACTGTATCCGAAAAAAGGCGTACAGGAGCAGCTGATGTATCTGGCACAGCTTCGGGGATGCAGCCGTAGTGAGGCGAAACATAACTCCGCGCGCTGGCTGGAAAGGCTCGGGGTGGAAGAGTATGCACAGAGGAAGCTTGAGACGCTCTCAAAGGGGAATCAGCAGAAAGTGCAGCTCGCGCAGACGCTGGTCTGCGATCCGGACCTGGTGATCCTGGATGAACCTTTCAGCGGGCTGGACCCGGTGAACTCACAGATCTTAAAGGATGTGATCCAGGAGCAGATCCGGGAAGGAAAGCTGGTGATCTTTTCCAGCCATCAGATGAGTTATGTGGAAGAATTTTGCGAAGACATTATACTGATCAACCGCGGAGAGATCGTGCTTTCAGGCAGCCTGGGGCAGATCAAACGGGAGTACGGCCGCAACAGGCTGGTGGTTGACCTTGGTACAGAAGACCAGGAGCGGCTTTTGAGCGATTATGCAGGAGATCTTCTGCAAATTGTCGGGAGACGGAAAAAACAGGTAATTGCAGAGATGAAACCGGGATGCACAAAAGAGCGGCTCCTTAGGGAACTGCTTGAGAGGAAGCTGATTCCGGAAGAATTTGGGAATTATGAACCGTCCCTGACGGAAATCTTCGTTGAAAAGGCAGGTGACCAGCCATGAGAACATTTCTGACCGTATTGAAATTTGAGCTGAACAATTATTTTAAGAATAAGGGTTTCCTTCTGACAACAGCCGTACTGATGGTATTGGCGGTTGGTATCATCGTGGTTCCGGGAATCATTATGGACCGGGGGACTGGCCCATCGTCTGGAGGAACCAAAAGTGAAAAGAGCGAAGAGGCGGATTACACACTGGCCCTTTTTGATAAAAATGCAAGCGTACCGGATCTGGATGCACTGAGCGCAGCTATGGGAATGAAAATTGAGTGGACAGAGTGTACGGATGCACGGCAGGCAGAGAATGCTGTTGAGGAGGGAGAGGCAGATGCCGGTTTTCTTGTGGATGACCTGCTTCATTATACCTATGTGGTGGAGAACCGTTCCATGTATGACTCCCTGCAGGATACGTTTTCTCAGGCATTGGCCGCAATGTACCGGTCACAGGTCCTGACAGGGGAAGGGATTGATCCGGCTGAGATGGAATCGCTCTACCAGATCCTGCCGGAATCGGAGACACAGATACTGGGCAAGGACAGTGCCGGGAATTATGCATATACCTATATCCTGATCATGGTCCAGTATTTTCTTCTGATCTTCTACGGACAGATGATCGCAACTTCCGTGACGTCTGAAAAGAGCAACCGGGCGATTGAGATCCTGGTCACAAGTGTGGACAGCAACAGCCTGATTTTCGGGAAAGTGCTTGCCGGTGCCATCGCCGGGCTGATCCAGTGCGTCCTGATACTTGGAAGTGCTGTGGGCGCATATCAGATATTTGGCGAGAGCTGGGGCGGGCTTCTGGACAATGTGTTTGATATTCCGATTCCGGTGTGGATCACATTCGCGGTATTTGGCATGCTGGGATATCTGCTGTATGCGTTCTGTTTTGGTATGCTGGGCGCACTGGTGTCAAAGACAGAGGACATCAGCAAGGTTTCCATGCCGGTGATGATGCTCTATATCATTTCATTTTTCATCGCCATTTTCGGACTGAATGACAGCAACGGTATCCTGATAAGGGCGGCGTCTTTCATCCCGTTTACTTCGAGTAACGGTATGCTGATCCGCGTTGCAATGGGAAGCGTGGAACTTTGGGAGATCATTGTGTCGTGCCTGCTCCTGGTTACGTTCTGCGCAGGCACAGGCGTGTTGGCGGCAAAGATCTTCCGGTTCGGAACACTGATGTATGGCAACCCGGTAAAATTTACGACGGCTTTGAAAAAGATCCGGGAAAAGTAATTCTGACAAAAAACGCCCGGGAATAGGCCGGGCGTTTTTGACATAAAATAGAGCACGCTGTATAATTTCCAGTGTGTTCTTTTTATTTTAAGTGGGAAAAGAGATGATTTTTAATCGGCCATGAAACGTGATTTTTACTCAAAAGACATTATTCTGGTGCTTGCCGCAAGCTTTTTCTATATGGCAAGCCCCATGCTGGTGACTCCTCTGATCACCGGATTCACAGAAAGTCTCGGAGCTTCCGCTGCGGTGATGGGGTTTGTGGGAGGCCTGATGAACCTGTGTTCGCTGTTTTGCAGACCGGTTGCAGGTAATCTGGCGGATAGGATCAGCAAGTACAGGCTCTCCTTTATCGGTGCGGCATTGATGTCGGCTGCCTGTGTTGGATATATTCTGGCTCCCGGCGAAGCTGTCGTTGTCCTTGCCAGAATCGTCAACGGCATCGGGTTTGCCTGCTGTTCCGTATGTATGTCGACCTGGATGTCCAATATGCTTCCAAAGGAGAAGATCGGTTCTGGAATGGGGCTCTACGGCACGATGAACGCCCTGGGCATGGCGGCGGCTCCCGCAATCGGGGTCAGTGTCTATCAGCGGTTCGGCTACCGGACTGCCTTTTGCATCGCCCTGGTGTTCTCCCTTGCAATCCTCCTTGTAATTTCCTTTATCACCGATAAAGGGGAACCGCAGGAGCAGCATACCGCGGAAACGGATGGAAAATCCCATCTGGAGCTTGTGGATGTGAGGGTTCTCCCGATTGCGGTTATCATTATGCTGTTTGCGATTCCGTACTGTGCCACACAGTCTTTTCTTGTGACCTATGCCAGCGTGCGGAAGCTTCCCGTCACGGTCAGCCTGTTCTTTCCTGTTTATGCGGTGGTGCTGATCATACTGCGTTTGAGCCTTTGCAGCCTGTTCGACAAACTGCCTTTCTGGAGATTCCTTTTGGCAGGCTGTATCTGTGAGCTCACGGCGATCCTTTTGCTCGCTGTTATGGAAAACAATGTGATGATGCTTCTTGCGTCCGCTTTCCTGGCAGGCGGATACGGCATCATGAGCTCGGTGTGCCAGGCAAGGGCAATGCTGCTGGCAGGCAGGGAAAAGAGAGGGCTGGCAAGCAGCACTTACTACATCGGGATGGACCTTGGGATGACGCTGGGACCGATGGCCGGCGGTGCGCTGTACGGAGGATTGGATATCCGCTGGTTTTACCCGGTGCTGACAGTCACGATGCCTCTGGCAGGAGTGGTATACCTGACAGTTTTAAGAGACAAAAGAAGGAGATGAGTGCGGATGAACTTAAAGATGCTGAACCGCGATATTATCAAATATATCGCCATGGTTACGATGCTGCTGAACCATATTGCCAATGTTTTCCTGGAGCCGGGGACGCTGCTTTCCACAGTTTTACTTGATATCGGTTATTTTACCGCCCCGGTTATGTGCTATTTCCTCGTGGAGGGGTATCATTACACCCGTTCAAAGAGACGCTATGCAGAGCGGCTGGCAGTATTTGCGCTGATATCAGAGCTTCCCTTCTGCCTTGCCTTTTCTGAAATGTATAACGGGGAGAAGACCATTTCTTTCTGCGGATTTAATATGATCTTTACGCTTTTGCTCTGTTTTGGCATTTTATACGTCAGGGAATCTGTGGGCAATGAGGCTGTGAGGACCCTGCTTATTCTGGGATTCTTCATACTGTCGCTGTTTTCTGACTGGGCGCTGTTTGCTCCGGCGTTTACGCTGCTGTTCGCAAATGCAGGCGGGGATCAGAGAAAGGTCAGAAATGCATTTATCATTGCGGCAGTCCTGTTCACGATTCTTAACATCTCTCCGACAGATACAGGGATTTTGACCGTACAGGCTGTTTTTTCTGCCACGGCTTCAAGTTTTGGGATACTGGCGGCAGGAATTGTGATTGTATGCCTCTATAATGGAAAAAGAATGGAGCGGGGCAGGGCATTCTCGAAATGGTTTTTCTATCTGTTCTACCCGGGGCATCTGCTTATCCTGGGAATCATCAGAATACTGGGGGTTATTTAAGAAGGAGGAATCAGGATGAAATTTTTTCATCTTTCAGATCTACATATTGGACTGAGGCTTATCAATCGGGATCTCAGGGAAGATCAGGAATTTATTTTACGGCAGATTACAGAGCTTGCCGTCAGGGAGAAACCAGACGCCATCGTGATTGCGGGGGATATTTATGATAAGGCAGTGCCTTCTGCGGAAGCCGTGGAAGTGTTCGATCGTTTTATCGCCGGACTGACCGCTTCCCTTGCGGACACATCTGTGATGATGATCAGCGGCAACCATGACAGCGGGCCCAGGATCAACTGTTTCCGCAGCGTGCTTTCCAGGCAGAACGTGCATATGATCGGCCTCCCTCCTCAGACAGAGCAGGAGTTTATCGAAAAGATCGTCCTCAGGGATGAATACGGCAGCGTGAATTTCTATCTGCTTCCGTTCGTCAGGCCCTCTATGGTGAAACAGGTGGTGGGAACGGATGCGAACGGAAATAATCTGTCCTATAATGATACACTGCACCGGCTGATCGGCCGCGAGCAGATCGATGATACACAGAGAAATGTCCTCGTAAGCCATCAGTTCTATCTTCCTGCCGGAAAAAAGGCAGATGAAGTGGAGCGGATGGATTCCGAGATCCGCACGGTCGGAAATATAGATGAGGTTTCAGCGGACGTACTGGAGCGGTTCGACTATGCGGCCCTGGGGCACATCCACAAACCCATGAAAGCAGGAAAAGACGTCTTCCGGTACTGCGGTACGCCGCTTGCCTGCTCCGTCAGCGAGGCAGGACAGCAGAAGGGAATCATCATGGTGGAACTGGGGAGGAAAGGGGAAGCCAGCACTGCGGTCCTGCCCCTGGAACCGCTCCGGCAGGTGCGCATCATACGCGGGCGGCTAAAAGAAGTGCTCCGGCAGGCGTGCGAGGATTACGTGACCGTAATCCTGACGGACCGGACAGATCTGGATAGCCTTGATATGCAGGACAGGATACGAAGTGCATTTCCCCATCTTCTGGAGATCCGCAGGGAGCAGGTCAGGAAAGCGGATTACAGCAGCGGGGAAAGGGTGAGGACAAGCATGGATCCCTTTGAGCTGTGCTGCTCCTTTCTGAAGACGGCTGATGACAGAGAAAGGGAACTTCTGCGCGATGTGATCAATACGGTACAGGAGGTGGGGAAGGAATGAGACCGTTGACACTTACTCTACAGGCGTTCGGCTCCTATGGAAAAAAGACAGTGATCGATTTTGAAAAGACGAACCAGAACCTGTTCCTGGTCACAGGGGATACCGGTTCGGGAAAGACCACGATATTTGACGCTATCGTATTCGCCCTCTATGGGGAGGCGAGCTCCGGTGCCAACAGGAAGGACGGGACAGAACTGCAGAGCCAGTTTGCGGATTTTGCCGTGGAGCCGTTTGTAGAACTCAGATTTGCCGAAGGGGCAGGAGAGAAGAAAAAAGAATATACCGTGCGCCGTACACCGCGTCATGCAAGGCCCCTTAAGCGTGGAACCGGAATAAAAGAAGAAAGTGCGACTGTGGCGCTTACCATGCCGGACGGGAAGGAATACCCGAAGAAGGAGACGGACCGTAAGTTGGAAGAGATCGTAGGCCTGACGAAAAATCAGTTCATGCAGGTGGCAATGATTGCCCAGGGAGAGTTTATGGAACTGCTTCGGGCAAAGTCAGACGAGAAAAAGGTGATCTTCCGGAAGCTGTTTCACACAGAGCTGTATGAGCAGATCGTGGCCGAGCTGGCACGAAGGAGAAAAGAAAAATTAAAGGAAATCGCACAGATCCGCACCATATGCCAGACAGAAACCGCCCATGTGAAACTACCGGGGAATACAGAAGCATGGCAGGAAGGGGGAAGGATACAGGAGGAAAGTCTGCTTCTTGAAGAACTCGGGGAGCTTAAGGACCGTATCTTACGCTCGGAAAGTCTTTCCGTTGCAGATATGGAGCGTTTCCTGGAAAAACTGAAAATACTGTGCAAAATGCTGGACAGCCAGAAATGCCTGGCAGAAGAAAGACGGGAAGAGGCAAGGCGGGATTCCCTGAAAAAACGGGATGCCTACAATGCTGCCAGGGAGCTGCTGCTCAGGTATGGCGAGCTTGGGCGGGCAGAAATGGAATTGGAAGAATGTGAAAAGGCGGAAGACGGGATCAATGAAGCGCTCAGGCTGATCAGACAGATCCATGATGCATGGGAAATCAGAGCGGTCTGGCAGCGATACCGGGATGCAAGGCAGACGGTTTCTGATGCAAAAGAGAATCTTGGCAGGCAGCAACAGCTTCTCCCGGATATGGAGAAGGCTCTCGTGAACGCGGCGTTAAGGGAGAAGGAAGCTAAGGGCCTCTATGACCGTGAGATAGAAAACTTATCGAAGATATCTGAGCGGGTGGAGAAATTCCTGGCTAACTTAAAAAAGATACGGGACGCACAGAAAGAGCTTGCCGGAAAAGAAGCGGCGTCAGCCGCTGCCGAGCGGGCATCCGCAGACGCCAGGAGACGGCAGGAGGCTCTGGAGGAGGAAGAAAAATCCCGCAGGGCACAGGCGGAGAGGCTGAGCCAGTCGGATGTGCTGCTGGAGCAGTGGAAGAGAAAGTGCGAAAAAGCAGACGCAATCCTGGCTGAAACGGAAGCGGCAGAGAAACAGCTCCGGGAGCTTGAAAAGCAGAGAGAGGCTGCGGCAAAGTCACGGCGTGATTTTGAAAAAGCCAGCGAGGCTTATGAGAAGAAAAATACAGAATATGAACATATAAGAAGGATGTTTTTGAATACTCAGGCGGGTTTCCTGGCAAAAGAATATCTTCTGCCCGGCAAACCCTGCCCGGTCTGCGGTTCGCTCGAGCATCCGAACCCATGCAGGCTTGACGCGGCGCAGGAAGATCTTGGCAGAGATTCTGTTGAAGCAATGGAGAGGGAAGTAAGTGACCTGCGGAATAAGCAGGAAAGCGCGGCTGTGGCTTCCCACGCAGCATTTGCCCTGCTTCAGGAAAAGGAGAAGAACCGGGAGTCGGAATTTGAAGATTTGCGTCAGAAGATAAGGGGAATCCTGCCTGAAATTGCAGAATCAGAGGAACTGTCCAGGTGGAGATCTGAACTTCTGTCATGGAGGAAATCTCTGCAGGAAGAAGGAATTGTTCTGCGAAAGAACGCAGAGGCAGCCCAGCGAATACAGGAGTTCCTCCAGAAGGCGGGCGCAGAAAAGCAAAAGCTTCAAAATGCCGCGGATGAGGCGGCAGCAAAGGCTGCTGCGAAAAAGGAGGCGCTTGCGGCTGCCCGGGCTGCCCTTGAGTCTCTGGAGTCCTCCCGGGACTTCCCCACAGAGGAGGCGGCAAAAGACGCCCTTCTGGCCGCACAGGCAGAAAAGGAAAAGAGAGAGCGGGATTACACTGCCGCGAGGGCTGCAGAACAACAGGCAAAATCGGCAAAAGATAACACGCAGGCACTGATCAGCCATTATCAGTCGGAACTCCCGCGCATGACAGAGGAGTGCGGGCGCAGGAAAGCAGATTATGAGCAGCTTATATCCGGCAAATCCATGACAGAGGAGCAGTGGAAGAATCTGACGGAAACATATGGCAGAAGCGAGGCAGAAACTCTCCGGGAAAAGGTGGATAATTACCGGAAAAAGAAGGCGGCTGCAGAGCGGATGAAGCACACTGCAAAAGAGGCGATAAACGGGAGGAAAAGACCGGACCTGGAAGTGATGGAGAAGGAAAAGAGAAAGGCAGAGGGAGAAATGGAGGCTGCACAGAAGGCACTGAATGAAGTGGAGGAATATTACAGGGCAGACGCAGATGTATACAGGATTCTGGGCCCTGTGATGGAAGAACGCGGCAAAGTCATGGAAGAGCACAGCCGTCTTGAAAATCTCTATAACCTCCTGGCAGGAAAGGTGACAGGTTCTCGCATGGACATCGAGACTTTTGTACAGCGTTACTATCTGGAGCGTATTCTGCATGCGGCAAACCGCAGGTTTTATGAGATGTCCGCCGGGCAGTTTGAACTGCGCATGTGCGACCTTGACCGGGCAGGAGCGGGGAAAAACAGAGGACTGGACCTGATGGTATATTCGGCAGTGACCGGAAAGGAGCGGGAAGTCAGGACGCTCTCGGGAGGGGAGTCCTTTATGGCAGCATTGTCCCTTGCGCTCGGGATGGCAGACCAGATCCAGGAGAGCGCGGCATCCGTAAATCTTGATGTCATGTTCATAGATGAAGGGTTCGGCTCGCTGGATGACAATTCCAGGGACAAGGCTGTCCGCGTGCTGCAGGATATGGCGGACAGTTCAAAGCTGATCGGGATCATCTCCCATGTCACCGAGTTAAAACAGGAGATCGAGGATCAGTTGATCGTGACCCGGGATGAAGAAGGGAGCCACGTCAGATGGCAGATCAGCTGATTGTTGCATATTTTTGAAGCTAAATTAAAGATAGTGGAGATAGATATGAAAAAAACCTTTGAAGTAACCAAAAAAATTAAAGATGCGGTTTTCACAGATGGTCTTGAATGATGGAGGTGATGCCAGCAAATACAAATGAAAATGCAGGTTCAAGCCTGTCCTATATTTCTTTAAATGATAATATTCTGAAAAACAATAGGATGTATTGATAAGAGGATTAAAACGTCCTCAAGTTTGGTTCTAAATGATGAGTAATTGTTATGAGCGTTAAACATTACAATTTTAATGACCTGTTTTCAATATCATATGCTGTCTGCATATCAATAGCAGATGTACCCTCGTCTAATATGAGAATAGGCTTGTTCCTCTGGATAACGTTCATGTAAACAGATATTGTCATATATGGTTTCGTCAAACTTACAGATATCTTTTTCAATAAGGCAGTCTATTCAGCTTAATATATCTGTTGTTCCGTCATAGGAAAAGGACAACGCAAATTGTGACAATGATGTCAAAATAAATCATTAATACGAAAGAGGATATAAAAATAACGTTGTATTGGACTACTTCAAACAATGGAAGTAAATCATATGAAAACAGTGATTCGGGAGAGCCAAAGATATCTGTCGGCTCTTTTTACATTGTTCCGATAAACCCCAAATATTATTCCGATAACGTTGCTATTATTCCGATAATGGGGTATATTATTGTCTAAGCGAGGTGAAATACTTATGTATGTGTCAGTGAAGCAAGCGGCAGAGAAGTGGGGGATTTCAGACAGAAGAGTACGAACCTTATGCTCAGGAGGAAAAATCCCGGGAGTTATCCGTAAGGGACGTAGTTGGAGGATTCCGGAAGATGCAAAGAAACCGGTGGATGGCCGATACAGGTCTGCGGAAAGCCTGTTAGAGATGATTGACCGAAAGAAAGAAGAATTGGACACCAGGCGCCCGTTGACAGAAGGGGAGGCAGAGCGTCTTACAGAAGAATTTGTGGTGGAGTATACCTATAATTCCAATGCGATTGAAGGCAATACGCTGACCTTGCGGGAAACAGATATGGTGCTGCGTGGTCTCACGATTGAGCAAAAGCCCCTCAAAGACCATATGGAGGCGGTAGGCCATAAAGAAGCTTTTTACTTTGTACGGGATCTGGTAAAGGAGCAGGTGCCGCTATCAGAGAGTGTGATAAAACAGGTTCATTATCTGGTACTGGCGGATAAAAAAGATGACCGTGGAATTTACAGAAGGGTTCCGGTAAAAATTATGGGGGCAAAACATGAACCGGTACAGCCTTATCTTATCCAATCTAAGATGGACCAGTTGCTGGAAACTTATAGAAACAGCACCGGGCATACTATTCCCAGGCTTGCACGGTTCCATATTGAATTTGAAGGTATTCATCCGTTTATAGATGGTAATGGCCGTACAGGGCGGCTGCTTGTAAACCTGGAACTGATGAAAGCAGGATATCCGCCGATTGACATTAAATTTACAGATCGGGTTGCCTACTATAATGCTTTTGATGAATATTATGTGAAGCACAATTTAGGAGTTATGGAAAAATTGTTTGCAGGATATGTGAATGAAAGGCTGGACAGTTATTTATCTATGTTAGAAAAATGAGTATTTATCTTTTAAACATTGGATATACGGCGAAAAATTTGACGGAAGACGAAAGAAAAATATATGAGTCTTTAAGCCGGACAATGTTGAAATCCATTAGCGGAATGGCTCCTTATGTTGAATTTGGTAAATCAAAGACGGCACTGTTACTGAAAAAAATGGGAAAGATGAGGGGGTATAACCTTTGACTGCCAAAACATGAGGATTTATAAAAAATAAACGAAGAACAGGTAAACCTGTAAGTGGTAGAAATGGCCTAAAAATATGGAAAAAACAAAAAATTAAGGAGAAATGCGGACATGATAAAAATACTATTCATCTGCCACGGCAGTATCTTGAAAAGCCCCTGAAAATCCAGTAAAATCAATGGTTTCGTGAAGCAGAAAGGCGCTTACTATACCACTACTACACCATTTTGATTTGGGATAGAGCCTTGATATGACAAAGGAAAATGGAAGCTAGATGGGCTTTGTATTATTGTAGAATTTTGAGGGGTATTTTGTTATGATATAAATTGGGTAGACGGTTTCTACCCAATCTAACAGGAAGGGTATTGCATGAAAAATATTGTGACAAATAATTTTTTTGACAGGGTATTAGACATCCTTAAAAATGCTAGAAAACAGGCAAAAATGGCATTGAATATTTCGATGGTCTATTCTTACTATGAAGTAGGACGAATGATTGTAGAAGAAGAACAGAACGGGGAACAACGTGCTGAATATGGGAAAGCCATTCTTAAAGAATTGTCAAAACGTTTGACTGAGAGCTTAGGAAAAGGATTTTCCGTGGAGAATCTGAAATTAATGCGTAGATTCTATGTAGTATATTCTAAAGATCAGATTGGGCAGAAAGTGTCTACCCAATTTGAAAACTTACCTGCAACGAAAGAAGGAAGGAAATTTTTCCTAAGTTTTTCGCATTATGTTTTTCTTATGCGTATTCCTAATGTAGACGAACGACACTTTTATGAAATTGAGGCAGCTCATAACGGATGGGGGATAAAGGAACTGGAAAGACAGTATGATAGTGCTTTATATGAACGACTAGCATTAAGCAGGGATAAAGAGGGGATAGAGCGATTATCAACAGAAGGACAAATAATCGAGAAACCGGAAGATTTATTGAAAGACCCGTACGTATTGGAGTTTACAGGTTTGCCGGAACTTGCAAAATATTCAGAAACGGATTTGGAAACGAAGATAATAGACCATTTGCAAGAGTTTTTGTTAGAATTGGGGCGAGGATTTACATTTGTTGGACGGCAAGTAAGATTTACTTTTGAAGATGAACACTATAGAGTAGATTTAGTGTTTTTTAATCGTCTGTTGCGTTGCTTTGTTCTTTTTGATTTAAAGATTGGTCGGTTAAAACATCAGGACATAGGACAGATGCAGATGTATGTGAATTATTATGACAGAAAGGTAAAATTGGAAGATGAAAATCCGACAATAGGAATCCTGTTATGTAAAAATAAAAATGATGCAGTGGTAGAAATGACTTTGCCGGAGGATAATAACCAGATATTTGCAAGCAAGTATTTGACAGTATTGCCAAGCAAAGAGGAATTGAAGAAGTTAATGGAAAGTGATGAGTAAAAAGTGCAATTATACTTTAGAAATGGTTAAAAAATGATGTTGTCAATTCAAAGAGTACGAAAATGATTAAGAATTTTTTAGGAACAGAAGAAAGAGGTATTACATGAATCAGAGAGGATTTAATGATTATATCAAAAATATGGGGTTGGAAAATTACCCTTTTAATTTATATACTGCAGAGAATGAACAAAAGTATGCGGATAAACTATTTGTTAGAGCAGATAATTACGATTCAATAAAAAGCAGTTTTGAGGGTAATAGGAGTATTATAGTGAGGGGGAATAAAGGAATTGGAAAAACCGCACTTCTTTTTGAATTGCAAAGAGGAGTGAATTCCCAAGAGCATTTTCTTTGTATGATTGATGATTATTCTATGTTAAATATAGAGCCCAGTATAGAAGAATATTATAATTTACTTATTCGAAACATAGCGGCCTGTTTGTTTGAATATCTGATTGGCAATGCGAAAAAACTTAAGAGATTAAGCCAAAATGAACGAATTTTTCTATCTATGATATTAAGTCAGTATACTACTTCGACGACGAAAAATATATTGGCGCAGAAAATTGAAGCCATACAATTATCAAAACCTAAGAAAATAATAAAAAAGTATATTAATTTGATTCGGTTTATTATAAATTATGGACTTACTGCAGGAACAAATATAGTAAATGATGTTTTGAGAAATTATTATATGTGGCTTCCACCTGTAGAGGAGAACGGAATAAAAAACCTTCTCCCCACAATTAATTTAGATACCGATACAGAATTTGAACGAATAGATGCATCCTATAACTTGATTATTCAATTATGCGACATATTGAAAAAAATTGGGTACAGTAGAATTACTATTATTTTGGATAAGTTCGATGAAGATGGTAGAATGAAAAATAATGCAGAAACAGTGTCAAAATTTTTTCTTCCTTTGTTAACAGATAATAAGATACTTGAAAATTCAAATATTCAACTTATTATAAGTGTTTGGGAAATACCGTTTAGAAGAATATTAACAGAAGTTAGAACTCAAAAACATTTTTGCCCGTTATTGTCATGGTCGATGGGTGCGTTAGAAAAGGCTCTGAATCAAAGATTATTGGTATTTAGTGATGGTAAAATAGTAGATTATAAATCTTTATTTGATGATAGTGTTCAAAAGGAAAGTATTGATGAAATTTTTGAATTATCTAATGGGAATCCAAGAGATTTGTGGCATATTTTAAACTGCATATTTACGAAACAATATGAAATGGATTCAAATAATAATAAGATTTCTGAAAATTCGGTACGGAAAGGCATAGTAGAATTTGTGAAGGGATTTAATTTTTATGAATATTATCCGCGTAATCCAAAAGCAAAGTCTAATTCGATGGATATATATAGTTACATAAAACATTTGCAGAAATTAACTACAATAGAATTTACGAAAAACCAAATGAATACACAAGCTAATACAGGAAGTTCTACCAATAATTATGTGGTTGGCATGGAGAATATTGGATTAGTTGTAAACACAGGAGAAAAAAATAATGGTGGGGTTTTATATAAGATAAATGATCCAAAGGTTATTTACGCAATAAAGAATGGCATCGAAATATCTAAGAAATAGTTTTACTACACCATTTGCCCGTAAATCTGCGTAGATTTACGAAGAATAGCGTAGGTTTGGGACAAGACACAAAAATTGAGAAAAGCGCCGGAAAGTCTGTAGTATCAAGGTTTGAAGGCTTTTGAAGGGATATAAGAGATATGATAAAAATACTATTCATCTGCCACGGAAATATCTGCCGTTCGACTATGGCGGAATATGTTATGAAAGACATGGTAAAGAAAATGGATCTTGAGGATCAGTTCTACATTGACTCGGCGGCCACAAGCCGCGAGGAAATCGGAAACCCGGTCCACCGCGGAACACAGCGGAAGTTAAAGGAAGCGGGAATCCCCTGCGGAGGCCACCGGGCACGCCAGATGCGCCGCGAGGAATACGTCCGGTTTGACTATATCATAGGGATGGATACCTGGAATATTCGGAATATCGGCAGGATAATTGGAAATGGAGACCCAGATGGGAAGGTGTCGAAGCTTCTTGACTTTACAGACAGGAAGGGGCAGGATATTGCAGATCCGTGGTATACGGGAAATTTTGACGATACTTACAGAGATGTAAAAGAAGGGTGTGAAGCGCTGCTTCAGGAATGCCTCCTACGCCTCAAAAGCGTAGGAGAGTAACCTCTTTAGATTATGGTGAAACTGCCGGTTTTGGGAACGCAGTTTCATTTTCTCAGAACTGGATTTGTTCTTTTCAATATATGAGTCATAACGCGCAAACAGAATACGATAATCCGTGCTTTGCTTCTGACCCCAGCGTACCAGCATCCAGTTCATGGCGTCAGGCTGCCAGTATTCCATTGGGATATCTGCCATCTTCAGGATCGTAATGTATCGAATCGCCTGCATGGAAAGCTGCGTGATCTGTCGATTGCGGTATGTATCTTCCCGGGAGGCTTTCTCTTTTACGATCCGATTAAGGATTCTCAGTGGCAGCCTCTTTTTATGGGACTCACGTTCCATCAGGCGAAGGCTCTGGTCAAGTGTCTCATTAAGACGGCTTGCGGCATTCCAGTATGTGACAAAAGACGCTGCTTTTTCTTCTGTTTCACCGTCTTCAGGCCCTACGGTGAACGTCTTAAAGACCCGTTTGGCTTCGCCAAAAACTTCGTGATTATACGCCTCCCTCTTTGCAGGATCTGACAATACAGTATAGGCTTCCAGGATTTCCTGCATGAAAGCTGTCGTATCAATATCCTTTTGTATATTCGCATCGGGGTGATACACTTTTGCCAATGCATTTTTTGCGGTCGTGATCTCTTCTAAAGTCGCATCTCTTGAAACACCTAAAACATCATAATAAGTGCGCGATTTCATGAATGACCTCCTTATTAATCATAACCATTATTCTCCCACGAAATTAATATACGCCAACTGTTGCCAAAAGTCAATTGCATTAAAATCGCAAAAACACGGCCAGAAGAGGGTGGATCAGGTATAATCCCAGGGAAAACAGCTTATATTTTAACAGACGAAATATCAAGGAGATTAGGATGAAAAAATTACTGGCTGCTATTCTTGTGTGTATCCTGGCGGTTACTGCGATAACGGTCTGTCATCCGGGAGCAGATATGGGGAAAGTCTGCGCCGAGGAAACAGAAACTGGCGAAGAAGACAATACAGAAAATGAGGAAAACAGGGATGTTACTTCGGAGGTGGAGATATCTGCCCCTTCTGCAATTCTTATGGAAGCCTCTACAGGGACGGTTATTTATGAGAAAGATGCAGATACAGCAAGACCGCCTGCCAGCGTGACCAAGATCATGACCATGCTGCTCATTTTTGACGCGCTTGAAAGTGGGGCGATCAGTCTTGAAGATGAAGTGACAACATCTGAATATGCGGCTTCTATGGGCGGCTCCCAGGTGTTTCTGGAAGCCGGGGAGGTCCAGACGGTGGAAACTTTGCTGAAATGCATATCTGTGGCAAGCGCGAATGACGCCTGTGTCGCGATGGCAGAGTACATATGCGGGAATGAGGATGAGTTTGTCAGGAGAATGAACGAGCGGGCAGCGGAGCTGGGAGCCGAAAATACGAATTTTGTGAACTGCAACGGCCTGGACGCAGACGGGCATGAGATGAGTGCCAGGGATATCGCAGCCATCTCCAGGGAACTGATTACCAGGTACCCGCAGATCCATGATTACTGTATGATATGGATGGAAAATATCACACATACAACGGAGAAAGGAACTTCAGAGTTCGGTCTGACTAACACAAATAAGCTGGTGCGTCAGTACGAATATGCGACCGGATTAAAGACCGGATCGACAGGCGAGGCAAAATTCTGTGTGTCGGCGACGGCAGAAAAGAACGGCGTTGAGCTGATTGCAGTTATTATGGCAGCGGAAAATTCCAAGGAGCGGTTCCAGGATGCCGTGGCACTTCTGAACTATGGGTTTGGGAAATGCCAGGTGTATACGGACGAAGAAAGAGAGGATCCGGCTCCGGTAAAAGTGGAGAAAGGGATGGCAGAGACTGTCTCAGGCGAATATGCGGACTCCTTTTCCTATCTGGACACCACGGGGGCGAATCTGAATCAGATAGAAAAAACGGTTAAAATGGAAGATGGGGTACAGGCTCCTGTAAAGAAAGGGGATGTGATCGGATATGTCGTATATTCTCTGGATGGAAATGAAATAGGAAGAGTGGACATTCTGGCGGCAGAAGATGTCAGAAAGGCAGGCTTTTGGGATTACCTGATGCGGACGGCCGCAGAACTGCTGCTATAGGGAATCATACAGGCGAAATGAGAGAAAATAGTTGTAATAGAAGAGGGGGATGCCTTATAATGGAAAAACAGCCGGGCAGAAAGGTCCGGCTGCCAGTGGAAATACAAGGAGGGAGACATGGCTGGAGTATGGGTTCTGGTCATCGCCGCGGTTATCCTGCTGGCGGCGGCCGTTATGGAGATCAGGCGGGAGCTGCACACATTTCAAATCACACACTATACGTTAAGTCCCGCAAAGCTTGCGGGACTTAACCGGGATGTCAGGATCCTCTTTATGAGCGATCTTCACAATGCGGTATACGGGAGAAATAATGACAGACTCTTTCGTGCCGTACAAGAAGAAGAGCCGGACCTGATCCTGATAGGCGGAGACATGCTGGTGGGGAAGAAAAGTGTTTCCTATGAGCCGGCAGCGCAGTTTGTAGAAAAGCTGCCTGCCATCTGCCCGGTATACTATGCCAATGGAAACCATGAGCAGAGGATGAAGGAAGAACCGCAAAACTATATGTATTCCTATGAAAAATACAGAGAAAGGCTGAAGGAAAAAGGCGTTACATTCCTGGAAAATGAAAATCAGCATCTCGTGCTCCACGGGAAAAAATTCATGATCAGCGGCCTGGAGCTTCCCCTGTTTACCTATGGGAAGCTGAAAAAGCCTGCTGTGGACAGTTCAGATATAGAGGACTGCCTTTGTGTTCCGCCGGCACATGCAGGGGACGGGGGCGGCGAATACCGCATCCTGATGGCCCACAATCCTTCCTATGCAAAAGCATACAGGGAGTGGGGGGCGGACGTTATTCTGTCCGGGCACCTTCACGGTGGCGTTGTCCGCCTGCCGGGAATCGGCGGGGTGGTAACGCCGCAGTTTTTCCTGTTCCCGCGCTATTCCGGGGAGATGACAGTGGAGGGGAAGCAAGCGGTCATTGTCAGCCGGGGGCTTGGCACACATACGATCAACATCCGCCTTTTCAACATGCCGGAGGTGATCTCACTTTGCCTGAAAAAGCCGTTGTAAAAACAGATGAGTTCCCTTATAATAGAAATATTGACATGCTTTTGAAATGTTTTTGAGGAGAACTCTATGGGAATACCGGTAAAGTTAGAGGTGTTTGAGGGACCGCTTGATCTGCTCCTGCACCTTATAGATAAGAATAAAATCGATATTTACGATATACCGATTGTGGAAATCACGAATCAATATATGGAGTATATTAAAAATATGCAGAGGAAAGACATGAATATTATGAGTGAATTTCTTGTCATGGCTGCAACTCTGCTTGATATAAAATGCAGGATGCTCCTGCCCAAAGAAGTGACAGAAGACGGAGAGGAAGAAGACCCAAGACAGGAACTGGTCGAACAGCTTCTCCAGTATAAAATGTACAAGTATATGGCATATGAACTGAAGGACCGGCAGGTCGATTCGGATATGGTGCTGTATAAGCCGCCCACCATCCCGGAAGAAGTGGAAGAATATGTCGAACCGGTAGACCTGGATGTGCTGCTGGGAGATCTCACAATGGGAAAACTGCACGATATTTTCCAGGATGTGATGAAGCGGCAGAGTGATAAGATCGATCCGGTCAGAAGCAAATTCGGCAAAATAGAAAAGGAAGAAGTATCCCTGACGGAGAAATTCTCCTATATTCACACATACATGGACCGGCACCGGCGGTTCAGCTTCCGCCAGCTGCTTGAGAAACAGGGGAGCAAAATGCAGATTGTTGTGACATTTCTTGCTGTCCTGGAAATGATGAAGTTAGGCGAGATCCATGTGGAGCAGGAAGAGAACTGCGGCGAGATCATGATTGAAAGGACGGGGCAAAAGGATGGAGATAGAGAAGCTTCAGGGCGCAATTGAAGCGATCCTGTTTACAATGGGGGATTCGGTGGAGCTTGCCAAGATTGCGGCGGCGATCGAGCACGACGAAGATACGACCCGACGGATCATACACAATATGATGGACACATATGAGCAGGAAAGCAGAGGGGTACGAATTATAGAGCTGGACGATGCTTTTCAGATGTGTACCAAAAAAGAAATGTACGAGTATCTTATCCGTGTGGCAAAACAGCCGAAACGGTATGTGCTTACCGACGTGCTGTTGGAAACGCTCTCGATCATAGCCTATAAGCAGCCGGTTACCAAACTGGAAATCGAAAAGATCCGCGGCGTAAAATCTGACCATGCGGTAAACAAGCTGGTAGAATATGGACTGGCGGAGGAGGCGGGCAGGCTGGACGCGCCGGGCAGACCGCTCCTGTTCAAAACGACAGAGGAATTTCTCCGCCGGTTCAGTGTACAGTCCCTGGATGAGCTTCCGTCCCTGAATCCCGAGCAGATTGAACACTTCAAAGAAGAGGCGGAGGATGAGGTCCAGTTGAAACTTGATATCTGATGTTGTTCTAAGACGGCGGAAACCGGCATAAATTCTCAGTGAGACAGTGCAGAACGGGAGAGCTGCCATGAGAAGAAAGCAAACGGGGACAACAGGTATCCTGCTGTGCGTCCTGCTTTTTGTTTCGTTATTGTTCTATATGCCATACAGCGCAAAAGCACAGGAGACAAAAGAAATAAATGAGATAATCCCTTCGGAATTATACGCCCAGTCAGCGGTTTTAATGGATGCAGACAGCGGGCGTATTTTATTTGCAAAAAATGGACAGGAAGAACGTGCGATGGCAAGCACGACAAAAATTATGACCTGCATACTTGCGCTGGAAGAAGGCAGTCTTTCAGACCTGGTTTCTGTGACGGAAGAGGCTTCTTCGCAGCCCCAGGTCAAGCTGGGAATGACCGCCGGACAGAGCTTTTATCTGGAGGATCTTCTCTACTCCCTCATGCTGGAATCACATAATGATTCTGCCGTCGCGATAGCAGAGCATATCGGCGGAAGCGTGGAAGGGTTTGCCGGCATGATGAACCGGAAAGCAAAAGAGCTGCAGTGTCTGAATACATATTTTATTACGCCGAACGGGCTTGACGCGGACGATGAACACGGGACTCATCATACAACGGCTGAAGATCTTGCCCGCATTATGAAGTACTGCATTCTCGATTCTGATAAAAGCGATGCTTTCCTTGAGATTACAAGGACGCCTGCCCACAGCTTTTCGGATGCCGAAGGAAACCGGTCGTATAGCTGCACAAACCATAATTCCTTTCTTAACATGATGGAAGGCGCCCTGTCGGGCAAGACCGGGTTTACGGCAGACGCAGGCTATTGCTATGTTGGCGCCCTCCGGCAGGATGAGAGAACCTTTATCGTGTCCCTGCTTGCCTGCGGATGGCCAAACAACAAAGGGTACAAATGGTCGGATACGAGAAAACTGATGTCCTATGGACTGGAGAACTATCACTACCAGGAGATCAAAACCTTCCAGGAGAACCTTTCCCTGTCCGTAGAAGGAGGGCTAAAAAAAGGCTTTCCTGACAGTGGGGCAGTTACGCTCGGACTTACCGTCAAAACCGCTCCGTTTCGGATCCTGCTACGGGATGATGAAGAGATAGAGACAGAATATGAGATGCCGGACAGGATATCCGCGCCTGTGGCAAAAGGGGAGCGTCTCGGGACGGTGACATACAGCCTGCACGGGGCAGAATTAAAATCATATCCCATCTATGCATCCGAAGGCGTCAAAAAGAGAACCTTCCTGCCCTGTTTTTCTTACATTGTTGATATATTTCTGCTATAGGAGAACCCGATATCCAACCGATATTAAAATAAATCAATAAAAATGATTAATTTTGCCACTGGCGGGAGAGCCAGAGCTGTGTTAGTATAGACAAGAATAAAATAAAGCAATCAAATTGATAAAATATAAGGAGACGTACTGCCATGAAGAATTGGGAAAAATATGAAAAAACTTATTTTATGCCGCCTGAGCCATGCTATGACTGGGTGAAAAAGGATTCCATCGACAAACCGCCGATCTGGTGCAGCGTTGACTTGCGTGACGGGAACCAGGCTTTGATTGAGCCGATGAGCCTGGATGAAAAGCTTGAGTTCTTCCAGCTGCTCGTAGATGTCGGATTCAAAGTGATCGAGGTAGGATTTCCCGCCGCGTCTGAGACGGAATACCAGTTCCTGAGAACTCTGATCGAGCAGAATATGATTCCGGACGATGTGACGATCCAGGTTCTGACCCAGGCAAGGGAACATATCATTAAGCGTACTTTTGAAGCTGTGAAAGGCGCACCGCATGCGATTATACACGTATACAATTCTACATCTGTGGCCCAGAGGGAACAAGTTTTCAAGAAAAACAAGGAGCAGGTCAAGCAGATTGCCACAGATGGGGCGATGCTTTTAAAAAAGCTCGCGGAAGAAACAGATGGAAACTTTACTTTTGAATACAGTCCGGAAAGCTTTCAGGGGACAGAGGTGGACTATGCACTTGAGGTATGCAATGCCGTGCTCGATATCTGGCGTCCGACAGCGGATAACAAAGCGATTATCAATCTTCCCACAACCGTGGAAAACGCTATGCCGCATGTTTTTGCAAGCCAGGTTGAGTATTTCAACAAACATCTGCTTCACAGGGAAAACGTAATTCTTTCCCTCCATCCGCACAATGACCGCGGTTCGGGGATAAGCGATGCGGAGCTTGGAATTCTTGCCGGCGCGGACAGGATAGAGGGCACGCTGTTCGGCAACGGAGAGCGCACCGGCAATGTGGACATTATTACCCTTGCGATGAATATGTTTTCCCAGGGAGTGGACCCGGGACTTGATTTCTCAAATATGAGCGATATCTGCGAGGTTTATGAGCGGGTTACGCGTATGAAGGTCTCCCCGCGCCAGCCATATGCCGGAGAGCTGGTGTTTACTGCCTTTTCCGGTTCGCACCAGGATGCGATTGCCAAAGGTATGGCATGGAGGGAAGAGAAACAGTGTGAAAAATGGAGTGTTCCGTATCTTCCCATTGACCCGAAGGACGTGGGAAGAAGATACGATTCCGATGTCATCAGGATCAACAGCCAGTCCGGAAAGGGCGGCGTAAATTATATCCTCAAGCAGAGCTTTGGCATCAGCCTGCCGGAGAAGATGAAAGAAGAGGTCGGGTATCTCGTCAAAGACGTCTCCGACAAAGCGCACAGGGAGCTTACGCCTGATTGGGTATACCATATATTTGAGGACAATTACATCAGCGCAAAACCAGTCTTTACGGTAGATGAGTGTCATTTCAGGCAGGAGGACGGCATAGTAGCGGAGGCGACTATTCACTATAATGACCAGGACCGTAAAATTACCGGTGTTGGAAACGGGCGCCTTGATGCCGTGAGCAATGCGATCAAGCATTATTTTGACGTGAGCTATGAGCTGGCGTTTTATGAGGAACATTCGCTGACCAAGGGATCGTCATCCCGTGCGGTGGCATATGTGGGCGTTATCTGCAACAAGAAACGGTACTGGGGAGTCGGAATTGATCCGGATATCATCAAGGCATCCATCCAGGCGCTTGTTGTCGCCGTAAATAAGATTGAAGAGATCTCAAAAAACCAGATCAATAAGGATGAACGCCTCCTGGAGATTACAAATTACATTTATCAAAATTATAAGGATGTAACGCTTGACGGCCTGGCAGAAAAGTTTTTCCTGTCTAAGCCATATTTATCCAAATATATTAAGGAAAAATCGGGAATGACCTTCGGTGATATCCTGAAAAAGGTCCGCATGAAAAAAGCTCGCGCTATGCTCAAAAGCAGCAGTGCAACGGTGGAGAGCATTGCAGAATCGGTAGGCTATCAAAATGTGGAACATTTTAACCGGATATTCAAAAAAATGTATAATATCACCCCGGTTCAGTACCGAAACCGGAAGTGAGGCCGTATAGAAAAAACACCAAATTGGTGTTTTTTCTTTGCCGTTTTTGCATTTGTGACAAATTTAGATTAATAATTGCAATTCTAAATTGTATGTTATATACTAGAATAGGCAGAGATTTTGGTTTATTTTAAACAAATTCAATAATATGGAGGACTAGACTATGAGCTACAATGCAACAGGAAACTCAGCAGGCAGACGGATTACCGCATTGCTTGATGAGGGAAGCTTTGTTGAAATCGGCGGTGCTGTCACTGCAAGAAACACCGATTTCAACCTGCAAGAAAAAGCAGCTCCATCCGATGGTGTTATCACAGGATATGGAGTGATCGACGGCAATCTTGTGTATGTGTACAGCCAGGATCCGGATATATTAAACGGATCTATCGGGGAGATGCATGCGAAGAAGATTGCGAACATTTATGATATGGCAATGAAGATGGGGGCGCCGGTGATTGGTTTGATTGACTGCGCCGGACTCAGGCTTCAGGAGGCAACAGATGCGCTGGAGGCTTTTGGCAGCCTTTACTACAAGCAGAGCATGGCGTCAGGCGTGATCCCGCAGATCACCGCGATTTTCGGCATGTGCGGCGGCGGACTGGCCATTGTTCCGGGACTGGCGGACTTTACTTTTATGGAAGAGAACGGGAAACTCTTTGTGAACTCGCCAAATGCACTGGAGGGCAACGAAATATCCAGATGCGATACATCATGCGCAAAATATCAGAGCGCAACAGCCGGACTTGTCGACGGAACCGGCACTGAGGAAGAAATTCTGGGGCAAATCCGTTCCCTTGTTTGTATGATCCCTGCCAATTATGAAGACGATCTTTCCTACGACACCTGTACGGACGATTTGAACCGCATATGTGAAGGGGTAGAAGCGGCAGCGGAGGACGCGGCTGTTGTTCTCTCCCATATTTCGGATAACAGCGGTTTTTTTGAACTCAGAAAAGATTATGCGAAAGAAATGGTGACAGGCTTTGTCCGCCTTAACGGGATGACAGTGGGCGCTGTTGCCAACCGCACTAAACTCTACAATGAAGAAGGAGAGGCAGAGGGGTCTTTTGACTGCGCCCTTACTGTTGACGGATGCAAAAAAGCGATTGATTTTGTCAATTTCTGCGATGCTTTTTCCATTCCTGTGCTCACCCTGACAAATGTGGCAGGTTTTGCGGCAACGGTCGAGTCTGAGAAAAATATGGCAAGAGCAGTCGCAAGGCTCACCTATACCTTTGCAAATGCGACTGTTCCGAAGGTCAATGTTATCACAGGCAAAGCCTTTGGCAGCGCTTACGTCGCGATGAACAGCAAGTCTGTCGGGGCGGATATTGTCTATGCGTGGCCCTCATCCGAAATCGGCATGATGGATGCGGATCTTGCGGCAGGTATTATGTATGCTGATGCGGATGCCCAGACACGGAAGGAAAAGGCGGACGAATACCGGAAGCTTCAGTCCAGTCCGCAGTCCGCAGCAGGCAGAGGTTATGTTGACGCAGTCATAGATCCTGCAGATACAAGAAAATATGTGATCGGGGCATTTGAGATGCTGTTCACAAAGAGAGAGGACCTGCCTGATAAGAAACACGGTACGGTTTAGTGAGGTGAGGCAAAGTGAAGAAAAAAATCAGTTTATTAGGGCTTGTCCTCATTCTCATTTTCTGTTTTACAGGATGTGGCAAGTCTGACACAACGGAATATGATGAGACGGAACTGGCTCAGTATTCGGAACTGTTTGTACAGTGGTTTAGCAGTATGTCAGACCAGGAGTTTTCCAGTTTTTCTGAACTGTCTGACCTGGAGCTTAACCTGGCGCTGATGCAGACCGGATTTCCAGTTGAGGGCGACAGCTTCCTCGGCATGATGAGTGCATGGCAGGCAGGGGTAAGCGAATGCGGCAGCCTCGTCAGTATGAATAATTTTGAGATGACGACAGGCAATGACGGGGCGACGCTGACTGCGGAAGCAAAGTTCGAGGACAGAGATGCAACCATTGCGATTGTATTTGACGAAAGTATGAACATGGAAAACCTGACAATCAGCGCAGAGTATTCAACGGGCGAGATTCTCCAGAAAGCCGGAATGAATACAATCCTGGGAATGGGAACCGTTTTTGTTGTTTTGATTTTCCTTTCATTTGTTATTTATCTTCTGAAGTTTATCCCGGTTCTTGAGAAAAAACTGAGAAAGACTCCAGAAAAGAGCCAGGAAGCTGATGCAGAACCGTTCGATGCGCCAACGGAACCGGAAACACATGAAACGGCGGACGATGCGGAGCTTGCGGCGGTTATCGCAGCAGCGGTCGCAGCCTCAGAAGGCGTTTCGGCGGACGGCTTTGTTGTGAGATCAATCAAGAGAAGAAAAACAAATAGATGGAATTAACCAGGAGGATTATAGAATGAAAAATTATACGATCACAGTAAACGGAAATGTATACGATGTAACGGTAGAAGAGAAGGGAGCGGCTCCTGCTCCTGCCCCTGCGGCCCCTGCTCCGATAGCTGCCCCGAAGCCGGCAGCGGCGCCGGCAGCCCCGAAAGCTGCTGGTGCAGGGAAGATACAGGTGAAAGCCGGAGCAGCGGGAAAGGTATTCCAGATTCCGACCAGCGTCGGGCAGAGCGTACAGCCGGGTGACACAGTTGTTGTCATTGAGGCGATGAAGATGGAGATCCCGGTTGTTGCCCCGGAAGCGGGAACCATTGCCAGCATCGATGTGCAGGTTGGAGACGCTGTTGAGGCGGGAGCAGTATTGGCTACATTAAATTAGTAACAGGACCAGGAGGTTTGACAAATGGAATATATTTCAACTACTCTGGGGAACCTCGTGGAGCAGACCGCTTTCATGAACCTTACGGTCGGGAACCTGATCATGATCGGTGTTGCCTGCCTGTTCCTCTATCTGGCAATCAAGCACGGGTTTGAACCCCTGCTGCTTGTTCCGATTGCCTTTGGTATGCTGCTCGTGAATATCTATCCCGATATTATGATCAGTCCGGAAGATGCGTCTAACGGCACGGGCGGCCTTCTGTATTATTTTTATTTACTTGATGAATGGTCCATTCTGCCGTCTCTGATTTTCCTTGGAGTCGGAGCGATGACAGACTTTGGCCCGCTCATTGCCAATCCCAAGAGCTTCCTTCTGGGAGCAGCGGCTCAGTTTGGCATCTTTGCCGCGTATCTGGGTGCGATGGCGATGGGGTTTTCAGACAAAGCGGCGGCGGCGATCTCGATTATCGGCGGGGCGGACGGCCCGACCTCCATTTTTCTTGCCGGAAAGCTGGAGCAGACTGCGATTTTAGGTCCGATTGCCGTGGCGGCATATTCCTATATGTCCCTTGTCCCGATTATCCAGCCGCCGATCATGAAGCTTTTAACGACGAAGGAAGAACGCCAGATCAAAATGGAACAGCTTCGTCCGGTTTCAAAGCTTGAGCGCATCCTTTTCCCGATCATTATCACGATCGTTGTGTGTGTGATACTTCCGACGACCGCTCCTCTTGTCGGCATGCTTATGCTTGGCAATCTGTTCAAGGAGTCCGGCGTGGTAAGGCAGCTTACAGACACGGCTGCCAATGTTCTGATGTATATCGTCGTGATCCTTCTCGGAACCTCAGTAGGGGCGACGACAAGCGCGGAGGCATTTCTCAATACGGATACGATTAAAATCGTTATCCTCGGGCTGGTTGCGTTTGCCTTTGGAACAGCGGCAGGCGTTCTGTTCGGCAAGCTGATGTGCTGGGTTTCAAAGGGAAAGGTAAACCCGTTGATCGGTTCTGCAGGTGTATCGGCCGTTCCGATGGCAGCACGTGTATCTCAGAAAGTTGGAGCGGAGGCTGATCCGACTAACTTCCTGCTCATGCATGCAATGGGACCGAACGTAGCCGGAGTAATCGGTACGGCGGTTGTAGCGGGAACATTCATGGCAATCTTTGGCGTTAAGTAATATATGGAGGACAAATAAATGGCAGAAATGGAAAAGAAACCAGTGAAAATAACCGAGACAATTCTGCGTGATGCACATCAGTCCCTGATTGCTACCAGAATGACGACCGAGCAGATGCTTCCTATTGTCGACAAGATGGACAAGGTAGGGTATCATGCAGTAGAGTGCTGGGGCGGCGCCACATTCGACGCGTCTCTGCGTTTCCTGAAGGAGGATCCGTGGGAGAGGCTGCGCAAGTTCCGCGACGGATTCAAAAACACAAAACTTCAGATGCTGTTCCGCGGTCAGAATATTCTCGGATACCGCCCGTATGCAGATGATGTTGTGGAATATTTTGTGCAGAAGTCAGCGGCGAATGGAATCGATATTATCCGTATTTTTGACTGCCTGAACGATATGAGGAATCTTCAGACGGCGGTTACGGCGGCAAATAAGGAACATGCACATGCCCAGGTCGCAATGTCCTACACACTTGGGGATGCATATACCCTGGAATACTGGGTTGACCTGGCAAAAAGAATCGAGGATATGGGGGCAAATTCGATCTGCGTAAAGGATATGGCAGGGCTTCTCTGCCCGTATCAGGCAACAGAGCTTGTCACCGCCTTAAAGGAGGCTGTCAGCATCCCGATTGAGATGCACACCCATTACACGTCGGGCGTCGGATCCATGACCTATATGAAAGCGGTAGAGGCAGGGGCGGATATTATCGATACAGCGATATCCCCGTTTGCCCTTGGCACATCTCAGCCGGCGACGGAAGTTATGGTTGAGACATTCCGGGGAACCCCTTATGACACCGGACTGGATCAGCAGCTCCTGGCTGAGATTGCGGATTATTTCCGCCCGATCCGGGACGACGCATTGAAGACAGGCCTTTTGAACCCGACGAACCTTGGCGTCAATATCAAGACGTTGCTCTATCAGGTGCCGGGCGGCATGCTTTCCAACCTCACCTCACAGCTCAAAGAGCAGGGAGCAGAGGACAGGTTCTACGATGTGCTGGAGGAGGTCCCGCGGGTTCGGAAGGATCTCGGCGAGCCGCCGCTCGTTACACCATCCTCACAGATCGTGGGTACCCAGGCTGTATTCAACGTGCTGATGGGAGAGCGGTATAAGATGGCAACAAAGGAGACAAAGGATATCCTTGCCGGGAAATACGGGGCGACGGTTAAGCCGGTGAATCCTGAAGTGCAGAAGAAAGTGCTCGGGGAAGACGCGGAGATCATCACCTGCCGGCCGGCAGACCTGATCCCAAATGAGCTTGATACGCTCCGCAAAGAGTGTGAACGGTGGATTCAGCAGGATGAGGACGTCCTTACGTATGCACTCTTCCCACAGGTAGCAGTTGAATTTTTCAAATACAGGGAAGCGCAGCAGACAAAAGTTGACGCTTCGGTGGCAGATACAGAAAACGGTGCATATCCCGTATAAGTGACAGGAAAACAGAGCTGGCGTCAACGCCGGCTCTGTTTCGCGTTGCAGTGGCCAATGGCCAGGCAAGTCAGGGCTTTCCACAGGATTCTGCATGAAATATGTTTGTGCTGGGAATCTTTTAGTGGTATGATAGGTATTGTGAATAAACCCGCAGGAGGGATAACAATGGGAATCACAGAAAGAATCGGGCTTCTGAGGCAGGAGATGGCAAAAGAAAAAATAGATGTATATATCGTGCCTTCCGCAGACTACCATGACAGCGAGTATGTCGGGGATTTTTTTAAAGTACGTGAGTATATGACAGGATTCAGCGGTTCCGCAGGCACCGCTGTTTTTACCCAGGATAAGGCGGGGCTGTGGACGGATGGCAGATACTTCCTTCAGGCAGAAAAGCAGCTTGAGGGAAGCGGGATCACACTTTATAAATCGGGAGAGCCGGGAACGGACACGGTTGAGGAGTTCCTGGAAAAGGAGCTGCCTTTTCAGGGGACTCTGGGATTTGATGGAAGGACCGTCCGCTGCAGCGACGGAGAGGCCTATGCCAAAATTGCGCACGGCAGATCCGGCAGGGTCAGTTACAGTGCCGACCTGGTTGGCAGGATATGGAAGGGACGTCCTCCACTGCCAAAGGGGAAGCTGTTCCCGCTGGATATGAAATATTCGGGAGAGAGTTCTTCCTCAAAGTTTGCGAGACTGCGGGGAAAGATGTCCGCCAGGGATGTGGACTTGCATGTCCTCTCAAGCCTGGATGACATTGCCTGGCTTTTGAACCTGAGAGGGAGCGACATTGACTTTTGCCCGCTGTTTTTGTCCTATATGATAATCGACAGACAGGGGGCAAGGCTCTTTATTGATCCCGGGAAGATTTCCGGGGATCTTGAAAAGGATCTGGAACATCAGGGGATTGTCATATGCCCCTATGAGGAGATTTATGTGGAGGCTGGAAAGATCCCGGAAGAAAAAAGCGTTCTGCTGGATCCCTCCCGTACAAACTATGCGCTCTTCCACAGTATCCCGGAAGGGGTCACAGTCATCCGTGCAGAAAATCCGACTGTTCTGATGAAGAGCGTAAAGAATGATACAGAAGCAGAAAATTTCAGGAGGGCGCACTTAAAGGATGGGATCGCGCATACGCGGTTTATGTACTGGCTGAAAACAAATATCGGAAAGATGCCCATGACAGAATTGTCTGTTTCTGATAAACTGGAAGGGTTCCGCTCCGAACAGGAAGGCTATCTGGGGGCGAGCTTCGCTCCCATATGTGCGTTTGGGGATCACGGGGCCGTGATACATTACAGTGCGACAGAAGATACAAATACGGAGCTGGAAAAGGGAGGTCTCTTCCTCTCAGATACAGGCGGGCATTACTGGGAAGGCTCTACAGACGTCACCCGGACCGTTGCCTTGGGAGAGGTGGGCAGAGAAGAAAAAGAGCATTTCACCCTGGTGGCCCGTGCAATGCTGAGGCTTGCATACACCACTTTCCTGCATGGATGCTCCGGGGCGAACCTTGACTGTATCGCCCGGGAGGTTTTCTGGAAAGAGGGGATGAATTTCAATCATGGCACAGGGCACGGCGTGGGATACCTGATGAACATCCATGAGGCTCCCGTCAATTTCCGTTGGAAGGAAGGACAAACTCCGGCGCCTCCGCTTGAAAAAAATATGGTGCTTTCAGATGAGCCGGGGATCTATATTGAAGGCTTTCACGGTATCCGCCTGGAAAACCTTCTCCTTGTCCAGGAGGCGGGGAAAAACGAATATGGGCAGTTTATGAAATTTGAGATCCTTACGTATGTGCCGATCGATCTCGACGCCCTGATCCCGGAGAGGATGACAGAGGAGGAACGCGAAATGCTTAACGATTACCACCGAAAGGTATATGCACGGATTGCGCCTCATCTGAACGAAGAGGAACGCACCTGGCTGAGGCGATATACCCGGTCGGTTTGAAAGAGATTATGACAAGGAAACATAAGAAATGGAACTGACAGAAAACACTACAAATGAACTGATCCTCAGGATCGAATCAAAATACTCCAAATTAAGCAAAGGACAGAAAAGACTTGCGGATTATGTCTGCGAAAACTATGATAAGGCGGTTTTCCTGACAGCAGCCCGTCTGGGAGAGACAGTCGGCGTCAGCGAGTCCACAGTGGTCCGTTTTGCAACGCAGCTTGGATACAAAGGATATCCCGGCTTTCAGAAGGCGCTGGAAGAACTTGTGAGGAATAAGCTCAATTCCATACAGAGAATGGAAGTGACGTATGGGCGGATCAGCCAGAGTGAAATCCTGGAAACCGTACTTCATTCAGATATCGAGAAGATCAAACTGACTCTCTCCACGATCGACCACAAAGCCTTTCATCTTGCCATTGACACTATACTTGAAGCGAAGAGGATTTATGTGATCGGGATCCGCAGCTGTGCTCCCCTTGCATCTTTCCTGAGTTTCTATCTGAATCTTGTCTGCGACGAGGTGACGGCGGTGACAACAAACAGCTCCAGCGAGATTTTTGAACAGCTCATCCGCATCGGGGAAAAGGATGTTATTGTCGGGATCAGCTTTCCCCGCTATTCCATGCGGACTTTAAAGGCGCTTGAATTTGCAAGCAACAGGAAGGCAAAGGTCATTACTCTGACAGACAGCGTACACTCTCCTATGAACCTTTACTCTTCCTGCAACCTGATCGCCCGAAGCGACATGGCTTCAATCGTGGACTCCCTAGTCGCTCCCTTAAGCGTGATCAATGCGCTGATCGTGGCACTCTGTATGAAAAAGCAGACAGAGGTGGTAAGCACGCTGGAAATGCTGGAAGAAATCTGGGGGGAATACCAGGTGTACAGCGGGGATGAACTGAATCCTGTGAGCGGAAGAGTATCCGTAGAAACGGAGAGGGGAAGCGGGAAAGGCGGAGCGGAAAATGACTAGGGTGATCGTGGTCGGGGGCGGTGCTGCCGGCATGATGGCTGCCATTTCCGCCGCTGAATCAAATGGCAGGGTCCTTCTTCTGGAAAAAAATGAGAAGCTGGGGAAAAAACTTTTTATCACCGGAAAGGGCAGATGCAACCTGACAAACAATGCGGAAATTGAGTCGTTTTTTCCCGCTGTGACCCGCAATCCCAAGTTCTTGTACAGCAGCTTCTACAGCTTTACCAATGACCAGACGGTTGACTTTTTTGAAAAGGCGGGGGTCAGGACGAAAGTGGAGCGGGGAGGGAGAGTCTTTCCCCAGTCAGACCATTCTTCCGATGTGATTGCCGCCCTGAAAAGGGAAATGATAAGACTTGGAGTCAGTATAAGCCTGCATACGGAAGTCAGGGAATTGATTGTAGGGCATGGCGAAGTGAAGGGAATCCTTACTTCTTCCGGTGAAAAGATGTACGCGGACGCCGTAATCGTCGCCACCGGAGGCATCTCCTACCCGTCGACCGGCTCGACAGGAGACGGGTACCGCTTTGCATCAAAATGCGGGCATAAAGTGACAGAGCTTTCCCCGTCACTTGTTCCAATGGAAGTGAAAGAATGGTATGCAGAAAGACTGATGGGCCTGTCGCTTAAGAATATCGGGATCAGGATAACGGACGGAAAGAAAAAGCTGTATGAAGAATTTGGGGAGATGCTTTTCACACACTATGGCGTAACAGGTCCGGTTATCCTCAGCGCCAGCAGCATTGTCGGAAATCGTCTGAAAGAAAAGGAACTGGTGCTCCACATCGATCTGAAGCCTGCGCTTTCAGAAGACCAGCTGGACAAGAGGGTGATCCGGGAGTTCCAGGCAAATCAGAACAGACAGTTTAAAAACTCGGTTGGCAGCCTGTTCCCTTCAAAGCTGAAGCCGGTAATGGTGGAGTTGACCGGCATCCACCCGGAAAAGAGGGTCAGTGATATTACAAAGGAGGAGCGCATGCGCTTTGTGCGCCTCATTAAGGATTTTTCCATGACACTCACCGGACTGAGGGGATACGGGGAGGCAATTATTACAAAGGGCGGCGTGTCCGTCAGGGAGATTGATCCGGGAAGCATGGAATCCCGGCTGGTAAAAGGACTGTATTTTGCCGGCGAGGTGCTTGACCTTGATGCCCTGACCGGAGGATATAACCTGCAGATCGCCTGGTCTACGGGCCATCTGGCAGGAAGCAGTGCGGCGGGAAACCTGCAGTAAAAGAGGGGAAAAGAAAACAGATACAGGGAGGAAGAAAAATGGGATATAATGTTGCAATCGATGGTCCGGCAGGAGCCGGAAAAAGTACAATTGCAAAACTGGTAGCAAAGGAAAAGGGATATATCTATGTAGATACGGGAGCCATGTACCGGGGATTGGCGATCCATTTCCTGAAGAAAGGGATCGACCCGGAGGATCGGGATGCAGTCGCAGAAGCATGCCAGGATGCAGAGGTGACAATCGGGTATGAGAACGGTATCCAGCAGATCTATCTGAACGGAGAGAATGTAACGGGGATGCTCCGGACAGAGGAAGTGGGGAATATGGCTTCCAAAACCTCTGCCATTCCCCAGGTGCGCGAAAAGCTTCTGGATCTCCAGCGCACGCTCGCAGAAGAGAAGGATGTAATCATGGACGGAAGAGATATCGGAACCAATATCCTTCCCCATGCAGATGTCAAGATTTACCTGACGGCAAGTGTTGAAACAAGGGCGAATCGAAGATATAATGAACTGAGGGAAAAGGGGGAGGAGTGCGATCTTGAAGAAATTGCCAGAGATATCAAAGAACGGGATGAACGGGATATGACCAGAAAGATCGCCCCGCTTAAAATGGCAGATGACGCAGTCCTTGTGGACAGCTCCGGCATGACAATACCGGAGGTTGTCGGCAGGATATGTAGTTTATGCAGAGAATCTTGACAGGAGAAGAGAGCAGAGAATGAAAGTCACAAAGGCAAAAACAGCTGGTTTCTGTTTTGGTGTAAAGCGTGCTGTGGATACTGTCTATGAACAGCTTGCAGAACATGCAGGAGAAAATATCTACACTTACGGTCCGATTATCCACAACGAGGAAGTGATAAAGGATATGGAAGCCAAAGGCGTGACCGTCCTTAAAACGGAAGATGAGCTGGCAGATCTGGAGGGCGGCACCGTCATTATACGGTCCCACGGTGTGGAGAAAAAAATCTATGATCTTTTGAAGGAGAAAAATGTCAGGGTCGTCGACGCCACCTGCCCATTTGTCAAAAAAATCCATAATATTGCCCGCAGTCAGAGCGAACAGGGGAATTATGTCGTAATAATTGGAAATCCCGGGCATCCTGAGGTACAGGGCATAAAGGGATGGGCAGGAGAAAAAGCGTGTGTAATCCAGGATTTTGAGGATGCAGAAAACTTTTTACCTGATGAAAATGAAAAAATCTGTATTGTCTCCCAAACGACATTTAATTACAATAAATTTAAAGATTTAGTTGAAATTATTTCTGAAAAGAGTTATGATGTAAGTGTTTTAAA